>NZ_QJHB01000059.1 GCF_003260275.1 Homoserinimonas sp. OAct 916 | reverse complement strand
GGAGCAGGCCGTTGGAGAGCGCGTTGACCAGCCACACCAGCGGATAGAGCAGCTTGAGCAGCGGCTCCAGCACCAGTGATGAGGGGTAGGCGATGCGCTCGGGCTTGATCGCCGCGTAGGTCTTGGGGCTGACCTCGGCGAAGATGAGGATCACGATGGTCAGGATCAGCGGGGCGACCGCGGGGCCGGTGACTTCGCCGAAGAAATGGATGGCGAGCACGGTGGCGATGGCGGCCGCCAGGTTGTTGACCAGGTTGTTGCCGATCAGAATCACGCCGATCAGGCGATCCGGGCGTGCCAGCAGCCGCAGGACCCGGCGAGCCCGGCTATCGCCGCTGCTGGCCTCGTGGTTCAGCCGGTAGCGGTTGATCGACATCATGCCGGTCTCGGAGCTCGAGAAGAATGCAGAAA
>NZ_QJHB01000058.1 GCF_003260275.1 Homoserinimonas sp. OAct 916 | reverse complement strand
ATTCGATCTCCGCTTCTCCCACTTCGGCCTCCAATGGCGGTTCCGTCTTCGCTCACGTCGTTCAAGCTCCAGAAGATCCTATCCTCGGGGTGACAGTTGCGTATAACAAGGACCCAAGCCCCGTTAAACTGAATTTGGGTGTTGGAGCTTACAGAACAGAAGAAGGGAAACCTCTTGTTCTGAATGTGGTGAGACGTGTAGAACAGCAGCTTGTGAATGATCTTACGCGCAACAAAGAATATCTTGGTATTACTGGAATCGTTGAATTCAATAAACTGAGTGCTAAACTCATTCTTGGTGCTGACAGCCCTGCTATACAAGCAAACAGGGTCACCACTGTTCAATGTTTGTCTGGAACTGGCTCATTGAGAGTTGGAGGTGAATTTTTAGCGAGACATCATCATGAACGTACAATTTACATACCCCAG
>NZ_QJHB01000057.1 GCF_003260275.1 Homoserinimonas sp. OAct 916 | reverse complement strand
CATTCTGAACTGGTCGTTCGTTAGAAATGATCAGCCTAGGTTTGAGACCTGCTACCAGATTGCTTTGGCAATCAAGGATGAAGTTGAGGATCTCGAGAAGGCTGGTATCACTGTTATCCAGATTGATGAGGCTGCTCTTAGGGAAGGTTTGCCTCTTAGGAAGTCCGAGGAGGCTTTCTATCTCGAGTGGGCCGTTCACTCTTTCAGAATTACAAACTGTGGTGTCCAAGATACTACCCAGATTCACACCCACATGTGCTACTCCAACTTCAACGATATCATCCACTCAATTATCGACATGGACGCTGACGTGATCACCATTGAGAACTCGAGGTCTGATGAGAAGCTTCTGTCCGTGTTCCGTGAGGGAGTTAAGTACGGTGCTGGCATTGGTCCCGGTGTGTACGACATCCACTCACCTAGGATCCCATCTGTTGAGGAAATTGCAGACCG
>NZ_QJHB01000056.1 GCF_003260275.1 Homoserinimonas sp. OAct 916 | reverse complement strand
CTCGCCTTTGGTGCCGGTGAGAGGGTTGTTCTCGGAGAGAATGGTGATGGCTCTAGAGAACTCCTTGAAGAAGTAGGGCTGGCTCTTCGCCATCTTCTTGACGAAGGGCTTGGTGCGCTTGTCGGTCGCCAGCTGGTGATCGACAAGCATCAAGCCCTTGTTGTCAAGGATGTTGCGGTAGTAGTTGTTGTCCAAGATCATCGGCGTTCCACGATCGTTTCTCACGTACTGCACCGCCTTGGGATCCGGGATCACGTCCGGGCACTTGTACAGCATGTGCTCGACGTGGTTAGGGTTCAAGGCGGGGTCCACCTCCGGGTACAGACGGTGGACCAGCCTCACGCAGTGGGTCCGCCCCACGCTGTGGGCCCCTAGCAAGGCAACAACTCCGGGAGTGTCAATGCCCATATCGGCAAACCTCTCAAGAACAACGCTCATGCTCTCGTTGTGGTCTG
>NZ_QJHB01000053.1 GCF_003260275.1 Homoserinimonas sp. OAct 916 | reverse complement strand
CCACAACGAGCCCCACGGCACCAAGAATCCGCGGGAGCTTCTTCACCGTGGGTCCGCCGATTCACGCAAGTTTAAGTCATTCTTGAACACGGCGGCCTATCTGCTCCGTGCAGGCAATGTGAAAGATTCACATAAGGACTGAACCGACCGTTGATCGACCGAGACACACGTAACTGTGACAGTTTATCTTCGCATCCTGCCCATTGGAGGCGTCCAGTCACGGCGAGGACACCCTTATGTAGGCTGGCGATATGGCTGAGAAAACAGTACCTACGGTTGTGACACAGTCGCTTGTTCCTACTCGGCTTGAGAGCAACCATGGCTAATTCGCGTGACTCGTCAGTCGCAATCAGCCCTCTGCGGCAAAAGTTGCCCGAGCGCCACCCGGTTGCTGCCGCGATACTTGCGTTCGCTGTTTACTCGGTGAGCCTTCCGCTGTGGTTCCTTCTGCCGTGGGAACGAGGTACAGCCTCGGTAGGTGCATGGGTTGTCATGCTCGGGGTCGACGCA
>NZ_QJHB01000052.1 GCF_003260275.1 Homoserinimonas sp. OAct 916 | reverse complement strand
CCACAACGAGCCCCACGGCACCAAGAATCCGCGGGAGCTTCTTCACCGTGGGTCCGCCGATTCACGCAAGTTTAAGTCATTCTTGAACACGGCGGCCTATCTGCTCCGTGCAGGCAATGTGAAAGATCCACATAAGGACTGAACCGGCCGTTGATCGACCGAGACACACGTAACTGTGACAGTTTAGCTTCGCATCCTGCCCATTGGAGGCGTCCAGTCACGGCGAGGACACCCTCATGTAGGCTGGCGATATGGCTGAGAAAACAGTACCTATCGGTTGTGACACAGTCGCTTGGTCCTACTCGGCTTGAGAGCAACCATGGCTAATTCGCGTGACTCGTCAGTCGCAATCAGCCCTCTGCGGCAAAAGCTGCCCGAGCGCCGCCCGGTTGCTGCCGCGATACTTGCGTTCGCTGTTTACTCGGTGAGCCTTCCGCTGTGGTTCCTTCTGCCGTGGGAACGAGGTACAGCCTCGGTAGGTGCGTGGGTTGTCATGCTCGGGGTCGACGCA
>NZ_QJHB01000051.1 GCF_003260275.1 Homoserinimonas sp. OAct 916 | reverse complement strand
CTAAACTGCCAAATTGACCATATCCAAGGGACACACACGAACATATTTATATCTCCCAACATCAGTAGCTGGAAAACCATATGTCATGATCCATGGCTAATCGTGGCGCGGCGCGGCCGTAAGCCCTAGTCGCTGTCGCTGCTGCTGCTGTCGCCATGGTGGTGGCCGTCCTCGTGCTTCTTCTTCTCCTTCTTCTTCTTCTTCTTCTCGCCCTCGCACTCTCCCTTGGCGCCGTCGCCGTGGATCTTGTCCTTGATCTTCTCGACCAGGCCCTCCTTGTGCTCGCCCTTGTGCTCGCCGTGGCCGTGCGCCTCGGGCTTGCAGTGCTCGCCCTTGTGCTCCTCGGCCTTGTGCTTGTTTTCCTCGGGCTTGTGGCCGCCGATGTGGAGGGTCTCCTCAATCTTGTGGATGATTCCAGCCATGTTTGTTTGCTTGAATTGAATGAAAGAAAAAGAGAGAGAGATAAAGAGAGATGAGAATGGTTTTGTTACTAATGATCAATGGTGG
>NZ_QJHB01000050.1 GCF_003260275.1 Homoserinimonas sp. OAct 916 | reverse complement strand
GTCGAAGTGGACACGCCGATACCCGTAGGTCCCTTCGGATTCTTCGAAGAAATGATGAACCCTGGCCGTCAACGCTTCCCTGCGGGCCGCCGTAGCCGACTGCGGACGCACCAACCAATGGTAGAAACCCGACGTCGACACCCCCAACCAGCGACACATTTTCACAACCGGGTTCGTGTTCGTGGGCGCATTCTTCTGGGAGTCGATGTACTCGTACTTGCTCACTACCGCTGCTCCCGGGCGAAGTAAGCCGTCGCTTTTTTCAAGAACGCGGTCTCCGCCTTCAGCTCCTGATTTTCGCGCTCGAGTTCCTTCAGGCGGGCCCGCTCTGAGACCGTCAGCTCGGTCTCTGTTGCACCGTTGGCCTCGCGGTACTTGATCAGCCAAGTCCGGAGGGTTTCGGGGCCGACACCGTACGCGATCGCGACATCCTTGATCGGCTTGGAACTGGAGATCACCTCACGGCACAACTCGTCTTTGAACTCTTGGGTGAATCGTCTACGCGATGCGGACATGCTGCTCTCTCTTTCAGTAGCACCCTCATTTTAAGAGGGCCCACTGTCCGAGAACTCCTCGGCAGGCCA
>NZ_QJHB01000004.1 GCF_003260275.1 Homoserinimonas sp. OAct 916 | reverse complement strand
GAGTTCTTCGTCGGTGAAGAACCTCGGCGCGGTACGGGTGAGGATATAGGCGTCGAAGACGCGTTGCAGTTTCGCATACACGTCCGGCGCGAGCGCGTACCGGCCGACCATCAGGCCGTCCCGGGCGACCCCCCCGACCGAAGCCCCGTTTGGCGAGGACGCGTTCCTCGGACGGCCGGCTGCCGTCCTGATCGAGAACGCTCTGCCACACCTGACCCTGACGCCGAATCTCATCAGCCCCAGCCGGGACCGGAGTGTCGGGGCCGGTCCCGGTCGCGGCCGCCACCAACTGGTGCTCGGCGCCCTGCAACGCCGAAAAACCGGCCGTGGGCAGGGCTGGCAGCAGGGTGGTCACGATCGCGGACGCCGCGTCCACCCCGAGTGCCCCGCCGGTCAACGCGGCGGCGACCGCCGGGAACCGGGCCGGGAGTTCGTCCCCGGTCAGGGAGGAGTGCGGGCGGAGTTGTTCGCCCAACACGATGCGGTCTCGGGCGGTGCGCCCGGAGACCCGGGTGACGCGCTCGATGAGGTCGCCCGCGTTGCGGCAGCCCTTCTGCGCGGAAAGCCCGGCGGAGCCGAGTTCGTACCGGGACCGGTGACTGATCTCGGCGGCCGCGGTCACCCGGAGGGCATCCACCAGCCGGCCGGCCTGCTCGATGGCCCCGGTGACCCGCAACAGGTCGTCACCGGACAGACCGGTGATCGAGTTGCCAGCGGTGACGGCCGCGAGCTGTTCGCGGATCGTCTCGAGCTGACCGGTCGGGGTGTTCATGCTCTCATTCAAGCACCAGCCACCGACATTCAACCCACCAGAACCCCTGTTCAGACCGTGTTTCTGTGGATAAGTGACATCCCAGCCAAGCTGTGGAGGACAAGCCCCTAATTCCGGCCGAAGAAGACCCGTCGCAGGGCGAAACACCTCAGCCCATCCGAATGGCTCTCACTCCCAGTGCGAAGTCAACGCCGGCCGCTTCTCCACCGCCGCGGGTCACTTGGGTGATGAGCTCCCGCGGAGGAATGTGGTCGGGCAACGCAGCCAGATACACCTCATGGGCTTCGAGCGAAGCGATACCCAACTCCACAGACCTTTCGCTCAGCTCGACGCCATGGGTCGGTGTGGTTCCGGTGACGAGCAACCAGCGAGTCGACCACGCGTCAAGCCCCTCGTCCACCCGTTGTGACCGGAACAGCCAGGGATTGTCGGCATCGCGAATCGCATCCACCACGGCCAGGCCGGTTGCTCGATGGTCGGCGTGATTCAGTCCCCAGGGCGTCTCCAGCTCCCACGTGGTGCAGAGAACCGCATCCGGTTTGACCCTGCGGATCTGTCGCGCGATCTCAGCGCGGGTGGTCAGGTCGGCTTCAAGCAGCCCGTCGGGCAGGTCCAGGATGGTCAACCCACTCACTCCCACGAGGTGGCAGGCCGCGCGTTGCTCCTCGGCTCGCAGCGGTCCCACCTCGCCGGGGTCCTGGTCTCGAATGCCGGCTTCACCTGCGGTCAGCAACACGTAGTCAACTTCGATGCCTCGCGCGGTCCATTCCGCGACTGCCGCTGAGGCGCCATATTCCATGTCATCCGGATGAGCCACCACACAGAGAATCCGCCGGATGTCTGTGTCGTCAAAGAGCTCGATCGAAGCGGGCTGCCCGGGTGCGGTGGATTCGTGAAGAGTCATTCAAACAAGCTAACGGAAAGAGCCAGAGCCCGGTGAGCGCAGTGGGCTGTCAGCGCAGCGTATGCCGATGGCTGCGGCCGGAGGGGTCCGATTCGCAACCGACTCTGAGCTCGCCGAGTCACGAGCGCAGGGGGGTGGGAACGTGTGATGGGGCACGTGTTCTACACAGCAGTGCGAGACGACGTGAACGGTCACAGCGCCCGGCCGAGCCACAGACCGAAGCCAGCCACGATGATGGCGACCGCGAGCATCCCGAACGAGTTCACGATGGCCAACCAGGTGCGACGCTCCTGCAACAGGCGCAGAGTCTGAAAACTGGTCGTGCTGAACGCGGTGAACCCGCCGACCATCCCGACTCCGGCGTATAGGCCCAATTGCTCCGGCAGGATGCGTCCTGCGGTCAGCCCGGTGAAGAGGGCGAGCAGAAAAGAGCCCTTTACGTTGATGAAGAACATCGCCACCGGGTAATTGGTCAGCACACGCCGGTGGACGAATCCGTTCACGGCGAGTCGGAGTGCTGCTCCGATCCCGCCCGCGACGGCGACGAAGAAGGTGCCGATGATCATTCGTCCACCCGCTCGCGCTGGCGTACCAGTCTGTGCCAGTTCTTCGCGCTGAAGATCCCCAACCAGACCGCCCCGGCACCGGCGACGAGCGTCGCTGCTGCGTAACCGGCAGCCAACAACACATGAGTGTTCTCGGCAACGACGACCACATCAACGGCGAGTTGGGCATAACTCGTGAGCGCTCCCAGGAAACCGACCCCGACCAGCAGGCGCAGGGCGCGCGTTCGCCTGGTCTCCGTGCGTTCGGCCAGTGCTTGCAGAAGCACCCCCAAGAAGAAGGGCCCGACGATATTGACCACGACGGTTCCGGCCGACAGCGTCTCCCAGATCGGGGTGCTCTGCGTCAGTACGAAGCGTGCTGCGGCACCCAGGGCGCCGCCGATCGCGGCGACAGCGAGATAGCGGGGCCGGATCTGCACGATGACCGGCACCCCGACCACATTGCGGGCCACCTCGATGTCGCTGTTCATCGGCAGCCGGGCAGGGGTCCTGCGCCGCCAGCGCGCACCGTACCACCGCTGGCGGGAGGGCGGCTGGTCGCTCTCAGCTGGGTTCAGCTGCCGGTCATCGGATGGATCGCGCATCACGAGTTCTCCAGTCTGTGCGCTGCGCCTTCCATGTTAATCGCTCCGCTTTTGTCGAGGCATGGCGGGAGCAGGCACGGTCAGGGCGATCGGCTCACTCGCCCTAGAGCTCGGGGCCGCTCACAGCGAACGTGTCGCAGAATGCCGCACCCTGGTCGTACCCGGTCATGAACCAGCGCTGGCGTTGCTCGCTCGAGCCGTGGGTCCAACTCTCCGGGTTCACCTGGCCGGTTGCGGCCTGTTGGATCCGGTCGTCGCCCACAGCCGATGCCGCACTCAGGGCATCCTCGATCTGGGCCTGCGTCACCGGCTGCAGGTAGGCGACCCCGTGCGTGTCTTCGACTTTGGAGGCCGCGGCGGTCCATGATCCGGCAAAGCAGTCGGCCTGCAGTTCAACACGCACCCCGTTGGAGTCAGGACCGGTCTTCCCGTCCTGCGCCTTTTCGAGAGTCCCCGAGATGTTCTGGATGTGGTGCCCCCACTCGTGCGCGACGACATACATCTCGGCGAGCGGGCCACCGCTGGACCCGTACCGGCCGCGCAGTTCGTCGTAA
Organism: Homoserinimonas sp. OAct 916; assembly: GCF_003260275.1. Taxonomy (GTDB): domain Bacteria; phylum Actinomycetota; class Actinomycetes; order Actinomycetales; family Microbacteriaceae; genus OACT-916. The sequence continues at coordinate 304,123 of NZ_QJHB01000004.1, read as the reverse complement.
AAACTGGTGTCAAGGTAAATGGTCTCGTCTGGTGGGCAGTAGAACGGCCCTGTGGCACTCGATGCCGAACCACAGGAGGTTTGTGTGGCTCCGCTGAACAACTGCAGGTTCTGGGGAGAGACGTAGTCGCCGCCCAGATCGGTGTACTCGATAGCCCAGTATTCGTCGAGGGATGCGGCCGCACCCTTCATGCGGCAGTCAATGTTCTCATTCGCATCGGCCCCGGTCAGGCATTGGTCGAGGCTCGACTCCGGCCCGGCCGGCGCCTGACCGCCATCGGCCAGCCCGGTGATATCGACACCGAGAAACTGGGATATCACGAAGAGTACGACCAGCCCCAGCCCGCCGCCACCAACGGCGAGCCCGGTGTTACGGCCCCGTTTAGACGCCTTTCCTCGCGAGATGTCAGCCTTGTCATTGAATGTCATAGGAGAAAACTATCGTTATGAACAGTCATCGGGGACACCTGTGAACGATTTGCTTCCACGGCCAGGGGAACCGGACGGTACGCTGGAGGGGGCAAAAACGCCTGTCCGAGCTGCTCGAAAACCGGTAGCCGGAGAACCGGATGCATCGCCCCTCAAGAGCCGATTGTGAGGACGCGGCGCACCGGTCCAACCGCACACCACCAAGGAGAACGTCATCCTTACAACACCCGACGCCGTCGCCACAGCCATGCCATCCGATCTCGAGATCTCACGCGCGGCAGTGCGTCGCCCACTGGCGGATATTGCTGCCGATATGGGCATCGGGCCCCACCTGCTGGAGCCATACGGTACTGCGGCTGTGAAGATTTCCCTCGACGCCATTGACGAACTCGCAGATCGCCCCCGCGCCAAATACGTGGTCGTCACCGCCATCACCCCGACCCCCCTCGGATCGGGAAAGACCACCACTGCGATGGGACTCGGCCAGGCGTTCGGGCACCTCGACAAGGTGGGGCTCGTCGCCATCAGGCAGCCCTCGATGGGGCCAACTTTCGGCATCAAGGGTGGAGCCGCCGGCGGGGGCTACGCCCAGGTGACGCCGATGGAGGCCTTGAACCTGCACCTCACCGGCGATATGCACGCCGTCACCGCGGCCCACAACCTGTTGGCTGCCATGATCGACAATCACATCCACCAGGGAAACCAGCTTCAGATCGACCCGCAGAAGATCAGCTGGCGGCGGGTGCTCGACGTCAACGACCGTGAGTTGCGCAACATCATCACCGGCCTCGGCGGCCCGCAAGACGGCAACCCGCGCCAGGCCGGTTTCGATATCACCGCCGCCAGCGAAGTAATGGCGATACTCGCCCTCTGCACATCCCTGAAAGACCTGCGGGCCCGGATGGGGCGGATCGTCATCGGCTCCGACCGGTCTGGCGAACCGGTGACGGCCGAGATGGTGGGCGCGGCAGGATCCATGACGGTGATGCTGCTCGACGCGATCAAGCCGAACCTGATGCAGACCGTCGAGCAGACCCCCGTGCTGGTGCACAGTGGTCCGTTCGGCAACATCGCCACCGGAAACTCGTCGATCGTGGCCGACCTGATCGGCATCCACGCCTCCGACTACCTCATCACCGAAGCGGGATTCGGTGCCGACATCGGCGCCGAGAAGTTCTTCAACATCAAGTGCCGCACCTCGGGCCTGACGCCGGATGCCGCCGTGATCGTCGCCACCGTACGCGACCTGAAGACCCACTCGGGCAAGTACCAGGTGGTTGCGGGCAAACCGCTGCCGGCCGAGATGCTCGCCGAGAGCCCCGAAGACGTGCTCGCCGGTGCGGTAAACCTGCGCCAGCAGATCGCAAACGTGCGCCGCCACGGCGTCACCCCCGTCATCGCGGTGAACGCGTTTCCCACCGACCATGACAGCGAACACCGGGCGATCATGGATGTTGCGGCGGAAGAGGGCGTGCGGGTGGCCGTCAGCTACCACTTCACCCAGGGCGGCAAGGGAGCGGTCGCGCTGGCCGAGGCGGTCATCGAGGCGTGCGACAGCGGATCTGATTTTCACATGCTGTATCCAGACGAACTTTCGCTGGTCGACAAGATCGACACCATCGCCCGCGAGATGTACGGCGCCGACGGGCTGGATGTCTCCCCGCTGGCCGCGCGCCAACTCGAGGAGTTCGAGCGGGGCGGTTTCGGCCACCTACCGGTCTGCATCGCCAAGACGCACCTGTCCCTGTCGGCGACCCCCAGCCTCAAGGGGGCGCCCACCGGCTGGCGTCTGCCTGTGCGCGAAGTGCGGGCTTCGATCGGTGCCGGATTCATCTATCCGATCTGCGGCAACATGAGCACCATGCCAGGCCTGTCCTCAGCGCCGGCGGCGGGCCGCATCGACATCGATGATGACGGCGAGATCGTCGGACTCTCCTGATGGCCGGCGGCTGGAGCGCTGGCGACTACCTGGGCCGACCCCTGCGCGACCTGCTCGACGACGTGGCCAGTGGCGACCCGGTGCCGGCAGCGGGTTCGCTGATCGCCGTGGTGGGGGCGCTCGCTGCGGGTCTCGCAGCGACGGTCGCACTGCGTTCGACAGCTCGGCTCCCTGATGCACACGAGATCGCCGAGCGACTTGACCGGTTGCGCGCGCTGATTGAGCCGCTGATCACCGCGGATGCCGCCGACTACGCCGAGGCTCTGGGGTTCAGTGACCGGGCTGAGCGGGCGGCAGCGATCCGGGCAGCAGCGGAAGGACCTGTGGTGGTGGTTGAGGCGGTCGCAGAGGTTGCAGAGATCGCAGCCGCGCTCGCAGTTGAGGGCAACCCGAACCTTCGTTACGATGCGGCCGCCGCCGCCCAAATCGCGGCCGCCGCCGCCGAGGTGGGTGCGCAACTGACCGAGGCGAACGTGGGCGAAGCCGAGCCGTTCCCACGCGCACAGGCTGCCGCCCAGAAGGCCCGAGTCGCCGCCGACCGCACCAGAGCCTGAGCTCAACCGAGCAGGTCGGCCATCGCCCGAACCGTGCGCACATCACCCTGAACCAGGATCGTCGTGACGATGGACTCCTCCCAGCGGGCCAGGTCGTCACGAATCTTCGCGGCCGGGCCGATCAGCGCGATCTCCTCCACCAACCGGGTGGGAACGGCGGCGATCGCCTCCGCCTTGCGCCCGGCGAGGTAGTGATCCTGGATCACATCGCACTCGGCCTCGTAGCCCAGACGATCCACCACGTTGCGGTGAAAGTTGACCTCCTTCGCACCCATGCCGCCCACGTAAAGGGCGATCATCGGTCGGATGGCGTCAGCCGCCTTCTCCACGTCGTCGTGTACGACCACCGGAACAGTCACGGCTACATCGAAATCGGATTCCGGCAACCGGTCGGTCGAGCGCTTGGCGAAACCGTCGGCGAGTTGCGCCGCAAATTCTGCGTTCGCCCTGGGCGAGAACAGGAACGGCAGCCAGCCGTCTGCAATCTCGGCGGCGAGAGTCACATTCTTGGGCCCCTCCGCGGCAAGATAGATCGGCAGTTCTGCCCGCAGCGGGTGCACGGTTGACACCAGCGGCTTGCCGAGACCCGTGCCGTCGGAACCCCGGTAGGGCAACGAGTAGAACGGACCCTCACTGGTCACTGGCGCCTCGCGGGCGAGAATTTGCCGCACAATGCCGAAGTACTCGCGGGTGCGTGCCAGCGGCTTCGGGTAGGGGCGACCGTACCAGCCCTCGACCACCTGTGGGCCGGATGCTCCGAGGCCAAGGATGAAGCGGCCGCCGCTCAGATGATCCAGCGTGATCGCCGCCATCGCGGTGGCGGCGGGTTCCCTGGCAGACATCTGCATGATCGCGGTGCCGAGTTTCAACGAGGTCGTCTGCGCACCCCACCAGGCCAGAGGCGTCAGAGCGTCAGAGCCGTACGCCTCGCTGGTCCAAACAGAGTCGAAGCCGAGGCGCTCCGCCTCCTGAACAGCCTCAAGGGCACCTTGTGGTGGGCCCTGCCGCCAGTATCCGAGGTTCAATCCAAAGCGCATGGCGACAGCCTAACCGGCAGGTGAGCGGTGTTTCCCAGTCGCCTCCCCACGTTGAGAAAACATCCGCTCGTTTCGGGCGCAGTGGCTCAAGCCTGGTGGGGAATCTACAGAAGATTCCGCCACGAGCGTTGGACTTTCCACTAGGTCTGATCCCGCGATACCATGGCGGTCATGAGCCAATATCAGCCTCCCGTCAAAGACATCGCCTTCCTGCTCGAGCACGTCGTGGGGTACCCAGACATCGCCGCGCTGCCCGGATTCGAGCACGCCGATCTCGACACGGTCGTCGGAATTCTGGAGGAGTGCGGCGATTTCATGGCGAAGGTCGTTGCCCCAACCAACCGCGCCGGCGACGAAGAGGGCGCACGCTGGCAGCCGGATGGTTCCGTCGTCACCCCGACCGGCTTCAAGGAGGCGTACCAGCAGTATGTCGATGCCGGCTGGGGCTCGGTACCGTTGCCGGAGGAGTTCGGCGGCGGCGGGTTCCCGCGCACCATCGGCCTGATCATCCAGGAGATGATGATGTCGGCGAACATGGCCTTCTCGCTGTGCCCGCTGCTCACGCAGGGCGCGATCGAGGCACTGTTGCACTACGGCAACGACGAGCTCAAGCAGCGCTACCTGCCGAAGATGGTGACCGGCGAGTGGGCCGGCACCATGAACCTGACCGAGCCGCAGGCCGGTTCGGACGTCGGCGCTCTGACCACTAAGGCCGTGCCTCGGGGGGACGGCACATACGCCATCAGCGGTCAGAAGATCTACATCACGTTTGGTGACCACGACCTGTCCGAGCAGATCGTGCATCTGGTACTCGCACGCACCCCAGGTGCTCCCGAGGGAACTCGGGGTATCTCGTGCTTCATCGTGCCGAAATTCCTGGTGAACCAAGACGGCTCGCTGGGTGATCGCAACCCGGTACACACGGTGTCGATTGAGCACAAGATGGGCATCCACGGCTCACCCACCTGCGTGCTCTCCTATGAGGAGGCAACCGGTTACCTGATCGGTGAAGAGAACAAGGGCATGCGCATCATGTTCGTCATGATGAACAGCGCCCGGCTTTCGGTCGGAACCCAAGGTCTGGCTGTTGCAGAACTCGCCTACCAGCAGTCGCTCGAGTACGCCAAGGAACGCCGTCAGGGGCGGGCGATCGGCGCCACCGAAGACTCGCCGATCATCGATTTTCCCGACGTGCGTCGCATGCTGATGACACAAAAGGCATCCATTGCCGCCCTGCGCGCCCTGATGCTTCTGAACGCGAGCTACGTCGACCACAGTCTGCACGAGCCGGATGAAGACGCCCGCAAGCGGGCGGACGAGATCGTCGGGTTGCTCACCCCGATCTGCAAGTCATTCGGCACCGACCTCGGCAATGAGCTCACCTCCCTCGCGCTTCAGATCCACGGTGGCATGGGCTACATCGAGGAGACCGGCGTGGCCCAGCATGTTCGCGACGTGCGGATCGCGGCGATCTACGAGGGCACGAACGGCATCCAGGCCGCCGACCTCGTCGGCAGGAAACTGGGCGTGCGAGGCGGCGCATCGGTGAGGGAGTTCCTCGCCACCATGCGCGAAGTCGATGGCCAACTGGCCGACGCCGGAGAACAGTTCGCGTCCATGCGGGCAGAGCTCAAAACGCAGCTCGACGCGCTGGAGCAGGCCACGATGTGGATCTTCCAGAACGGCATGTCCGACCCGAACGCGGCGTTGGCCGGATCGAGCCCCTACCTGCGCATGTGGGGCCTGTGCACGGGGGCCTGGCTTCTTGCCCGTGCGGCGCTCGCCGGGCAGGCGACCGGAGACCCAGAGGTGGCCGAGACCCAACTCGTGCTTGCCCGGTTCTTCGCCGAACAGATCCTGCCGCAGTGCTCCGGCCTGCTTCCCGCAGTCACTGCCGGCGCCCGCGACCTGTTCGCGCTGGACGCGAGCCAACTCTGACCCACTGAAGTCTTACCAGTAATATTGGGAGCCTACGCGTGCCCGAAGGAGTGGTTTCATGAGAATCGTCGTGCTGGTGAAACAAGTGCCCGACACCTCTGATGTGCGAAAGCTTGACCTGAACACCGGTCTACTCGACCGCGATGCCGGCGAGCCGATCGTTGACGAGATCAACGAGCGTGGCCTCGAAGCCGCACTGCGATACAAGGATGACAACAAGGGCACCGAAGTCGTCGTGCTCAGCATGGGCCCAGAGAACGCGATCAAGTCGATCCGCAAGGCTCTGTCCATGGGCGCAGACTCCGGTGTGCACATCGTTGATGACTCGTTGGCGGGCGCCGATGCCCTCGTCACCTCCCTCGCGATCTCCAAGGCACTCGAGCGCACCGGGTACGACCTGGTCGTCGCCGGAAACGAGTCCACCGACGGCAACGGCGGGATCGTCCCGGCAATGATCTCCGAACGGCTGGGTATTCCGCTGCTCGGGTTCCTCGTCAACATGGAGATCACCGAGGCCCAGGTCTCGGGTGAACGCCAGGGCGACGACGGCACGGCGAACGTGCATGCCGGGCTGCCGGCGATCGTGACCGTGACCGAACGGTTCGACTACGCCCGGTTCCCCAACTTCAAGGGAATCATGACCGCGAAGCGCAAGCCGGTCGACACGGTCACCCTCGCCGAACTGGGGGTAGACGCCGCCGAGGTCTCCAGCCTCGACCGCACCGAGGTCATCTCGGCCGTCGAGCGTCCGGCACGCACGGCCGGCACCAAGATCGACGACGACGGCACCGCCGCCGCAACCCTGGTCGAATATCTGGCCACCAACAGATTGGTCTAGGAGGGCATCCGTGTCTCACGTACTGGTACTCGTTGAAATCTCCCACCGCGGACACATTGCCGACTCGGCCCGCGGACTGCTCGCACTGGCGGCCCGGCTCGGAGACCCTGTCGCGGTCGTTGCGACGCGGGAGCCGCTGGCCGATGATGTGGTCGCCAAGCTGGGTTCCCTTGGCGCCGCCCAGGTCTACCAGGGGCGCTCCGATGCGGCCGGCACCGCGCTGGTCGCCCCGCAGGTCGAGGCACTCGCTGCCGCGGTCGCCGCGCTGAGCCCCGCCGCGGTGCTCGTTTCGCACTCGTACGACGGGCGGGAGGCCGCCGCCCGGTTGGCCGTCCGCACCGGAAGCGGGGTACTTGTCGATGCCGTGAACGTTCGGGCAGAGGACGGCCGGATCATCGCCAACGGTTCTATCTGGGGTGGCAACTATCTGGTCGATTCTGCCACCACAGGGATGCCGGTGATCACTGTGCGCCCGGGTGCCGTCGATGAGAGCGCACCCCAGGCATCCGCCCAGGTCACCGCCGAATCGGTCACCGTCGACGCCGCGACAGCCGGCGTGATCGACTCCTACAACGATGCGCCCGAGGTCTCGGAGCGGCCGAGTCTGCTGGGCGCCAAGAAGGTCGTCTCGGGCGGCCGCGGGTTCGGGTCGAAAGAGAACTTCGCCCTGGTGGAGCAGTTGGCGGATGCCCTCGGAGCGGCCGTTGGAGCGTCCAGGGCCGCAGTGGACGCCGGCTATTCTCCCCAGACCACCCAGGTCGGCCAGACCGGTGTCAGTGTGTCTCCCGACCTGTATGTGGCGCTCGGAATCTCTGGCGCCATTCAGCACCGGGCAGGGATGCAGACCGCTAAGACCATTGTGGCCATCAACAAGGATGCCGACGCGCCGATCTTCGAGGTGGCCGACTTCGGCATCGTCGGTGACGTGTTCACGATCGTGCCGCAGCTGGTCGAGGCGATCAAGGCGCGCTCGGCATGATGGCGGCAGCACCCCGAACAAAGGCGGCGCGCAGCCCGTGGTTCAAGCTGGTCTGGATCGTGCCGCTGATCATCGTGGTGCTGTTGGCTGTGGTGCTGCTGGCCCGGTGGATGACCGGGCTCGCGAGTGTCGAGCAGTTCATGACCGACTATCCGGGCAAGCAGCCCCTGCCGGAATCGGCACCGGTCGGTTTCCCGGCGTGGCTCGGGTGGCAACACTTCCTGAACATCTTCTTCCTTGTGTTGATCGTGAAGAGCGGCTGGCAGGTGCGCACCAACACCCGGCCCAAGGTGTTCTGGACCAGAAACAACAAGGGACTGATCCGCACCAAGGGCAGCCCGAAGAAGATCAGCCTCGACCTGTGGCTGCACTTGAGCGTTGACGCCCTCTGGGTTCTCAACGGCATCATCTTCTACGTGCTCCTGTTTGTGACCGGGCAATGGATGCGAATCGTTCCCACCAGTTGGGATGTGATCCCGAACGCCCTGACGGCAACCCTGCACTATGTCTCGCTCGACTGGCCGCTCGAGACCGGCTGGGTGAACTATAACGCGCTGCAGCTGCTGGCCTACTTCGCGACCGTGTTCATCGCGGCCCCGTTGGCGATCATCACCGGCCTGCGCATGAGCGGCGCCTGGCCCCAGAACGCAACCCGGCTGAACAAGGCCTACCCGATCGAGTGGGCACGGGCGGTGCACTACCCCGTCATGCTCTACTTCGTCGCGTTCACCATCGTGCACGTCACCTTGGTGCTCGCCACCGGGGCGCTCAACAACCTCAACCACATGTATGCGGCCAACGACGAGGTGAACTGGGTCGGCTTCTGGATCTTCGCCGCCTCGTTGGTGGTGCTGGCGGCGGCCTGGATACTTGCCCGGCCCCTTTTCCTCCGGCCGATCGCCTCCCTCACCGGTAAAGTGGGTCGCTGAGGCAGAGCTGAACCCGAGCCGCAACCGAGAGGGCCCGTCATGTTCGAATTCACTGACGATCAGCTGGCCCTGCAGGCGATGGTGCGACAATTCGCCCAGGAAGAACTCGCGCCCAACGCCCTCGACTGGGATGAGCGCAAGCACTTTCCGGTCGACGTACTGCACCGGGCCGGAGAACTGGGCATGGGGGCCATCTATGTCGACGAAGAGTTCGGCGGCTCAGGGCTGACACGGTGCGACGCCGCCATGATCTTCGAGGAGTTGGCCCACGCCGATCCGACCATCTCGGCGTACATCTCGATCCACAACATGGTCACCTGGATGATCGACACCTATGGTGACCGTCAGCAGCGCGCCCGCTGGGTTCCGGTGCTGGCCGACATGGGCGTATTGAGCAGCTACTGCCTGACCGAGCCGGGCGTCGGGTCTGATGCGGCGGCTCTCACCACCCGCGCCGTGCGCGACGGCGACCACTACGTGATCAATGGCACCAAACAGTTCATCTCCGGCGCCGGCGTTTCAGGGATCTACCTGGTGATGGTGCGAACCCAGGACACCGGTCACGCCGGAATCAGCACCATCGTGGTAGAGGAGGGCACCCCGGGCCTATCGTTCGGCCCGGAGGAGAAGAAGATGGGCTGGCACGCGCAGCCCACCCGGCAGGTGGTGTTTGAGAACGTGCGCGTTCCAGTGGCCAACCGCCTGGGTGCGGAGGGCGCCGGCTTCGGCATCGCAATGAGCGGGTTGAACGGTGGACGACTCAACATCGGCGCCTGCTCGATCGGCGGCGGACAGGCGGCACTCGACAAATCCGTCGACTACCTGAAGGAGCGCACCGCCTTCGGCGGCCCGCTGATCAACCAACAGAGTATTCTGTTCCAACTCGCCGACATGGAGATCGAACTGGTCACCGCCCGCACCCTGCTGTGGCGGGCGGCCGATGCCCTCGACCGGGGCGCCGACGATGCGGTGAAATTGTGCGCGATCGCCAAGAAGGTGGCCACCGACGCCGGGTTCACGGTTGCCAACGCCGCCATCCAACTGCATGGTGGGTACGGATACCTGACCGAATACGGCCTGGAGAAGATTGCCCGTGACCTGCGCGTGCACCAGATCCTCGAAGGCAGCAACGAGATCATGCGGCTGATCGTCGGACGAATCGTGGCAGAGGAGTAGACCGTGTCGACAGCGTTCACCGATGAACCCGAGATCATTCTCCAACGTTCCGGGCGAGTGGGGCGGGTCATCCTGAATCGCCCTGCAGTGCTGAATGCCCTCACCCACGGTATGATCCTGGCGCTCGCCGAGGCGCTGGAGACGTGGGAGCACGACGACGCCATCGCCTGCGTACTGCTGACCGGAGCCGGGGAGCGGGGCCTGTGTGCTGGCGGCGACATTGTGGACATCTACCGGGATGCCCAATCCGGTGGCCACGCCAGCGCCACGTTCTGGCGCGACGAATATCTCCTGAACGCCCGCATCAACAAATACCCGAAGCCCTACATTGCGATCATGGACGGTGTGGTGCTGGGCGGAGGAGTGGGCATCTCGGCTCACGCCGAGATTCGTGTCGTCACCGAGCGCAGCCGTATCGGCATGCCTGAGACGGGGATCGGATTCGTTCCTGACGTGGGCGGCACATACTTGCTTTCGCGGGCACCCGGCGAAGTGGGCACCCACCTGGGGCTGACCGGTGCGCACATGGGGGCCGCCGACGCGATCTGGGCCGGTTTCGCCGACCACTTCGTACCGAGCGCTGACCTGCCCGCACTCATCGATGTACTCACCGCGGCTCCGGCGCCCGATGCCGACGCCCTGGTGCGGCGGTTCGCGGCTCCGGCGCCCGAGTCCCGCCTGGCGGCCCAGCGTGACTGGATCGACGCCGCCTACCGGGGGGGAGACGTTCTGGCCATACTGGACCGGCTGGAAGCATCCGAGCAGGAGCCTGCCCGGCGGGCGGCCGAACTCCTGCGGGCGAAGTCACCCACGGCGATCACGACCACCCTCGCCGCCCTTCGGCGAGCGGCCACACTCGGCACTCTGGAAGAAGTGCTCGACCAGGAGTACCGGGTGTCCCTGGCCGCGCTCGGCTGGCCCGACCTGGCCGAGGGCATCCGCGCCCAGTTGATCGACAAGGATCGCAACCCGGTCTGGGATCCGGCGACCCTGGTCGACGTCGACCGGTCTGATGTGGAGCGCAGTTTTGCTCAGCTCGGCGACCTGGAACTGGGCCTGGGTGGCCAGGCCGGTCGAACATCATTCGCGGGGGCATCCGGCACCGGCGCACACTGAAGAGGAGCGAATCATGGCTAAGACAATCGCCTTCATCGGGCTCGGGCACATGGGCTCTCCCATGGCGCGCAACCTGGTCGCGGCAGGGTACACGGTGCTCGGGTTCGACCTGGTTCCGGCCGCGCTTGACCAGGCACGTGCTGACGGTGTGACCGTGGTGGCCACCGGGGCCGAGGCTGCGGCTGCGGCCGACGTGGTGCTCACCATGCTGCCCGCCGGTGAGCACGTGCTGGCCGCCTACCAGGGGGCTGATGGCCTGATCGCGGCTGCGAAACCGGGCACGCTCTTCATCGAGTCGTCGACGATCGCGGTGGATGACGCGCACGCAGCACACGCCCTGCTGCTGGCTGCCGGGCATCGCGGGATTGACGCTCCCGTCTCCGGCGGGGTGGTGGGGGCCGAGGCGGCCTCGTTGACGATCATGGTCGGCGGCGAGGAGGCCGACTTCACCGAGGCATCAAAGATCCTGCAGGCCGTGGGCAAGCGAGTCGTGCACTGCGGCGGCCCCGGTGCGGGGCAGGCGGCGAAGGTGTGTAACAACATGATCCTCGGGGTGTCGATGATTGCGGTGAGTGAGGCGTTTGTGCTCGGTGAAGCATTGGGGCTGACGAACCAGGCATTGTTCGACGTGGCCGCCAACGCGTCCGGCCAGTGTTGGGCGCTCACCACGAACTGCCCGGTGCCCGGTCCTGTGCCGACCAGCCCCGCCAACAACGACTACCGCCCAGGATTCGCGGGAGCGCTGATGGCCAAAGATCTGGGGCTCGCCGCGCGGGCACTGGAGCAGACCGGTGTCGCGGCAGATCTCGGTTCTCGGGCCGAAGAGCTCTACCGACGGTTCGCATCCGGACCCGGCGCGGATGAGGACTTCTCGGCGATCATCAACGTCATTCGGGAGAACAGCCGGCGCTGAACCGATCGCAACCGACCCATCAACCCAAGGAGAAGGCATGACCGACTACCAGACCATCCTCGTGGCTACCCACGGCCGGGTGGGCGTGATCACCCTCAACCGTCCCGAGGCGCTGAACGCCTTGAACGACCAGCTCGGACGCGAAGTATTGGCGGCTGCACAGAAATTCGATGTCAGCCCGAATATCGGGGCCATCGTCATCACCGGCTCCCAGATGGCATTTGCCGCCGGCGCCGACATCAAGGAGATGGCGGACAAGTCGTTTGCCGACATGTACCTGGCCAACTTCTTCGGGGCATGGGACGACCTGGCCAGGGTGCGTACTCCGATGATCGCCGCGGTCGCGGGGTATGCGTTGGGTGGCGGCTGCGAGCTGGCGATGCTCTGCGACTACATCATTGCCGCAGACACGGCCCGGTTCGGCCAACCGGAGATCAGTTTGGGGGTCATTCCGGGAATGGGCGGATCCCAGCGGTTGGCGCGGGCGATCGGCAAGGCGAAGGCGATGGAGATGGTGCTCACCGGCCGCACACTGGATGCCGCGGAGGCCGAGCATATCGGCTTGGTGGCACGGGTGGTGCCGGCGGCCGATCTGGTCGACGAGGCCATCACAGCGGCCACAAAGATTGCGAGCATGTCCAAACCCGTGGCGATGCTGGCCAAGGAGGCTGTGAATGCGGCGTTCGAATTGCCGCTGGCCGAAGGTCTGCGCCTGGAGCGCCGATCGATCTTCTCCTGCTTCTCCCTGAACGACCAGAAAGAGGGCATGCAGGCGTTCGTTCAGAAACGTACGCCTGTCTTCGAACACCGCTGAGTCCGAAAGCCGGGCCCTGCGGGTCGCTCGCCTCCAAGGCTCGGGGGGATGAAAAGCGGCGGGGCTGGCATCCATCTGTGCCGGCCCCGCCCACCCAGTTCTTCCGCGGCGTGGGCCGCGCACTGACAACCGGGCACTGATCTGCGTTCGGGTCGAGATCAGTCAACAGTGAGACGACGGACACGGGTACGACCTGCTGCTCTGCAGCGGTGCACTTCCGTCGCTACCCCAAGAGAGGGCACTTTCGCCGGTTTATGACGCGATCGAGTGGAATATTCCTCAAAAAATTCTAGACTGGCACGAGTGTGAGCAGAAACCAGCCGCCCGCATCACGATCTGGCTGGTGAGGAGTCACGGAAAGTACCCGTCGCTCACCACAGTTCTGGGGAACAGCTGTTTGGGGGAGTGAGGCGATGATTGAGTTTCGCGACCCCTGGGAGCAGCCCGATGACGAACCCGGATCCGCAGACGGGAGCGGAATGCCGTTACTCTCGGTGCCGTCCCATGCAGCAGGGCCGGCAATCGACCCGGCAGTCGATGTCGATGCCAACCTGAACGGCAATCCCGAAACCGGAACAGATACTGATTCCCGGTCGGATGCCGAACTGGTCGACGATGTGCGCTCCGGCGACACGGGCTCCTATGCCGAGCTCTGGGAGCGTCATGCCGCGGCAGCCAGAACGGTTGCCCGCTCATTCACCTCCAGCATCGATCCCGACGACCTTGTCGCCGAGGCCTTCACGCGTATCTTCCAGTCGTTGACTGCGGGGAAGGGGCCCACTGCCGACTTCAGATCGTATCTGTTCACCACGATCCGGAACACCGCGGCAACCTGGGGTCGAGCACGACGCGAGGTGCCGATCGATCTGCTCGAAACGCTGGAGGATCCTGCAACCGGTGAGCACGCGGTCGAGGACGCCCTCGACGAGGGCCTGATCGCGGTCGCGTTCCGGTTGTTGCCCGACCGTTGGCAGGAGGCACTCTGGTACAGCGAGGTGGAGAAGATGTCTCCGAAACAGATGGCGCCACTGCTGGGGCTGTCCGCCAACGGGGTGTCTGCGCTCTGTTATCGAGCGAGAGAGGGCCTGCGGCGTGAGTGGATGCAGGCGCATCTGAATTCGCACACCGCCGCGCCGGAATGCGTGTGGGTCTTCGAGCGACTGGCGGCGTTCTCGCGCGGCGGCCTGGGCGGCCGAGAGAGGAAGCGTGTCAACGAACATCTGGCCGGTTGCACCGCGTGCCAGGTCGCAGTGGCCGAGGTCAATGACCTGGGTGCGCGATTGGGCTTTGCGCTTCTGCCCCTCGTCGCAGGCCTCGGCGGAGCGGTGGCCCACACGGCGTGGATTGGTGGGCTGACGCCGGCTGTGCACACCGCCGGCGGGTCACCGACCAGTGTCGGCAATATTTTTGGAATCGATGGGGGTGCGTCTTCAGCCGGAGGTACCTCGTTCTCCGGGGGTGCTTCGTCTTCTGGGAGCGCCTCTACCTTCGGGGGTGCAAGCGCAACGGCGTCAGCGGCTTCGTCAGCGGCTTCGTCGACGGCCGGGGGTGGATCGTCACTGGGCGGATCAGCACTCGGCGGATCAGCACTGGGCGGATCAGCACTGGGCGGATCAGCACTGGGTGCTGCCGGCGCCACGTCGGGCACCGGGGCATTGGTCGGAGCCGGCGCCGCCGCGACGACCTCAATCGGGGCCGCCATCACTTCAGCCGCAGGCATGCTCGCCCTGGCGGCAGCCGTCGGCATCGGCCTGCTGGCGGCACCACTGGTGTTTCCTCCGGCCACTGCCGCACCGTACACCGTGATTGCCGAGCAAGCCCGGGGTGCCGACGTTCTGCCCGTCCTGGCACCCGAGACGAGCAAAGACCCGTCTCCCACCCGGGGCCGAACGCTGGAGCCACGGCTGGAAGACCGACGCGGTCCACACGGTGCTGAACCCTCCAGGGACGATCCGCCCAGTTCCCATCCGCACCCCATCGATCCTCGTGCCGAAGACCCCGCTGCCAACAGTGACCCGGCTGCCAGCACCGACTCCGTCGACTCGCCGGGGCCGCCCCCTCCGGCCGACCAGGCAGACCCGACCCCGTTCGCGGGCCCCACACCACCGGCCGACCCTGCATCACCGGCCGACCCCGCGGATCAGATCGAGCCGATCAATCCGACCAGCCCCAGCGAACCCAGCGAACCACCAACCGACCCGGAGCCAGTCGATCCGGAGCCAGCCGATCCGGAGCCAGCCGACCCGACTGACCCAGCCACCCCGACTGACCCAGCCGACCCGGTCGCTGTGCTTCCGGCGCCGACGCTCGACCTCGTCGACACCGTCGACGGACTGTACACGCCGATCCTCAGTGGAACCGCGGTGCCCGGTGCGACGGTTGTCGCGAAAATCGAGTCGATCATGGGTGCACACAACGAGCTGACGGTGCGCGCCGACGAGTGGGGGCAGTGGCGAATCGACGCCGACAGGCTGACCGCCGGTGACTACACCGTGGCCGTCCGGCAGACCCTGGGTGCCGGCCCTTCCGAACCGAGCGCGGCGGCGGTGTTCACGCTGCTGTCACCCGCTATCGTCTCCGCCCCGCCCCACCTCATGCACTGGCTCGTGGACGACGTGCGAATCGTCGTCGGCGGGGTCGACCGGGCGACGGTCGAGTTCAGCCGCACCGGAGGTGCGACGCAAGTGCTGACGCTCGAGGGCGGGCGGGTCACCGCCACCGTGCGACACCTCGGCCTGCGCCCGGTGGGTGAGATCTCGGTGCGTTACGCAGACGGCAACGGGCGCACCTCGCCGGCGACAACCATCTCCTACAACCTGCTCGGGCTCTGATCGGCACCCGGGGCGGTGTCTCACGATGCGAAGCGACACGGGCCGGTGCGGGCTACGGCCGAACACCGCCCAGATGCGGCAACTGTACTGCCTGGAGCACCAGCCAGGGGCTGAATGCCCACGGGGTGAGTCTGATCGCCCGGCCGAGATCGGCCGGATCGACCCAAGCGACATCCATCACTTCAGAGGGATTCGGTGCCGGGGCCTGGTCGCTGGTTGCCGTGTATACCGGGCAGATCTCGTTCTCCACCACTCCCGAGGCGTCAACCGCCCGGTAACGGAATTCCGGCAGCGCTACCTCAAGGTCGGTCACCGACATCCCCAGCTCGTGCTGCGCGCGACGCACGACAGCATCGACCGGTTTCTCACTCGGAGACGGGTGGCCGCAGAAGGAGTTCGTCCAGACGCCGGGCCACGTCAGTTTGTTCAACGAACGCCGGGTCATCAGGAACTCACCGCGGCTGTTCAGCACATGGCAGGAGAACGCGAGGTGCAACGGGGTGTCAGTGCCGTGGATGGTGGCCTTGTCGGCGGTACCGATTGCCTCTCCCGTCTCACTCAGCAGAATGACCTCTTCCACGGCGGGGTCCAGAACGTGGCTCATGGCGTAATTCACTCTCATTTCGTGTCGCACTGCACTTCGTGTCGCTCTGCACTTCGTGTCGCTCTGCATTTCGTACCACACTGCATTTCGTACCGCGCTGCATTTCGTACTACACCGTGGCCGGACCACCGCGGAATACTCTCACGGTGCTCGGTCTCACAGTCAGCCAGCCAGCGCTCACTTTACCGGCCCGTGCTGGGCCGGCGCCGAAAGGACTTAAGCTGAATGTCTGAGTACTGCAGGGTGGCAGAACCGAGTGGCGCGTGGTCGTTCACCAGAAGGAGGGCTTGATGCGGATTGCCTGGGGGATCGCGCGACTCGTCGCCGCCCTCGTGGGAATCGCCGCCCTGGTTGCCCGGTTCGAGTACGGGCTCGGTTTCGGAAGTTTCGCGACCGAGAATTTCTTCTGGTATTTCACCATTCAGACAGCATTCTCCGCGGTCGCGCTCTGGGGAGTCGGCGGCACTCTGGCTCTGCTGCGCCCCAGCGACCCCCGTTGGCTCACCAGCAGTCGTCTCTTGGTGACGTGCTACCAGATCATCTCCGGCGTGGTCTACGGCACCATCGTCGCCGGGGCCGCTGCCACCGACTACCGGTTCGAAGTGCCCGTTTCCGACCGGATCCTGCACTACTGGTTGCCGGCCTTTGCCATCCTCGATTGGGTGCTGGCACCAGGCCGTGGACGCATCTCGTGGAAGCGGCTCTCTGTCGCACTGGTGTTCCCGATGCTCTGGGGAGCCGCGACCGTGTGGCGGGGGGCATCCGTCGGCTGGTATCCATACTTCTTCTTCGACCCGGACCAGGTCGGCGGATGGTGGGGCATCGCGGCCTACCTCGCTGTGATGGGAGTCGTCATCACCGCGCTGACCGCTGTTCTGATCGCGGTCAGCCACCTGTTGCCGAGGCCACTCCGAGACGCGGATGCGCGGGACATGCGAGCGGCCCGGTCCGAGCCTGGGGCGTCACGTGGGGCATCCGTTGTCGATGGCGGATACCGGGACGAGGCGGTTCCGGTCACAGCGAATGGAAGGCGGCGAGGCTCGCTGTGGCCGCCTGAAGAACGTCGGCATCGGTTGCCGTGGAAAGTTGCGTGGCCTGATCCGCGCCGGTGAATCCGACGAGTATCGGCTCGCCGGTCAGAGGCATCAGGTTTCGCCATTGGAGGAACCCGTGCTTGCCCCTCTCGTCGACCAGGGTCCATCGAGTGTCGTCTGTGGGCCAGAACGGTTCGTCGTAGCGCAACCAGAGGGTGTCGTTGACCCCCATCCCCCCGGCCACTATGGCCAGCCGGTGGGCGGCTGGCAGAGGAGGATCGAAGACGAGGTCACCGGACTGCAGCACCCCCAGCGGCACGGTGACAACGACCCGGTCGACCTTCATCGACTCGCCGGTGACGAATCGGATTCCAACGCCGGCGGGCGTGTGATTGATCTGGGTGACCACGCTCGACAGTGAGAGGTCGACCCCAGCCAGCGACTGGCGCACGATGGAGTCATAGCCGCCGAGGACGACGGCGTGGGCGTCGCCTTGTGCCGTGCCGGCGTTCGGGGCCGGCGATGCAGACGCAGGAGGACCGCCCGGCTTGGTGAGCAGTCCGGCCGGGATGCCGTAGAGGGCGGAGATCTCTCGCGGGCTCGCACCGGTCGCGTCGGCCACGACGGTGTCGAGGTAGTGCTGCAACCAGAGGGCATCGCTCATCCCGTCTCCCGGGGCTGGCGATGCGGATGGGGCCACCACGCGGGTGCCGGGTTCACCGGACAGGAGAAGCGCACGGGCCAGCGATACGTCGTGGTGCCCGTTCACCGCCCAGGCGTGTGCCGCCCGGACGGCCTCGGGGCCGACTGTGGACACGGTGAGGTCGATGCCGGTATCCGAACGCACCAGGGCCGGCCCGCGAAGGTTCACGGTGCGCACCCCGGCAGTATTCAATTGGCGGGTCACCGGATCGGTTTGATCGTCTGGGGTGACCGACACGCCCGACTCGAGCGGCACCGCCCAGTCGGGGTCGGCGATGGTGTGAATGCGCCCTCCCACGCGGTCCCTGGCCTCCAGCACAGTGACGTCGAAGCCGGCGTCGACCAGCGCGCGCGCGGCGGTGGCGCCGGCCATTCCGGCCCCGATGATCGCGATGCGTTCGCCGCGGCTCGATTGCATCATCAGTTGGGCGGCGACCCGGTTGCCCGAAGTGAATGCGCCGGTCACCGTGCCGGACTCATCGGCCATGGTTTCAGTTGCGTCGCCGGCGAAGAAGATTCGTTGGTCGATGTTCGTCTGGAGCACTTCGGTGAGCGACGGGTGGTCTCCGGTGCGCAGAAAAGTTCGGGAGCCGCGGGCGTACGGGTCGGCCAACCAGTTCGAACGGTGGAACGCGGTCGGCTGCGGAATGCGTGAAGGAACCAGGCTCGGAATCGGAATCGGGGCGGGTGACGCAGGCGAAGGCGACGGGGTCGGTAGCGGCGTCGTGCAGGCGGCAAGAGCGGCGGCAGAGGCACCGGCCATGCCGGCCGCCAAGAGGGTGCGCCGGCTCAGCGTCATCCGGTACGCAACTTGTTGCAGATGATGGTCAACTGCTCCAGCTCGTCGTCGTCGAGAACCTCGCCCACCCGTTCCCGGATACAGGCGATGTGGCTGACGGCGACACGACGAAACAGGTGGAAGCCGTCGTCGGTGAGGCTGATCACCGTGCCGCGCCCGTCGGCGCAGTCGGGCATTTTGGCGATCAACCCGCGGGAGACCAACCGGTCGACCAGGCGACTCACACTGGGCTGGGTCAGCAGCACCCGTGTGTTGAGGTCGCGCAACCGCATCCGTCGTTCCGGCTCCCGGGACAGTGTGTACAGCACGTCGTATTCGTTCAACGAGATCTCATCGGTCGGAAACGATGCCGCCAGTGAGCGCATCACGCTCACCTGGGCCCGGAACAACGCCTCCCACGCGGCAACGGCAGCGGCCCTCGATTGCACTTCGCTCTCCTTCTCCTTCACTTCCCAAGGATAGGGACTGCGGCGCATACGCGGCGACTTCCCGAGTATCGATATCTGGATCGTTACGCGGAGCGAACGCGGCCGACCGGGCTGAAGTGCACCACCACGTCGGGGTGCTGGTCGAAGCGGTAGCCGGAGCCGCGCACGGTGCGAACGATCTGTTCGTAGCGTCCCAACTTGGCGCGGAGCCGGCGCACGTGCACGTCGATGGTGCGCTCGTTCGGGGTCTCGGGCGAGCTCGTCTGATCAGTTCTGCCCGGTCGGTCCTGGGTCTCCCACAGGCCGCCGATCAGTTCGGCGCGCGCGACGGCGCGGCCCTCGTTTCGGATGAGGTAGTCGAGCAGTTCGAGCTCCGTGTACGTCAACGTGACCGGTGTGCCGTCGAGGGCCACGCTTTTGCGGGCGAAGTCGATCACGAGTTTGCTGTCTGCCGGGCTGACAGTCTCCGGGCGATGGGCGGCCACTGCGGCCGGCTCCTGCAGGGCGAGCCGCACCACGTCGACGTCGCGACCCCCGGTGCCGGCAGGGGCGAGCGCCACGACCGCGTGCGTCTGGGCGGTCGGCGCCAGCGTGGCGGCGAGCTGTTTGAGCTCCTGCACGATGTGGCCGAGGTCGGTGCCGTTTGCGGCTGCGGCGGCTTCGTCCAGGCCGACGTAGAGCACGAACCCGCGGGCCTCGGTGCCAGCCGGCACCGTCCGAAGTCCGGCGGGGGCCGAAGGCTGTGGGGCCGCCTGCGCAGTGGGGTTCGAGCGTGAGGAGTTGGTCGCGCTCCCGACCGTGGTGGCCGCAAGACTGGCAGCTGGGTGCCGTCGGCGCACCGGGCGTGTCGTGGTGGAGGAAGTGGTGGGGCGAAAGTCGAGCAGAGTCATTTCAGGGGTCCTTGTGATGATGCGGGCATCCGCCGAACGTCGCATCCGGCGGTTTGCGAGAGCCGAGACGTGAGCGAGGTGCGGTGATGCCGAGAAGTGTTGCGTGGGCCTCAGGGCCGTAGACGGTGGCCGCGACGGGCAACCGGGGAGTTCAGCGAACACCAGACCTGTTCAGGCCGGCACGCGTGAAACTCGGGCGGAGTGTGCTCAGATGCACATTCGGCAACACATGACTGCGCGGCGGGGCATCATCATGCCCGCAACTCCCAAGGCCTCGGGGGAGGTCAGGGGGTACACGTGATCAGTCATGGTGTTGATCTAACAACATCCGGGACGCTCGTGTCAAATGCCCGATCGTCGAACGTGCCCTCGAACCAGGTGGTGACGAGTTGACGGTTGTTCGTGGGTGGAGCGGAGACGGCTGAATGGAATCTGCGCAACTCCGGTTCGAAATTTTCCTTGCACTGACTTCGGTGAACGGTGTATTCTGTTGCACGTCCACGCTCGACGCGTGCAAGAACCCGTCGCGCAGTGTGAATTTGGTTGGGAAAGTCCAGAGGGCGATCCCGAGGAACGAAGCGAGGTGGTGACATGACAGGTTCAGTGAAGAAAGTGCCGGAAGTCACAATTTCGCCAGCCGACTTCCGGGTGACGGAATAGTCCACATTCGAGGCTGACAGCTCCTTCTGCGAAGCCGTTTCTGTTCCCGGCCGTCGCTCGTTTGATGTTTGATGCATCATGTCTGGTCGGGTGGATCGGTTGCGTTCGGGTTCAGCAGCAACCGGAGCCGGATCCGCTGAGAGCACAGCACCGTTGCCGTAGAGCGCGTTAGAGGCGCTCTGGCTCGCGCAGTCATTCGCGCGATTCTCGGTCGACTTCTGCCCTGGTGCGGTGCAGGAACTTCAGAACGACGAATCCGGCGGCAGTGACCGCGGTCGCATTGCGGGGTTCGACCCCACCTTTATTCGGCGAGCCTTGCGCGCCTTCGAGCGCCCAGAAAGGGCCATCGTGTCTTACGACTTCTATCACCAATACAAATTCAAATCCGAACAGGATCGCTTCGTTCGCGAACTGGAGCTTATGCGCGCCGTGGAGGCGAGTGGCCGGAAACTGCAGCGCCACGGGTTCTCGAAGGTGTTTCACTGGGCCTGGCGACCCCGCGCGGCAACGTCGCGGGGCGTCACGGCCCACGAGGCGGACACCACGCCGACGAGTGCAGCTGTTGCATCGCAATGATCGACGTCGGCCGCACCGCCAGCGTCTGTGCGGGCGGTATGGCCGTCGGACGAGGGTGTCGCTATTCGCCGCAGTTCCTTGCGCTCAAGCACGCACTGCGTGGTGATGGTGACAGGCGGTGAGGCGGATGGCGCAGTTAGACCGTGCCGTGCAGTTAGACCGTGCCGTAGAGACGATCGCCGGCGTCGCCGAGACCCGGCACGATGTAGCTCTGCTCGTTCAGGGAGGCGTCGAGGGCACCCAGCACGATATTGACGTCGCGACCCTTCGTCGCCGCCTCCACGGCGGCCAGACCCTCGGGAGCGGCGATGATGCAGATGCACGTCACATCGACGGCCCCCCGGTCGAACAGGTACTCGATTGCGGCCAGCAACGAGCCGCCGGTCGCCAACATCGGGTCGAGCACGAAGCACTGCCGGTCGGAGAGATCGTCGGGAAGGCGCTCCGCGTAGATGTCGGGTTGCAATGTGGTCTCGTTGCGCACCATTCCGAGAAATCCGACCTCGGCGGTGGGCATGAGCTTGACCATGCCCTCAAGCATCCCGAGTCCGGCACGCAGAATAGGTACGACCAGCGGGCGCGGCTCGCTCAGGGCAAGACCCTCGGCCTCGGCGACGGGTGTGGTCACGGTGATCTTCGTGGTGCGCACCCCCCGGGTCGCCTCGTACGCCAGAAGGGTGACGAGCTCCTCCGTCAGGGCCCGGAAAACCGGTGACGATGTGCGCTGGTCCCGCAGAACGGTCAACTTGTGGGTGATGAGCGGATGATCGGCAACGTGGACTCGCATAGGGTAAATCTAGCCGAGACCGGCGTGAGATTGGAGACGGCGATGAGTTTGCCCGAGGTTGCCGCGCAACGTGACTGGATGACTGCGGCCATCGTGGATGCTCGGCTCGCGCTCGCCACCGGCGATGTGCCGGTCGCGGCCCTCGTCATCGACGCCGATGGGCAGGTGATCGGCTCGGGGCGCAACGAACGTGAGTTGCGGCAGGACCCGACCGCGCACGCCGAGATCCTCGCCCTGCGCGAGGCGGCGGCAACACGAGGCGAATGGCGGCTCGAGGACACCACGCTGGTGGTCACGCTGGAGCCGTGTGTGATGTGTGCCGGCGCGATTCTTGCGGCGCGCGTGCCCCGGGTGGTTTTCGGTGCCTGGGATGAGAAGGCCGGTGCATCCGGCTCGGTCTACGACGTTTTGCGCGACCGACGGTTGAACCACCGGGTCGAGGTGTTCGCGGGGGTCGAGGAGAGGCGGTGTTCCGAACTGCTCACGGAGTTCTTTCGCGGGTCGGAGCAGTAAGCACGATCGTGCGGGCCGGCCCAGGTCAGGCTGCCTGAATCAGTCGGCGGTCCTCATCAGTCGCTCGCCCGGATCACGATCGCGTCAGTCGACGGGTTGATCATGTTCTCATCGCGGAACACATCGGGCTCGATGTAGATCACGCGCGCGGCGGGCACCGCCTCGCGAATGCGGTACTCGACCACGTTGATGTTCGCCGCCACCTCGAAGAAACGCTTGTGCGGGGCGAAGGCGAGCTTCGCGCCGACGAGCAGCTCGTCGGGGCCGAGGTACAGCGTCTTCATGTGGATGATGCGCACCGCCTCGTCGCCGGCCATGATCGCGGCCTCGATGGCTTCGGCATCTGCCACACTCGCACCTTCGCCGACCAGGAGGCTCTTGGTCTCGATCCCGAGGATGACCGCGACAACGATCAGCAGCACACCGATTGCGACCGTGCCGATGCCGTCCCACACGCCGTTGCCGGTGAGGATCGCCACGCCGACACCGATCAGGGCGAACACGAGGCCGACCAGGGCTGCGGTGTCCTCCAGGATCACGACCGGCAGCTCTGGGGCCTTTGAGCGACGTATGAACGTGACCCAGGACTGGTTGCCGCGGTGCGGGTTCGCCTCGCGCAGGGCGGTGCGCAGCGAGATCGACTCCAGCACGATCGCGACGGCCAGAACGAGCAGCGGCAACCACCACATCTCGATCGGATGCGGGTTGGCGATCTTGTTCACGCCCTCGTAGAGGGAGAAGACGCCACCGACCGAGAACAGGATGATCGAGACCACGAAGGCATAGACGAACCGCTCCCGACCGTAGCCGAACGGGTGCTCCTGGTCAGCCTTGCGCTTGGCCTGGCGGCCGCCGAACAGCAACAGCAACTGGTTCCCGGAGTCGGCGAGGGAGTGCACACCCTCTGCGAGCATCGATGTGGAGCCCGAGAACGCCCAGGCGATGAACTTGGTGATGGCGATGCCGAGGTTCGCCAGAAACGCGGCAATGATCGCCTTGCTGCCGCCCGTTGCGCTCATCCGGAAGCCCCATTCCTCATCTCGTTGCAACACCTGTGTGACCCAATCCTAGGATGGAGACGTGACCCAGACTGAAACCATCAACCTGCCCACCATTGCGATCCTCGGAGCCGGCTCGATGGGGCGCGCCATTCTGAGCGGATTGCTGGCCCCGCGTGTCACGGTCTCGGGAGGCATTCGGGTGACCAATCGGTCTGTCGAACGGGCTGCCGAATTCGATGACGAGTCCCGGGTCACCGCCTACGCCACGGCCACCGATGCCGACGCGAACCGCACTGCCGTTGCCGGCGCAAAGGTTGTGCTGGTCGCCGTGAAGCCGTACATGGTGCCCGACCTGCTGGCCGAGATCCGAGATGCACTCGAACCGGGTGCGATTGTCGTCAGCGTTGCGGCGGGCGTCACCGTCGCCACCTTCGAAGGACTGCTCCCTGCCGAAATCTCGGTGCTGCGGTCGATGCCGAACACCCCGGCGATCGTCGGGCGCGCCGTCACCGGGCTGAGCGCCGGCACGCGCTCCACGCCAGACGACATGGCTGTTGTGGCCGAACTGTTCTCCACCGTCGGAACGGTGCTCGAGGTTCCGGAAAGCCAGCTCGATGCGCTCAGCACGATCTCGGGCTCCGGTCCGGCCTACGTCTTCTTCCTGATCGAGCAGCTCACCCTGACCGCGATCGATAAGGGGTTCACGCCCGAGCAGGCGGCGACGATGGTGAACACCACATTCCTCGGTGCTGCGGAATTGCTCGCGGCATCCGAATCAACTCCGGCCGAACTGCGCCGCCAGGTGACCAGCCCGGGCGGAACCACCGCCGAAGCGGTCGCGGTGCTTGAGACCGGCCAGGTCAAGGAGTTGTTTGACACGGCGACGGACGCGGCACTGGCCAGGGCCAGGCGGATGGCTGCCGGAGACTGACGCCACCCTTCGGCGGCTTGGTGCAGAAACCGCGGAGCGTTGCCTGTCGGGCACTGACCGCCGTGGGTTGCCGGCTGCGCCTACCCGCCGAGGGCCGCGAACCGTTCGATGTCGCCGGAGGTTCCGGAGATGATGATCAGGTCGTGGTTGGAGATGACGGTCTCCGGGGTCGCGTAGGTGAACGGCTTGCCGGGGCTCTTCACGCCCACGACGGTGATGCGATACTTGCTGCGAACAAGGGACTCGCCCAGGGGGATTCCTCGGATCGGCTTCGGCGGGTACATCTTGACCAGGGCGAAGTCGTCGTCGAACTCGATGAAGTCGAGCATCCGGCCGCTGACAAGGTGGGCGACTCGCTCGCCGGCCTCCCGCTCCGGGTAGATCACGTGGTTCGCCCCGATGCGCTGGAGGATCTTGCCGTGTGACTGCGAGATGGCCTTCGCCCAGATCTGCGGCACCTTCAGGTCGACCAGGTTGGCGGTTATCAAAACGCTTGCCTCGATCGAGGAGCCGACAGCGACTACGGCGATGGAGAAGTCCTGCGCGCCGATCTGGCGCAGGGCGTCGATGTTGCGGGCGTCCGCCTGAACGGTGTGCGTGATCCGGTCGGCCCACTTCTGGATCAGCCCAGCGTCGGCGTCGACGGCGAGCACCTCTCGGTCGAGCCGGTCGAGCTGGCCGGCGGTGGCAGCGCCGAACCGACCGAGGCCGATCACGAGCACCGGTGCGTCGTGTTTGATGCGATCAACCAACGATGGGCCTCTCTTCCGAGTATTGGAACAATTGTCGGCGCTGGCTGGCCGCCAGCGCGGCTGCGAGAGTCACTGTACCAACACGCCCCATGAACATGGTTGCCGCGAGCACGTACACTGCGGCGTCCGGCAGCCTCTCGGTCAGCCCGGTCGAAAGCCCACAGGTCGCGAACGCTGAGATCACATCGAAAAGGACATACTCGAACGGCTCGTTCGAGATGTGCAGGATCAGGATGCTCGATACGGCGACCGTCGTCGCACCCCAGAGCACGACGCTGACGGCGAGGCGCAGCACGTCACCGGGAATCTTGCGCCCGAACGCCGACATCGACTCTTGCCCGCGTGCCTCCGCAAACGCTGCAAGAAAGAGCACGGCGAGTGTGGTCACCTTGATTCCGCCAGCGGTTGAGGCCGAACCGCCGCCGATGAACATCAGCATGTCGCCGACGAGCAGGCTGGAGCCGTTCATCTGCCCGATATCGATCACGGCGAACCCCGCCGACCGAGTCATCCCGGACAGGAAGAAGGATTGGAAGATGGTGTCACCGCCGCCGAGCGCGCCGAAGGTCTTCGGATTGTCGAATTCGAGCAGGAGAAAGACCAGGGCGCCAATGACGAACAGCACCAACCAGGTGAGCAGGGTGAGTTTGGCGTGCAGCGGCAACCGGCGTGGTCGACGCCAGCCTCGGCTGAGCGCGTAGATCACCGGAAAGCCGATGCTGCCGAGGAAGACACCGATCAGGATGACCGTGAGAAACCAATAGTCGTTGGCGAACGGGGTGAGGCCGGCGACATCCGGGCTGAAGCCGGTGTTTGTGAACGCCATCGCCGCCCAATAGAAGCTGTGCCAGACCGCGTCTCCGATCGGGACATTCGCCAACAGGAGACGCGGGAACATCAGGATGGCCAACGCGAGTTCGATAACGGCGGCGCTGATGGCGACCGTCGCCAACAGGCCGCCGATCTCGCCGAGCCGCACGGCCTGGCCTTCGGCGACCGGCCCGGAGTGGAGCCGCAGTGGGTTGCTGTCGCTGGCCGCCATCAGCTTGGCGCGCAGCCCGAGTCGTCGCGCGATGACCAGGCCCATGATCGAGGCGAGGGTGAGCACGCCGAGGCCACCGATCTGCACCCCGATGAACACCAAAGTGTGGCCGAAGGGCGACCAGTGGGTGGCCATGTCGACGGTGGACAGCCCGGTCACACAGATGACCGAGGTGGCGGTGAACAGGGCGTCGGCGAGCTTGGTGGCTGTGCCGTCGGCGCTGGCGATCGGCAGGGAGAACAACAGCGTGAAGATGAGGATCAGCCCGGTGAACACGATGGAGGCGAAGCGGGAGGGGGAGCGCCCGGCGAAGTGATCGATGAAGTCTCGAATGCGCCCCAGCACCCCGGTCTGGTGGTACCGCGACATGCGGTTGATCCCCATCGTCACGCGCGTGCCCCTCCTCGAACCCGGTCGAGTGTCATGGTACTACCGTGCGGGAATCGGTAGCCTTAGGCCATGGCCGATATCTTCACTGTGATCGCTGACTCTACCCGCCGCGAGATTCTACAGCTACTGCTCGACCGTCATGTCGCTGGTGAGGGGGGCGACACCGGAACCAGCGTTTCGGGCCTGGTCAGCCAGCTGGAACTGAGCCAGCCGACCGTGTCGAAGCACCTCAAGGTGCTGCGCGAGGCCAACCTCGTCTCGGTGCGTGAGGAGGGCCAGCACCGGTTCTACAGCTTGGATTATGGCCCGCTCGAACAGGTCGAGGACTGGCTGATCCCGTTTCTG
The DNA here is from genome assembly GCF_003260275.1 of Homoserinimonas sp. OAct 916. Classification (GTDB taxonomy): domain Bacteria; phylum Actinomycetota; class Actinomycetes; order Actinomycetales; family Microbacteriaceae; genus OACT-916. Next base: position 277,177 of record NZ_QJHB01000004.1, on the reverse strand, counting down.
AGTGCCGACTTCGAGGCGCTCGCCGCCGCGGAGGCGGAGGCGGAGGAAGAGGCTGCTGCCGACCAGGTGCATCTGGGGCACGAGGCCCAGTCCAAGGCAGAGGCGCTCGGGCGTGTGATCGCCGAAACCACCCACCAGGTCAAGTCTGCCGCGACGGTGTTCCGCCGCAAGTCCTGACGTTCGCGGTCGCCTGCGGTGCCTCACCGCTGCTCAGCGGTTCGTGCGCGCCGTTTCTTCTCGCCGGCCGATGCCATTGACCCGTGCACGTGACCCGTGCATGTGACCCCTGCATGCCGACCACTCCGGACAAGCCACCACCCACTCACCAGCCCTTCCATTCCTTCCACGCACCACCGCCAGAACTCCACCTCGGCGCCACGTCCGATTCGCCTCCGGCCCGCGACTGTCCCCCATCCGGGGCACGAATGCAATGAATGCTGGACAACCAGTCACACCAGCCCCTACAGTTGCCACAGGGCACACTCGTCACAGGCGTAGTGTGAACTTCGGGCGGGAGTTGGACCCGCTGAACAAGGCCGTTGACGGAAACACGGCAGTGGCAGTGCACGGCAGTGGCAATCCACGGCAGTAGCCAAACAGGGCAGTGACCAAGGTGAGGATCGAGTGGCATGGCGTCTGACCTGGCGGATGTGCGTTTCCTGACGGTCAGTGAGGTCGCCGGGCTGATGCGGGTGTCACGAATGACGGTGTACCGCATGATTCACGCCGGTGAACTGCCGGCTGTGCGGTTCGGCCGTTCGTTCCGGGTGCCGGAGTCAGCGGTGAGCCAAGCAATAGTGCTGCCCTCCGAAGACTCAGCCTAGGGTCCAGGTTCCAGCGGCCCCGAGCTGGGTGCTTGCCGCATTGCCGGTTTCTGCCGTCAAAAATTCAGGAGCAGGGCGCCGCGAGCGGCGCAGCGCGATCGGCGTTGCTCTCCTCCTGAGCTTCTGCGCATGACAGGGTCGGCCACACGCCGCGTACGGCACACCTCAAGCCCGCCGAACGCCGGGATGTGGGAACGCTGCGCATGGAACGCCATGCATCCGATAGACTTGCCCGAGGCTATTTTTCCTTCTGCCACCGTTCTTGGTGGCTCCGCCCGATCTTTGTGAGGTATACGTGGGTTCAGTAATCAAGAAGCGCCGCAAGCGGATGGCGAAGAAGAAGCACCGTAAGTTGCTTCGCAAGACGCGTCACCAGCGCCGCAACAAGAAGTAGGTCGGGTAGCGGCTTTCGCCGCTGCGCACCACTTCGCGCGCCGGAGTGTGGAAGCGCCGGATCCCACGGGGTCCGGCGCTTTTTGCCGCGCCCAACCCGGTCACGCGTAGTGGCCGGGATGCGTAGGCTGGTGGGGTGACATCTGCAATCCTCACCCTGGTCGGCAAGCCCGGCTGCCATCTCTGCGATCAGGCGCGCGTCGTCATCGAACAGGTCCTGGCCGAGCTGGTCGGACACCCGAATGCCCCGGCGCTCGCACTCACCGAGGTGTCGATCCTCGAGGACGCTGAGCTGCACGCGCGTTTTGTCGAGGAGATCCCGGTGCTGCTCATCAACGGCAGAGTGCACAACTACTGGCACATCGACCCCGAGCGCCTGCGCGCCGCCCTGCTCGCCCTCTAACCCCGCGCTGAAATAGAGCTGAGGGGCCAGAAAATGCGCGTGCACCGCCTATTCTGACGCCGATCTTGGCCCGTCGGCTGAATTAACGACTGAGGTGGCGGGTGGACTACGGCGTGAGACGGTTGGGGCCCCGGAACAGGAATGTGGCATCACGCAACGTGGTCAGGTGAAGCAGCAGCATCGTCACGCGAGACAGGCCCATTCCGAAGCCGCCGTGGGGCGGCATCCCGTAGCGAAAGAAGTCGAGGTAGAACGACAGCTGCTCCGGGTCGAGTCCCTTTTCACGCGCCTGCGCCTCCAGCACATCGAGGCGGTGCTCGCGCTGCGCGCCGGTGGTGATCTCGATCCCGTTCCAGATCAGGTCGTAGCTCTTGGTGAGTGACGGGTCGTCGGTGCTGCGCATGTGGTAGAACGCCCGGATCGATGCCGGGTAGTCGGTGAGGAAGACGAATTCATGGCCGAACTCTTCGCGCACGTATGCGGAGATCTGACGCTCGCCCTCCGGATCCATGTCGTCGTCGTCGCGCGGAACCTCGTAGCCGCGTTCGGCGATGATGCGTTTCGCTTCCAGGAGCGGGATGCGGGGGAACGGCGTGCTCGGCACGACCACATCGACGCCAAAGTGTTCCTTGATCTCGTCGCCGTGCTTTTTCTTCACCGCAGTGAGAGCGGCCACCAGCAGGTTCTCCTGCAGGATCATGACATCTTCGTGGCTGTCGATCCAGCTGATCTCGGTGTCGACACTGATGAATTCGGTTGCGTGCCTGGCGGTGAACGAGGGGTCGGCGCGAAACGCGGGGCCGATCTCGAAGATGCCGCCGAAGCCGGCGGCCTGCGCCATCTGCTTGTAGAACTGCGGGCTCTGCGCCAGGTAGGCGACAGTGTCGAAGTAATCCAGTTTGAACAGTTCGGCGTTCGACTCTGATGGGCTCCCCATCAGTTTGGGCGTGTGCACCTCGACGAACTCGTGCTCAACCCAATAGCAACGCAGAGCGTGCTCCAGAGTGGTCTGCACGCGGAAGATCAGCTGGTTCTTTGGCAGGCGCAGGTCGAGGAAACGCCAGTCCATGCGCTTGTCAACACTGCTGTCGGCCTTGATCGGGGTCTCGGGGTCCGCCATCGAATGAACCGTCAGGCTCGCGACCTTGATCTCGATTCCACCGAGCTTCACCCGCTCGTCGTGCTTCAACTCACCGGTGACGGTGACGAAACTGCCCTGGGCCAGGTGGGAGATGGTGTCAGAGATGGTGTCGGGCGCGGCATCCGCAACCGGATTGCCGTCGGCATCGACCGGGGCCGCGGCGCGAGGGTTCACCAGCTGCACGTCGCCGGTTTCGTCGCGGAGAACGACGAACTGCACCTTCTTTTGGTCGCGCACGGTTTCGACCCATCCAGAAACGGAGACGGGGCCATCGGCTTGGGCGGAAAGGTTTTTGATCAGAGAGCGAGAAGTCACAGGCCAAATTCTAGCCGTTTGCCAATTGGATGCCGCCCAGCCTGCTCCGTACGGCGTATTCTCGGCAATCTCACCGGTGCGCCCTCCGTACACTGGAAAGCGTGGTCGCTAGCCAGATCCACCTCGTGCGTCACGGCGAGGTCGCAAACCCCGACGGCATCCTGTATGGCAGGCTGCCGCAATTCGGCCTGTCTGAACTCGGGCACAAGATGGCTGCACTCGCGGCCGACGATCTGGCCGGACGCGGCCGCCCGATGACCGCCCTGTTCGCGTCACCGTTGCAACGCACCCAGGAATCGGCGGCACCCATTTCGCGGCTGCTCGACCTCGAGGTGCAACTCGAGCCTCGCATCATCGAGCCGAGCAACAAGTTCGAGGGCAGCCGCATGCGCGGCGCGAATTCTGCGCTGAAGAATCCACGCACGTGGCCATGGCTCATCAACCCGTTCCGGCCATCCTGGGGCGAGCCCTACCGCTCGATCAGAGACCGGATGCTCGAAGCGATCACCGCTGCCCACGAGTCTGTCGAATCAGGCGACGTGATCCTGGTCAGCCACCAGTTGCCGATCTGGACCACGCACCTGGCGCTCGCCGGCAAACGGTTTCTGCACGACCCCCGCAGCCGGCGTTGCACGCTGTCGAGCATCACGACGCTGGAGCGGCATGGGGGCAGCTTTGTCGAGGTCGGTTATGCCGAACCGGCCGCGTCTCTGCTTGCGACCGCGGTCGATCTGGGAGCCGTATGAGTCGCAGTACCAGAAGTTTGGCGCCCCGACGACGCGGGCTGCTGGTGGCTGCTGTCGCCGTGGCTGCTGCGATGCTGTTCACCGGCTGCGCGACCGATCCGTTGGCAGACCAGTACCGTCAGGGCAGTGACAAGGGCTTCATCTCGGGCGACGGCACCTACACCGAGATTCTGCCCGCAGACCGGGGGGAGCCGATCGAGTTCACGGGCAGCACGGAGACCGGCGACACCGTGTCCTCCGCCGATTTTCTCGGCCAGGTCTTGGTGGTCAACTTCTGGTACGCCGAGTGCGCGCCCTGCCGGGCCGAGGCGCCCGACCTCGAAAGCGCCTATCAGGCGACCAAGGACGATGGGGCGTCCTTTCTCGGCGTGAACGTGCGCAACCAGGCCGAGACCGCGATCTCGTTCGCGAAGACTCACGGCATCACGTTCCCGTCGGTCATCGACACCGACTCCGCACTGCAACTGGCGTTCACGAGTGATGTGCCGCCGAACGCGGTGCCCACGACCCTCGTGCTCGACAAAGAGGGCCGGGTGGCGTCCCGCATCCTGGGGCAGTTGCGCAGCGCATCGATCCTCGAGACCCTGGTGCGTCAGACGTTGGCCGAGGGCAACTGAGCGTGGGCAGCGAGATCATCTACAGTGGGCAACTGCTGTTGGCCATTCCGATCGCCGTTCTGGCGGGCCTCGTCTCGTTCGCCTCCCCGTGCATCCTGCCCCTGGTGCCGGGATACCTCGCCTACGTCGGGGGGCTGTCCTCCGGAGCGGTCGAACGTGAGGCCATGCGTCGCGATCGGGCCAGGATGCTCACCGGCGTCGCCCTGTTCATTCTCGGCTTCGCCGTGGTCTTTGTCGCGTACGGGGCCGCATTCGGGGCGGTCGGGCTCTGGCTCATCCAGTGGCAGGATCTCGTCGTTCGTATTCTCGGGGTGCTGGTCATCGTGATGGGTCTCGTGTTCATCGGCCAGTTCACGTTCATGCAGAACACCATGAAGCCGACCTGGCGGCCGGCGACCGGGATGGCCGGAGCGCCGTTGCTCGGTATCGTGTTCGGGCTGGGCTGGACCCCCTGCATCGGGCCGGCGCTCGCCTCCATCCTGGCCCTCGGAATGAATGGCGGCTCACCGTGGCGGGGCGCCCTGTTGGCGTTCCTCTACTGTCTGGGCCTCGGTATCCCGTTTCTGCTGGTCGCGCTCGGGCTGAACTGGGTGACCCGGTCGGTCGCCTTCCTGAAGCGGCACATCCGGGCGATCAACATCGGCGGCGGCGTCCTGCTCATCCTGCTCGGCGTGCTCATGGTCACCGGCGTCTGGTCGTACTGGATCGATTCGCTGCAGGCGGTGATCCCGAGTTTTGTCCCGGCCATCTGACCACATCGACTCCCCGGTGCCCAAACCGCGCACATCCGACGGGATCACCCAGCCGCGGCTGGGGCCATCCGGCTGGCTGCGCTGGTTCTGGCGCCAACTGACGAGCATGCGCACCGCGCTGTTGTTGCTGTTGCTGCTGGCAGTGGCGGCGGTGCCCGGATCGCTGGTGCCTCAGCGCTCCTCCGACCCGAACGGGGTCACCCAATACTTCCGGGACAACCCCGACCTCGCCCCCATCCTCGACAACCTGCAAATGTTCGACGTGTTCACGTCGGCCTGGTTCTCCGCCATCTACCTGCTGCTGTTCGCCTCGCTCGTCGGCTGTGTCATTCCGCGCACGCGGCACCACCTGAAGGCGTTGGGGCAGAAACCGCCGAAGACGCCGCTGCGGCTGAACCGCATGGCCGGCTTCATCCGGAAGGAGCACCACGGTGCCGAAACGGATGCGCGGGGCGCGGCCGGCGCGGCCGAGCAGCTGCTCCGAAAATCTGGCTATCGCACGGTCATGTTCGACGAACCGGCGACCAGGGGCCGCCCCGGCGCGTACTCGGTCTCGGCCGAACGCGGCTATCTGCGCGAGACCGGCAACCTGCTGTTCCACATCGCCCTGTTGGGGGTACTGGTGGCCGTCGGGGTCGGTGGCGGGTTCGGCTTCACCGGCCAGCGTGTGGTCGTCGAGGGGCAGACCATGGTCAACTCGCTGGTCTCGTACGACTCGTTCAACCCCGGGCGATTCTTCAACGACAGCTCTCTCAAACCGTTCACCCTGAGCGTCGATACCTTCGACGTCACCTACCAGAGCGACCCGAACAAGGGCGCCTACGGCCAGGCCCTCGACTTCGACGTGAAGACCACCACCCGGCTGCCGGGCGAGGAGCCGCAGTCGAACCGCATCAAGGTGAACGAGCCGCTGTCGATCGGCGGCACGAACGTGTACCTCCTCGGAAACGGCTATGCGCCGACCATTACGGTGCGTGACCCATCAGGTCGAGCGGTGTACCGAGAGATCATCCCGTTCCTGCCACAGGACACCAACCTCACGTCCACCGGCATCATCAAGGTTCCCGACGGTCTGGCCGATCAACTCGGAATGATCGGCTTCTTCTACCCCACCCCGTTCGAGCTCGGCACCGGAGCGCTCACCTCGGCGTATCCCGACCTGAAGTCGCCGGTGCTCGAGTTGAGGGCCTATCGAGGAGACCTCGGCATCAACGACGGCACACCGCGCTCGGTCTACACGCTCGACACGGACGGGATGACCCAGATCGCCGGCGGCAAGAGCGGCACGGATGCGCTGAGGCTGGGCCTCGGCGAGACAGTTGAACTGCCCGACGGCCTGGGCACCATCTCGTTGGATGAAGTGAACCGGTTCGCCTCCCTCGACGTGCACCGTGACCCGGCGCAGGGCTGGGTGCTGCTGTTTGCCGTTCTTGCGACGGCTGGGATGTTCGCCGCCCTGCTGATCCCCAGGCGTCGCGTCTGGGTTCGAGCCACCGATGGTGAGGGCAACACCCTCCAGCTGGAATACGCGGGCCTTGCGCGCGGCGAGGACCCGCAGCTCGCCCAGGCGGTGGCTGACGTTGCCCGGCGCCACGAGGCAGCCCTCGACCTCGAGGCCCCCCTCGATCTCGAGGCTTCCCCCGACTTCACGAGCCAACGATCGACATCCAGCCGCACTGACGTAAACTCGTCACCGTGACCGAAACGCTCTCGCAATACTCCGCAATTCTCCTGTACTGCACGATGGTCGTCTACGCGGCGGCATTCGTCGCATTCGCGATCGACCTCGCCCAGCGTTCCGCTGCGGCCGGCCGGCCGGTGGCGCAATCGGGTGCGGGCGAACAGCTGACCGCCGCCCAGCGACGCGCCGCAGCCCAGACGACCCAGACCGCCTCCGGCCAGGCCGGCGGATCCGGGACGGTGACCACCCTCGACCGTCCCACGGTGATCGACGACGATGCAGAGATCGCCCGCACTCGCTCCGGCGGGGTGGTCATCCGGGTGGCAATGGCGCTGACCTGGTTGGGCTTCATCGCTCACCTGCTCGCGACGATCCTGCGCGGTGTTGCCGCCGAGCGTGTGCCGTGGGCCAACATGTGGGAATTCTCGATGACCGGCACCGTGCTCATGGTCGGTGTCTTCCTCGGGGTGCAGTTCAAGCTCGACCTCAGATTCCTCGGGGCATTCCTGATCGGGCTGGTGCTGATGCTGCTGGGGATCGCGAGCCTGCAGTACTACGTCGACGTGGTTCCGCTGCCGCCGGCGCTGCAGTCGTACTGGCTGGTCATCCACGTTCTGGTGGCCACGCTGGCGACCGGATTCTTCGCCCTTGGGTTCGCGCTCTCCGGTGTGCAATTGATGCGCACCCGATACGAGGAGTCCGAGGATTCCCCGCCCACGTGGCTCGGGTTCCTGAAGACCCTGCCGGCCGCTGTGACCCTCGAGAACCTCGCCTACCGTTTGAACGTGATCGGCTTCATTCTGTGGACCTTCACGCTGATCGCCGGCTCCATCTGGGCCGAGGCGGCGTGGGGCCGGTATTGGGGCTGGGACACCAAAGAGGTGTGGACCTTCATCATCTGGGTGATCTACGCGGGTTACATCCACGCGCGGGCGACCCGCGGCTGGCGCGGTTCACGGTCGGCGTGGCTGGCGATCGTCGGCTTCAGCGCGGTCATGTTCAACTTCGGCATCGTGAATGTGTTCTTCAAGGGGTTGCACGCGTACAGCGGCCTGTGAGTCTGGCCCGACCCCGCGTTGCTGACCCGCGTCTGTTCCTGCAGAAATTCAGGAGCAGAAGGGCGGGGGGCGTGTAGGAGGCCCGGCTGCCCTCTGAGCCTGAACTTCTGAAGGCAGCAGGGCGAGGTTGGTGCTACTCCAGGCGCCCGGATGCGGCCAGCAACCCGTGGCAGCGGGCGAGTCGCGAAAGCCACCAGTCACGTCGTTCGGCGGGCGCGGCGAACCTGTCGAGCACGCGGGGGTCGGGGGTGACCCGGCGCACCGGGATCGAACCGCCCGTGGCGAGAAGCGGGTCGGCGGTGACGTCCTGGGCGAGGAGTGATGCCGTACCCAGGCCGCAGTCGTAGTCCAACTCCGGCAGGGCGGCGGCCAGGTGCGCACCCATCGAGAGGCCGATCGAGGTGTCGAGGGCGCTCGAGACGACCATCGGAAGTCCGGTGCGGTCGGCCAGCTTCAAGACAGCACGAATGCCGCCGAGCGGCTGCACCTTGACGACGAGCACGTCGGCGGAGCCTGTACGTGCGACTTCGAGCGGGTCGCTGGCCCTGCGCACACTCTCGTCGGCCGCGATGGGGATGCCGAGATACCTGACCCGCTGGCGCACCTCGGCGAGGTCGGCCAGATCCAGGCACGGCTGCTCGACGTACTCGAGGTCGAATTCGCCGAGAGTGCGAATGGCGATCTCGGCCTCATCCACACTCCACGCGCCGTTCGCATCGACGCGGATGCGGCCGCCCGGCCCCAGAACCCTCCGCACCTCGCGCACCCGGGCCACGTCATCGGCCAGGCGTTGTCCGGTCTCGGCCACCTTGACCTTGGCCGTGCGGCAACCGGCGAAGCGGGCGAGAACCTGGGCGACCTGGTCTGTGGGTACGGCGGGCACGGTGGCATTCACCCGGATCGAATCGCGCCGAGTCGGCGGGGTCTCGTGCCAGCCGAACTCGATCGCGGCCGCCAGCCAGGTGACGGCCTCGTCGTCACCGTATTCGGCGAACGGGGAGAATTCACTCCACCCGGCCGGGCCTTCGAACACGAGGGCTTCTCGCGTTTCGATCCCGCGAAAACGGGTGACCAGCGGCAACGAGAGAACCCGGGCGGTTGCAAGCAGGTCGTCCAGCGGTGGCAGCATCCATCCAGTCTGCCACCTGACGCGTGGCGGGGGCGTAGGATTCCGGACCTCGGTACTGTCCCGCGTAGGCTGAGGGCCATGGTGAGCCAAGTTTCTGACATCTTCGACGACAGCGCGTGGCGGGTTGCCCCCGGCGCCGAACAATTCACCGACATCACTTACCACCTGGACAACTCCGGCCAAGTGGCCCGTATCGCCTTCAACCGGCCCGAGGTGCGAAACGCGTTCCGCCCGCACACGGTCGACGAGCTGTACAGCGCACTGGAGGATGCCCGGCAGAACACCCGTATCGGGGTGGTGCTGCTCACCGGTAATGGGCCGAGCGCGAAAGACGGCGGCTGGGCGTTCTGCTCGGGTGGCGACCAGCGCATCCGAGGCCGAGACGGCTACCAGTACCAAGAGAGCGGGATGGCGGCCGGGACACCTGAACCCGCTGCGCCGCTCACCGCGGCCACGGGGCGCCTGCACATCCTCGAGGTGCAGCGCCTGATCCGGTTCATGCCCAAGGTCGTCATCGCGGTCATTCCCGGCTGGGCTGCCGGCGGCGGCCACTCACTTCACGTGGTCTGCGACCTGTCGATCGCCAGCGCCGAACACGCGAGGTTCAAGCAGACCGACGCCAACGTCGGCTCCTTCGACGCCGGCTACGGCAGCGCCTACTTCGCCCGCCAGGTCGGCCAGAAGTTCGCCCGTGAGGTCTTCTTTCTCGCCCGCGAGTATGACGCCCAGAGGGCCTACGAGATGGGGGCCGTGAACGCGGTTGTGCCGCACGCCGACCTGGAGACAATTGCACTGGAGTGGGCCCGAGACATCCTCACCAAGTCGCCGACAGCCATCCGCATGCTGAAGTTCGCCTTCAACGCGGTGGATGATGGCCTCGTCGGTCAGCAGGTGTTCGCCGGTGAGGCCACCCGCCTGGCCTACGGCACCGATGAGGCGGTCGAGGGCCGTGATTCGTTCCTCGAGAAGCGCGCTCCCGACTGGTCGCCGTACCCGTGGCATTTCTGACCGGCAGAACTGAACCTGGCACCGACCGGGCCCCGGGTGGGCGGTGAGCCGGCCGCTGCGGCTCCTCGCCGCCGACGATCCACGCGACGTGCTGCACGGATTGCGCGATGCCCTATCGGGGGTCGGGCCGGCAATCTGGCCGGTCGCGCCCGGCGCCCGGCTGCCCGAGCAGGTGCCCGAACGGGTCGCACCCGACGTGGTGCTGATCGTCGAGACCTCTGGATCCACCGGCAACCCCAAACGCGTCGTCCTGACGGCGGATGCCCTGTTGGCAAGCGCCACCGCCTCGGAGGCAGCGCTTGGGGGGCCGGGGCAGTGGTTGCTCGCCCTGCCCGCGCACTATATCGCCGGCATCAACGTGCTGGTGCGCTCACTGACAGCGGGCACCGAGCCTGAGATCGCCGGCACCGGTCATTTCGACCCTGACGACGTTGTGGCGGCCGCCCGACGGATGGCCGGCACACGCCGGTACGTGTCACTGGTTCCGGCACAGTTGGCCGCGCTTCTTGATGCGGATGCGGCCGGTGACCTGCTGCGACGGTTCGACCGCATCCTGGTCGGCGGGCAGGCCCTGCCCACCCGACTGCGTGAGCGGGCAGACGAGATGGAGTTGCGGATCACCCGCACTTACGGATCCAGCGAGACCGGCGGCGGCTGCGTCTACGACGGTCGCCCGATCGGCGACACCCGGGTGCGGATCGTCGACGGCCTCATCGAATTGGCCGGCACTGTGCTCGCGGTCGGCTACCTCGATCCGGGCCAGACCGACCGCGCCTTCCACAACGACGAAGGCCTGCGCTGGTACCGCAGCCAGGATACCGGCCAGTTGTCCAGTGATGAGCATGGACCGCTTCTGACAGTGACCGGCCGTGCCGATGATGTGATCATCTCAGGCGGGGTCAAGGTCTCGTTGGCCGAGGTGGAACACCTGTTGCAGGCGGTGCCAGAATTCGCTCACTCCGCCGTGACCGGTGCACCCAGCGACCGGTGGGGCGAGGTGCCCGTGCTGGTTCTGGAAGGCACCGATCCGCCACCGGGGGCATCCGAGTCGGAGGATACCGGCGTCGGCGACCACGAAGCGATCCTTGAAAGAGCCAGACACCTCGTGGGCGAGCAGCTCGGCCCCGCGGCCAGACCCGATCGGCTCGTGATCGTTTCGGCCATCCCACGCCTGCCCTCGGGGAAGCTCGACCGAGTCGCCCTGCGCGCACTCACCACCGACCAGGCCACGCCCTCCGGGTGAATCGCCGTGGGCGCCCGCGGTGGCGCGGTTCGAAGGTGCGGCTCACCTAGAATCGTGGTGTGGGATCGAAGGATAGCAAAAAGAAAACAAGCAACCGCTCGAAGCGGGGCAACCCGAGGCCTGTTCCACCCAGTGTGAAGGTGGCGAAGGCCGGGCCAGCCGACTGGATCGAGGGCGCCAGGCCGCGCACCCTGCCGCTGGCAATCTCGCCGATCCTTCTCGGCACCGGCGCTGCAGTGGTTGCCGGGTCCTCGGACCTCACGCTCGCCATTCTGTGCCTGGTGGTCGCGCTCAGCCTGCAGGTGGGGGTCAACTTCGCCAACGACTACTCGGACGGAGTGCGTGGAACTGACAGGCACCGTGTCGGTCCGGCGCGATTGACCGGCTCCGGCGCGGCCAAACCCGCCCACGTGCTCACGGTGGCGCTCTCGTTCTTCGGCGTGGCCGCGCTCGCCGGCCTGGCCATCGTCATTATCAGCGGCCACTACTGGCTGCTCGCGGTCGGCGCCGCAGCCATCGCCGCCGCGTGGTTCTACACCGGGGGGAAGAAGCCCTACGGCTACCTGGCGCTGGGCGAGGTGTTCGTCTTCCTGTTCTTCGGCCTTGTTGCCACGGCAGGCACAACCTATGTGCAGGCGGGTCTGGTCAACGCCGAGAGCTGGCTCGGGGGAGTGGCGGCTGGGCTGATCGCCTGCGCGGTGCTCATGGTGAACAACATCCGTGACCTGGAGCCTGACCTGGCAGCCCGAAAGCGAACCCTCGCCGTGAAGCTCGGGCATCGGGCGTCGCGGGTGGTCTACTGCGTTCTGGTGTTGGCGCCGTTCCTGATCACCGGGTTCTTCCTGTTGTTCTACAGTGGCGCCTGGTTGAGCTTTGCTGCGCTCTTCCTGGTGCTGCCGGCCTGCCTGATCACGCTCACCGCGAAGTCGGCCGAGGAGTTGGTGCTGGCGCTCAAGCTCACGGGTATCGGCGGCCTGGTTTACGCGGCCGGGCTCGCCGCAGCATTCGCCTTCTGAGCAACGCAGCCTTCATCCGTGCCGGCAGAGACCGAGCACGGGGGCATGGGTTGAACCCCGATTCGGATGCGCCCTACTGCTGCGGGGGATTGGTCGGGTGCTTCTCCGGCTGAGTCTGAAGTGCGCGATCCACCGCGGCATCCTCCACCTCGTCGTCATCGTTGTCAGAGGAGACCTCGGCGGTGCCGTGGCGCAGCTCGTACAGGTTCTGGGCGAGTCGCTCACGCGGCTTGCGCAGAAACAGGTAGGAGACGCAGAGTGAGATGATCGCGGCCAGAATTGCCGACAGCCACCAGGAGATGTCGTAGACCATCAGGAGCGCGAAGACGGCAAAGAAGACCCCCACCCGGATGACCGAGTAAAGAACCCACGTGCGTGACGCTTTCATGACTTCAGTTTAGGTGTCTTGTCTGATGATTCGGGCACGATGCACACCCACATCTCCCAGTGTTCAGGGCTACCATGAAAGCATGATGCGTTTCTACGTGGGGCTGATTGTGGCCGCGGTCGTCTTCACCGTTTATGCGGTGATCGACTGTGCGTTCACGGCACCCTATCGTGTGCGCGGGTTGCCGAAGGCGGCATGGGTGGTTGTCGTCATTCTGCTGCCGGTGATCGGCGGCGTGCTCTGGTTCTGGATCGGCCGCGGCCGCGAGTCGGGGCGCGTGCGTTCGATGGCACCTGACGACGACCCCGAGTTCTTGAACAGGCTCGGTGCCGACCGGGCCCGCCAGGAGCGCATCCGCAAGCTGGAGGAGAAGCTGGCCGAGGGCGACAAGCACGGGCCCCGCGAGGACGGATCCGACAGCACCGGACCCGGCCGACGGGATGCCTGAACCTGATAAGGTCTCGTCTCCCGCGAGCCGTTTCGCCCGCAGTCTGCTGACAGGACTCGTCGCCGACGGCGTCGAGAGCATCGTACTCAGCCCGGGTTCCCGGTCTCAGGCGCTGGCCCTGGTCGCCGCTGAGCTTGAACGCATCGGAGCCATCCGGCTGTATGTGCGCATCGACGAGCGCGTTGCCGGATTTTTGGCCATCGGCCTCGCGCGGGAGGCGCGTGCTCCGGTGGTTGTGATCACCACGAGCGGAACCGCCGTGGCCAACCTGCACCCCGCCGTGCTCGAGGCCCATCACAGCGGCCTTCCGCTCATTCTGCTCACGGCCGACCGCCCGGTGGAAATGCGCGGCATCCGATCCAACCAGACCACACAACAACCCGGGATCTACGGGCCCTCGACACGGATGTGCGACGATGTGCCGGCCCCGGAAGGCGCGGACGGAGAAGACGCCGTGGCTATGCAGCTGGCCCAGAGGGCAGTCGCCGCAGCGACCGGCATGCAGACGGGCAATCCCGGACCGGTGCAGCTCAACCTCGCGTTTCGCGAACCGCTGTCGTCGACGGTCGACGACCTGGAAATGTGGTGGCAAGCAGTGTCGTTGCGTCGGCCCCAGAGCCAACCCCAGGTCGCGGCGTCGGCACCCGCCGTGATCGGGCGAGCACCGGGAACGATCGTGGTCGCCGGTGCTGATGCCGGCCCGGCCGCCGAAGAGTTCGCGCGAGCAGGCGGCTGGCCCCTGATCGCCGAGGTATCCAGCCGAGCGAGGTTCGGCCCCAACCTGGTGCTGGCCTACCGCACGCTGCTGGCCGATGAGACCCTGGCCGGCCAGGTGCAGCGGGTCATCGTCTTCGGGCATCCGACTCTCAGCCGCGAGGTGCCGCAGTTGATCGGCCGTGATGGCGTCGAGACGATCGTGGTTGCGGCGCCGGGTACCGAGAAGTACAACCCCGGCCACCGGGTGTCCCGGTTTGAGGAACACGTCGTGGCCGAAGATCCCATCGCCGATGACGACGCCAGACGGTGGCTGGGCCAGTGGGTTGCCGCCGGCAGGTCTGCGCTCGCCGCCGAGGAGCAACGAAACGGTGACCAGGCTGCGTCCACGATGGAATCCGCCAGGGCGCCGTCTCTCGCTGCTCGCGCCGAGTTCGCGCAACAGGAACTGGCCATCATGCGAGAGCCGGTGACTCGGCGGATGCTCGCCGACGCCCTCTGGCGGGTGACCTGGCCGCACGACCGACTGTTACTCGGAGCATCCCGGTTGATTCGGGAACTCGACAGTTGGGTCACCGGAAAACGGATCACCGTGCACAGCAACCGGGGCCTCGCCGGAATCGACGGAACCATCGCCACCGGTATCGGCATCGCCCTGGCCACTGAGGCGAGCGCGGGGGGCGGAACCACGCGGGTGCTGCTCGGGGACCTGGCAGCCCTGCATGACGCTGGCGCCCTCTTGTTCGGCACGCAGGAGCGAAGGCCCGCGATTCAGGTGATCGTCGGAAACGACAACGGCGGCACGATTTTTGACCGGCTCGAAGTTGCGGGCACGGCGACGCCCGAGGCGATGGATCGGGTGTTGACCACCCCGCAACACGTCGACCTTTCGGCGCTCGCCGCCGCCTACGGCTGGGGCTACACCCGCGCCGACAACCGCAACGACTTGGAGCGCGCCCTCACGGCGCCGATCACGGGGCCGAACCTTTTGGAGGTTCCGCTCGCCCGGTAAGATCACAACACACGTGGCTGCACCACACAGAAGCGCGGCCGGGGTCGAAGGAGACGCAGCGGGTGTCCAAGCACAAGACCAAGAAGAAGAGCAAGAAAAAGGATAAGGCGAAAAGCCAGGAGTACGGCGTCGACACGTCACAGGATTCTGGCGACGAACAGTCGGCTGCCGGCAGGCACGCGTCGGAGTACCGCACGGAATGGGATCAACGGCCGGGCGACCTGCTTCGAGTGCGCGAGGGATTCGTGCTTTCAGAGGTCGACCCCGATGCCACCCCGGGATTCAGCGCTGGCAAGGTCGCCGGTCAGGAAGCCCTCGCGGCCGGCGTCAAGCCGTTGGCAGAACTGCAGGAAAGGCTCTACGCCGAAAGTCGGACGGGGCAGAATCGTTCAGTGCTGCTGGTGCTTCAGGCGATGGATTCTGCAGGCAAGGGTGGGATCCTCAGGCACGTGGTCGGCCGGGTCGATCCCCAAGGGGTGCAGGCTACAGCCTTCAAGAAACCCACCCCGGAAGAGCTTCAGCACGACTTCCTCTGGCGCGTCGAAAAGGCGTTGCCCGATGCCGGGATGATCGGGGTCTTCGACCGGTCCCACTATGAAGACGTACTGATCGGCAGGGTGCGACAGTTGGCAGCGCCCGAGGAGATCGAGCGACGCTATGGTGCGATAAAGGATTTCGAGGAGGACGTGGTCGCGTCAGAGACGACGATCATCAAAGTGATGTTGCACATCAGTTCTGGCGAGCAGAAGTCGCGCTTGACCGAACGTGTCGAACGCGTCGACAAGTACTGGAAGTACAACCCCGCAGACGTGGATGAACGCATGCTCTGGCCGGCATATCAGGACGCCTTTCAGGTGGCATTGACCAGAACGTCTACGGCAGACGCCCCGTGGTTCGTCGTGCCGGCGAACCACAAGTGGTATGCGCGACTAGCCGTTCAGGCACTTCTGATCGACGCGTTGGACGAGCTCGACCCACGCTGGCCTGCACCCCATTTTGATGTCGACGTGGAGCGGGCACGGCTCGCGGCGAGCTGAACCGCGAGCTGTCGAATGGTTGAGCGGTCGCGGAGGAGGCCTCAGCCAAAGGCGTCCACGATCGGCCTGAGCTTCATGGCGGTCTCGGCCAGTTCGCGCCGGTCGTTCGACCCCGCGACTATGCCACAACCGGCATATGCACGCACCTGCCCGGCCTCGTCGACTTGAGCGCAACGGAGGGCGATTGCCCACTCTCCGTCGCCGTCGGCTCCGACCCAGCCGACCGGTCCGGCGTAACGGCCCCGATCGAATGATTCGAGTTCCTCGATCAGTCGGATCGCGTCGGGGGTGGGAGTGCCGGCGACCGCAGCCGTCGGGTGCAGGGCGTGGATCAGGTCCAACGATGTGGAGCGGTCGCTGAGAGATGCCTGCACGTCGGTGGCCAGGTGCCACAGGTTGGGCAGTTGGAGCGTGAATGGGGTGTCGCTCGCTGTCACATCGGCGCAGTGCGGGCGAAGCGCGTCGAGCACGCTCTGCACGGCGAAGTCGTGCTCGTCGCGCTCCTTCGCACTGGCGGCCAGCGCACGAGCCTGCTCCTCGTCGGCGGTGGCATCGGCGCCCCGGGCCGTGGTGCCGGCGAGCACCCGGGCATCGACAGCGCCACGGTGTACACGCACCAGTGTTTCGGGGCTGGCTCCCATCAACCCGTCCACCGCGAACGTCCAGCAGTCCGGATAGTCGCTCCTGAGGGATGCGAGCGGATGCCGCAGGTCGGCGGCAGCCGATAACTCACCGACAACGTCCCGGGCGATCACAACCTTCTCAACAGCTGCGCGCTGGATGCTTCGCGTAGCAGCACGGACCGTGTCTGAAAACATTCGCTCGGTCATCACGCCCGAGCGAAACGTGACCGGGGCCCAGCTTGGGTCGGGGATGCCGGCAGAAGCGATCCTGCTCGCCGTCACTGCGCCTTCAGCCGCCTGAAGCTCGGGCTCAGCCGCCGCGCCGTCTCTGGTGGCGTCCTCGATCGACCCATCCCCGGTCGCACGGATGCGCGTGACCCACTGGCGATCACCACGGCGCGCGTACACGACATGGGGAACGATCAGCACACTGGTGACACCGCTGAGTGCGGAGAAGGTGAACGAGCCGAAGGCGATCAGCCCTGACCCCGGCAGACCCACCTCGTCGTTTATGGTTGCTGCGTGGGCCACCTCGGCCCAGGCCCGCCCGGCGTCGAGCATGCGGTCTGGCCCGGTGAACTCGAGCCGGAGCGCGCAGCCGACGCCGACAAAGGCGTCGTCGCCGCGCGCCCAGACCAGCGGCTGTCGGGGGTCGGCGAGGGGGAGGAGGCGAATGGTTTCGTCGGTGAAGGTCGTTTCGACCGTCAATGTCGTCACCGGCGTACGAGTGGCAATCACCCGACAAGCCTACGCCCGAGCGCCAAGTAACATGGGTCTGTGACCAAAGCAGACCTCAGCAAGCAGCCCGAACAGGTGGCGCACATGTTCGATGAGGTGTCGACCCATTACGACCGCACCAACGCGGTGATGTCGGTGGGCAACTCCTGGCTGTGGCGAATCGTGACCGCTCGTACGGTCTCGCCGCGCGAGGGAGAACGGGTGCTCGACCTTGCGGCCGGAACAGGCACCTCCAGCGCGGCTCTGGCCAAAAGCGGCGCCGAAGTAGTGGCAGCGGACTTTTCGCGCGGCATGATCGCGGTCGGAGCCGAGCGCAACAAGCACGTGCCGAACCTCGAGTTCACTTGGGCGGATGCCACGGCGCTGCCCTTTGAGGCGAGCTCCTTCGATGCCGTGACGATTTCTTTCGGACTGCGAAACATCGTCGACCCGGCCACCGCGCTGGCCGAGATGTACCGAGTGCTGAAACCCGGCGGCCGACTCGTGATCTGCGAATTCTCCACGCCACCGAACCGCGTGGTCCGAAGTTTTTACCGGTTCTACCTGGATAAGGTAACCCCGTCGCTGGTGGCGCTTGCCTCATCCAACCCTGCGGCATACAGCTACCTGTCGGAGTCGATCATCGACTGGCCCGACCAGCCTGTTCTGGCCGCGTGGATGCGCGAGGCTGGATTCAACCAGGTCGCCTACCGTAACCTGACTGCTGGCATTGTTGCAGTGCATCGCGGGGTCAAAGACCCGGCGAAGCCCACGGGGCTCACCGTGCCAGTGGCATCCGCCCGGATCCACACCGCCACAGACGCGGATTGAAGCGCAACCTCCCACTCCCGAAACCGTTAGGTAGATCACGTGAAAGTCAGCACCCGGCCGGGTCGTCACAGCCAGGTCATGTCGGCGCATCTGGCACTCAGCGCCCGACTCTTCGTCGGCGCCACCCTGAAGGACCGCGCGCTTGCCAAGCAGATCGACGACGGACTCGCACTGGTCGAGGCGGCACTCGACAAGGAGGCACGTTTCGCAGATCCGGTCGCCGATGTCACTGCCCGGTACCTGCTGGACGCCGGCGGCAAAAGGGTGCGACCGGTTTTGACCCTTCTCGCTGCGCAATTGGGTAATGGTACGGGGCCGAAAGTGATCGTTGCGGCGACCGCTGTGGAGATCACTCATCTTGCTTCCCTCTACCACGATGACGTCATGGATGAGGCTGAAATGCGCCGGGGAGTGCCGAGCGCGCACACAGTGTGGGGCAATTCGGTGGCAATTCTGGCCGGTGACCTGTTGTTCGCCAGGGCAAGTCAACTTGTCGCGCGGCTCGGGGAAAAGGCCATCCGGTTGCAGGCCGACACCTTTGAACGCCTGGTCCTGGGTCAGTTGCGGGAGACCGTCGGCCCGCAGGAGGGCGATGATCCGATCGAGCACTATCTCGGTGTGCTGACGGACAAGACCGGTTCGTTGATCTCCTCCGCCGCCGAGATGGGGGCCCTGTTCGCCGGTGCGGACGAGAATGTCATCACGGCAGTTCGCGACTACGGCGAGAAGGTGGGCGTAGTCTTCCAGCTGGTCGACGACGTGATCGACCTGTCGCCGCAGCCGGAACAGACCGGCAAGACGCCGGGAACCGACCTTCGTGCCGGCGTGGCCACGCTCCCCCTGTTGAAACTGCGTGAACTGGCCGTTCTCGATCAGGCGGCTGCCGAGCTCGTCGAACGGATCGAACGTGATGTGGTCGAAGCCGCTGCCGACGACCCCAAGGCGCTCCAGGTGATCGAGGAACTGCGACTGCATCCGGTGACCGCCGAGACGTTTGAGACCGCACGCCAGTGGGCGAACGCGGCAGTGGCGTCGCTGGGTGCTGTGCCAGAGGGTTCGGTGAAGAAGGCACTGGTGCGATTCACCGAGGTGTTGCTCGACCGTTCGAGCTAGGTCCGAGACTGCCGGGCCTGGTCACGCGATCTGAGACGTATCAACAAAGGTGGAGAACATGACGAAACTGCGGGTGGCGATCATCGGGGCCGGCCCGGCCGGAATCTATGCCGCCGATCTGCTGCTCAAGGCCGACCGGGACTTCGACGTTTCAATCGACCTGTTCGAACGTCTCCCGGCGCCGTACGGCTTGGTCAGGTACGGGGTTGCCCCCGACCATCCTCGGATCAAGGGAATCATCAACGCCCTTCGCGACGTGATCGACTGCGGTGAGATCCGACTGTTCGCCAATGTTCATTACGGCGAAGACCTCACCATGGCCGACCTCAAGCGACACTACAACGCGGTCATCTTCTCCACCGGCGCGGTGGAGGACGCCGGTCTTGACATCCCCGGCATCGACCTCGCCGGCTCGTACGGTGCCGCCGATTTCGTCAGCTGGTATGACGGCCACCCGGATGTGCCGCGCAGTTGGCCTCTCACGGCCGAATCCGTCGCGGTGATCGGCAACGGAAACGTCGCCCTCGACGTGGCGCGCATCTTGGCCAAGCAGGTGGACGACCTCATGTCCACCGAGATCCCCGAGAATGTGCAACACGGCCTGGCCGCGTCGCCGGTCACCGACGTGCACATCTTCGGGCGGAGAGGGCCGATGCAGGTCAAGTTCACCCCACTCGAACTGCGTGAACTCGGTGAGGTACCCGACACCGACCTCTTCGTGCACGAAGAGGACTTCGAATTGGATCCTGCATCACAGGCGGCGATCGACACGAACAAGCAGGTACTGGTGATCAGCCGCATCATGGGCAAGTGGCGGGAGCGCGAGGCGACCGGTGCCTCCCGGCGCATTCACCTGCACTTCTATGCCAAACCGGTTGAGATCGTGGCCGCAGCAGACGGGCTGAGCGTGGGCGCGTTCCGTTATGAGCGGATGACCCCCGACGGCGAAGGCGGGGTGACCGGCACCGGTGAGATCCGCGAGATACCGGTGCAGGCCGTCTACCGGGCCGTCGGCTATCTCGGCTCGCCGCTCGACGAGGTGCCTTTTGACGAGCGGCGCGGGGTGATCCCGAACTTCGAGGGCCAGGTGCTCACCGAGCACAACGAGCAGATGCACGGCGTGTACGCCACCGGTTGGATCAAGCGTGGCCCCACCGGACTGATCGGCCACACGAAGTCCGACGCAATGGAAACGGTCAAGCACCTCATCACCGACCAGGCGAGCTGGTGGTCGCCGGCCGAACCGGAGGAGGATGCGGTGACCCGGATGCTGTCCTCCCGTGGTATTCGCTACACAACTATCGACGGCTGGCACGAACTCGACGCGCACGAACTCGCACTCGGTCAGGCATCGGGGCGCCAACGCGTCAAAGTGGTGCCCCGCGACGAGATGGTGGAGATTTCCCGCGGCGGCGGCGGCGGGCGGGCGGGCGAGGGCGTCTAGCGGAAGTTGACGAACTGGAGGTCGACGTCGAAGTCGGCGGCCTTCAACATGGCCATGGTCGCCTGCAGGTCGTCGCGGCTCTTTGACGAGACGCGCAGTTCGTCGCCCTGGATCTGCGCCTTGACCGACTTGGGGCCCTCATCGCGGATCATCTTGGTGACCTTTTTCGCGTCGGCCTGGTCGATGCCCTGCTTCAGGCTCGCCTCGATGCGAAACTCTTTTCCGCTTGCGTACGGTTCGCCGGTGTCGAGGCTGCGCAACGAGATGCCGCGCTTGATGAACTTCGACTCAAGCACCTCGAGAACCGCTTTGACACGCTCCTCGCTGCTCGCCTTCATCAACAGTTTCTCGCCGCTCCAATCCACCGACGCCCCGACGTTCTTGAAGTCATAACGCTGAGCGATCTCCTTCTGTGCCTGGTTGAGGGCGTTGTCCGCCTCCATCTTGTCGACCTTGCTCACGATGTCAAACGTTGAATCAGCCATGTGGCCATCGTAGCCAAAGGTGCGCAGGAGGACACTTCCGAACGAAATCCGTGCCACGGATTTTCGTGGGCGACCGATTGGGCACTAATATCGAGTGCGTGCGGCAAGTTACCCAAGCGGCCAAAGGGATCTGACTGTAAATCAGACGGCTCAGCCTTCACTGGTTCGAATCCAGTACTTGCCACCGAAGAAACACTGATGGCCCCGAGGATGTGTCTCCGGGGCCATCAGTGCATCTGCGAGCTGTTCGATCGTGATTCTGCCGGCACCGATTGAGGCCGCCACTACCATGATCCGCGGCGAGTCGACCTCTGCGCACACGAGCGTTTCGTGGCTGATTGTCCCCAGTCGGAGGGCCAAAGCTTCGGTGTTCATGGAATTTACAGCCGGAAACAGTTAGGGTTTATAGATTCGTTACTTTCCAATTTGGGGGCCAGTAACGAGCAGAAGCCGTATCAAACGAAAGTTTCATTGACTCTTGCCATCATCTGATCCGAAGCGCGTCATGCCTGTGCATGTCGACCCCTCGGAGATTATTCAGACGCCACTGACGCGGCGGGAACTGCGGGAACGCGAGCGTGCCCGGCTCGTTGCTGCGGGAACCGATCCGCTCGACGGACCGGCGATGACACTGCCCTCGAACGACATCCGGCCACGGTTTGCCAACATCTCGATCTCTGCAGAAAAGCCGATGACTCTGGCCGTCGAGCCAGCCCCAGAAACGCTGGCGACTGCTGTCGCCCCCGAAATGCGGGTCGCTCCCCAGATGCCGGTCATTCCCCAGTCTCAGGTCGCCCCGCAACCCGTGATTGCCGTTCAGGCTCCGGTCGAACTACGGGCCCCGGTTTCCGCAAAGCCCGCTGTCACCAAAGAACCTGCTGAAACCACAGAACCTGCTGAAACCACAGAACCTGCTCGCACCACAGAACCTGCTGGCACCACCGTCTCGGTCGCCCCTTCGGTACGCCGCGTTGCGGAAGTACCAGCCGCAGCCCCAACCCCAGCCTCCGTTCCCGCTCTCCCGTCGCGCCGCGCACTCCGATTGGCCGCGCGGGCCCCGTTAGCAGCACCAGCCCCGACCCGGCGTGCGAGCACTGAGCTCGCGAACACTGAGCTTGCGAACACTGAGCTTGTGACCTCCGAGAGTGCGACCATCGAGGGCGTGGTTGCGCAGGGCGCCACCGGGTTGACCGCGGTTGAGTCGGGCCAGCCAGAGTTGATCTCAGCTGAACCGGTTGAAGCAGAGCCGATTGCAGCAGCGCCGATTGAAGCAGAGCCGATCGTTCTTGAGCGCGCGGAAGCGATTGAGGTCGCCCCGGACGCACCGATCGTCTTGGAGCAGGTCGAGACCGCGCCAGTTGCTCCGAGTAGTTCTTCGTTCCGGCGCGACCGGGGCCGTGCAGCCACAATCCAACCGATGTCGGCCCCGACCGTGCGCCTGACACCGGAGACAACGCCCGTAGCCGCCGAGTCTCCGGCGGAGCTTCCCGTTGAAAGCGTTCTGGCAGCCAGGCGCGAGCGGCGGGGCGTTCGCCCGAGTGCAGAGAAGAAGACCGCTGCACGTGGCCGTCCCCAGGTTGCACGCTCAGAATCACGGCCACCAGCCCGCGCCTCCAAGCGGCCGGCGCGCAGCAAGGCACGCAGAGTGCTGGCCAAAGGGTTTCCGTTTGTTGCCATGACGTTCGTCGCCGGGCTGATGATCGCGACGACCACTCCGGCAGCCGCCCTGTTGAGTCAGTCTGATGTCGCGGCCCGCCACAGCATCCATGCGACCGCCAGCCAGACCGCCCCGCGTGAAGCACCGCAGTCCTACACCGCGGCCAGCGGCGACACGCTCACGGTTGCCAGAGATGGGTACGAGACGAGCTCGGTGGAGAAGATCGCCCAGCAGAGTGGTATCCGCATGGAAGCCACCTTCACCAACAACCCCAACGGAACCATCCAGTGGCCGTTCCCGGTCGGGGTGCACATCGGCGACCGCTACGGCTACCGCGACTGTGCAGGCTGCTCCAGTAATCACCGTGGGCAGGACTTCAACCCGGGTGACGGCGCGCCCATTCAGTCGATTGCCGACGGCGTGGTTCGCGTCGCGGAGAACGGCGGTGGCAGCCTGGGTGTGCACATGATCATCGACCACCAGATCGATGGTCGTTTGGTCAGCAGCGTGTACGCCCATATGCAGTACGACTCGATGAAGTTCGAGGCGGGCGACACGGTGAAAGTCGGCGACGAGATTGGCCTCACAGGCACGACAGGCATGTCGACCGGGCCCCATCTGCACTTCGAGATTCGCGTCGACGGAGTCACGAATGTGGATCCGCTCGAGTGGCTGTACGACCACACGAACTAGTTTTCGGAGTATCGGCATTCGTCGATCGAGCCCGGTTGGGAAGGTCGAGGAGCGCTGGTGCCCCGCGAGGGTAAAGAGGTGCTATCCTCGAACGGTGCCATTCGGCACCGTGGCACCGGTATGTCGTGAGAAAACCGGTTCGCCCCCTTAGCTCATTGGTAGAGCACTTCCTTGGTAAGGAAGAGGTAGTGGGTTCAATTCCCACAGGGGGCTCTGACTTTCACGAGCGAATGCTGCTCGTGCCAAAGTTGCGGCGGGGTAGCTCAGGTGGTTAGAGCACACGGCTCATAATCGTGTTGTCGCGGGTTCGAGTCCCGCCCCCGCTACTGTAAACATCGTTTGATCAGGGTTTCTTGTCTTAGTGAAAAGGCAGAGACTTGATGCGTTTGACTTTTATTCAACGTTTATTCGATGAAACCCTGCCCCCGCGGGTTCCTGCGGGCATAGTGCACGACCGGGTTCGGCCCAGCTGGGCCAGCCTGGAGCACCTCTGGGGCATGGACACTGAACAACTTTCCGGGCTGGGCCTGGAGCCGGCACTGACCACAAGCGAGCTGGCCGAGTATCTCGGCGTGCAGGTGCAGGCCATCTACGATCTGCGCACCGACGGGCGCGGCCCGAGTGGCATGCGGGTCGAGCGGGAGATCCGCTACCGGGTCTCCGAGATCCTCCGCTGGTTGGACGGGCTCCACCAACCACCAGGCGGCAGAGAAAACGATCGAGGAGCGCGCTGATGGCCGGCCGGCCACGCCTGCCGATCGGCACGTTCGGCTCGATCAGAACGGTCGCCGTCGGCGCCGGACGATTCCGGGCCCCGACCCGGTTTCGCGACAGGGACGGTCAGGCCCGTCAGGTCACCGCCACCGGGTCGAGCCGGAACCAGGCGGTGACCGCCCTCAAGGTCGACCTTGCCGAGCAGATGCGGGCCGGGGACACCACCGACGCGGTGAACGCAGGCTCCCCGTTCGTGCTGCTCGCCGAGGCCTGGCTTGAGGACCTGCGGCTGGACGTCGACGGCGCCGAGAGCACGAAAGAGGTCTACGAACGGGAACTGCGCGGCCTCGTGCTGCCGGCCTTTGTGCACTACACGGTGCGCGAGGTGACGGTCGGGCGGGTCGAGCGCTACCTGAAGATGCAGCGGGCGACGTCGTACACGCGCGCGAAGCACTCTCGCACCCTGTTGAGCCTGGTGATGGCGTTCGCGGTCCGGCGGGAGATCATCCCGCGCAACCCCGTCACGGAGACCTCACGGATGAAGAAACCCCGACACACCCCGAAGGCGCTCACCGCGGAGCAGATCGCGGCGATCCGGGTCGCCGCCCGCGACTGGCGCACGGCGGAGGGCACCAAGGGGCCGAAACCCGACGGCCAGGTCCGGGATCTGATCGAGGTGATGCTCGGCACGGCGACACGCATCGGCGAGGCGCTGGCACTGCGCCGGTGCGACGTGGACATGGCCGCCGACCCGCCCCGGGTGCACATCGACGGAACGGTCGTGGTTCGAACCGGTGCCGGAGTGCTCCGTCAGACGCGAACCGCCAACGTGCGGCCTCAGCTGGGCGGACATCCGGGGCGCAGGCGAGGGCAACGATCGTCGCGAGAATACGAACGAGGAGCACAATGTAGCTTCAAAACAGTGGCAAGGGAGCGAACAGGGCGAGGGTGCCGCTGAGGACCAGAGCAAGTGTGAGCCCAAAGGCGGTGGCAATCGTGGCGAGTGTGCTGGCGAACCACGGGTTGCGGGTTGCGGGAGATGTTGTTCTCCACGAGTGATGCGGTTGCCGCCCCCATCGCGAGCCCCGACCCGGCCCCCTGCAGTAGATGGCCCGCGAACAGGAACATCACGTTCGGGGCGAACGCGAAGACCACCGCCGATGCGGCGATAGGACCGATTCCCCAGATCATCACGACACGACGCCCGAAACGGTCTGACGGGTTGCCGAAAAGGAGCAACACAACGATGAGCGACACCTGGTAGGTGGCGAACGCCAACGTGACGATTGCCGGATTCAGGTTCCACTGGGCCTGACAGACTGGGCCTGACAGCTCGGTTAGAGCACGCTGGGTGCGCCCCTGGACCACAATGTCAGGGCAAGCACCGCAGCGGATCCCCACAAGGCGCCCCGCGTGCGCAGGCGACGACGCGGGAAAAGACGCACGAACACTCCTGTCGACCATCCACGTTGGTGTCCCCAATCCAACTTGCTGACTTGAAATAGCAAGTCCGGATATGGTGGGAGGATGCCGCCAAAGTCAAAACTGTCGCGGATGCCATGGAAAGCTCGTGTGGGATCACGCGAACTCTCGGAGTTCTCAGCGATCCGTGGACTTACCTGATCCTGCGTTCATCCTTTTTGGGTCGACGTACGTTCGAGGAGTTTCGTGACGCTCTGGGCATTGCGATTGACGTGCTCAGCGTGCGACTGAAATCACTCGTGACGTACGGCATCTTCGAGAAGGTTCCGTACCAGAAGGCGGGCCAGCGCACACGTCACGCATACGATCGCACGGTTGCTGGCCAAGAATTGTTGACCGTGTTGATTTCGTTGCAGCAGTGGGGTGACGAGCACCTGGTGTCAAACAAACCGCGTGAGATTCTGCCGGTACGGCAGGACTCGGGTAGACAGATCCACGTATCACTCGTCGATGATGACGGATCAATCGTCAGATCGGTTGACACGGCGTTCGTGCGCACCGTGACCGGCAGCCAGAGCCGGCCGCATGGTGAGGCGACACTGTGACGTGCCCCACGGGCAATCACCGCCGAAGTATCACTCAGGCTGTGGCTGCTGTGCGGCGGCCGAGGAGTGCGGCAAGTTCTTCTTCCGGGAGATTGGCACCGAATGCAGCGTTGCCGGGCTGCAGACGCGCACCCTCGGCGAGGCTACCGAGGATGAGCGGATCGAAACCCAACTCATCCACAAATGAGGCAACCACCCCTACCTCGTCGCCGCCTGCGATGGCGATCGCTTTTCGTTCGTCAGCATCGGGGCCTCGGGACCCGTCGTCCAGGTCGTGATAGCCCATATGGTTGAGCGCCTTGACCACTCGTGACTCCGGCAGGAACTCCTGCACAATCTCGCTGCTCGAGGTTCGGGGGTCACTCAGTTCGTCCCGGATACCGTCGGTCTCCCACCAGTAGTTCATCGTATCGATGACGAGCTTTCCCGCCAGCTCCGCGACCGGCAGAGTGCGGTACTTACCAAGCGGGAGAGCAAGGATGACGATGTCGGCAGCGCTGGCAGCATCCGCTGCCCATACCGCTGTCGCACCCGGGGTCAAGACATCGACTGTGAGCGAAATTTTCGCGGGGTCTCCCGATCCGGCGATCAATACCCGATAGCCGGCAGACATCGCCAGGCGGGCGAGCACGGTGCCGACCTTACCGGCCCCGAGAATTCCAATCGTTCCGCCTAGTATTGCGGAGTCGTTCATCATTTTTCTCCACTCGCGCGTTGGTCGGCGAGGAGCTCGCGCACCATCGGGATCACCTTCGTGCCGTACAGTTCCACGGCGCGCAGGCGGTCGCTGGCGGGAACAGCGCCGCCGCTGTAGATGAGGTCAAAGCGACCGATGCCCAAGGTGCTGATCGTTTTCGCAATCTTTTTGGCCACCGTTTCGGGGGAACCAATGTAGAGCGAGCCGTGGGCGGCCTCGGATTCGAACTCCGCGCGGCGCATAGGTGGCCAGCCGCGGTCCGCGCCGATCTTGTCACGCATTGCCTTGTAGTCCTCGAAAACTATTTCTTTTGCCTGCTCGTCAGTGTCGGCGATGAACCCGGGGGAGTGCAAGCCCACCGGGTGGGCGGTCGTTCCGAACTGCTCGGTCGCGCGACGATACAGATCAATGTACGGCACGAAACGCTCTGGGGAGCCGCCGATAACGGCGAGCATGAGCCGGAAGCCGTAGTTTGCGGTGCGGATCACCGACTGCGGTGAGCCACCCACACCGACCCAGGTCTTCAACCGCCCCGACTCTGTCTTCGGGAATACGTCGGCCTCATGCAAGGCGGCACGAGTTGTCCCTTCCCAGGTCACCGGCTTTTCGTCTAGGAGTTTATGGAAAAGGTCGATCTTCTCGTCGAAGAGCACCTCATAATCGGACAGGTCGTAACCGAACAGCGGGAAGGATTCGGTAAACGATCCGCGCCCGAGGATCACTTCGGCACGCCCATTCGAGAGTGCGTCGACGGTCGCGAAGCGCTGAAAGACCCGCACGGGGTCGTCGGAGGAAAGTACCGTGACGCCCGAGGAGAGACGGATGTTCTTCGTTGCGGTGGCGATGCCGGCCAGCAGGGTGTCTGGCGCCGAGATCGCAAACTCCCGCCGGTGATGCTCTCCTACCGCGATGACATCGACGCCGACCTCGTCGGCCCGAAGGTACGCAAAGAGCGATTGATGCGAGCATTGAGCTTCTATTGTCGAACGACTATAATTGTTCAATGCAGCTGAGTGTCGCCGAGTTCGCCAAGGCCCGTGGGGTGTCTCGGCAGCGTGCGCTTACAATGATCAATTCCGGTCAGGTCGCTGCTCAGCGCGTCGGTAGATCGTGGGTGATCCAGCAGGGCGAGGTGAATCAGCGGGTGGCGAATCGTCGACCGTTGAGTTCCAAGATGGCCGGGCTGCTCGTCAACGCGATGTCGGGCAAGGAACTGCGCGACCTTGACGCCCAAGAGCGCTTCTTTCTCGGCACGTATATCGAGCGCCTTCGCGATGACGATGATCCACTGCGACTGCTTTATTCCTGGATGCGCGCGCGCCAGATCAACGCGGTGGAGGTTGCCGCAAATACGTTAGACATCCCGGAGATTGCCGCAGACTCGAGAGTTGTGGCATCCGGAATCAGTGACCCGCGTGCGGGGCTCTCGGTCTCCGCCGAGTTCGAAGGGTACATCGGGGTTACTGACCTGGATCGCTTCGTGCAAGACAACTTGCTGATCAGGTCTTCATCACCGAACATTCGCCTACATGTCGTCGCGAAAAGACCTGCCAGGCCTGTCCTTCTGGGGCTGGTGATTGCCGACCTTGTCGATTGGAATCGTCCACGCGAGGATGGCCGCGCGCTCGAACTATTGAAGGGTGTCCAATGGCGCCGCTGACGTTGCCCGCCATGACGACGAAGCAAGAGGCGTCATGGCGTGGAATTATCGCCGTGGCGAAGATTGTCCGAGGCGGCTGGTGCCTCATCGGCGGCCAAATGGTCCAGTTGTGGTGCTGGGAGCGCCAGAGCGACCCCATGCGTCCGACCGATGATGGCGATGCCGTGCTCGATATCCGAGCTCACCCGACCATCATGCGGGAGTTCACTCAGGCACTGGTCGACTGCGGCTTCGAGCCGGATGGTGAGGATTGGCGGGGCCATCAGCACCGGTGGACTGATGGAGAGGGCCAGATCGACATTCTGCTCCCTGAGGGGATCGGTGCCCGCGCCAAGCGCATTGGCGTGCGTGGCGGGACGACTCTTGAAACACCGGGTGCCCAGAACGTCCTTGACCGTGCTGAGCCGCTCGAGGTCTTACATCTGCGTGAGGTAGCGACGGTTTATCGTCCAACACTTCAGGGAGCGCTACTGGGGAAAGCATTTGCGTATGGCATCACGAGAGATCCTCTACGCGGCCGCCACCTACAAGATCTCGCTATTCTCTCCTCGTTGATCCGGATCTCGGACCGGGTGGGCGACGGACTGAACCGCAAGGAGAGGGACAAGCTGTTCACGGCATACGAGGCTGCCATGACGGACCCCTTGGCCACGAGCGCCGCAGGCGCCGCGGAGGGTCTCGACCGTCTACGCGTGGCGGCACAGTTCGGATGACGAAACCAAGCGAAGTGCCGGGCTCATTCGGGCAGGTGACCCGGACTCGATACGCGCACGTTTATTCAACGTTTATTCGCTCTAGATCGGTCTAGGCGAGCCGTGCTGATTTGATATAGTAATCCTGTACGTCACAAGAAACACCTAGTCAGATCGAGATTATTCGAGTTTGCGGAGAACGCAACAGCGCGGAAAAGGTTGGTCAGACACAAACGTGTTGTCGCGGGTTCGAGTCCCGCCCCCGCTACGACAGGCCCCCACGATCTCGCCATCGTGGGGGCTTCGTCATTTCTTCTCTCATCGGGCTGCGCATGTTTCGCGAATGTACTCGTAGAGATCGGCCTTGATCTTCTCAGACACGGGGAAGTAGCTGACGCCGGATCGGCGACCCGCTTCGACGTCGATCGGGAGGATCGTGCCCCGTTTGTCGTCCGCCAACGCGTGGGCGTCGCAGCGCGATGGAACCACGGCGATGGTCACTGTGGACGGCGAGTCCTCTCCTGACACCTCGATGGCGAGTGGAAGCAAAGAGACCGGTTGCGGGTCGTTCACGTCGATCAGTCGCAGAAGCGGAGTGTCCCGCGCTGAAACGAGGGTGAAACTGGCTGATGCACCGGTCGGCTCGACCTGCAAATCGATCAGGGCGACTGGATTGCCCTTGACGGTCTGGATGCGCAGATCCGTCGGCCCCGAGATCACGGCAATTTTCGAGATCGATGCGTCCAGGCAGTCTCGGTCCGTCACGCCAGCCAATTGGTTCAGCGCGTCCTCCGGGATCACCGTGGTGTGGCCATGGACTGCGCTGGTACTGAAATCTACCGTGACGAATGGCGTCGTCTTCGTGGCATCACACACCGACTCGCCGAGGAGTACTGGCATGTTGGTCGCCTCCCTGGGCGCGATGACAACCGGCACTTTGGGGTACTCGGCGGCCGTGGTGAACGCTGCAGAGCTGAAACTCAAACGATCGATGGCAAGCGGGATGTCGGCGCTGTTACTGATGCGTATCTGCAGGCGGCGCGCCTGCCCATCCAACCGGCCCTGGTGAACACTCACGCTCACGCCGTCAGGCAACTGTGTTGCGGCGCTGTCAGCGCATCCTGAAAGCAGCGGCAACACGCTTGCGAGCAGGATAGCGTCTACCCGTGTGATCAGTCGACGAGGACTCACAGATGAATCCTAGTTCGGTCCGGTCCGGTCCGGCGCGGCAGTGGTTCCGCGGTCCGTGTCGCCGGGGCTGGGGCGCGCGGGCCGCTTAGAGAACCAGCAACCACAGGCCGAGGGTCACCGCGATCGAGGTGGCCACCAGCAGGGTGACCTGGGTCACCGGTGCTGAGCGCAGCGGCCCTTCTGACTCCAAAGCGTCATGCCCGATCACTGCGGCCGGCTCCGCGTCGGCGGTTGCGGCCGCCACACTCATCGCGAGCGCCACGCGCGGAGGGGATGCCATGGTGGCCGCCGATGCGGCCACGTTCTGGGCGGCCACCGCGGTGAGGGGGTCTGCGCCAATGGTGATCGCCGCCTGGGCGGTGCTCGCCGAGAACATGGCGGCCGAGCCGGAATTGGATCCGGTGACATAGCCGCCGATGGCGCCGATGAGGGGGATGAACAACAAGTAGGCGGGGCCCAGCTGCGACGCGGCCTGGGCCAGGTACAGGCTGGTGCCGCTCGCTGCCATCAGGCCACCGAGCACGAGGAAGAGCCCGGTGGTGAGCGCAACCGGAATGCCGCGCCTGGCGCTGCTGCGCACGAGGGTGGGCACGAGGTCTGGCATGAGTCGCAGCAGCCTGAGAGCGAGCGCAGCGGTCACGAACAGCCACAGGGCGGGGCTGGCCAGGATGCGCCCCGTCATGCCGAGGGGAAGCATCCGATCCAGCACTGAGGTGGTGAGCAGACCGAGAACCAGCACCCCGTACGGCAGCAGGGCACGCCCAAGAGTACGGTCCGCATGGAGCCGGTTGCGTTCCACGATTCGGGCGACCAGCAGAATGGCCAGAATTGTTACCAGTGATGCGGTGGCACCCGCGAGCGGCGGGCCGAGCAGAAGGTTCGCGGCGATGAGGGAAGACCACAGCACCCCGATGGCGATGACGGCATCGACGATGGATCGCCGGGCCTGCACGCGCCCGACGGCGATCACAAGAACCACCGGAGTGGTGATCAACAGCACCGGGAGGGTGAACACGGCACCCCAGACCCCGACACCCACGAAGTCGACGCCTCCGAGCCGGGCCGCGATGAGAGTGCCGGGAGCGAGCGCCCCCCACGGCACGAGCACCAGTCCGAGCAGGGCCACCACAGCCGCCTTCGTGCGGCTCAATCCGATGTGGATGAGTAGCGGGATGGCCACGATCACTCCGAGACCGAAGCCGGTGACCGATTCGGCGAACGGTGTCACACCGAGCGAGATCAGCAGTACGACGCGGCCACGACCCCGGCACGCGCTGGTCAGCCATTGTGCGATCGTCGATTGCGCCCCGGACGCGGTGAGTATCTCGGCGAGAAGAACTCCACCCAGGATGATCAATACCACCTCGAGCACGAGCGGGCCGAGTGTTCCGGCGGTGTCGAGTGCGGTTGCCCCATCGATCGGGAACCACGCGAGTGAGACGGCGATCGCCACGATGATCGCGATGAGTGCTGCCGGTGTGGCCTTGACCCGAGCGGCCAGCAATCCGCAGACGATCAGGAGCGGTGCGGAGGCGGCAAGGGTGAGC
Organism: Homoserinimonas sp. OAct 916; assembly: GCF_003260275.1. Lineage (GTDB taxonomy): Bacteria > Actinomycetota > Actinomycetes > Actinomycetales > Microbacteriaceae > OACT-916. The sequence continues at coordinate 245,161 of NZ_QJHB01000004.1, read as the reverse complement.
AGGGGGTTCACGGAGTCTTCGGCCTACGAGTCATCGACATCCGTGGAGCCTGGGTCAAGGGTCGGGTTGATTCTGGCAACCTGGGCGAATGCCACAGGGCTGCCCCGGCGATGGCGTTCGAATCACACGTGTGGTCCATTGTGCCCCCACCCTAGTATTACGCGGAGCGTGAAGGCGGGCTTGCGTCGGCCGCATCGTCGCCGGTGCGTGCTCGAAGTCAACGGGCCCGCGCACGGCGAAACCGCTCAGTATCGGGATCCGACGGTGGGAGGCAGCGCTTCCAGTAGTGCCAGATCGGTTTGTGTGAGATCGATGGTTGCCGCACCCACGTTCTCCTCCATATACGCGACTTGCTTGGTGCCGGGAATCGGGACGATCGATTCGCCCTGTGCCAGGATCCACGCGATCGCGATCTGCGCGGGTGTGGCGCCGTGGTTCGTCGCCACTGTTCTGATCCCCTCCACGATTGCTTGATTCGCGGCAATGGCTTCTCGGGCAAACCGCGGGTTGGTGGAGCGGATATCGTCATCGTCGAAATCTGCTGATGCGATGGTTCCGGTCAAGAAGCCGCGACCCAATGGCGCAAACGGCACAAAACCTGCCCCGTTGGCCTCGCACCAGGGAATGATCTCTTCTTCAGCGTCGCGTGTCCACAGGGAGAACTCAGATTGTACGGCGGTCACTGCGCCCATTCGGTGAACCACATCCAGTTGCTCGCGAGTGGCTTCACAGATGCCCAGATGCTTCACGTGGCCTTCTTGCTGAAGCTCCAGGAGCGCGCCCCAACTGTCTTCAATCGGTACGCAAGGATCCACCCGGTGGAGGAAGTAGATATCGACCACCTCGATGTTCAGACGCTGGAGCGATTCTGTGCATGCCGTCTTCAGGTGCTCGGGTCGGGCGTTGATCACGTACGTGTCCGTTCCCGTTTCACGCACCAGTCCTGCCTTGGTGGAGATGACGACGTCTTCTCGTTTGTCGCCTAAGAATTTCGAAAGGAGAACTTCATTGGTGAATGGGCCATAACAGTCGGCCGTGTCGTAGAACGTGATTCCACGCTCGAACGCACGCTCCAGGGTGTTCAACGAGGCGCTCTCATTCCTCTCGTGCGCGGCTCCGTACTCTGCGGACATTCCCACACATCCGAGTCCGATCTCGGAGACGGTGAGATCGCCGAGTTGCCGTTGTTGAAGCATGCCAAGACTCCTTTGCCGTGGGTTCACTCGAAAGGGGAAGGAGAATTTTCGCTGGGGCGCGGCACGACCAGCTGAAGGGGATGATGTCTGCTCCAGTGCAGCGTCAAACCGCCCCGCCGGGCCAGGAGTACGCCGAGCATGCCGGCGGCGACGGCGGGGACCAGCCCGGAAACAATCATCCCGAAGTGCGCTCCGAAGTGTTCGACGATCACGCCCATCAGGGGTCCGCCCAGGGCTTGGCCGCCCATCATGATGAGCACGTAGAGGCTCATCACGCGGCCGCGGATGCCCAGGTTCGAGGTGAGTTGGATCAACGAGTTGGCTGCGGTGAAGAAGAGCAGCGTGGCGAAGCCGGAGAGCACCAGCACGGCGCTGAAGGCCACCACATTCGGCATAAGCCCCGCCGTCGCCTGCAGTACTCCCCAGAGACCGCCGGCGGCGATGACGCTCCGAAGCCGCACGCCAGCGGTGCGCGTCGACGCCAGCGCGCCCACCAGCGCCCCGGTGGCGACCAGGCTGTTGAACAGGCCGTAGCCGCCGGCGCCGAGGTTGAACACGTCGGCCGCGTATGCGGCGAGCATCACCGGCATGTTCAACGCGAACACCGCCAGGAAGGCCAGCATGATCAACGGGAAAAGAATCGTCGGCTTGCCGGCGGCATAACGGATGCCCTGCCGCAGTTGTCCCTTCGACCGGGGCATGGGGGGCGTGCGAATCAGCGCCGAGGTGCGCAACTGTGAGAGCGTGAAGACGGTGATCAGGCAGGCGGCCGCGTTGATGGCGAACGCCCAACCGGCCCCGACGGCCACCAGCAGGATACCGGCGACGGCCGGCCCGATCAGGCCGCCGAGCTGGAAGACCGACGAGTTCACGCTGATTGCGTTGCGCAGGTGCCTCGGTCCCACGATCTCGTTCACGAACACCTGGCGGGCAGGGTTGTCGATGATGCTGACAAATCCTACGACGAGGGCGATGAGGTAGACGTGCCACACCTGAACGGCGCCGCTCAGCGCCAGCACGGCCAGCAGGAGGCTCAACGTCCCGATGATCGATTGCGTGATCATCAACAGCATCCGCTTCGAGCGGCGGTCGACGATCACGCCACCGAACAGGCCGAACACGAGCATCGGGGAGAACTGCATGGCCACCGTGATGCCCACCGCAACGACGCTGCCGGTGAGTTCGAGCACAAGCCAGTCCTGGGCGATGCGCTGCATCCAGATGGCCGACATCGCGATCACGTTGGACAGGGTGAAGAGGCGGAAGTTTGGCACTTTCAGGGATGCCAGAGTGTCGCGCCAGCGCGGTGGGGTTGCCGCAATGGGCATCGGGGCGGTGGGTGGAAAGGCGGTGTGGGGAGCGGAGGTCACAAGAGTCCTGCAGAATATCGAGGGCGTAGTCATAGAGATTACCGGCGACACCACCATTCCTGTACTAAATTGAGGCTATATCTACCATTGCGTTTTCGAATGAGACCCGTGTTTGTAATGAGTGCCATGGTTTTCAACTGATGCCGTATTCACGATTGGGGCCGACATGTACGATCCCGTCCTGCTCGCCACTTTTCTTGCCGTGGCCGAGACGCGCAGTTTCACGGGCGCGGCGACAAGGCTCGGGCTCAGCCAGCCGACGGTGAGCCAGCACGTGCGCAAGCTGGAGAAGGCGGCGGGCCGCCAACTGGTCTCGCGCGACACCCGTGACGTTCATCTGACCGACAACGGGGACGCCATGGCCGGGTTCGCGCGCACCATCCTCGCAGCGCACACCGCGGCGTCGAGCTATTTCACCGGCAGCGCCATGCGGGGCCGGTTGCGGTTCGGTACCGCAGACGACCTGGCGATCACAGAGCTTCCGCGAATCCTGCGGCATTTCCGCCAGTTGAACCCCGAGGTGAACCTGGAGCTCACCGTGGGCCAGAGCGCACCGCTGTACCGTCGGCTCAAGGCCGGGCAACTCGACCTTATCTTCATCAAACAGTCGCCAGACGCCCCCACCGAAGGCACCAGGGTGTCCCGTGATTCCATGGTCTGGATCGGTCAGGAGCAAACCGTCATCGACCCAGAGCAACCGGTGCCGCTGATCACCTACCAGGGGCCTTCGATCAGCCGGCAGATGTCGATCGCCGCCCTGGAGGAGGCAGGGCGCACCTGGCGCATCACTTGCAACACGCGTGAGGTGAGTGGTGTGTTGGCTGCGGTGCGGGCCGGGTTGGGGGTCGCGATCTTTCCGCAGACCCTGATCCCGGGAGACCTGATGCGGGTGAGCCAGCGGTTCGCGCTGCCCGAACTCGGTGCGGTCGACTTCACCCTGCTGTCGAACCCGCTGGCTGCGCCCGACCCGGTCGCTGCGCTCACCCAGGCGATCGTGGGGAGGCCGTTGCTGGCGAGGCGGTAGGCGGGGGGCGACGCGCCGTATCGCTACACTCTCGGCCGCCCGCGAGACGCCCCGCCTAGACTTGGGGCGGGTAGCACCCTGCCCCAAGCGCCCGCTGGAGGAAGGGGCGCATCCGGTCGAGATAAGGAGCCGTGCTGCGATGAATGCGACTGCCGCGGTTCCAACCCGTCTCGATCACATCGTGCTGGCGACACCGCACCTTGTTGAAACGGTTCGGCGCTTCGCAGAGCTCACCGGTGTGGAGCCGATATTGGGCGGTGACCATGCAGGGCTCGGGTCTCGCAACTACCTGGTTCGTTTCACCGACACGAGCTATCTCGAGATCATCGGACGCAACCCGGACGAGACGGTTGCTGATTACCGCATCCCGTTCAAGATCGGCGGCCTCACCTCGACCCGGATCGCCACCTGGGCGTTGCGCACTGAACGGATCAGTGCGGTCATCGAGACGGCCAAGGAGGCCGGCTTCGACTGCGGTGAGCAGAAGACCATGTCGAGGCGGCTGCCCGATGGAAGTCTGCTCAGCTGGACCCTGACAACCCCGTACGCAGATGATTCCGGGGTAGTGCCCTTTCTGATCGACTGGTCTGGCTCGTTCAGCCACCCGGCGACGATGACGGTGCCACAGGTCGACCTGCTCGCATTCCGCGCGTTGCACCCGAGCCCAGACTCGGTGCACCCCGTGTTGACGGCGATCGGCGCCGACCTCGAAGTGGCGGTGGGGGAGTCCGGTTTCGAGCTGGAGCTTAGAACGCCGCGCGGCACCGTGCTGCTTGACAGCGACTTCGTGAGCAGCCTGTAACTGGCTGAGGACAGCACCTCACCTTCACCTCTTCTGTAGGGTGAGAGGGGAGAGTGACCACTTCAGCGAGGAGACAATCGTGCCGCAGATCATGCCCGAACGCCATCTTTTCGGTCCCGGACCGACCAACGCATACCCGGAGGCGACGGTTGCCCTGGGGTTTCCGTTGCTCGGGCACCTCGATCCGGCGTTCATTGAGCGCCTCGACAACACCTGCGAGATGCTGCGCACCGTCTGGGGCACCACGAACCAGCGCACCCTGCCGCTGAGCGGGACCGGATCGGCGGGCATGGAGGCGGCGTTCGTCAACACCGTCGGGCCGGGTGATGTCGCGGTGATCGCGGTCAACGGTCTGTTCGGTGAGCGCATGTGTGATGTCGCCGCCCGGTGCGGCGCCGAGGTGGTGCGTGTCGACCACGAGTGGGGGCAACCGGTGGATGCCGAACGGGTCGCCGCGGCGCATCCTGCCCCGAAGGTGATCGCTGCCGTACACGCCGAGACCTCAACCGGTTCGCTGTCGGACATCAGCGCGCTGGGCGAACTGAAGGGCGATGCGATCCTGATCGCAGATGCGGTCACCTCCATCGCCGGGACCGAACTGGCCGCCGACGACTGGGGTATCGACGTGGGCTACGCCGGCACCCAGAAATGCATCGGTGTGGCCCCGGGTCTGGCGCCTTTCACGATCTCGGATGCCGCGTTCGAGCGCCGCATCGAGAAGCCGCAGTCGTGGTACCTCGACCTGGGGATGCTCGGAGGCTATGCGGGCACCAAGGCGTCGGGACGCACCTACCACCACACCGCACCGGTCGCGATGGTCGCAAGCCTTGAGGCCGGTCTCGAGCGGGTGCTGGCCGAGGGGCTCGAGAACGTGTGGGCCAGACACTGGGCCGCGGGCACCGCGTTGCAGAACGGCATCGAGGAGATGGGTCTCGACCTGTTCGCCGCTGAGGGCCACCGACTGCCACAGCTGACGAGTGTCGTCGTACCCGACGGCGTGGATTCCGCGAAGGTCAGGCGCTACCTGCTGGAGAGGTTCCAGATCGAGATCGGTGCCGGCGTGGGTCAGTTCGCGTCGACCGTGTGGCGGATCGGCCTGATGGGGCCGAACGCCAACCCCGCCTCCGTAACGCTCATTCTTGGCGCGTTGAAAGAAGCTGTAGCGAAGGCGTGACGGTCAAGCGGTCGCTCAGCGATCGTCTCGACGCCTCGGGCCCTCGCTCACCCAAGGGTGTCTGCCGTCTCCGGTCGTGAAAGCTCGTGGGTCTCAAGGGCGTCGAGAAACGGGATGAGCCAGTCCACGATCGCCTCCGGGGCGGCCGGCGCGATGCGATAGTAGCTGTAGGTGCCCGCATGCCGCACCGCGACGGCGCCGGACCGTCGCAGCACCGCAAGTTGCTTGGACACGGTGGTGCGCACGGCGTCGACTCGGCTGGCAATCTCTGAGGCGCTCAACTCTGCGGCGCCCCCGTCGCCGGCAGGGGCGGCCTGCAGCAGCGTGAGCAGGATCTCCCGACGCAATGGGGTGGAGATGGCCTCGAAGGCGGTGGTCTCAGCCATTCGTCAGGGCAGGTGACGTTCGTCAACGCCGTTGTACGCAGACAATGGGCGGATCAGGGCGTTCGCGGCCAATTGTTCCATGATGTGCGCCGTCCAGCCGACCACGCGGGAGGCGACGAACAGTGGCGTAAACGTGGGGGTGTCGAAGCCGATCAGATTGTACGCGGGCCCCGACGGGTAGTCGAGGTTCGGCAGGATGTTCTTGCGGCTGGTCATCGCCTCATCGAGTGCCGTGTACAACTCCAACACCTCGGGACGGTCGTAGTGGTCGACGAGGGTGTCCAACGCCGCCTTCATCGTGGGCACCCGCGAGTCGCCGTTCTTGTACACTCGGTGCCCGAAGCCCATGATCTTGCGCTTCTCGGCCAGCGCATTCTCCAACCAGGCCTCCGCGTTGGCGGCGTCGCCGACTTCGTCGAACACGTGCATGACCGCTTCGTTCGCCCCACCGTGCAGCGGACCCTTCAGCGCCCCGATGCCGCCGACCACTGCAGAGTAGAGGTCGCTCAGCGTCGAGGTGATCACACGTGTGGTGAAGGTCGACGCGTTGAACGAGTGCTCCGCGTACAGGATCATCGACACGGTGAATGCATCGACGACGACCGCATCCGGAATCTCACCGAATGTCATGTGCAGAAAATTCTGCGAATAGTCCAGGTCGTCACGCGCGGGTACGAGTTCTTCGCCGCGACGACGCCGCTGGTCGTAAGCGACGATCGCCGGGAGCTTCGCGTAGAGGCTTATCGCCTTGGCCAGGTTCGATTCTGCACTGGAGTCTTCGGCGTCGGGGTCGGATGCCCCGATCGCGCTGACCGCGGTTCGCAGAACATCCATCGGATGCGCGGTCATCGGCAGCAGGTCGATGGTGGCTTTCACATTGGCGTCGAGTGCGCGTCGGCCGCGCTCGGTCGCTTGGAACTCGGCCAACTGGTCGTCGGTGGGTAGTTCACCGTGCCACAAGAGGTAGGCAACCTGCTCGAAACTGCAGTGCGCGGCCAACTGCTGCACGGGGTAGCCGCGATACAGCAGGGAGTTGGTGTCAGGGTTGACCTTGGAGATCGCGGTGTGGTCGACGACGACTCCGGCTAGGCCCTTCTTGATGTCGGTGGTGGTCATGGTGCTCCTTCGCAGCCTGTTCATTGGTTTGGAATTGTTGTTTCGGGGCTCAGTGACGTGCGGCTCACTGACGTGGGGTTCATCACCCCGGATGAGGGTGATGCCGCCACCGTCACCGAATCTCAGTCCGGGGACGATGACGGCGGTTGGTTGCTCTCAGCGTTCCACCTGGAAGTTGAACACGTTGGTGTCGAACCGGTTGTAGCCCTCGTAGTCCAGTGAGGTGTAGAGGTCTGCGCGGTGCTGCATCTGGCCGAGGATCGGCTCCAGGGTGCCGTGCTCGTTGAGCGTGTCCAGGCCGCGTTCGGCCGACCCCATGGCGAGGCGCAGCAGCGAGACCGGCCAGATCACCAGGTTGATGCCGATTCCAGCGAGCTGGTCGACCGTGAACAGGTCACTCTTGCCGAACTCGGTCATGTTCGCCAGGATCGGCACGTCGACGGCGGCGCGCACCGCCTCGAACTCGGCCAGGGTGCCCATGGCCTCGGGAAAGATGGCGTCGGCCCCGGCGTCGACCAGTTTCTTGGCGCGTTCGGTCGCCAGCCGCAGGCCGCCGTCCCCTGGCGCCGTGGCGCGGATGTCGGTGCGCGCCATGATGAGGAAGTTCTCGTCCCGGCGAGCGTCGACGGCGGCACGGATGCGCTTGAGCGCGGTGTCCTCATCCACTACCTGCTTGCCGTCGAGGTGCCCGCAACGCTTTGGGTTCACCTGGTCTTCGATGTGCAGGCCGGCGAGCCCGGCGTCCTCCATCTCCTGGATGGTGCGGGCGACGTTCATCGGCTCGCCGAAGCCGGTGTCGGCATCGACGATCGCGGGCAGCTCGGTCATGCGGGCGATCTGCTTCGCCCGGCCGGCCACCTCGCTGAGCGTGGTCAGCCCGATGTCGGGCAGGCCGAGGTCGGCCGACAACACCGCGCCGGAGATGTAGACACCGTCAAAACCCTTCGTCTCGATCATCCGGGCAGACAGCGGGTTGAACGCCCCCGGAAAGCGCAGCAGCTCCCCGGTCGCCAGGCGCTCGCGAAACAGGCGGCGCTTCTCGGTGGGATTCGTCTTGGCATACAACATCAGAACAGTCCTTCCGGGGCGGGTGCGGCCGCCAGGATTCCGGGAATCGCCTGGATGGTGAGGCCTCCGAACTCGTCGGCGGTCAATTCTGGCAGACGCTCGACGAGAGCGAGGAAGCGTTCGATCTCCGCATCCTCCAGCACGCCTTCGGCGAGCATCCGGAACTTCGCCACATACTCGGCGCGGGCGAACGGACGGGCACCCAGCGGGTGCGCGTCGGCGACCGCCAGCTCGTCGGTGATCGTGGTTCCATCGGTCATCGTGATCTCCACCCGCCCACCGAACGCCTTCTCGCTGATGTCCAGCGAGTGGTAGCGGCGGGTCCACTCGGCGTCTTCGACCGTCGTGATCTTGTTCCACAGGGTCACCGTGTCGGCGCGGTTCGCGCGCTCCGGCGTGTAGGAGTCCACGTGGTGCCAGGCGCCATCCTGAAGGGCGACCGCGAAGATGTACGGGATCGAGTGGTCCAGGGTCTCGCGGCTCGCACTCGGGTCGTACTTCTGCGGGTCGTTCGCTCCCGATCCGATCACATAGTGCGTGTGGTGCGAGGTGTGGATGACGATACTGTCGATGCTGTCGCCCTCGGCCAGTTCCGGATGTTCGCGGTGCAGCTTGCGGGCCAGGTCGATCAGCGCCTGCGCCTGGTACTCCGCCGAGTGCTCCTTCGTGTAGGTGTCCAGGATCGCCCTCTTCGCCTCGCCTGCTTCCGGCAGGGGCACCTCATAGGAGGCATCCGGGCCATCCAGCAGCCAGGCGATCACCGCATCCTCGCCCTCATAGATCGGGGTGGGGCTGGTCTCGCCGCGCATCGCCCGGTCGACGGCCTCCACGGCCATTTTCCCGGCGAACGCCGGGGCGTGAGCCTTCCAACTCGAGATCTCGCCCTTGCGGGACTGCCGGGTGGCCGTGGTGGTGTGCAGGGCCTGGCCGATGGCCTGGAAGATCGTCTCGGTGTCGAGGCCGAGGAGGGTGCCGATGCCGGCTGCTGCCGACGGCCCGAGGTGGGCGACGTGGTCGATCTTGTGCTTGTGCAGGCAGATCGCCTTCACCAGGTCGACCTGGATCTCGTAGGCGGTCGCCATGGCGCGTACCAGGTCGGATCCGGTGAGGCCGCGCTCTTCGCCGACGTGCTGGGCGACGGCGATGATCGCCGGGATGTTGTCTGCCGGGTGCGAGTAGTCCGCCGCCAGGAATGTGTCGTGGTAGTCCAGTTCGCGCACCGCCACACCGTTGGCCCAGGCCGCCCATTCCGGGGAGGTGCGAATGGCGGCATCCGGGCCGAACACGTTCGCGCCCTTGCCGTGCACCGACTGCGGGTGGGAGAGCGCTTGGGCGCGGGCGGCGGAGACCGGGCGACGGCCGATCGAGGCGGCGGCCACGGCGGCGTTGTCGATGATGCGGTTGATGATCATGTCGGTCACGTCATCGGTCACCGCCACTGGGTCGGTGGCCACTTCGGCGATCTTCCAGGCCAGCTGGTCCTCCTTCTGGAGGTTCTCTTCGCTGGAGTGGACACGAACGTTGTGCATTTTCATGGATGCTCTTTCTGTAGTGATCGGGCTTGTCTGATTCGGGGCCGGTTTCACGCCGGTTGCGGCTCGGTCTGCCGCAGGGTGGCCATCACGTTGACCAGGCTGGAATGCAGGTGCACGGCGGTGGCCTGCACCGCGAGGGTCTCGTCCTGGGCAAGGATCGCCTCGGTGATGAGCAGGTGTTCGGCTGCCGCGCGGGCCAGGCGTTCCGGGTTGTCCCGGGAGAGCCGGCGGGCGCGGACCAGGTGGGTGCGCAGGCCGGTCAGGGCGTTCGTGAGGTAGCGGTTGTCCACCGAGCGGTCGACGGCGGCGTCGAAGCGGGCGACCAGCGCGTAGAAGGCATCCCGTTCACTCTCGTCGACGGAGCTCTTGGCGGCGGCGAGCTGGAACTCGTCACGGAGACTCCGGAAGACCTCAGGATCGCGGCGGCGGGCGGCCAGGCGAGCGGCCTGGGTCTCGAGTGCCTCACGGAACTCGAACAACTCGACGAGGTGGTCGGTGGAAAAGGCGGCAACGGAGTCGACGCGACCTCGGGACTCCACGAGTCCTTCGGCGATCAGTCGGGCGAGGGCTTCTCGAACCGGCGTGCGCGAGACTCCGATGCGTTCGGCCTGCTCGATCTCGGCCAACGGTGTGCCGGGAGCCAGGCGCCAGTTGAGAATGTCATCGCGGAGCACCGTGTATGCGCGTTCGCCTGCCTTCATGGAACTCCATTGTATACATTGACGGTGAAATGAGCGAGTTCTCCCGCGCTTGACGGCGCGACCTCCCGCTGTGCGTATACAGCGACCGGGCTTGCTGGTTGCTCTACTCCACCACGGCCTCAGTGCGGGCAATCCTCAGTGAAGTGCTGGCGTTCCGCGATCTTCTGAGCGTGACGAGTCACTGCCTTTTCAGTTCGATCTGAGTTGCAGAACCAATATTCCACGTCGGTCGTGCCGCTATTCCCGTCCGTGCTGTGACGCACAAATCAATAATACCGAAAATGTCTGAGTTTTGACTGTCGCAGTTGTTTTGTTGTGGGTGACCCCGTATAGAGTGTTCGCGGGAGACGTTGAAGGAGAATCGATGAAGCTGATCGTCCTGGTCAAAGAAGTACCGGACACGTATGGCGACCGAAAGCTCAACCTCGAGACCGGCCTCGCCGATCGCGGGGCCAGTGAGGCTGTACTCGACGAGATCAGCGAGCGGGCGCTTGAAGCGGCCCTGACCTACGCTGACGCCAATCCGGGCACAGAGGTTGTTGCACTCGCGGCTGCGCCAGCGGGCTCAGTATCGACCGTGCGCAAGGCCTTGGGCATGGGCGCCGACAGAGCGATTCATGTGGCCGACGAGGCTCTCGCGGGAGCCGATATCGTGTTGACGGCACAGGTCCTTGCCGCTGCGATCAAACGGGACGGATTTGACCTGGTGATCTCGGGCAACGTGTCGACTGATGGCTCGGGCGGCATGGTTCCAGCGGCAATTGCCGAGTATTTGGAAGTGCCTCAGCTGACGGGTTTGAGCGAGATTGAAATCACGGATTCCAAAGTGTCCGGCACGCGACCCATCGACGGCGGTGCGCAGCGGGTGTCGGCTCAGCTCCCCGCAGTGGTTTCGATCACCGAGGCGTTCCCTGATCCGCGCTTTCCGAGCTTCAAAGGGATCATGGCTGCGAAGAAGAAGCCTTTCGAGACTGTGTCGCTTGCCGACCTGGGCGTGCGCGCAGATGATCCTGAAGTCGCCCGATCCATCATGCTGAGCATTGCAGAGAAACCTCCGCGCGAGGCAGGTATCAAGATCGTTGATGACGGAGAAGCAGGCAAGGACCTTGCCGACTTCCTGCTCAAGAACCGTTTGGCTTAGGGGCGAAGATATGACTGAATATGCTGCTGACGCGATCCTCGTCGTCGTAGAGACCACGCCTGCAGGTGCAATCGCGAAATCTGCCGCAGAACTCATCGGTGCGGCTGATGCAGTGGGAACCCCTGTGGCCTTGCTCCTGGGTTCAGCCGACCATGCCGGGGAAGTCGCCGAACTCGGCGCCGCCGCCGTGCTCGTGGCCGACGGCACCGGTCTGGATGGTGGGGCGGTTGATGCGCTCGCGGCTGCGGCTGAGCGAGTGAATCCTGAAGCGATCCTGGTGTCGCACTCGCCTGATGGGCGCGACATCGCTGCACGGTTCGCCGTGCGCGCCAAGCATTCGATTTCGGCGGACGCAACCGGTATCTCGCGGGATGACGTCGGCGTTGTTGCCCACCACTCGGTATACGGCGGGGCCTACAACGTCACCTCGACGGCCACCTTCGGCGCCCCTGTCATCACGGTTCGGCAAGGGTCTATCGACGCTCGGGCAGCCGCACAGGCCGTCGACCTTGAAACGCTCACTGTAGAGCCCTCGGGTAAGCCTTCTTCGATCGTCGAGTCGTTCGAAGAAGAGACCGCAGTGTCGTCACGGCCTGAGCTGCGCGGCGCGGTGAAGGTTGTTTCGGGCGGGCGCGGTCTTGGCTCAGAGGACCACTTCAAGCTGGTCGAAGATCTCGCGGACGTGCTGGGCGCGGCTGTGGGCGCCTCGCGCGCTGCAGTCGACGCGGGCTATATCCGCGCCAACCATCAGGTGGGACAGACTGGTGTCTCGGTCGCGCCGCAGCTGTATATCGCGCTCGGTATTTCAGGGGCGATACAACATCGCGCGGGGATGCAGACGTCAAAGATGATCGTTGCGATCAATAAGGATGCCGACGCTCCAATATTCGAGGTGGCGGACTACGGTATCGTCGGCGATCTGTTCACTGTCGTTCCGCAGCTCATCAGCGCGCTGGAAGCGGGAAAGAAGTAGTTTTGGCAACGTACACGGGTCAGATTCGTCAAGGTTTGCCGCGTACGCACGGAGGCGAGCCGTGGCCGCCTATTGCTGCCGCGCCCCCTGGCCTCGGTGCCGAACACGATTCTGGAGCGCCACAGCCGACGGACGAAGCGCCGGGGGGAGTGGCGTTGGTGGAGAGTGCGCCTGCTGGCCCCGCAACACCCACTCCATCGTCGTCGCTGGCCCCCGAGGAGACCGTTCAGGAAACGGCTGCAGAGACTCAGGTCGGGGCGCCCGTCGTGCGCCAGGGGCTGCCTCGTGTGGTCGGCGGTGCGCCGTGGCCGCCCAGTCGCGTCACCGCAGCGGCCGCCGGGGTGAGCCCGGATTCTGAACCGACCGCTCCCGCGCGGGAGCCTGACCGCTCGGCGCCTGTCGGAGGGGCTCAGCCCGAGCAGCCCGTCCAGGCGAATCAAGCAATGGAGGCAACTGCCGCTGAGGTGCCGGCTGCTGAGCCGACTGAGCCAGATACCGGAGGGGTATCGTTGCGCCGTGGCCTACCACGAGTTGCAGGTGGCGATGCCTGGCCGGCGGCCGGGTTCGCGCCCGCTCGGCCCACTCGCACAGGTCAGGAGGCTACAACGGCAGATGGACCAACGGCGGCTGGGCGATCAACGACATCAGAAACCGATCATGCCGTTCCCGCTCAGCCCCAACCGGTGGCGACCCCGGCTCCAGCAGCAAAACCGGCCGAGCCGGCAAAACCGGCAGTGCCTGTACAGCCGTCAGTGCCTGCACAACCTGTAGTGCCTGCAGAAACCGCACGCCCTGCCGTTTCTGTAACGCGCGCAAAGCCTGCAAGGCCCGCGCGTGAACCCATCATGATCGGCCAGAAGACTCTCGGATACTGGGTCAAGATGGGCGTGCTCGGCTCGCTGGCGGCGGTGATCGTTGCAGCGATCCTGGTGCTTGCGGCCCGTGGGCTGACAACGCTGCCCGGGGTGCCAGAATTCCTCAAGCGATATCCCGGAGAGTACGCCCTGCCGGAGAACACTGAGGCTGGCTTTCCTGCGTGGGCAAGGTGGGCGCACTTCCTCAACTTCTTCATGATCGCCTTGATCATTCGCTCGGGCCTCCAGGTGCGCTCACAGCTGAAGCCGCCGGCATTCTGGACGCCGAAGAAGGGCGGGACGAAGGTGAGCATCAATCTGTGGCTGCACACCTCACTTGACCTTCTGTGGATGGCAAACGGGCTCATCTTTGTCGTTCTTCTTTTCGTCACCGGGCACTGGGCGCGAATAGTCCCGACGAGCCTGGAAGTGTTCCCCAACGCTGCGTCTGCACTGCTGCAATACATGACATTGGACTGGCCCGTTGAGAATGGCTGGGTCAACTACAACAGCCTGCAGCAACTGATGTACTTCATCGTCGTGTTCGTGGCCGCGCCGATTGCAATCATCACCGGGGTGCGCATGAGTCAGTGGTGGCCCGCGAAGGCCGACAGGCTGAATCGGATCTATCCGGCTCCACTGGCGCGGGCCCTCCACTTTCCGACAATGATCTTCTTCGCCCTTTTCATCCTGGCCCATGTCATCCTCGTCTTGGCGACCGGTGCACTGCGCAACCTGAATCACATGTTCGCCGGAGAAGACGTCGTGAACTGGGTCGGCTTCTGGTGGTTTGCGCTGTCAATCGCCGTGACAGCGGGCGCGCTCGTTGCCGCACGCCCGATGCTGCTTGCACCGATCGCAAACCTGTTCGGCAAGGTGAGCAACCGCTGACCCGGGCGCCCGGCATCCCCGGGGCTGAGGCGACTCGTGTCCGTCGGGAGCAAACGAGGGCGCGCGGCGTCTGCCTTGACAATCAAAATGTCTGACAATTAGTATTGTTCTAATCGAACTCACATTTTTGAAAGGTATTCAGATGTCAATCAAAGAGGGCTGGACCGGGCGCTTCTTCGAGGATTTCGAGGTGGGCGACGTTTACAAGCACCCTCTCGGCCGCACTGTGACGGAAGCCGACAACACGTGGTTCTCCCTCTTGACAATGAACACCAACCAGATGCATTTCAACGCAGAATATGCCAAGAAATCCGAGTTCGGCCAGCCGCTGGTCGTCTCGACCCTGACGGTGGCAATCGCTGTGGGCCAGAGTGTCACTGACCTTACGCAGAACGCGTTCGCAAATCTGGGGTGGGACGACATCAAGATGACCCACCCGGTGTTTGCCGGGGACACCTTGTTCAGCGAGTCGATCGTGCTTGAGAAGCGTGAGTCCGGAAGTCGCCCCCACGCCGGCATCGTCACCGTCCGCACTCGCACGCTGAACCAGACCGGTGACGAGGTCTGCTCGTTCAAACGTATTTTTTACGTCTACAAGCGTGGAGCAGAACAGCTCGAAGGCATTTTTCCCGAGGGCAGGCAGCCGCTCGGCCTGGGCGGCGAGTAGCCAGATGAGGATCACCTTCCAGCCTTGGGGTGAGTCGATGGCCGAACTGCTCGACGTGAGCCGTCGGGCTGAGGCAGCGGGGGCCGAGACTCTGTGGGTCCAAGAGCTCCACCGCAGCGCGACCGTCACTGCGGCCGCTGTAGCAGGAGCGACCACGACGGCCAAGGTGGCCACGGGCATCGCGCTTGGCTTCACCCGTAGCCCCATGATCCTGGCGCTCGAGGCGCTCGACATTGACGAGATCTCGGACGGCCGTTTCATCCTTGGTGTCGGTTCGGGCGTCCGGCGCCTCAACGAACAATGGCACAACGCGAGCTGGGGGAAGCCCGTGGCCCATATGCGCGAGACCGTGCGCAACGTGCGCCATTTCTGGTCCAGGGCGGCCGATGGCAGCCCCATCGACCTCGACGGCGACTTCGAACCGATGCGCATTCGCGGCTACGAGCGCGCACTCAACCAGATCCGATCCGATATTCCGATCTACCTCGCCGCCATGGGTCCGATCATGACTCAGCTCGCCGGCGAGATCGGCGATGGCTGGATCAGTCACGAGCTCTGCTCGCCGGCATTCCTGGCGGACCGGGTCCTGCCCGAGCTCGAAGCTGGCGTCCAGAAGGTCGAAGGCAAATCACTCGCCGACGTCGACGTGGTGGTCTCCGCCTGCTGCGGAGTTCACGAGGACATCACGACCGCGCGACGCTACGTCGCGGGCACCGTGGGCTTTTATGCAAGCGTGCGCAGCTACGCCGACTTCTTCGACTTTCACGGACTGGCTGAAGAACAAGAGCGGGTCATCGATGCATTCCGGCAGGGACGCGGCGCAGACTACCTTGCGAACGAGGTATCGGACTCGATGGTCGATGTGCTCACGATGGCTGGCACTCGTGACCAGGTCGCCGAGCGCATCACCGCATACAACGGGCTGGCCGACGCGGTCAAGCTGAGCGCCCCGACACACGGCATGACCCCAGCTGAGATACGTGCTGCGCAGGATGAGCTCATTACCATGATCGCTGAAATCAGGGAGAGTATTACATGAAACCCCTCGAGGATGTACGCATCATCGCAGTAGAACAGTACGGTGCGGGGCCCTTTGGGTCGGTTCACCTCGCCGACCTCGGCGCCGAGGTCATCAAGATCGAAGATCCACGATTCGGCGGTGACGTCGGACGGTACGTTCCCCCCTATTTCGAAGGCGAGGACTCACTCTTCTTCGAGACGTTCAACCGCAACAAGAAGAGCCTCTCCCTGGATCTCTCGACCGAATCCGGCAGAGAGGTCTTTGAGGAGCTCGTCAAGACCGCCGATGTGGTCTACTCCAACCTCCGCGGTGATGTGCCGGCCAAGATGCGCATCAAATATGACGATCTGAAGCACCTCAATCCTGCGATCGTGTGTGTCTCGCTCTCCGGCTTCGGAATGACCGGTCCGCGTCAGAGCGAACCGGGCTATGACTACATCCTGCAGGGCCTCAGTGGCTGGATGGACCTCACCGGCGAGCCTGATGGCCCGCCCACCAAGTCTGGACTTTC
Organism: Homoserinimonas sp. OAct 916; assembly: GCF_003260275.1. GTDB lineage: Bacteria > Actinomycetota > Actinomycetes > Actinomycetales > Microbacteriaceae > OACT-916. The sequence continues at coordinate 228,731 of NZ_QJHB01000004.1, read as the reverse complement.
GATGGTCGACTATTCCGGTGGGCTGGTGGCGGCGATCTCGTTGCTCAGCGGACTCCACGCCGCACGTCGTGACGGTGTGGGTATGGACTGCGACGTGAGTCTGTATGACACCGCAATCGCCATGCTGACCTACCCGGCGACCTGGCACTTGAACGCGGGATTCACCCCGGTTCGCACGAGGCACTCGGCCCATCCCTCGCTCGTGCCGTTCCAGGCCTTCATGGCAAGCGACGGCTGGATTGTGGTGGGTTGCGCGAAGGAGAAATTCTGGCAACGGCTCGCACCCTTGGTCGGCCGGCCAGAGTGGGCTCTCGAGGAGTCCCCCTACGGGAACTTCTCCGGCCGCCAGCAGAACAGCAAGGAGCTGCTCGCCGAGCTGGAAGAGATTTTCACGACCAAGACGGTCGATGAGTGGCTGAGCATACTGTACCCAGCGTCGATTCCGTGTGGCCCTATCAACGATGTGGGGGCGGCTCTGGAGGAGGACCACACCCGGGCCCGCAACCTCATTGTTGAGACTGAGCACCCTCACTTCGGTACTCTCAAGCAGGTGGCCTCACCCGTGCGCGTGGGCAATGACATTCCTGAGTACCGGCGTGCACCGAGACGAAACGAGGATTTCGACTATGTTCTCAGTGACGTCGCCGGATTCGACAGGGAAACGATCGAGAGGTTGACGGCGCAGGGAGCGTTCGGAATTCCGGTTGACAGCGAGATGCCACGTGGTGGCGCCAAGGCGGAAGCAGCGACACGATGATTGCGCGCGACCTGGCAACGTGGGGGCTCGGTGTGACCACAATGCCCGAGCCCGTGCGTGAGGCCGCCGTGCGTCACCTGCTCGACGGCATCGGCAACTCGATTGCAGGGTTCCGGTCGGGCTCGGCAGACCCGGCCATCCACGTCGCCCGCGGCCTGGGGGGTCCACCGGAGTCCACGATCCTGGGCACCTCGGCGCGAGTGTCGGCGCCGGCCGCGGCTTTGGCGAACGGAACCCTGGTGCACGCGCTTGACTTTGACGACACCCATGCGGGCGGGCTGGTTCACGCCACGGCGGTCGTGCTCCCCGCGGCCTTCGCGGTTGGGGAGCAGGTCGGTGCTTCCGGCGAGGAGATCCTCCTGGCGGCGATCGTCGGCTACGAAGCGGTGTGCCGAATCGCCGCAGCCGCCCCGCACGGCTTCCACTCTCGCGGACTTCACGCGACCATGGTCGCCGGGGTATTCTCTTCAGCTCTCATCGCCTCGCGCCTGTGCGGACTCGACGTCGAGCAGACCACGAATGCACTCGGGATTGCCGGCAGTCAGGCTGGGGGTCTCCTCGCCTTCCTGGCCACCGGCGCGTCGACCAAGCAGCTGCACCCGGGTTTCGCCTCACAGTCTGGCATCATCGCCGCCCGCCTCGCCTCAGCGGGAGCCACCGGCCCGGAGACGGTTTTTGACGGGCCTCACGGAGTTTTTGATGCTCTCGCGAGCGGGGCCACCAATCCCGAGAGCATCGTCGACGCTCTGGGAGAGCGGTGGGAAACCACACGGATCGGCATCAAACCGTACCCGGCCTGCCAGCTCTCTCACGCAACGCTTGATGCACTAAAGGCTGCCCGACGCCAGGTGAATTTTGCCCCGGAGGATGTCGAATTCGTCACCGCACGGGTACACCCGGACTCGGCGTCGGTAGTGTGTGACACCAGCCGCGATCTGACCCGTCCGGCGAGCCCGTATGCGGCGAAGTTCTCGCTTCCGTGGAGCGCGGCCGCCATCATCGTCGATCAGGATATGACGTTGGCGACATTCGAACCTGCAAGCATTTCTCGCCCGCAGGTTGCCGAAATCGCCGCGCGCATATCGATCGAGCTCGCCCCCTCTGCGAACGTCGCTGCAGACGCACGCGGCGAGGTGCTGGTGGGACTGCGCGACGGGCGGCGAATTGTGGGCTCTGTTGAACGCAGCGCCGGGGGACCAGACAACCCGTTGAGCGACGCGGAGCTCCACGCCAAGTTCACCGGCAACGTCGGCGACGACAGCGCCCGCATCATCGCCGCGATCGAGGCCCTCGAAGATCAACCCACTCTCCACAACATCATGACCGTCGTCGCCAAGACAACGGTTGAAGACAGCAAATAAAGAGGACGACTATGGCTCTGCAAGCGATCACCACACCCAAATTCACTTGGTTCCCCTACGAAGGCTTCACCTTCAGCCTGGGCCTCACGGAAGGCGAAAGCGCGTGGACCTCGGGGCACACCAGCGCTGCCTTTGATGAGACCGTCGGCAAGATGACGGTTACAGGCACGATGGAACAGCAAGCGCGCATCGCCTACACCAAGGTCCTCACAATCCTTGAAGGTGCTGGCTTCGGGCCGGAAGACGTCGTGCGCATCACCGAGAACGTCACGGTGTCAGGGATCGGGGACTATGAGGCCGCGGTCGCTGTCCGCAAGGAACTCTTCGGCGGGCATGAGCCAGTCGTGTCGACGATCATCGTCGAGCGGCTCGTGCGTCGCACGGCTTTCCTGGAGGTCGAACTCATGGCCAAGAAGGGGGGCGGCCGTGAACTGATGGTCGCAAGTGAGTCGCGGGAGGCAGGCACCTGGCAGCGCTCGGCCGTCAAGGAAGGCACCGACGGGGCGGTTTACCTCCCCACTGTGGTCCCCATCGATGCGGATGGCAACGTCGTATTCGCCGGTGATTTTGTCAGCCAGTATGCCTACTGCCTCGACAAGGCGGACGACCTCCTGCAGCGCGCCGGAATGTCGATCGATCAGGCCGTCACGACCTATGACTACTCGACCCCTGCGACGCGCGACGTCTACAAGGGCACTCACCGCGTGCGTAAAGAGCGTCTGGGCGGAGCCGGTGTGTACCCCGGGGCCGGTGGAATTCTGATGAGCCGACTCCACCACCCCGAGTCATTGATCGCCATCGACGTCACGGCGTCCCGGCACCCGCTCGAGTTGGTCAACCCGGGTTGGTCGCGCTACGACACGCTGACCTACGCGCCGGGGATCAAAGCGGGTCGCACGCTGTACATGTCTGGATTCGCCTCGCTCGACATGAAGACCCAGGAGGTGCTCTATCCGGGCGACATGGCGGCCCAGGCCGAGGTGACCTATGGGTCGATCATCGAGCTGCTCACCCACGCCGGTCTGGGCGCCGAGAACCTGCTGTGGACCACCGAGTACTGCGTGGAGTCGGCTCTCCCGGTCTACCGCGAGGTGGCGCCGGTGCGGGAACGGATGCTGAAGGCACCGTGGCCGGCCTCGACCGGCGGCATCTGCAAGGCACTGCTTCGCCCCGAGTTCATGCTCGAAGTGCTCCCGATGGCCCTCTACCCGGAGGACAAGGCATGAGCTTGATCACCGACGAGGTCCGGGCCCTTCTGGGCACTACGAAGGTGTACACCGCTCCCGAGGAGCTCGGTGGTGCCGCCGGACGCTACTTCGGTCTCGCGATCGGCGACAACAACCCGCTGTACTCCGATCCCGAGTACGCGCGTTCCCAGGGCCTGCAGGGCGTCACCGCACCCCTGACCCTCGTGTGCGAGACCAACCAGTACGCGAACCTGCCGATTGCCGCCGACGGCTACGCCGGCCACGTGTGGGAGATCGAGATCCCCGGTACCCGCAAGGTGCGGGGCGGCAACTGGTACACCTTCCACCGGCGGATCAGGCCCGAGGACGTCATAACCGCGACCTGGGAGATCACTGATCTCGCCGAGAAGAAGACCAGCACGGGCGCAGACATGCTCGTCGTCACCTCGGCCGCGACCTACACCAATCAGCATGGTGAAGAGTTGGCCGAAAACAAGGAGACCATAATTTTCGTCCAGTCGGGAGTTGCCAAGTGACCTTTCAGGTGGGAGATTCGATGCCGGTCCTTGAGCGCACCATCAACCTCGTTGACATGGTGGCGTATGCAGGAGCGACCTGGGATTGGTACAGACTCCACTACGATCCCGAGGTCGTGGCGGAGAACGGACTGCCCGGCCCGGTAGTTGACGGTCAAGTATTCGGCGCGTTGCTCGTGGAGCAGATCCAGGACTGGCTCGGTCCGCAGTCGTTCACGCACAAGCTCGACTTCACCTTCCGAAACCTGGTGTTCGCCGGTGAAACGGTACGTTGCGAAGGCACGATCACCGAGGTTGGCGACGAGTATCTGGTGCTTGAGCAGCGGGTGGTTGTTGTGGGCGAGGACGGTTCAGAAGGTCGCACCGTTGCCGCACCGGCCCATGCCACTGTGCTCCTCGGCAGCGCAGATGGCCCGGGTGCACGATGACTGCGCGCGTGGCCATCGTCGGGGCGGCCGAATCTGATCTCGGTGTGACCGGCAAGTCAATCCTCACCCTGCAGTCACAGGCGGTGACGCGAGCGCTGGCCGATGCCGGGCTCACCCTCGCTGACGTCGATGGCATCGCCACGACCGGTATCTCTCGCTTTTCGGCAACCCAGCTCGCCGACTATTTTGCGATTCAGCCGACCTGGACCGACTCGACCTTCGCGGGCGGGTCAGCCTACGAGATGATGGTCGCTCGCGCGGCCCAAGCCATTCAGGCCGGTCAAGCGACGACGATCGTCATCAGCTTCGCCTCAAACCAGCGTTCAGCGAAATCGCGCAGGCTTGGCGGCGTGCACGAGCCGCACATCCCCGAGGCCCAGTTTGAAGAGCCGTACGACATGCTCTTCCCGGTTTCGTATTATGCGATGGCTGCCCAGCAGTACCTCCACAAGTTCGGCGGAACCCGCGAACAGCTCGCGGAGATCGCTGTCGCCGCCCGCGAGTGGGCGTTGCTGAACCCGAAGGCGTTCCGCTATGGGAAGGGCCCGATCACGGCGGAGGACGTCGTGACCTCGGCAATGATCTCGAGCCCGTTGACCGTGGCCGACTGTTGTCTGGTCACCGACGGGGGCGGCGCAGTGGTGCTCACCTCGCTCGAGCGGGCGCGCGACCTCCCCCGCAAACCCGTGGAGATTCTGGGATACGGCGAGCGGACGACCAACACGTCTTTCACCGCGGTGGATGACCTCACCGCTCCGGGTGCCATCGGATCGGGTCGGGACGCTTTCGCGCGCGCGGGCATAACTCCTGCCGATGTCGACGTTCTGCAGGTCTACGACTCCTTCACCATCACCGCTGCGCTGAGCGTCGAAGCGCTGGGTTTCTGCGGTCGTGGCGAAGTTCTTGGCTTCATCGCAGATGGCCGCATCCGGCCCGGCGGAGCATTACCGCTCAACACCTCCGGTGGTGGCCTGTCCTATTGCCACCCGGGACAGTACGGCATCCTGCTGCTGGTCGAGGCGGTCCGTCAACTACGGGGCGAATCCGGAGACCGGCAGGTCGAGGGCGCCAGCACCGCTGTGGCCCACGGCACCGGTGGCATCCTGTCCACCCACGCGACAGTTGTACTAGGAGTTGACCGATGAGCCTTCCTGAAGTTCCCCCCGCTGATGACGTGACCACCGGATGGTGGGACGCCACGCGTGAACACCGGCTGATGGTGCAGGAGTGCACGCAGTGCGGGCACCTTCAGCACCCGCCCCGCGCAGTGTGCACAGCCTGCTCATCAATGGATCACCTGGAACTTCGCGAGACTGCGGGTACCGGCGAGGTCGATGCCTGCACCGTGATCCACCGGGCACCACGGCCAGACGTCGACGTCCCCTACACGGTGGCCCGCGTGCGCCTCACCGAAGGGCCGCTCATCCTCACCCGTCTTGTTGACGGCGACCAATGGGCAATTGGCGACCAGGTGAATGTCGGCTGGACCGACCTGCCCGATGGCCGTGCCCTTCCCGTTTTCCACTGAACCGACGGCCGTGACCGTCCTCTTCGAAAGGTATTACCAATGGATTTCAAGCTGAACGAGGAACAGGGCGAGTTTCGTGCACTGTTGCGACGGTTCGTCGACCGAGAGATCATCCCGGTCGCACGCGAGTGGGAACAGTCGGACCGCTACCCGACCGAGATCGTCAAGGGTATGGCCGATATGGGTCTGTTCGGTATCACCGTTCCTGAAGAATACGGCGGCCTCGACCTGGATCCGGTTGCCTTTGCGCTCGTATTCGAGGAGATCGCGCGTGGTTGGATGGGGATTGCCGGCATTCTGGGCAGCCATTCGTTGTCATGCCGACTCCTCGCCATGCACGGCACCACCGAACAGAAGGAAAAGTACCTGCCAGACCTGGCCACGGGCAAGCGGCGAACAGGCATCGGGCTGACCGAGCCCGACGCGGGCACCGATCTGCAGGGCATCCGCACGACCGCCCGTCTCGACGGTGATCACTACGTCGTCAACGGTTCCAAGATCTGGATCACCAATGCCCGGTACGCTGACCCGCTGCCGGTGCTCGTGAAAACTGACCCGAGTGCGTCGCCAGCCCACACCGGAATGAGTGTCCTTCTGATCGAAGCGGACACCCCCGGTTACGAAGTGACCAAGGACATCCCGAAGCTTGGCTACAAGGGAACCGAGTCGTCCGAGATCCAGCTCGACAACGTTCGCGTTCACAAGGATCAGCTCCTGGGCGGGGTCGAGGGCACAGGCATGAAGCAAGTGCTCTCGGCGCTCGAGTGGGGACGGGTGAACATCGCCGCGCGTTCCGTGGGCATCGCCCAGCGTGCGTACGATGAGGCCCTCTCCTATTCGCAGCAGCGCCACGCCTTTGGAAAGCCGATCTCCGACTTTCAGGCCATTCAGATGAAACTGGGTCAGCTTGCCACCCAAGTCCAGGCGGCTCGACTGATGGCGTATTGGTCAGCAGATGCCGTTCGTGACGGGCGGGCTGACGGTGCGACGGGGATGGCCAAGATCTTCTGCTCCGAGGTGGCGCTGGAGGCAGCAATCGACTCCCTCAAAGTGCACGGTGGTTACGGGTACTCGACGGAGTTCGAGGTCGAACGACTGTATCGTGACGCAATCCTCATGAGCATCGGTGAGGGGACGAACGACGTCTTGCGCACGGTCGTGGCGAAGTCACTGATCAAGGGCGAGACGGTCGTCGGATGAGCGGGGTCAGTCTGCCGCGATCGTACCTCTACGTTCCGGGCAACGCCCCTGAGAAGCTCAGCAAGGCGTTGACCCGGGGAGCGGACGCCCTGATCCTCGACCTCGAGGATGCGGTGCCGATGACGGAGAAGGACAACGCGCGCTCGACGGTGGTGCGCTGGCTGCGGGAGCAGCCCGCCGACCTGGCGACCGAGCTCTGGGTTCGCATCAACCCGGGCCCACTCCTCCTCACCGACGCCGGCGCACTGGCGAATATCCCGACGCTCACGGGCCTGGTGATCGCAAAGTGTGAGGGCCCCGGCGATGTTTCCGCGGTGGCCGACCTGCTGACAGCGCGGGGAGACATCGGCACTCTACTGATGCCGCTGATTGAGACGGCCCGCGCAGTTCTCGCAGCGCCCGCTATTGCGGAGGGCCCGCGGGTGCACCAGCTCCAGATCGGCGAGGTCGACTTGGGCGCTGACACCGGTATTGAGCCCGGCGCAGACGAGGCAGAGCTCGGCGGAATCCGCTCGATGATCGTGCTCGCGAGTGCGGCCGCGCAGATCAATCCGCCCCTTGGCCCGGTCTCGCGGCTCACTTCGGATCCTGAGTCATTGTTGGCCTCGACTGAACGCGTGCGTCGTCAGGGTTTTGTGGGCCGCGCCTGCATCCACCCGGCCCAGATCCCCGTGGTGCACGACGTGTTCACACCGACCGAGGAGGAAATCGCCGAAGCAGAGTCGGTGCTCGAGGTATTTGCCGAGGCCGAAGCCGAGGGCAGCGGGGTTGTGCTGGACTCCGCCGGACGCCTCATCGACCTCGCGGTACTGCGGGGCGCGCGCAAGACCCTCGCACTCGCGGACAGGCCCAGGCGCTGATGGCCCGGGCCAGATACGTGGACCTGTCGGTGGAGCCTGAGACGTGGCGAGACGTGCCGATGCCGGGAGCCAATCGCTCACTGTCCCTTGTGCCGCTTGCGTCTGCCGGTGCAACCTTCACAATCATGGGGCGATTCCCCCGCGGGTTCGAGAGAACCACACCTGGTGGTTATTTCGCGGCGGAGGAGTTTATCGTTCTTGACGGATACCTTGAGATCGAAGGTGTCCGCTACGTGCCCGGAGACCTCGTTTTCATTCCCGCGTACTATTTGCGGACGCAGATGCGAGCGCCGGAAGGCTGTCGTGTGCTCGCCTGGTTCGGTGGGCCGGCGATTTTCAGGACCGTGGACGAGCTCGGTGCGTGTGCGGTGTCTGAAGGGATCGTGTCCGTGCCCATCGGCGCCTCTGCGGGTCGGGACTTCCTCGTGACATCCGAAGCGCGGTGGTCGGCTCACCCCCGGGGGGACGAGGAGATTCTTGTCCAAGGCTCCGACGTGATCGGCCGCGAGTTGTCGCAGTGGCACCATATCGACGGCGAGGGGGGTGCCGCCAGGGTCTCCAGCGCGTTCGTGCACCGCGTCCCCGTGGAATCCGCCTGATGTTCCCGGCGGTGTGGCACGGATATGACGGCATCTACGGCGGATACGTTCTTGCTCGTGTGATTGAGTCGGTCCAGGTGGTCGACGGGTTCATTCCGCTCAGTGTCAGTATCCAGTTCACCGGTGCGGTGCGCGATGTCACGGGCCGGTGGCGGGTCGAGGTTCTCCATGAGGGAGTCTCCACCGCCGCGGTCAACGTGGAACTCGTGCAGGGCCACTCGCGGCTGACCGCCTTTGGAAAGCTCGGGCGCGGAATGACTGAACGGGTTCTCGATTTCCCGGTGGATATCGGGCACTTGCCTGATCCGATGTCGCTGGCACGATACAACTTCGCCTATGGCGAGATGAGATACGAGTCCTTCCTCGATCACCGCCTGATCCCGGCCGCCGACGACGTTCGTCGCCAGCGGACCGAGGCATGGATCCGTTTCGACGAGACGAGCCAGCAGGCCCCGGAGCTGGGCCAGTACGGCCTTGCCGCGATCTTTCTCGATGCACAGCCGCCCGGCATGTTCTACCGCGAGGAGCGGCCGGCGTTCGTGCCCACGATTGATTTCACGATCCATTTCGCGCCCGGTGTCCGCTTTGATCGTCACGCGTGGCACTTCGTCACCCAGAGCACGATGTGGGCAACGCGAGAGTTCTGCGTCGAGGAGTCCAGACTCTATGACCGTCACGGTGTTTTCATCGCACAGGTGCGTCAGACGCGCCGGGTTGTGTGGGCGAACAGCGATTCAGGCCAAGAAGGTGACCGCTAGGTGTTCTTCCCACGGAGGTTGTGTGCAGCGGCGTGTGATGTGACATGAGGTGAGGACCTCCGGTATCGATATGGGCTACCACACTCATCTCAATCCACGGAGGTCCTCGTGTCATACGTTACCCACGCCCGCGCCGCCCTGAATCCATCTGGTCGTTTGAAGATCGCCCAGCTGGTCCTCAACGAGGGTTGGGCGCAGGCGCGCGTCGCTGAGCGCTTCCAAGTGGCCCCGGGCACAGTCTCCAAATGGGTTGCCCGATACCGGGCCGAGGGCGAGGCGGGGCTGCAGGACCGGTCCTCGCGTCCGCGGCACTCGCCGAACCGGATGGCCCGGCGGACCGAGCGACGCATCGTCGCCCTGCGGGTGACCCGGCGGTGGGGTCCGCACCGGATCGCCTACCACCTGCACCTTCCGCAGTCGACGGTGTCGTAGGTCCTCAAACGATACGGGGTGCCGTTGTTGGGGCACATTGATTTGAACACCGGGGTGCGGATCCGCAAACCTAAACCGGTGCGTTACGAACGCTCTAACCCGGGCGATCTTGTGCATGTGGATGTGAAGAAGCTCGGCCGCATCCCCGACGGTGGTGGCCACTGCACCCTGGGGCGGGCGAAGGGACGTAAGAATCGTTCACGGGTCGGATACGCCTCCCTGCACTCGGCGATCGATGACCACTCCCGCATCGCCTACTCCGAGATCCTGGAAAACGAGAAGATAGAGACCGCCGCCGGGTTCTGGGAACGCGCCAACGCGTTCTGCGCCGACCTGGGCATCACCGTCACCCGGGTGATGACCGACAACGGGTCCTGCAACCGTTCGAAGCTGTTCAATGGCACCCTCGGCGAGCAGGTCAGCCACAAATACACCCGACACTACCGGCCGCAAACCAACGGGAAGACGAGCGCTTCCACCGCAAACTCGCGTCCGAGTAGGCCTACGCCCACCACTAGGACTCAGAGACCGTTCGCGCGGCCGCATACAAGGAATGGATCCATCACTACAATCATCACAGACCCTATACCGGCATCGGAAGCAAGTCACCCATCGAACGTGTCCATAACGTCAATGGGAAGAACACCTAGGTCCTCTTCGTGGTCTAGATGATTTATTCCTAGTGGTCGTAGGCGATGAGTGAGCGTTTGCTGGGTGCGTCGATGAGCCAGTTGTGCCAGATTCCGGCGGCGAGGGCGAGGAGTTTCGCGCCGACTCAGGCGTAAACTCCGGCTAGTGTTCTGCCGTCGTGGCGTTCGAGGCCGAGTTGTCCTTTGAGGGTGTCGAACAAGGACTCGATCCATTGGCGGATGCCGCCGAGCTTTCCGAATCTCGGTTTCTCGTCTTTGCGGTCGGGCCGGATCAAGGTGGCGCCAAGTTCCTCACTGATGAATCGCTCGAGGTCCTTCCCGGCGAAGCCCTTGTCGCCGAGGATGGCCTGCCCGTCCGGGACGAGATGGTGGCCTTGTTCGAGCATCGCTTGGGTGACTTCGCGTTCACCGATCTTCGGGTTCGCCAGCGCCCAGAGGACGGGCATGCCCTCGGGTGTGCTGATCAGGTAGAGCGGGAAACCCCAGAAAAACCGGGAGTGCGAGGCGCAATACCCGTAGCCTGCGTCGCCGGCCAGGTCGGAGCGTTTCACCGTTTCCCGTGACATTCCCGCGGGTACCGGGGTCGAGTCGACCAGGCGCAGCAGTTCATGCCAGGACGGGGTGTCTCGGGCGCGTTCGGTGATCACGGCTGAGATCAGGGTGCCTGCGGCGCGGACGCGCTTGTTGTATCCGGGCTGGTGGGGCATGCCCGGGAACATGTCCTTCAGGTGGGTGTGGGCGTAACGGACCCATCTGGTTTCCGAGTCGAACTGCAGCAGGTGCTGGGCCACGACCAGGCAGAGCAATTCTGCGTCGGTCAAGACCGGTCGGCGGCTCGGCCGGCCGGCTCGAGACAGACTGAGGCGTTGGAGGATGCGGTCGTCGAGGAAGACATAAAGTGTGGTCAGGAGGGTGTTGAGTTCATTGTTCACACCAAGGGTTTTACACCCTCCGTCAGACTTTAGAAGCCACCGCGCCCACGAAGCCAGTAGGAATTACTCATCTATGGCGTGGTCATCGATCCCTGCCACGATCGGGGTCGCCTTCGCGACATTGATCAACCATCTGGAGGCGACCGCGTCGAGTTGGCGGACGTGGCCGAAGTTGAACGCGCGCAGGAACGATCCTGGCATTGACGGTGCATACGCGCCGTCGAAGAGTTTCTTCATCCCACCGTGACGCAATAACGCCACGTCGTCGATGGATTCGGCGCCAGCGAGCACTCCCGCGACCAGCGCGGTGACTTTCAAGCCCGCGTTCGCGCCGAGGTATCCGGGCAAGGTCAGCCACCGGTTGGCGAGCTCGGCATGGCCCGTTCGAGCCGCCAACGCCATCGCCGGGACGAGCCCGGCGGCTGACACGAGATTCGTGTCATCGAAGGTTGCTGACAGTGCAGTAGATCAATGGAAAACTTGCATCTACGAGGTGCCTCTCGAGTCGGTAGAAATGAACCCTAATTAGTTTCAATTTTTCCTGATTCGGAAGGCATTCTCTGTTTACCGCGCCGTCAACTTCCGAGCCTCACCGGTGGATCGAGGAATAGAGCCTGAATCCGCAGAAGAGCCGAGAGTACGAGGCCCGTCGCCGGCCAGATCGGAGCGTTTCACGGTCTCCCGGGCCATTCCCGCGGGTACCGGGGTCGAGTCGACAAGGGGAAATAATTCAAGGTGTCTAGGATCTGCGCCGGCTTGGACTCCGGGGTCGCCCCGTTCCCGGCCCGCACCCTCGGCGTCCGCCACTAGCCGTCTGTGTTCCTCGACGTGAACTATTGCAAAGCGAGGCTCGGGCACCGTATCGTGTCCCAGGCGATCGTCGTCGCGGTCGGTGTTGCCTCCGACCGGCGCCGGGAAGTGCTTGGTTTCGATATGGGGGACAGCGAGAACGAAGGGTTCTGAACCGGCTGGCAGCGCTGCCGAGTGCCCTACATGCGAAACGACCTCGCCGTGGTCCTGAAAGTATCCCAAGACATGGTCGCCTCGATCATCCGAACGATCTTTGCCCAGCCCGATGCGGAACACCTTCAGAAACAGTTCGGTGGGTAATTACGATGCTCGGCTGTGCCTATCGGGAGGTCGCCGCAATGCTCACCGACGCCCAACCCAATCTGCTTGCATTCGCCTGTTCCCGCAGCGCTGCTGGCGACAGATCTCGACGAACCCGCTGGAACGAGGAGTTCAAACGTCGCACCGACGTCGTCGGCGCGTTCCTCAACGCCGCGGCCCTGCTGCGCCTGTCCGGGTCTGTCCTGATCGAGCAGCACGACGAGTGGGAAGCCGCTAAACGCCGCTGCTTCTCCGAAGCCTCGATGCCTGAACTGGCCACCATGAACAACCTGGCCGACGTCATTGACGAGGCGGTGATCCTTTCCGGAACTTACTGCCGCGTAGACTAGAAATACTGACCGCACGGTGTTGACCAACCCCACATAGACAATGGATATAGCCCCGAAGCGGTGTGACTCCAAACTCCACCGACACCGGTCAAACGGTTGTCTTGGAGTGGATCTGTCCACCGCTTCGGGGCCATTGTCACCCAAGGATTTGGCGGGCATGACTTGATAGGAGCTTGACCGCGACGTCTCACCTTTGTGTTGTCTTCCTGCTCGGTCCACGGTGACTTCCCGCATTTTCCGCGACGGAGGGACACAGTTATGAGATCCACGACACCTCTCCCATCAGTTGACACCGATTCGCTCCCGCCGGGAATCTACGTCGGGGTCGATACGCACAGAGACACTCATCACGTCGCCGCGGTCGGGCTGGCCACACCAAAACAGCGCGACGGCCTGGCCGAATCCATCCGCATGCTTCTCGCCGAACGCACCTCCGCCGCCAAAGCACGCACCGCCGCAATCAACCAGATCCATGCCCAGCTAGTGACCGCGCCCGAGGCAGTTCGGGCGGACTTCCGCCGCTATGAGGGTGCGAGACTCCTTGAGGTCGTGGCGCGAACACGACCGGGAAGAGGCGTGACTCCTGACCATGTCTGCCGCCTTTGCCTCAAGCGCCTCGCCCATCGCGCCCAAGAGCTCGCGCGAGAGATAGAAGACATCGACACCGACCCCAAGCACCTCACCCGCATAAGTAACCCAGCGTTGATGTCCGTGCACGGCATCGGACCAGTCGTTGCCGGCACCCTACTGGCGACTCTGGGCGATAACCCCGACCGCGTCGGCACGAAGGCACAATTTGCGGCACTCTGCGGCGTCGCTCCGATCCCGGCGTCCTCCGGAGTGCGCCCCCGCCATCGCCTCTCCCGCGGCGGCGACCGCCAGGCGAACGCTTCGCTACACCGCATCGTTCTCAGCCGCCGCCGCCACAAAGACCCCCGCACGATGGCTTACTTCGATAAGCGCCGCGCCGAGGGCCTCTCCGATCGCGACATCGTCCGCTGCCTCAAACGACATGTCACCAACGAAATCTTCACTCTGCTCACCCACCCAGAGATCAGCACTCAGCAAGGCCCCTTACTACGCCAACGAAGGCAGGCACTGCAGCTTGCGATGACCGAAGTCGCCATACAGCTGGGCGTTCCCCACCAGCGACTCCGGCGACTAGAAATGGGCGAACGCTCCGACTCGGAGCTCCAAAATGCCTACCAAATATGGCTCGACAACCACACGCAGCGAACAGCAAAACCCGCTCAAAAGGCTGCTTGACAACGATAGGAGCATCCACTCAGCGGGACGTGACCCATCGCGACAACAGCAACTCGAATCGACAAGGTGCGCCCGGGAACCGAAGACTAGGGTCATTGGTATAGCTCGGATGGTACGCTTCGAGCGGATGCGCGCAATAGTGCGCGACTCTTGCATTCAGCAACGCCACCTAGTCCAAGAAAAGTGAGACAATACGTGGTTGGAAAGACCAACGGAGGTGAAGTTGAAGGCGACGCCTTGGTCGCTCGTTCAAAGGCTCGTGAAGCCCTCTTTGGCCCGCAGGTAGGCAAGGTTAGGCCTGCCTATCAGCAGGTCGCCGATCAACTGCGTGACCTCATCCTCGACGGATCGCTCGGGTCGGGGGACCGGCTACCGGCTGAGTCTGAACTGGCCGAGATTTTCGGCGTTAGCCGGAGTACCGTTCGTGAGGCGCTGCGTGCGCTCGCATCCCGCGACCTGGTCAATACAACCCGAGGGACCACCGGTGGCACGTTCATCTCGCGGATGCGGTTCGATCAGGTAAGCGACTACCTCGAGACGAGCCTGGGACTGATGTCGGGGGCTGACGACGTTTCTTTGGCGAACCTGCTAGAGGCACGTGAGCTTCTAGAGGTCCCCGCGGCTGGTCTGGCTGCCCTTCGCCACGAACAGCACCATATCGACGAGATGCGGGTCATGGTCGAGCGAGAAAACCAGGCAAGGGGACGCGGCCGGAAATTCCGTGATCACCGCAACTTCCACGGCCTTGTGGTAGAGGCATCAAGCAACCGGCTCTTGGGCGTCATGGCCGAACCGGTTTTCCGCGTACTTCAGGCCCGAGCCGTCCCAAACGGCTTGGGTGCGACGTTCTGGACAAGCGTCACTGAGGACCATATCGAGATCCTTTTACGCATTGAGGCGGGCGACAGTGTAGGCGCTTCGTCGTCCATGAAAGAACATTTGGCCAAGCTCAGCTCCGCCTATGGTGACGGTTGCTGAGCCGAGAGTGTAGATGACAGCTTATTTTGCCGCAGAAGGCGAGACGAGCTAGGGCGAGAAGCCACCCGTGAAGAATGGCCATCGCTCGATGGCTACGGTGCCGTCGCGGTGACCGCTGGCCTGACTATGTCGATGACGAAGCTCCCCGAGCAACTCTGCAAAACTGTCACCTGGGATCGCGGAAAGGAGCTTTCCGATCGTGCGCAGTTCGCGCTCGATACCGGTACGAGAGTGTTCTTCGCCGATCCTCGCTCGCCCTGGCAGCGACTTACGAACGAGAAAGCCAACGGACTCTTACGCCAGTACTTCGCCAAAGGCACCGAATTCTCGCGCCGGTCCGCCGCGGACCTCGAAGCCGTCGCACGCGCACTTAACAACCGCTCCCGAAAGACCCCCGGTTGGAAGACCCCTGTGAAGTCTTGGAGGAGCAGAGACGCTCTCTTCAACAGCCCAGTGTTACAACGACCGGTTGAACCCGCCAGATAAACATCGATTGACTGTCACCGAGAGGCTGATCGAGAACGGAATTGACCCCTCCGTCGGGACCGTCAGCGATGGCTGCGACAACGCGCTGATCCAGTCACGGATCGGCATCTACAAGGCGGAGTTGACCAAACCCCGCGGTCCCTGGCTGTCTGTCGATTAAGTTGAAGTCACGACACTGGGCTGGGTGTGCTGGTTCAACGCCGCCCGTACGCACGTGGGAATCGATGAGTTCACCGATTGAACTTGGGCAAATCAGGAACGCTCTGGAACCAGCCCTCAAACGATCAAGCCGAGACCACCCCGTGCACCGTTGCGGTTCGCCCGAGGCTGAAATGAGGTGAACGCAGGATTGATGCTGAAGCGATGTGATTTCCGTCGTATTCAAGAATACAAACATGAGACTTCGTTTTTGGCCGAAAACCATGTATCGTTTCATTTCAAGTCATGAGTCTGACAATTCAATATGATCCCTAAGTCAGACAATTCGACTTTCAACAATCGAGCCGATCAGTAAACCTGAGGAGCGTCGACAAAATCAACCGCTTCAACTCAACAAGGAAACCACTAAAAGAGAGAAAGAGATCTCATGATACATAGTCGTATCGCGCGAGCTGCCGCGCTCGGACTGGTCGGACTGGTAGCACTCGCTGGATGTCAAGCAGAAGTGCCCGGCGAAGAAGCGGGGCAGGAGGTAGAGGTCAGTCGCACGTTCGTGATCGGCGCGGGTGAAGTTGAAGGGCTTGATCCAATTTTAACTAAGAGCTACACGGCGTTGCAAGCTACCGCCAATCTGTATGCGGGCCTCGTCGAAGAGGAATTTGAGCCCGTTGAAGGTGGATACCTGGCGACCACTGGCAAGCACATAAACGGAGTCATCGAGAGTACCGAGACGTCAGAGGATGGGAGAACTTTGACATATCGCCTTGTCGATGGGCTTACGTTCGCTGATGGAACTCCACTGACATCCGAGGACGTTGTCTACAGTATGAAACGCACCCTTTCCGAAGCGTCTTATGTGGCTGGGTCGAGCTCGATATTTATGCACATAAGCGATGCTGAGTCCCAGATTGTTGCGATAGACGAATCGACAATCGAGGTCACCCTTGATGCTCAATCACCAGCGCTAAACAAGTTCCTTGCCCAAAGCACGTTCTCGGTCGTTAGTGCGGATGCGGGGATGGCCAATCCGGGAAAGGACGGGTCGGCCACGGATTACTTTACGAACAACGCGACTCCGTCCGGTCCCTTTGCTCTTGAAGATTGGGCGGGCGCTGAAAGCATGACGCTGGTAAAGAACAGCAATTATGTGCATGCCGAGGACGTATTCGCGGAAAAGATTACGATTCTAAATATGCCGGATCTGGATCAACGCTATCTTGCGGTCAAGAATGGGGACATCGATGTCGCGCTTCAGTTAACGCCTCGCCTTGTGCAGGAGGCTGCGTCTGACGAGGCACTCAGAGTCCTTACCATGCCCAGCGGATTCTTCTATTTCCTTGGGATGAACCCAAAGGTTGCACCATTTGACAATGACGTTGTACGTCAAGCTATTGCGAAAGCCATTCCCTACGAACAGCTAATGGAAGAAGTCATGCTCGGTCAAGCAAGCCCTGCATATGGGATTGTGCCGAACAATATGGAGACGAGCATTGCGCCCGACGACAAGACTACGCAATATGAAACGAATACTGCGGCAGCAAAGAAGTTATTGGAGGATGCTGGCTTAGAAGGGCTAGCTGTTGAACTTTCGGTATCGTCTTCGGACCAAATTTCCGTAGATTCTGCTGTTTACATTCAATCTGCTTTGGCAGAAATTGGGGTGACAGTCAATATTTCGAAGATGGCAGAAGTTGACTTCATTACATCAAGCTATTCCCAAAAGCTTCCATTCTTAATTGGCAACTGGGTATCTTCTGTGCAGGATCCGTTCTTTCAAATGCGCGCAGTACTTCTGACTGACAGAGCAACAAATCAGACCGGATTCTCAAATGCAAAGTTTGACGAACTGGTGCTCACTGGTATTGACGAGGGTGATGACGCCGAGCGTGAGCGACTTTCTGCCCTAGCCCAACAGATTGTCATAGATGAGGCAGCCTTCGTCAATCTTTTTGCAATGGATACGTCTGTTGTCACCCGTGCTGATGTTTCAGGAATCGCTTTGCGCAGCGATCAGCTCTTCCAGCTCCGATACCTGACGAGGGAATAGCCTTCGGTGTCCTTGGGCCTTCGTTCTGGGCCCAAGGACACCTCTTGTTTCTCGAAAAGAAAGGAAAGCCAATTGGCAAGGTACCTATTCCAGCGCATAGGGTCGAGCGCAGTCACGATCGCCATTATGGCAATCTTGGTCTTCTTCGCCTCAAGGGTTCTCCCTGGAGACCCAGCGTTGGTCCGCGCGGGTAGCAATGCCACTCCAGAGCTTATCGCCCAGGTTCGCACACAGTTCGGACTTGATCTTCCGCTGCATCAGCAGTTCCTCCAGTACCTATACGGCCTGATTCAAGGCGACTTCGGCACGTCAATCCGCACTGGTAAATCAGTTACAACCGAACTAATGCATAGGCTTCCGGCTACCTTAGAGCTAAGCCTCGTTGGCTTCCTCATCGCCTCACTAATCGGCATTTCGATGGGAATCATCGCTGCTACGAACCCTAACCGGTGGCCAGACACTCTAGTTCGAGCGCTCACCGCGGTGGGGGGCTCTATCCCGAGTTTCTGGTTAGCACTACTAGCTATATTCTTTTTGGTGTATAACTTAGGCGTCTTTCCCAGCCCTATAGGGCGACTTCCCCTCGGAATGTCGCCACCTCCCCGAGTCACCGGTTTTTACACACTAGATGGCCTACTTGCGGGAGAAGTTAGCGTCACTCTGGCAGCACTAGGCCAACTGGCGTTGCCGGCGCTAATCCTCGGGGTGTTGGGCTCAATATCAGTCACCCGTATTACTCGCGCATCAACTATAGAGGCACTCGCTAGTGGCCATGCACGTGCTGCACGAGGATTCAATTTGAAAAGCCCCAGTATCTTTCTTCAAGAAGGGCTAAGAAATGCTCTTCCGACAGTGATCACGGCCATGGGATTGGTCGCCGGGTATTTGATCGCCGGCAACATCATTATTGAAAAAATCTTCAGCTGGCCTGGTATTGGTCAATATCTCGCCACAGCCATTTCTCAGAGTGATCTCGACGTGGTTCAAGGCTTCGTGATCATTGTCGGGATCGGATATGTGACGATCAACCTAATAGTGGATCTCTTGTACTCTGTGGCAGATCCTCGCATCGAGCTGGGAGGTAGTAAATCTTGAGTTCGATCCACCTTGCAACGCGAGCCGCGTCAAGGAAGCGCTTCCGGCTTACCGTCGTTCGTCAAAACAGTGCCCTTATTACCGGGATAGTTCTGTTGTTTGCGTTGGTGTTGCTGGGCGCCTTCGGTCCGCTCTTTCTCCCGAGCCCGAACGTGACAGCACCAGGGCAGTCGCTAATGGCCCCAGATTCTGAACACCTTTTTGGGACTGACCGGTACGGCCGTGATGTATTGGCGCGTTCAGTGGCAGCGATTCGGCTCGACTTAATGCTTGCTGTTGGGGTCGCCATTATGGCGATGGCACTGGGCTCAATTCTTGGGGCCGTCGCAGGGTATATCGGCGGTTGGGTTGATGACGTGGTGATGCGGATCACCGATGCGCTGCTGGCGTTCCCCGGGTTTGTGCTTGCTCTCATGATCGTTGCATTTCTGGGCCATGAAATTATCTTTGTCGCAATCGGAGTTACCATTGGCTCGACCCCACATTTCGTGCGGCTGGCTCGTGCGCGTGCACTTTCAGAACGAGAGCTAGATTACATTCCGGCTAGCAAGCTCGCCGGCGCGAATCGCGGCCGAGTCATATTCGGACACATTCTTCCCAACGCCATTAGTGCGCCGTTGATCCAAACAACGGTTACAGCGGGATGGGCGATCCTCGATATCGCCGGGCTCTCCTTTTTGGGAATCGGGATTCAACCCCCAACCGCTGAGTGGGGGACCATGATTGCGGAAGGATATAGCGACATCCTGACGGGCAAATGGTGGCCGGCGCTCTTCCCCGGGCTGCTGATGCTGTTAGCAGTTCTTTCATTTCAGCTGATCGGAGACGGGCTCTCGAGGAGGAATTCATTATGAGTGTTCTTGACGTAGACAGGCTCCAAGTAGAGGTTTTCGAGACCGGAATTGCGCTGCTTAGAGATATCACACTATCGATAAAGCCGGGATCGATCGTCGGGCTCGTTGGCGAGTCTGGATCTGGGAAATCGATGTTTTCTCTCGCCCTTATGGGCCTTCTGCCAAGCGGAGTCAGAGTAACAAGCGGCAAGGCGAGAGTAGCCGGCAAGTCAATTCTTAAAGGTCTGACGAATCAGTACGTCAACTCTTCTAGGGAAGATATCGCTTTGATTTCGCAGAATCCACGCGCTGCGCTCAACCCAACAATGCGAATCAACAAACAAGTGATTCGTGTACTTAGGCAACGCTGCAACATGACTTTCAAGGAAGCACGATCCGAGGTACATGAGTTATTGGCGAGAGTGGGTATTCCCGACGTCGGTAGGGTGGCAAATTCTTACCCTCATCAGCTTTCGGGTGGCATGTGCCAACGGGTGGTGATCGGGATGGCGCTCTCAACTCGCGCCCCGCTACTCATTGCCGACGAACCAACAACAGGCTTGGACGTCACGATTCAAGCGCAAATTCTCATGCTACTTCGAAAGCTAGTGGGTGAAAGCGATGAGAAGTCGGTGATGATGGTCACCCATGATCTCGCTGTCGTCAGCAGTATGTGCGACCAATTGATTGTTCTATACGGTGGCCAAGTGATGGAAGTCGGCCCTACACGCGAGGTTTTCGCGAACCCTCGTCATCCATACACGAAATTCTTGCTTGAGAGTTTGGAGAGCTATGCCGATGGTTCGGCTGACAGCACTCCAAGCGTAAGCGAGAACCCAATTGACTTTGGATTGTCGGGATGCAGATTTTCAAATCGTTGCCCGTTTAGCACACCCGTTTGCCAGACAACGCCACCGCCAGCAATAGCTGATAATACACGGATTGCATACTGTCATAACTTGGAGTCCATTTGAATAATCTCCTTAATGTTAGGGATTTGCGGCACACCTATGTCAAGGGCCGGATTCAAACTCACGCTGTGCGGGGAGTGAGCTTCGAAGTTGCTCGAGGTGAGACGATTGCGCTTGTTGGAGAGTCTGGCTGCGGGAAGTCTTCGACTGCGCGGTTAATCGCTGGTCTGGAAACAGCGACGAGCGGTAGCGTCAGTGTAGCGGGCCATGATATCGCCGATATTGCCACTGATAAGAGGCTTCGCCGGCTCGTCCAAATGGTCTTTCAACACTCCGACCAGGCTCTAGATCGGTCCTGGAATGTAGAAAGGATTGTAGCGGAGCCATTGCTCAGAATGGATGGACTTCGACTTTCTGCCGCCCGCACTCGAACCGTGGCGGCGCTAAATAGTGTCGGATTAGGTGATGACTTCCTAAGCAGACGACCACGCGAACTCTCAGGTGGTCAATCGCAACGGGTCGCGATCGCTCGCGCTCTTATAAGTCAACCTGAACTTGTGGTATTGGATGAGCCAACCGCAAGCCTTGACCAGTCGGTACGAACTCGTGTTCTAGATCTCCTGAAGCGCATCCAGGAAGAGCGAAACGTGGGTTATGTTTTTATTTCTCACGACCTCGCAAGCGTAAGACGCATAGCAGATCGAGTCGCCGTGATGTATCTCGGACGCATTGTTGAAATTGGCAGGACAGCGGAAATCTTCGCGAATCCGAGGCATCCGTACACACAAGGCCTACTTCGCTCTGAGCCACCAATCGATCCGGCAGTCAAGTGGGAGATCACGCCAATGAAGGGAGAAACTCCAAGCGCATCCGCAATTCCTGATGGATGCGCGTTTCGCGGTCGTTGCCCTATCGCCGACGAAGCTTGTGCGACGGTTGATCCTCTACTCCTTCCGGTTGGTAGCACGCGACAGTTGGCCTGTATCCATCGATCCGTGGACGGACCCATCTGAAAATCTATATTCGCTATATCCGGCGAGAGTGGCGCACCTGGTGCCACTGATGGTCAACTCTCGAATGGTTATTGCGAGCGGACGAAAGCGAACTTAACTAGATGACAAATATGAATGACTCGGAGTGCAGCATGCAGATGGATCCCTTTTCTTCCGCCGTTGAGGTTGCCAGTCGCATTCGAAAGCGTGAAGTTACCCCGCTTCAGGTCGGCGAGTTCTACTACTCACGGATGCTACGACTGAACCCACATTTGAACGCCATGGCGAGCTTGGAGGATGACTTCCTCGAACGAGCTGAGATGGCGACCGCAGAGATGGGAAGGGGAGGGGATTTGCCTCCCTTCTTCGGAGTGCCGATCGCAATAAAAGACGTCCAGAACGTGAAAGGACAACCGAATACGAAGTCCTCGTGGGCAGTCTCAGGCGCACCCCAACGCGAAAGCGATATCTTCATTGAAAGACTCCTTGAAGCTGGATTTATCCCGATCGGCCGCACTACGTCTTCTGAGCTTGCTGCGGATGGAACGGGCGAGAGCATCAAATATGGCCGGACGCTGAACCCCTGGGGCGTCGAGATAACTCCTGCGGGTTCAAGTGGGGGATCGGCCGCAGCGGTTGCTGCTGGACTAGTTCCAGCCGTCACTGCTACTGACGGCGGCGGTTCGATCAGATTGCCCGCTGCGGCCTGCGGGTTGGTAGGGCTTAAGCCATCGCGTGGTCTATTGCCGCAGCGCGTTCCTAATTGGGAAGGCTCATCGGTGGACGGGGTCTTGAGTAGGACTGTAGCCGACACCGCTGCAATTCTGGATGTGACCGCGGGGCCTGATCCATACGCATGGACTTTATCAGCTGCCTCTACCCCCCGCTTCGTGGAGTCGATTCGGAATAAGCCGCAAGCACTTCGGATCGGAATACTGACGGAGGCGCCAGGTGACATCTTCGTTCACAGCGATTGCGCAGACGCTGCGCGCGCGGTTGCTGACAGATTAGCCGGGGAAGGACACCGAATAGTTGAAGTTAATCCTTCCATCATTCAGAGCCCAGCGATCAGTCTGTTTCGAGAGTTTGTTGGCCCGGCCGGAACTCATCTGCTTGATTATGACCTAAGTCAGCCGATGAATCCGGATACGAAGAGTCGGCTTGCGTTGATTGATCAAATGTCTGTACGAGAATACGTGCGGGCGGTCGCGGAAATGAAGCGCTTGACCCGCATTCTGGTTAGACCGTGGCTTGAAGATTTTGATGTGCTCGTGACGCCGACGAGCGCAATTCTAACGCCGAACCAGGACGTTCTATCTGACGAGCTCAACCTCGCGGCCCCAGAGCGGAAGACTCTCAACGCAATGGGGGCTTTCTCCGGATGGGTGAATGTAGCTGGCCTACCTGCAATTTCAATTCCTTCCCATGTGGATGGCCGGGGGTATCCACTTGGCGTGCAGTTAATTGGCAAGCCATTTGCTGACTGTCTTCTGCTGCAACTGGCGGCCGGTCTTGAGGCACAGCTCCAGTGGGAGCGGCGCCGCCCGCAACAAATGGCTGAGGTACCGGCCAGCAACTATTGAAACGTTCAAGTGCGAAAAGATAGCCAGAATGTGACTGATCAACAACGACCGAAAGATGTTATGGAGGAAATGGGTATGGATACTACGGAACACGACAGACGGCAAATAATCGCACTACACAAAAAATGGTGGAAGGCAAACGTTGGCCTCGATATTCCGTCGATGCAAGAGTGTTTCCCATCGGGGAAAAATTTTTCAATGTTCAACCGAAATAGTTTTAGCTATTTTGGTGTCGATGAACTTAGTGACCTCTGGCAGTACCTTATTGACCAAAATCTCCACACGCGGTTGTCCCAGACAGTCGCAATAGTTCGCATCGAGGTCCGAGCGGACACAGCATGGGTGATTAGCGAGCTTGTATTTAAGCTGGATGAGCCGGTCACGGCTGATCGACAGCCCGATGACCATTCAATTTTTGGGAGCATGGCCACAGAAATTTACCACAGAGATAACGGTGACGGTGCGCCAGAGTGGAAAATGTGGCATTTTCAGTCGGCAAAACTGCAGCCGAAGACGGAGCCCCGAATCCCGTTCGGCGACACGTTTGAGGATCGCGGGCTGGGCGGTGGCCCTTATGGTGAGCCGATCACCTACACGTACACCCTGGCTGATCGCGACTCACCGAGCTTAGAAGAGTAGGGCTGAATCGTGGATGAGAACCCGGGAATGCGACTTTCTCTCATGCTCAGCAGCGCAATACCTCCAGAGCAAACTGTTGCTGTTGCTCGTTTCGCGGAGGAGTCTGCATTCTCTCGGCTGTGGATAACAGAAGACTACTTTCGAAAGGGTGCTTTTGCTACCGCGGGGGCCGTTTTGGCATCGACCCACGGGCTCGGAATTGGACTCGGTGTCGCTTCCCCATATTTGCGTAGTCTCCCGGCGCTGGCGATGGAAATTTCAACGCTTGAGTTGATGTTTCCAGGCCGCTTCGTGCCAGGAGTGGGGCTCGGGGCTAAACAAGCGCTTTCTGCGCTTGAACGCACTCCATCTAAAGCGATTGGGTCATTGCGTAGTCGGATGGACGCTACGAGAGCACTCCTGGCTGGGCGTGCGGTCACTTGGAGTGATGAGTTTGACGCACTTCATGGCGTGGAACTTGACTTTTTTCCTCCATCCCCGACGCCCATCTGGTTGGCTGCAGAAGGACCTCAGATGCTCCGACTTGCAGCGCAGAGCGCTGACGGCCTTATTCTCTCCGCATTTTCCTCGCCGCACTTTATTCGGTGGGCTCGCAATGAGATCAGTGCCAAGCTGGTTTCACGCAAGGCCGGTTTTCCAATTGTCTCGTTCGTCTATCTGAGTGTACATTCCGACCAAGCGACTGCGTACCGGAACGCCCGACACTTTGTGGCGAAGAGCCTTTCTTCAGCCCAGGGCGGATTTACGTTGCAAAAGAGCGGGCACTGGGATGAGATCGAACCATTGCTCGGCGGGCCGGCTGAAACTATCTTTGATGCTCTGCGGGAAGATGTGGTTGGGAGCTACGTGGCGTACGGGACGGTGGAATCATGTCGACAAATGTTGGAGCGGTATCGAGCTGCTGGAGTGAGCGAGATCGCGTTGGCGCCCATTCCGGTGGGGGGCAAGAAGCTAGAGCTGGCAGAAATCATGCCGCTGTTGGCACAACTGTCAGCCGATATGAAATGAGAAACCTCGAATGACGAACTTCAAAGACCTCATCGCAACCGCGGTAAATTGCGAAGCGGACAACCTGACCGGGCTCTCTCAAGAGCTCCACGCTTATCCCGAACTTGCTTTCGAAGAAGTGCGAGCTCATGATCTCTTGACAGGCGCTTTAGAGCAGGCCGGGTTCGATGTAACCCGATCGGCCTGCGGGCTCGATACTGCGTTTCGAGCGGAGATCGCGAGTGGCCCCGGCCCGACTGTAGCTATAGTTTGTGAATATGATGCATTGCCCGAGATAGGCCACGCTTGTGGCCACAACGTGATCGCAGCAGCTGGGATTGGTGCAGCAATTGCCGCAGCCCGCGCACTCTCCAGTGAATGTTCTGGAAGAATAGTGGTTCTGGGTACCCCCGCCGAAGAAGGCGGAGGAGGCAAAGTTATCATGATCGAACGCGGCGCATTTGACGGCATTGATGCAGCGATGATGGTTCATCCCGCTGGCAGCGAACTAACAGAGATGAATACGATAGCAATTCAGCGCATGCGCGTCGACTATCATGGCCTTGCCGCGCACGCGGCAGCCGCCCCGCAGCGCGGAAGGAATGCTCTGGATGCCGCCGTGCTCGGATACGTAAACGTTGCGGCGCTGCGGCAACACATTTCCGGAGACGAACGAATTCATGGCATCATTACTCAAGGCGGAACCCTCCCGAATATCGTGCCTGAACATACGCAGGCGGAGTGGTATATGCGATCGCCAACGCTTGACGATCTCAACAATCTAGTCGAGCGGGCGTGGAACTGCTTGGAAACCGGATCTCGAGCCGCGGGCTGCGACCTGACCCACGAACCGATAGGACGGGTTTACCATAATTTGGTGACCAACAATGCCCTGATGGAACTCTATGTCCAAAGCGCTAAAGAGTTTGGTCGTGACGCGAAGGTCCCAGACAAACAGTCGAATGTCATTGGTAGCACTGATATGGGAAATGTTAGTCACGTGGTACCAACTATCCACCCACTCATCAAGGTAAGCCCCAGTGATGTCGCACTGCACACCCGTGAATTCGCGGAGTATGCTGGTGGCGTTGAGGGAGATAGGGCCGTCCTCGATGGGGCGAAGGCACTAGGCCTTAGTGCCATAAGGTTCTTATCAACTGCTTCGACGCGAAGCGCTGTGGCAGGGGAGTTCCTTGCCCACCGGAAGGAGCCGTAGACTCCCATGGAGGTGCTACTGGTTACCTACTCGCCTGATCCGATAGGGCCGGAAACGAGATTGATCCAGGCGAGTCGACCGTTCTATGACCCTCTCGAAAGCGCTCGAGATGCCCTGCGATCCATTAACGGGTATGTGTTTGGGCTATTGTGCTCCAGCTTGCTCTTCTTGGAGACTCTGGAGGGCACACTCCCGCTTGGGGTTGCAAAATCGCAGAACCCACGGACTTCAGCCTGATGAGAAAGATCCTCGGCCTCATATCCATTGGAATCATCAACGAAGTCGGGTGGGTAGGGAGCTCGGAGCAAGTAGCCGATCGGCTTATTAAGTTGGTCGAGTTGGAGATTCGGCGATTCGTGGTCCTCCCACATTCAGTCGTCAGCGGCCCGTTGTCCACGATGGGGCACTTTGCCAAGCATCTCGTCCACTGAGGAGAGCAGTCGCTTTGACGTACACGGTAGTCGCATTTGACAAGGAGACAGGGGACATCGCCTTGGGCACGGTGTCCCATTCGAATTCTGTGTTAGCAAAAATTCTGACCAAAGGGAGCAACTCAAAGGAGCACGTGCTCATCGCTTCACAAGCATTTTCCAGTCCGGAGTTGGGCGGAGAGTGCGCACGGCACGCACTAGGCGGTGGAGACTTGGAATCTATTTCCAGTGTTTGCCGCCAGCATGACGGTGGGGAGTACAAGCAGGTAGTCATGGTCACTAGCAACGGTGAACTGGCAGCTTTTACTGGTGGATATTGCATTGATTTTTCCGGGCATCAGATTGATCGTGACGCGAAGGTGGCTATAGCTGGGAACATGCTGTCCGACGGTGGCGTACTTGAGGCTGCCCATTCTGCTTTCATCCTTTCATCGGGCTCAATCGACGAACGGATCCTGTACGCACTTGAGGCTGCTGGGAATGCAGGTGGTGACTTACGCGGAGACCGTTCGGCAGGTTTGGTTTTTGAATCTGATCGTATTGGCGGCAGTTTCGATATAAGAGTAGATGATCACGACACGCCACTCGCAGAGCTACGGAGGCTGCGGGACATGGCCACCCGTCGTTCCATACTTTCCACTTGTTACGAATGGATAACCCGCGGTTGTCCTGAAGCTGTTGCACAGCACCTCATTAATACTCTCCGAGAGTGCGCCGTTTCAAGTGAAGATCCGGATTTGAGGATATGGCAGTTTGTGGTTGAGCATCTTGCCGGAAGGGAACCTGGGCGCGACGCCACGCTTACGGCTGATGATGAAGTGATCGCTCGAAAGCTTATCCAGCGATTTCCTCTCGCCCACGGGCGCGAAGCGAGAGTGAGGGGGATTAGAAGTGGTTTTGATCGACACCTATCAGACCTTTAGTAATCGGGCCATTCGGGTGATGCTGAAACGGGTCTTCTCCGCGTGCATCAGTAAGAACGCTTGCCGCTAGTAGCAGATGCTTCTGGGGCCAAAAGGATGGACGCTTTTTTAGAAACGCACGTTCAGGTCCCCTTTCTCTTTCCGTAACCGCAGCGCCTCGGCCCTCACGGGCTCCGTCACCGCCGTTTCGACCGTGTCGTTACGGGCATTGAACGTGGCAACCCGACGGCACAGTGATAACTGAATATTCGCTTCTGCGGGCACCACCTGTGGTGCGGGTGAGCCCCCTCGCTCGGTAGGCCGATTGGTGTGGTTGAGCACCACCATCGGCGCGGGTGAGCACCACTTCACTAGGCTCGCCTCTCGCGCCGATTCTCCTCAGTCCGGGTGGAGGCTGCATGCGCGATGGCGTTGCGGGGGCCGACCCGCTCTCCGCGTTATGCGCACCTGCGGCCGATCCTGGACACCGGGCAGGACAAAACCGGGTACGTCCCCGATGAGCCGGAGGGCGATGATGGTGGTTACGTCCGCGGCAGCGCCTACTACGCCGGGGGCACCCGATGAGCCGGCTGGACGGGGAGACCAAACGCAAGCTCCGCGAGATGAACGCGGGCGAGTTGCTAGAGGCGATCGAGGCCCAAGACGAGACCCTGAGTATCAGCATGTCGTTCGAAGACCGGGTCCGGCTGGTCGTCGACGACGCCTACTCGTCGTTCACCCACTCGAAGGTCGCTGGCTTGATCCGGCGGGCGGGACTGCGTTACCCGAACGCTGATCTGCGCCGCGTCGATCTGCTCGACGAGCGTGGATTGAACCGGCCGTTGCTGACCCAGCTCGGCACCTGCTCGTTCGTGACCAGGCAACAGAACGTCGTTTTCCAGGGGTTCACGGGGTCGGGGAAATCGTATCTGGGTTGCGCGATCGCCAAACGCGCCTGCGAACACCGCATCCGCGCCCATTACGTCCGGATGCCCGACCTCGAAGAAGCCTGGGTCGCCGCCCAGGACGCCCCCGGCGGCGCCGGGAAGTTCCTCCGGAAGTATGCCGCCTTCACCATGCTCGTCATTGACGAGTGGCTACTCGACCGTCCGACGGAATCGATGCGCGGCATGCTGCTGGAGCTGATGGAGCGCCGTTACGGTGAAACGTCGACCGTGTTCTGCACCCAGTATCAGCAGAAAGACTGGCACCAGCGTTTGGGCTCGGGAGTTCACGCAGACGCGATCATGGACCGGATCATCCACAACACGATCTGGGTCGAGACCGGCAACTACAACATGCGGGAACAAACCGCTCTCGCCAGCACGTAATCCGTGACGGGGAGCGCCAGTGGCGCTGAGCCACATCACCACTGGTGCTCTCTCGCACGATCGGTGGTGTTGAACCGCACGATCGGGTGGTGCTCAAAGCCTCAAATACTCAATAACCAGCTTCACGGCCTCGTATTTGTGCTCAGGAGTGAACTCTCGACGGGAATTTGCCATCGCGCATACTCCTTTGAGGTGTCCACTCAGCGGGGGCAAGGCCTATGATGTGATGGCCACGACGGGGATGCGCATGAGAAACCGATGCTCACCGGCCTACGTCTGCCTGATCCGTTGGCCGAGGGGGCCGCGAGAGTGTCTTCGCGCAGCCGGACTGGCTTCGGATGAATCCCGAGCATCCTTCGGCGAGCGGCTAGCCTGAGGGCGGCCTGACGGGAAACCGATGTAGCGATTCACCCCTCTCGGCCTCATGCTTGACTTAGTGACCAGTGATACGTCAGACTTTTCAAGAGATGAGTGGAGACGATGAGGTTATGCGGATAGCGGTGATCAACTCGGATGGCAAGGATGCTCCCGTGTTGGCTGCGCCCGACGGCATCGACGTGCGGCTGCAGGAGCTGCGGGTACGAGCATTCGCGCGCACTCCTTACGACCATCTGCTGGTCGAACTGGCGCACGTCGACGCGGCCGAAACGGCGTTGGCCGATGGCTGTGACGCGCTGCTGATCGATACGTTCGGTGACTACGCCATCGAGCGCATCCGAACCGTGTCCACGGTGCCGGTGGTCGGTGCCGGTGAGGCGGGCATAGCGGAAGCCGCAGATGGTGGCCGGCGTTTCTCGATTGTCACGGTCTGGCCGGAGTCGATGGGGTGGCTCTATCGGGAGCGTCTCGCGAACTGCGCTGGCGGGGTCGCCTGTTCGGGGGTTCATCACGTCGGGGCCGAAGAGGAACTCGACCGTGTCGGTACGGCCGCCGGGGTCAAGGCGCGAATGATCCGCGGAGAGGGCGCGACCGTCGACGCCATTGTGGCAGCCTGCCATCGGGCGGTCGCTCAGGATTCCTCCGATGCAGTGCTGCTCGGGTGCACCTGCATGTCACCGATCGCCGCTGCCGTTCAATCGCGCTGCTCGTTTCCCGTCATCGACGCGAGTGAGGCCGGGCTGAGATCTGCGTATCACGTCGTGCGTTCGGGCCGCTCAGCCACGCGACCGCTGGGTACCCAGCGAGCGGGCACCATACCCTCCATCATCGACGCGTGGCTTGCCACAGGCGAGGTCCCGAATCCGGATGAGTGCGACGTCTGCGTGTTCACCGCCCCGGCTACAAAATCCAACGAAGAGAAAGGCCCCCATGCCCTCCGATAAGACCGCCGAGCTTGATGCCTACAGAGACTCGATTCGTCGCCTGATGCGTGACTTCGGCCACGACTACTTCGTGCGCACGAGCGAGGAGAAGGGAAATGCCCGTGAGCTGTGGCAGGCCCTGGGCGACGCCGGTGGACTCGGCGTGTTCATCCCCGAGGAGTTCGGTGGCGGGGGTGCGGGGATCGAGGAACTCGCGGTTCTCTCAGAGGAGACCGCGATCGCCGGCTCGCCGCTCATGCTGATCTCGTTGTCCCCCGCGGTCTGTGCCTCCATGCTCGTGCACCATGGGACCGAGGAGCAGAAATCCACCTGGCTACCGGGGCTGGCCGAAGGTTCGAAGGTGCTCGGCTTTGCGATCACCGAGCCCGATGCCGGATCCAACACCCACAAGATCACCACCCGGGCCAGGTTCGAAGACGGCCAGTGGGTTCTCAGCGGCCAGAAGTATTACGTCTCACATGTGGACAACTGCGATGCACTCATGGTTGTCGCCCAGGGCGAAGGGGGACCAGACGGCCTTGCCCCAGGGCTCAAGGTCTTTCTCGTGCCCACCGACGCGCCGGGGCTGTCTCGCACCGAAATAGCGGTCGAGGTGATCTCGCCCGAGAGGCAGTACTCCTTGTTCTTTGACGATGTGCGGGTTCCGGCGGATGCGATCGTCGGCGCCGAGGACGGCCTTGCCGTGCTGTTCACCGGGCTCAACCCCGAGCGCATCAGCAGCGCGGCTCTGCTGAACGGTATCGCCCGCTACGCGATCGACAAGGCTGCCGAGTACGCACGGACGCGCACGGTCTGGGACGTTCCCATTGGCGCGCATCAAGCCATCTCGCATCCGCTGGCACACGCCGAGACGAAGCTTGCGGGCGCGCGCCTTTTGACAGAGAAGGCCGCCCGAGATTTCGATGCGGGACAGAACGCCGGCCTGTCCGCGGCCATGGCCAAGCTGGCGGCGTCCGAGGCGGCGACCTTCGCACTGGATGCTGCGATCCAGACCCATGGCGGCAACGGCATGGCCCGCGAGTACGGGTTGTCGACTCTGTCCGGGCTGGTCCGGCTGTTTCGAATCGCACCCGTCAGCTCGGAGATGCTGCTCAACCACATCGCCCACAAAGCGCTCGCGCTTCCCCGTTCCTACTGATGAGCATTCGCTGCACCAGGGAGGGGCGGCTGCTTGACGTCGTCCTCGACCGGCCGCCGGTCAACGCGCTGAACGGTGAACTGTATGACGCGCTCGCCGAGGTTTTCGATTCGGCAACCGAAGAGGACGTGCTGCTTCTCCGGTCGGCAACACGGCATTTCTGCAGCGGCCAGGATCTCGCGGAATACACGGCAACCGACGATGGCGCAGAAGCGATCGCTCAGCTGCGGCGGGGAGCGGCGGCAATCACCGGGGCGTTGCGGTGCAGGGCCCCAATCGTGGCAGCGGTGCACGGAGCCGCGATCGGGGCTGGTGCGCTGCTGGCCTGTTCCGCTGACGTGCTGATCGCCTCAGACGACGCCTGGTTGAGCCTTCCCGAACTTCAGGTAGGCATCTCAATCGGTGGCGCGGTAGCGAGTCGAGCACTGGGCGGAGCGCTCAGCCGCCGCATGCTGCTGACCGGTGAACGCGTCGCCGCCGCCCAACTGGCGGAGGTGGGCGCGGCGCGCGTCGTCACTCGTGTCGAGCTCGACGAAAGCGCTTTCGCCGCCGCGCGGGCCGTCGCCGCGCTGGAGCCCTCGCTCGTTTCCCTTGCGCGCAGCACCTGGGGGGCGGGGGAACGCGAAGCGACCGCGCGGGCCTACGAGCATGAGATTGAGGCTTTCGTCGCACGCTGAGGCGCCTGCACGGGGGGCTGAGCCGGTCTTTCAGCGCTCAGCCGCGCCGCTGGCGCGCTACCTGTAGGAGGACCCAACTGGCGAACACGGTCGATAGGACGGCGCCGAGCGCGAGAACCAGGCCAATCGAATACTCGGTGATGATCGGTCCTGCGCCCAGCGCGACCAGGCCGAGCATCGAGAACGCGACCACCAGATACGCCGAATAGATCTCGGCGCGGCGGAGCGGGGGCGAGATGGCAGCGATGAATCCGGCAGACCCGAGGAGACACAACCCACTCGCCGTACCGACAATCAGGGAACCGGTCACCAGCAGGGGGGCAGCTTCCAGGTGGCTTCCGATGGCCGTGAGCGTCCAGCCCAGGGCAGCACCCACGACGCCGACGCTCATGGTCCTGGTGTGGGCGAAGCGGCGTCCGATGAATTGAGCCAGGGCCAGGAGGACGAGAACTGACGAGATGAACCACCCGGTGGCAGCGTGCGAGTGCCAGCCCACGGTGGCGATGATCTCTGCGCCGAAGCTGCCGAACAGGCTCATGCCCAGGTTGGCCGTTGCGATCGCGGCTGCAGCCACGGAGAAGGGGAGGAGCAAAGGTCGCGGTACGCCGATCGGCTGAATGAGCCGCACACGCCCGATAGCGGGCGACGAGCGCGGTGAGAGAAGGAGGAGGGCCAGGGGAACGACGAGGGCCGCCCCGATCACCAGGTACGGGAAGAGCAGTGGTCGGTCGGTGAGTTCGGCCAACCCGCCTGACAGGAACGGGCCGACGGCAATACCGCTGGCAATGCAAACGGTGTTCAGGAACGCTCCGGCGCTGAGACCGCCGGGATGGGCCTCCATCAGCAACGCGGCGGCGGCACCGGTGGCCAGGCCGCTGCCAAAACCGTGTACAAGGCGCCCGAGAAGCAGCAATTCGAAAGAGGGCGCAAGACTCAGGGCCACCATCGCGATTCCCAGGAGTGCCATACCGATGAACAGGGTCGTGCGCCGGCCGATCCGGTCAGAGAGTCCCCCCAGCAGCAGGAGCACCGCGAGCACGCCGGCTGGGTATGATGCGAACGCGAGGGCGATCTGCATCTCGCTGAGCTGCCAGACGTCTTGGTAGAGCGGGTACAGGGGGGTGGGTGCGAAGCTGGCCACCATGGCCAGGAAGATCAGTGCGCAGGCCCCGACCAGGAGCGCCCGAGGGTCGCCAGTCCGCGCCACCCTCAAGCGCGTTCGAAGAACTCGAAGGTGGCCCCGTACACAGTGCGGAGCCCCAGGCGGCGGGTGGTGCCGGCGGAGTCCGTCGCCTGAAGGATGCCGGTGCTCGGACCGTGCCGACCGTCGGCCACGCGCGCGGCCAAGCCGTCGAGGTCGCTTATCGGGCAGCTGGCGATCACCCGCGGGATCGGATCGGCGGCGCGGTGGCCACCGGGAATCTGTTCGGCGAACTCGAGGCGCGCGTTGCGGGACTCTGGTCCGCGGAAGAGTGCGACCGCGAAACCTTCACCCTGCTCAAGCGCCAACATCTGCGCCACGGCCGGATCGTCGAAGCGACCCTCGAAGTACTTCTGCCCGCCCAGGACTTCCGCGGCAAACGCTTTCGCCTGCTCGAATCGGTCAGTGAGGTATACGACGGCAACGACCTCGCTGGTGTCCTCGGATTCGTCGTGACCGATTACGCACCGCGTGCCCCGGGGGCGGTACTGAACGCTCGCGTGCACAAGTCC
The DNA here is from genome assembly GCF_003260275.1 of Homoserinimonas sp. OAct 916. GTDB lineage: Bacteria > Actinomycetota > Actinomycetes > Actinomycetales > Microbacteriaceae > OACT-916. Next base: position 195,337 of record NZ_QJHB01000004.1, on the reverse strand, counting down.
GGAGATGGGCTGTTCAAGCATGCGTTCGCGCACCGGCAGGTCAGTCCCTGGCAGTGTGTAGTGGGTTGCCGGTGAGCGGAACTCCCAGCCGCCTGACTCGATGCGGTGCTCAGCGGCCGCCGCGTCGCGCTGGTAGAAGTCCAAGGCGTAGGGGCCGGTACGATCGGGCCGGCCGGCGGGGCATGCAGGGGGAAGCCCGGGCACCTCGACTAACCGGATCCACCCGCCATTACTCGCCGGCTTGCCGAGCAGAACGGTTCGGGTCGGCCTGAGCGGCAGGTTCCACAGGGTCTGCCAGTGGGCATCGGTGACGGGTTCATCACTGATTTGGGCAAAGCCGAAAAGGTCTGTGTACAGCGACTGCAGTGCGCCGATATCGGCGGCGGGCAGGACGATGGTGTCGATGCCGTCGAACACGTCAGTAGCTCCTCGGCAGGCCAAGCGATTCGCCCAGGATGTTGCGGATCATCTCGTTGGAGACGGGGCTGAACAACTGGAGTCGAGCGTCCCGGAAGTACATCTGCATGGGCGATTCCTCGGCCAGGCCCATGGCGCCCATCGCCCGCATCCCGCGGTCAACGATTTTCGCGGTGGTCTCTGCAGCAAACAGTTTGGCCATTGCTGACATGGCCAGTGATTGCTGCCCGGACTCAATCATCCGCACCGTCGTGTTGACCAGCGCGCGCGCAGCGGTGAGTTCGGAGATCGAGTCGGCAGCCGGGTGTTGGACTGCCTGCAGCGCACCTATGGGGGCGCCAAAGGCTTCGCGTTCCCGGGCGTAGGCAATATGCAGGTCCAGAGCGCCGCGCGCAATGCCCAGGCTGATGCCGGCCGCGAGAACCCGTTCGATGTCGAGGGTCTGGCTCAGAACGGCCATCGCCCGCCCGCGCGTGCCCACGAGGTTCCCCAAAGGCGCCACAGCGTTATCGAGGAAGACCTCGCAGGTGATGGCCGCACGCATTCCCGCCAGGTGCACGCGTCGAGTTATCACGCCGGGTTGTTCGGCGGGAACCGCGATGAGACTCAGGCCGCGGCTTTTCCGACCATCCTGCAGAGCGTCAGTGCGGGCGAGGACGAAGATCACGTCGGCCTCCTGCCCGAGCGAGATCCAGGTCTTCTGTCCGTTCAGGATCCATTGGCCGTCTTCCACGCGAGCGGTGGTTCGTAGGTTGAGCAGATCTGTCCCTACTCCGGGTTCACTCAGGCCGAACGCGCAGATCTTCTCGCCGGAGGCTATTGCGCCCAAGTCAGCTGCCGCTGCGCCTGCGCCTTCTTCGGTGAGCATGCGCATTGCCATCCCGCAGGTGACGAAGCCGACTGCAAGGCTGGGCAGCGTGCGAGCGATTTCCTCGGTCGCCGCGAGCGCGTCCCCAACCGTGCCGCCCGAGCCGCCGGCGTCGTCGTCTGCGCCCAAGCCGAGCACCCCCGCCTCACCCAGCGCTCGCCAGGCGGCACGATCGAATCGCCCCTCCTGGTCGGCTTTCAAGGCCTCGGTGGCAGGGAGGTGGTGGCCCAGTATCTGGGCGATCATGGCGCGCAGTTCTCGCCGTTCGGTCGGCTCCTCGAACGGCGCGGTGGTCAGCATCGGCTATCTCTCGTGGGGCGAAGGACGCCAGCTGGCAGAAAATGTGATTTCATAGTTCAGGTCCCGAGAATTGGCACGAAATTCTAGTCGTGGTGGGCGAGGCCATATTGGTGATTAGAACATGACCGTAGTGCATGCGATCCCTGGTGGGCATGATTCCGTATTCGAGTTGCGCATGCGCCGTACAACATTATATGGTTAATGTCAGACATATACCGGCCAGCATTAGTCCCTAGTGCCTACATCAATAATGGAGTTGACATGCCCTCTTTCCCGATTCGTCGGCTCGGCGTCCTTGCGGTCGCCGCCGCGCTCGTGACACTTGCAGGGTGTAGCGCACCGACTGAGAGCGATCCAGCAGCGGAAGGCACGAAGGACACGTCGTTGACGATGGCCTGGGCGACGGTCCCCTCCCAGCTGGACCCCATGGTGTATACCGGCAACACAGTGGTCTACGCCACCGATGCCACACTCTCGGGTCTCTTGGAATACGACTACAGCAAGGCCCAAGAGGGCCGGGTCATCGCGGTTGACGAGGTCGTGCCGGGGCTCGCGGAGTCCTTCGAGTCGAACGACGATCGCACCCAGTTCACCTTCAAGCTGCGAGAGGGAGTGAAGAGCCAATACGGCAACGAGATGACCGCTGATGATGTCGTCTGGACGTTTGAGCGTTTTCTCTCGAACCCGACCAGCATCCAGGCGAACTCACTGATGGCGCCCGCCAACGTTGACGCAAAGAACCCGATCGAAAAGATCGATGAATACACAGTGCGGTACAACCTCACCGCACCGTCATCGATCAGTCTCTCGATCCTTGCCTACCCGCTCATGGGAATCCTTGACTCCACCGAGCTCAAGACGCACGCCACGGAAGCAGATCCTTATGCCGGCGAGTGGCTTGCCAGCAATTCTGCGGGATTCGGTCCCTACATGCTTGACTCGTTCAGCCCGGGTGAGGAGATCAGGCTCACGCAGAACCCGAACTACTGGGACACGAAGCCGTTTTTCGAGAACGTCTTGATCAAGGGTGTTCCAGACGGCGCCTCGCGCGCACAGCTCCTGATGGCCGGCGAAGTTGACCTCATTTCCGAGCCGCCGATCGACCAGCTCAAGAAGATCGAGGAGAGCGAAACGGCGAAGGTCAACGTGCAGCCGGATGCGAACCGCCACAACTTTAACCTGAGCATGAAGGATCCTGACCTTCAGAAGCCTGATGTTCGCCGCGCCATCAGCATGGCCATCGATCGCGAAACGCTGGCGCAGTCGATCTATCAGGGTTACGCCAAGCCGGCCTGGACTGCAGTGCCCAGCAATATGTTGGCTGACCAAGAGCCGATGATCGAGTACAACCCCGAAGAAGCCAAAAAGCTGCTCGCAACCGCGGGCTACCCGCAGGGGCTGCAGTTCGAGATCGCGATCAGCTCGGAGCGCCCCGGCCCCTACGCCGAAAACATTGCGCGACTGATCCAGAGTGACCTCAAGGAGATCGGTGTTGAGGTGACCATCCGAAACATTCCGTCGCCAGCCGACTTCGAAGCAGATGTCACCAGCCAGTCCCTTCAGGCCTACCTGTATACGGACCGTCCGTCACAGCCTGACCCCGGTTTCTCGATGTATCTGTACAACGCTTCCACGTCCACTTTGAACAAGGCCGGCTTCGCCAACGCGGAATTCGACACTCTCGTGGCACAGACGCTCAAGCTTGACAAGGGTGAAGAGCGGGATGCGATTGTCGACGAGGCACTGCAGATGCTGCGTCACTACCAGCCGATCTTGTCGCTCATCGAGATGCCCGATATCACCGGTGAAGCCTCAGATCTTCAAGGTCGGATCGGAATTCCGTCCGGCGGTTTCCCTTACGCGAATCTGAGCCGAGGCTAGTGGTGGCATCAAGCCCAACGGCTGTCATCAGTATTGGCTCGAAAGCACCGATCAAGAAGGCGTCAGGGCCGCTTCGGCTGGTGCTGACTCGGCTGGGCTTCCTGGTCTCGGCACTGTTCATCGTGGTGACGCTGTCCTTCTTCCTGGTCAGCGTCACCCCGGGAGATCCTGCCCAGCTCATCGCCGGACCGATGGCGACCGCCGAGCAGATCACCCAGATTCGTGCCGACCTGGGACTCGACGAACCGATTCTTACGCGGTACGTCGACTACCTTGGTGGGTTGGTCCAGGGGGACCTTGGCAATTCGTATTTCAGCAAGCGCCCGATCGTCGACGAGCTTGTTGAAAAGCTGCCCGCGACCCTGGAATTGGTTCTCCTTTCGGTCTTGTTCGCGACGGTCGTGGGCGTTGCGGCCGGGGCGGTTGGCGCCTACTTCAAGGGGCGACTGCCCGACAAGGTGAGCCGTTTCGTCACCGGAGTCTTCCAAGCGATCCCGGACTTCTTCCTGGGGCTCATTCTGATCTATGTCGTTTTCTTCCTACTGGGTCTCGCGCCTGCCCCGTCGGGGCGGGTCGGGCTCGTCGAGACAGGGCCGGGACGGGTGACCGGCTCCTATCTGATTGACTCGTTGTTGGCGGGCGACTTCGCGCTCTTCGTGTCGGCGGCGCACCACCTGATGTTGCCTGTTCTCACACTTGGGCTGGTCTATGCGGCGTACTTCGCCAAGACGGCGCGTTCAACGATCGGCAAGGCACTCAACTCGCAACAGGCGCAGTTTGCTCGGGCGATGGGTCTACCGGAGCGCACCGTGGTCCGCTATGCCTTCGCCGAATCCCGAACAACGATCGTGACCTACGCCGGTGTCATCTTTGCGTCACTTTTGGGCGGAGAGGCGATCGTTGAACGAGTCTTCGCGTGGAACGGTATCGGCACGTGGTCGTTGCAAGGCATCACGAAGCTTGATCTTCCCGTTGTTCAGGGCATGGTGCTGGTCGCCGGCGCGATCACGCTGATCGTGTACACCCTGCTCGATATCATCGTCGGCCTGCTGGACCCGAGGATCTCGCATGCCTGAAGTCTTCAGCACGCCCAGGAGCCACGCTTTCGTGAAGGTGATGCGCCAGCACACGGGTGCCACCGTCGGAGTGAGTTTCATCGTGCTCCTCCTGTTGGCCAGCCTGTTTGCCCCATTGCCCTATGACCCGAAAGCAACGGAGGGGGGCGCCAGCCTGCAGGCCCCCAGCGGAGCCCACTGGTTCGGCACCGACGGTGCCGGGGCGGACGTGTTCAGCCGGGTCATCGACGCGGCCCGCATCGACCTCTCTCTCGCACTGGCCGGCACCGTGCTGTCCCTGGTCCTGGGCGTCGTCTTGGGTCTGGCCGCGAGCACCAAGGGTAAAGGCAGTGAGCGCCTCGTTCGCGGCCTGGATGCGTTCCAGGCGTTCCCACTGCTGATCCTCGCACTCGCGCTGGTAACCCTGTCGGGGAACAAGCTGTACATGGTCGTCGTCGCTATCGCGCTGATCAACATTCCCCGATACATGCGACTGCTGCGAAGCGAGGTGCTCTCCCTGCGAGAATCCCGCTTCGTCGAAGCGGCGATGGCAATGGGGGCGTCACCGAGGCGCATCACCTTCCGCCATCTTCTGCCGAACGTATGGGGCGTCGTATTGGTGCAGACCTCCCTCACGATTGCCAACGCGATCGTGGTGATCGCCGCCCTGTCGTTCTTGGGCGTTGGTGTCAGCGCACCGACCCCTTCGTGGGGCGGGATGATCCGCGCGGGGGCCGGAAACATGTCTTCGGGTGAGTGGTGGATCGCATCCTTCCCCGGACTGATCGTGCTCTTGTGCGTTCTGGCGTTCAACCAGCTCGCCGACGCCATCGGCGACACGACAGCTAGGAGCCACCGATGAGCGACGAACTCGTCCTCGACGTCCGGAACCTCGCGGTCACCATCGACACACCGGACGGGGTTGTCAACCCGGTCAGAGGTATCGACCTTCAGGTTCACCGCGGTGAGATCGTGGGCATCATGGGCGAGTCAGGCTGTGGCAAGTCCACGACGGTGAAAGGCATTTTGCGCCTCTTGGGGCCGAACAGCCATGTGACCGCCGACACGATCAATCTGGTCGGCAAGGCCGACCTGGCGCACGCGAGCAAGAAGGTCATGGAGTCGATCCGGGGGCGCCACATCGGATTCGTCGCCCAGAACCCGTTCGGCTCGCTCAACCCGATCTACTCGATCGAGCGTCAGTTCTACGAGGTGCAGAAGGCCCACAAGACCGGCGCGAAAAAGGCCGAGTCCCGTGAGATTGCGCTCTCCATGCTCAAGGGAGTCGGCATCGTCGCCCCTGAACGCGTGTTGAGCGGCTATGCGCATCAGCTCTCGGGTGGAATGGCCCAGCGCGTCGTGATAGCACTGGCCACGACGTTGGGGCCGGAGCTGCTGTTCGCCGACGAGCCCACCACAGGCCTCGACGCGACGGTGCAGGCACAGATCTTGGACCTCATCTCAGGCTTGGTCCGAACCGAAAACCGGTCGATGGTGCTCGTCACCCACGACCTCGGGGTGATCGCCCAGTATTGTCAACGTGCTGTGGTGATGTATCAGGGGGAGATCGTCGAGTCCGGTGACGTCATGCAGGTGATGGTCAACCCGCAACACGAATACACGAAGAAACTCATCGGCTCGGTGCCGAAGGCAGAAGGTAGACTCAATGTCGCTCGTTGAGGTCGATTCAGCGGTCAAGACCTTCGCTTCCCGTGTGCGGGGGCGGGACCCGGTTCGCGCACTGCGCGGAATTTCGCTCCATATCGAGGAGGGTGAGACCCTCGCAGTCATCGGAGAAAGTGGTTCCGGCAAGTCGACCCTCGGTCGTGCGGTCCTGCGGCTTCTGGATCTGGATGAGGGCTCCGTTCGCTTCGATGGAACCGACCTCGGCGGGCTCAGCCCCCACGCCATGCGCGCGATGCGCGCGGACATGCAGATTGTGTTCCAGGAGCCGTACGAATCGCTGAACCCGCGGCTGACCGTCGGCGGGATTGTGTCCGAGCCGCTCGAAATCCATCAGCCACGGTTGAAGACCAAAGAGATTCGCCGCCAGGTCCTCGCGACGCTCGACCGGGTCGGGCTGCCCGGCGACGCGGCACGACGTCTACCCGGAGAGCTATCGGGAGGGCAACAGCAACGAGTGGGGATCGCGCGTGCGATCATCAGCCGCCCTCGGTTCATGGTTCTTGATGAGCCGACGTCATCGCTTGACCTATCGATCCGTGCGCAGATTCTCGCACTTCTTGCTGAGCTGCAGGAGGACTACAAAATGGCCTACCTCTTCGTCTCGCACGACATGCACACCGTCGAGTCGGTGAGTGATCGTATCGCTGTCATGTATTTGGGCGAGATCGTCGAGACCGCTCCCACCAGCCAACTCTTCGCCTCTCCCGACCATCCCTACACGCAAACGCTCCTGTCGGCACGGCTCTCGGCTGATCCGCGCGAGCGACACGCGTATCAGTCGTATGCAGGCGACCTGTCGGTCACCTCGCCGGCTTCGGCCTGACCCGCACTTCCCGCCCCTCGACCAAAGGAATTTCCTTGCCCTTGCAAACGACCGTTGTTGACGGGCCAGCTGCCCCGTGGGTCAACGGTGCTGATGTCTACGAGTCCATGGAGCCGGCCTTCCGCGACAACCTCGGAGGGACCCCCGGCAAAGTCGAAGAACTTCTCACCCGGTACTGGATGCGAACCCTGTGGATCGATCCCACGACCAGTCGCCGCATCGACCATGTGCGCACGGAACCTGGCTATATCGACCTGTGCGAGGCATACCACGACAGCGTCGAAGAGGCGTACTTTCTGAGCGGTGCTGTCCATCTCACTGCCGAGGGCAGCTTCGTCGGTGGCGACTACTTCTGGCGGCCGCCGGGGTGGGTGCACATGGCGAAGAGCGAGCAGGGCTTCGAGAGCATCCTGATGATGGAAGGGGAATCGCCCGGCGACGGCAGCGGACGAGTCTCACGCGTTGTCCGCGCTGATCACGAGGCCGGGAGCAACCCGGTGTTCGAGGGCGCGTCAGGCATCGGCCCGCGCGGCTACGTCCGTCGCGCGGAGACACGTTTCATGGTGTGGCGCCCGCATGACGACACTGTGACCGGGCTCGGCTCGACGCGACTGTCGAGCAAACTGCTCAGCAGCAATGCGGTCACCGAAGCCGCTACGGTGCTGGTCGCGTTGCCGAAAGGAACATCTACTCAGCTCGAGACGGTTCCGCGCGAGCGGTTCGTGATCTCAACAAGCGGCACCGTTACAGTCGATGGGCAAAGCCTGGGAGCGTGTTCACTCGTACACATCCCAGCCGGCGCACCAGCGCCGACGCTCAGTTGCACGGAAGACGCCGAGATCCTCGTCAAGGCCGGTGGATTCCAGTGAGCACTGCTGTGCGCGGCGGGTATGTCGACTGCGAGTGGGGTCAGGTCCACTACCGCATCGCGGGAAACTCCGGTCCGTGGATCGGGCTGCTCCACGAGTCGCCGCTCTCATCGAAGGTGTATGAACACGTCGTTGCCATCCTCGGACGAGATGCGCGGGTCGTTGCGTTCGACACTCCGGGCTATGGCGCCTCTGACCCGCCACCGGCAGATGGCTATGAGATCCCTGACTACGCGGCTGTCTTGGCCAGCGCAGCCGATTCGATCGGCATGGACCGCCCGGTCCTGGCCGGCGTGCACACGGGGGCGTCGATTGCGATTGAGATGGCGCACCGCATGCCTGTTTCAGGCGTTTCCCTCAGTGGAGTGCCGTTGTTCAGCGACCAGGAGCGTGCCGATTTCTTGGCGAATTGGAACCCGGAAATACCCATGGATGGGAAGGGCGCTCAATTCGACTGGGCGGTGGAGCGGTATCGTCGAATCTGGCCGGGACTGAGCGACGAGATGCTGCACATCGCCTGTGTCGAACTGCTGCGTGTTGCTGACCGCTATGCGTGGGGCTATCAGGCGGCTTTCCGCCACAACCCGGCTGAGCCCCTCGCGGCGCTGGACGTACCTGTTCTGCTGCTCGATGCGGAGTACGACATGCTTGCTGCCTTTGACGACACGGCCATGAAGTTGGCCAAGCAGGCCCGGTTGTCCATTATGAACGACCTCGAGGGTCAGCCCCACCTTCGTGCTCCCGAGGAATTCGCTGGTCGTCTACTCTCGTTCGCCCGGGAGCTGTCCCGATGAGCGCCATGGACCGGAGGGCCGAGAATGTGCCCGACGCCCGGGAGGGCTACCGGGCATTCGTTGACGAGCGCGAGCCGAGCGGGGGAGACACTGATGTCAGCAGCGCGTATTAGAACCGGCTCGGTTGAGATCACGGCGGAGCTTATCGAGTCGATTGTGAAGATCGGTGGGTACACGCATCCGCTGTTCAACCCCACGTTGGCGCAACAGGCCGCAGGCGAGTCGGCACCCCTGCCTGGTCAAGGTATCCTGCTCCTCATGGGTGGGCTCCTGGAGCAGTCAGGCGCTCTTGACCACGCAATCGCCCTGGTCGAGCTCAGAGAAGTTCGGTTTCTCCAGATGGTGACGGAGGGGTCGACGCTGTCCGTGGAACTGGTGCCCACCGACGCGCATGAGACGAGTGGCGGAAAACTGATCCAGAACTACAGCTGGACCGTATTCGACGGGCAGAACACGCGTGTTGCCGAGGCTCACGCGGTGATGCTGATGAACCAGAAGGAAGAGGCTGACGCCCAGTGAGAGACATCCAGTTGAACATGGCCAGCGGGATTCGCGAATTCGGTCGAAACACCCCGGATCAGACCGCAGTCATCGATGGCGAGCGCACTTTTACTTTCGCCGAAGTTGATGAGCGCTCCAATCGCTTTGCCCAGGCACTTCTGTCGCGTGGTATCAAGCAGGGCGACAGGGTCGCGCTGCTGGCGGGCAACCGTGCAGAGTACTTCGAGATCTCGGCTGGCCTGGCGAAGGCTGGAATCGTGATGGTGCCGTTGAACTCGAGGAACAACGCGGCCGAGAACAAGTACATCGTGGAACATTCGGAGGCGAGGGTGCTGGTGCTCGAGGACGAGCTGCGCGACAATGCCGGGTCACTTTTTTCCGTCGTCGACCTGGTGGTGAGTTTCGGCGGTGAGTCCGGTGAAGACTACGAGGCGTTCATCGATTCCGGTGACGTTGCAGACCCCGTGGCCGAGGTAGACGAGAGGGACGCGTTCTGCATCACCTACACGTCGGGAACGACTGGTCAGCCCAAGGGCGTCGTGTTGACTCACCGTGGACGTGTGCTCACCCTCTACTGCGCTGCACTGGAGTACGGCTATGGACCGGGACGCCACACGATCGCAGTGTCTCCGCTCTACCACGGCGCGGGATTCGCGTTCAGCTACGGCAATCTGTTCATGGGCGGTTCAGTGTCGATTCTGCGGAAGTGGAACCCTGAGGTCTTCCTACGCATGATGGTTGACGACAAGTGCAACACGGTGTTCCTGGTTCCCACCCACGCCCAGCAGATCCGTCGAGTGTGTGAGGAACCAGCAAAGAACTATGACCTTTCCGCGCTTGACACGCTGTACTTCAACGCCGCCGCACTTCCTGTCGCACTCAAGATCTGGGTTTTGGGGGCATTCCCCGGCGTAGGGGTCCATGAGGTGTATGGGTCCACGGAGTGTTCTATCGTGACCAACCTCCGACCCGAGTTTGCCCTGGAGCGGGCCGGCAGTGTGGGGAAACCCTGGCTCATGAATGAGGTAAAGCTCGTCGACGACGACGGGAATCTGGTGCCCCCTGGGGTTCCCGGCGAACTCTACGCTCGCTCGCCGCTCTTGCTCGGCGGCTACCTGAAGAACGAGGAGGCCACTCGCGCGGGTTACGACGACGAGGGGTTCTTCACCGTCGGTGATATTGCTGTGCGTGATGAAGACGGCTTCATCTCCATTGTCGACCGGAAGAAAGACATGATCATCGCCGGAGGCGTCAATATCTTCCCGCGCGAGATCGAGGAGGTCATCGTTCAGTTCGACACCATCGACGACGTGGCGGTTATCGGGGTGCCCGATGAGGTGTACGGCGAACGCATTGTCGCCTTCATGGTCAGCCGCCCAGGAGCGACCTGCGACAAGGACGAACTGATCGCATTCGTGCACGATCGCGTCGCGAAGTACAAGGTGCCACGGGAGTGGTACCTCGTGGACAGCTTGCCGCGCAACTCTGGCGGAAAGATCCTCAAGCGCACGATCCGCGATGACTACACGTCCGCGAGCGCAACCGCCGCCTATTGGCCGGCATGACGCCCGGGCGAGGACGGCATCAGTTGATCGCGCACAGTGCGCCTGGGGCAGGCGGGCGCAGTAGTGCGCTAATCTGGCCCGCAGTGCGGCGTACGAACTGTGTACGGGTTGTACGTTCCCTCGGCGAAGAAAAGTGAGACAGCACGTGGATCCCAAGACCAATGGTGACGCAATCAGGGGTCATGTTCTGACAGCCCGTTCAAACGCTCTTCAAAACCTTTACGGTTCGCAGGTCAAGAAGGTTCAGCCCGCCTACCAGCAGGTGGCCGACCAGTTGCGTGACTTGATTCTTGCGGGGTCACTCGGGTCCGGCGACCGGCTCCCCCCTGAGTTCGAGCTGGCCGAGATCTTTGGCGTGAGTCGCAGTACTGTTCGTGAGGCGCTCCGCGTCCTCGCATCCCGTGACCTGATTCAGACGACCCGCGGAACCACCGGCGGCACTTTTGTCTCGCGGATTCAGTTCGACCAAGTCAGTGACTACCTCGAAACGAGCCTGGGGCTGATGTCAGGTGCCGATGATATCTCTCTGGTGAACCTGCTCGAGGCACGAGAACTTCTCGAGGTTCCCGCTGCTGGCCTGGCTGCCCTTCGGCACGAGCAGCATCACATTGATGAGATGCGGGTCATGGTTGCTCGCGAAAAGCAGACCAGGGGCCGCGGACCGAAATTCCGCGATCACCGCAACTTCCATGGAATCGTAGTTGAAGCCGCGGACAACAGGCTTCTCGGAGTCATGACTGAACCGGTCTTTCGAGTGCTCCAAGCTCGTATATCGCCCGGCGATATGGGTGAGGCGTTCTGGAAAAGTGTCAATGAGGACCACCATGAGATCCTCTCCCGAATTGAGGCGGGAGACAGCGCAGGGGCGTCGTCGGCGATGCAATCGCACCTGGCCAAGCTCAATTCTGCCTATGGTGACGGCGACGAGAGTGCTGTCGGGGACTGATTGTCTGAACCGATGAGCCTTGAGCCGATGAGCCGTGATGCTTCGGAAGGGACCTGACCGACCGGAGCGAGCCGGGAGCGGTGAGCATCTTCCTGACCCTGCTTGGCAGAACGATGCGGACAGAAATCCGGAGCGGCAACCACCCCGATGTGGGATGAAACCAAGCAGAGCAGTCTCAAGAAATTGCCAATGTGCGCAACGTTCGCACCGACGAAGGAGAAACGTTATGAACCCCGACGACAAGATCGTGATCGTGAACGGCGCCCGCACCCCGATCGGCAGTTTCGGCGGCGTCTTCCGTGATACCCCGGCGCACGTTCTGGGCGGGCAGGCGAGCGTTGAGGCACTGAAGCGTTCAGGGGTGGGCGCCGACGACATCGACGAGGTGATCATGGGCTGCATCGGCCAGGTCGGACCGGATGCCTATAACGCCAGGCGGGTCACCCTGGAGGCGGGCCTGCCCATCCGCACGCCCGCGTACACGGTCAATCGCCTGTGCGGCAGTGGCCTGCAGGCGATCTGGTCGGGAGCGATGCAGCTGACCTGGGGAGGCACCGACATCGTGCTCGCCGGCGGCGACGAGAACATGTCGCGGATGCCGTTCTACGACTTCAACGCCCGCTTCAACGATCGGCTCGGCGACCGGGCCCTCGTCGACGGAACAGTGGCGATGCTGACCGACCCGTTCAGCAACAAGCACATGGGCGTCACCGCCGAGAACGTTGCCGCGAAGTACGGGGTGTCCCGGGCTGACCAGGATGCGTTCGCGTTGGAGAGCCAGAGGCGGGCGTCGACGGATGCAGCGCGGGCTGCGTTCGCCGAGGAGATCGTCGAGGTGACCACTGCGGGCCGGCGCCCGATCCAGGTGAACGTGGATGAGCACCCGCGACCCGACACGACGCTGGAAACTTTGGCTGGCCTGCGTGCGGTCTTCGCCGCCGACGGCACGGTGACCGCCGGAAATGCCTCCGGAATCAATGACGGTGCCGGGGCCGTCGTGCTGATGCGCGAGAGCACCGCGCGAGAGCGGGGGCTGACCGGACTGGCCACCCTCGAATACGTGACCACGGCAGCCATGGAACCCGAGCTGATGGGATACGCTCCCACGCTGGCCCTCACGAAGCTGTTCGCCGAGACCGGCCTGACCCCCGCCGACATCGGCAGCGTCGAACTGAACGAGGCATTCGCCGCCCAGGCGGTGGCGGTGATCAGGGATGCCGGCCTCGACCCGGAGCGCACGAACCCGTACGGCGGTGCGATTGCACTCGGGCATCCGGTCGGGGCGACGGGCGCGATCCTGACGCTGCGGCTCGCCCTTGATCTGCAGCGCCGCGAACTTGAATACGGCATCGTCACGATGTGCATCGGTGGAGGCCAGGCTCTTGCCGCGCTGATCAAACGTGTCGACGCGTAGTGTGACTCGTTCCCTCCGGGGGCGAACAGGGGCAGCGGTCAGTTCGCGCTGAGCGCAGGGGAGCTCAAATCGAATGAACCCGGCTCGGCCGCCGGCCACTCGCCGGTCGCCAGGAAGTGCCGCATGACCTGGTCATGGGGTTCGAGGTCGAATCCGTGCTCCTGCACCCACTCCACTGACTGGTAGGTGTCGAGGTAGCGCTCGCCGCTGTCGCAGATGACCGTGACCACGCTGCCCTGCACGCCGTCGGCGAGCATCCGCGCAACCAACTGGAACGCGCCATACAGGTTGGTGCCGGTGGACGGCCCGACGCTGAAACCCGAGGCACCCAATAGGTTCATCGCGGCGAGGGAGGCCGCATCGGGAACCTGCACCATCTCGTCGATCACGGCCGGGACGAAGGACGGTTCCACTCGGGGCCGCCCGATGCCTTCGATGCGGGAGCCACAGGCTGTCACATCGCGCCGTCCCTCGAACCACGCGCAGTAGAACGCGGAGCCCTCTGGGTCGACCACGGCGACCCGGGTGCGCACCTGGCTGTACCGGCAGTATCGTCCGATCGTTGCGCTGGTGCCGCCGGTGCCGGCGCCGACCACGATCCATTCCGCCTCGGGATAGCGCTCGCCGCTCAACTGGTCGAAGATCGCGTGGGCGATGTTTCCGGATGCCCGCCAGTCGGTGGCAACAGACGCATTGCTGAACTGATCGAGGTAGAACCAGCCTGGTTGTGCCCCGAGCCGTTCGGCTTCGGCATACAGCGCGGCCGGCTCAACCAGCTCGCACCGGCCGCCGTTCTCCTCGATCAGCGCGATCTTCTGCGGGCTCGTCGCCGCCGGCACCACCGCCACAAACGGGAGGCCCAGCAGCCGGGCGAAGTAGGCCTCCGACACCGCGGTCGATCCGCTGGATGCCTCGACCAGCGTGGTGTTCTCGTCGACGTCGCCGTTGGCGAGCGCGTAGAGCAACAATGAGTGGGCGAGTCTGTGCTTCAGAGACCCGGTCGGATGGGCCGACTCATCCTTGAGATAAAGGTCGATGCCCCAGGCCTCGGGTAGCGGAAACCTCGTCAGTGGGGTCTCGGGGCTGCAGGCCATCTCGGCCTCGAGCCGGGAGATCGCAGCACAGACCCAGTTTCGGGTGGTCGCGGGCATCGGTGGTTTCCATTCCTTCGCCGGGCATGCGCAATCATCGGCCGCGCCGTCCCGGTGCTCCTCCCACGATGACAAAGGCCGGGCATCCAGACAATAGCCAATATGTTTGACACACCATCATGGTTGCTTATGGCCTGCGGGCGTGATCGGGCTCAGGCCACGTGTACCAGGTCGAGGTCGCGGGCGACCACGCCGAGGGCATCCACCGTCTGAGCGACACCCGGCACGCGCAGGAGAGAGGCCGACGACACCGCCCGGATGGTGCGCATCGGCGCGGTGCTGATGCGTTTGAGCACGAGCCCTGGGTCGGGCCTGACGGCCGCGAGCATGAGGTCGGGCACCAGCGCCACCCCGAGTCCGGCGGCGACCAGTCCCTGGAGTGCCACGTAGTCGTCGGTATCGAAGGCGATGTTGGGGTCGAAACCGGCATGCGAGCACAACTTCACCAGGTTGCCGCGGCAGGAGGGGCAGCCAGCGATCCAGTGATCATCGCGCAGCTCGTCCAGACGCACCGTGCGCCGGATGGCCGCGGGGTGGGATGCCGGCAGCGCGACATGCACGTTCTCTTCGAGCAGCCCGGTGGTCACCTCATCGGCCGGGGTGGGGGCCGGCTCCGTGGCATCCGGGCCGTTCGTGTAGCGGTAGACCAGCGCGATGTCACAGTCGCCGTTGCGCAGAATCTGCAACGCCTGATCTGGCAGCGCCTCCAGCAGGGTGAACAGGATGCCCGGGTGCTCCCGAGTCATTGCGGCGAACGCCGGCGGAATGAGGGTCGCGGCCGCGCTCGGGAACGCGGCCACCCGCACCCGACCGGAGCGCAGCCCGGCGACGGCCTCGACCTCGGCCTGCGCGAGCGACATCGTCGACAGCACGCTGGTCGCGTGCTTGAGCAGCACGTCGCCGGCCCCGGTGAGGTGCACGCCGCGCGTGGTTCGGGTGATCAGCGGGGTCTCCAGCAGGGCCTCCAGGCGTTGCAGCTGCTGGGTGACGGCGGGCTGCGAGTAGCCGAGTGCCCGGGCGGCGGCCGACAGGCTGCCGTGTTCGGCCAGGGCGCGCACGAGCCGGAGGTGCTTGATCTCGATCATGGTCGCCAGTCTAGTTAGCCATAAGATTCATCAATACTCGTTGATCGCCCGAGACGGTTTTTGTTATGACCGTTTGAAGTC
Source organism: Homoserinimonas sp. OAct 916 (assembly GCF_003260275.1). Lineage (GTDB taxonomy): Bacteria > Actinomycetota > Actinomycetes > Actinomycetales > Microbacteriaceae > OACT-916. The sequence continues at coordinate 179,901 of NZ_QJHB01000004.1, read as the reverse complement.
ACCACGGGCCGTCGCTTCCATGCCCGTGCTTCCCCGCCTCCAGGCAGCCACTTGCCTTCTCGTGCCGCGCCCTCCGTGCCGTCGCGAACGCGGGGCCGACCTCTCATCGTGCCGTGCAGTTCAGAAGTGCGGTTCAGTCGTGCGGTTCCGCCGTCAGGACTGCCCTCCCGTTGCTGTGCCACCGCGACCATCCACTCCAACTGGTAATCTCACCAGTGACGAACCCCTTGAACTTCAGTACGGAGACACCTAGTTGGGCAAACAGCCGCTGAGCCCTGACCCGGATGCGCCCCTTTTTGGAATCCGTGTCGCCGACTTCTCCCGTGTTCTGGCCGGGCCGTACGCGTCGATGATGCTCGCCGACCTGGGCGCCGACGTGATCAAGATCGAGTCGCCGGCAGGCGACGACACCCGCTCCTGGACTCCACCGGTCGATGCCTCCGGCCGGGGCACCTATTTCGCGAGCGTCAACCGCAACAAGCGGTCGATCATCTGCAACCTGCGCGAGCCGGCCGGTGCGGCCGAGGCCCGCCGGCTCGCCCTCAGCGCCGACGTGCTGATCGAGAACTTTCGTCCGGGAACGATGGAGCGGTTCGGGCTCGGCTACGACACCCTCGCCGCGGAGAACCCGGCGCTCGTCTACTGCTCGGTGACCGGGTTCGGTGCTGGTGATGGCGCGCACCTGCCCGGCTACGACCTGCTGGTGCAGGCGGTGGGCGGCCTGATGAGCGTCACTGGCGACCCCGACTCGGAACCGACCAAGGCGGGTGTTGCACTGATCGACGTGCTCACCGGACAGAACGCGGTAGTAGGTATTCAGGCCGCACTGCGCGTGCGCGACCACACTGGGGAGGGCCAACACGTCGAGGTGAATCTGCTGTCGTCGCTCTTGTCTGCGCTGGTCAACCAGGCGTCGGCCGCGTTGAACACGGGGGTGTCCCCGACGCGGATGGGCAACGCCCACCCGAGCATTGCCCCGTACGAGACGTTCACCGCCAAGGACGGCCCGTTCGTGATCGCAGTCGGTAACGACGGCCAGTTCGGCAGGCTTGCCGAGATAATTGGGGCTCCGCAGATGAGTGCTGATCAGCGGTTTGCGAACAACGCGAGCCGGGTGGCGAACCGCGTGCAACTGCGCACCATTCTGGATGCCCGCCTGGCCACCGACTCGGTCGCACGCTGGGTCGACGCGATGACCGCAGCGGGCATCCCCGCCGGCCCGGTCAATGACATCGGCCAGGCGATCGCATTCGCCACGGAACTCGGCCTCGGTGCCGTGACCGAGATCGCCGGCGCCGGCCGCACCAGTAAGCAGATCAGCAACCCGATCACCCTGTCGCGCACCCCCGCCCGATACCGGCTGGTGCCACCAGATGTCGGCGAGCATCAGGGCGCCGACTGGTTGACAGACAGGCCGAGTGAATGATCAGCATGGTTGCGAATTCGAGATCCGTCGCCGAGACCCTGCTCGGCCCGGCCGCCTGGGCCGGCCCGTTCACGACCGCTCCGGAAAGTGGGTTCGACGGCGCCTTCAAGGGTGTCTCCTTCTGCCGGATGCCGGCCGACGAAGCCGCGGTCAGGTAGCGCTCGTGCTGTTCATCGTGCTGCTTTTTGCCGCCATTCTGGTGATGATCTACGTGGCCATCTCGCAGATCGCGCGCGCCTCGCACCTCTCCGACTCTGCACGTGCCCTGTGGGTGCTGATCGTGCTCATCGCCCCGGTGATCGGTGCGATCGCCTGGTTCTCGATCGGCTCCCAGCCCCGCAGCTGACTGGCCCGCTCCCTGCCCTCCTTGCCCTCCTTGCCCTCCCTGCCCTCCCTGCCTTCCCTGCCCCCGCCAACCGACGTCGAGGGGTCAATATCGTCACCACAATGCCCGCGAATTTCGCTGGATGGCGCCGATCGTGACCCCTCACTCGGGAACGCGAGCGCGTGAGGAGAGAAGTGGGCGTGAGTGACTGTGAGGTTGAGGCGCGAGTCAGCGGGACGCGAGCGCGGGGGTGCGTGCGAGAACGCCGCGCAACAGAAACCCGAACCCGGCGGCGATGAAGAACATGAGCACGCCGTAGATCGCGGCGGCCAGAGACATCTCCACGCGGCCCAGCACGCTCTGGGCGATCACGATGGCGAGGGTGGCGTTGTGGATGCCGATCTCGAAGCTCGACGCGATCGCCTGCTCCCGGCCGACGGTGAACAGTCGCGGAACAACGTAGCCGATCGCGAGGCTCAGCACACAGAACACGATGGTGATCGCCGCCAGCGTGGCGAAGTTCTCGGCCAGCAGTGCCCAGTTCGAGGCCACGGCGCCCACGATGACAATGACCAGGATGATGATCGACGCGATGCGTACCGGCTTGTCCATGGCATCCGCGAAGCCGGTTCGCCAGTGCCTGATGAGCATTCCGAGCAGCACCGGCAGCAGCACGATCGCGAAAACTTCGAGCACCTTGTCGAGTTGCAGACCGAGGGTCTGGTCGCCCGGCATGAAGAAGGCGATCGACAGGTTGACGATGATCGGCAGGGTGAACACGGCGAGCACCGAGTTGATGGCGGTGAGGCTGATGTTCAGCGCCACGTCTCCCCGGAACAGGTGGCTGTACAGGTTGGCGGTGGTGCCGCCGGGGCTGGCTGCGAGCAGCATCATTCCGACGGCGAGCACCGGTGGCAGCTGGAACAGCATCACGAGACCCAGGCAGAGCCCCGGCAGGAGAACAAGTTGGCAGACCAGGGCGATGAACACCGCCTTCGGGTGTTTGCCCACCCTGGCGAAGTCGCCGCGTGTCAACGAGAGGCCGAGCCCGAACATGATGATGCCGAGTGCGACCGGTAGTCCGATGGTGGTCAACGCTGATCCCATGGCCGCAACCCTAGTGGATCCGGAGAGGCCGGGGAGTACCCTGTGCGCATGGGTACCGAAACAACCACAGCGCCCGGGGCATGGATCACGATCCAGTTCGGCGACGCGGATGCCGCATTGGGCTATCTGGTCGGCGTGATCGGCTTCGTCGAACACGCTGTCTACCGCGGCGAAGACGGGGCGATCCAGCACGCAGAGCTTCTCTGGCCCACCGGCGGCGGCATGATGATGGGTGTGGATCGCGGGGAAGAAAGGTGGTCGGGCTCCGCGGGCGCCCCCGGCACCCAGTCCTCCTATCTGTGCACTCCGGACGTGGCCGGCGTCGCACGCCGAGTGGCCGATGCGGGCTGGCGGATCATCCGGCCGCTGGCCGACGCCGAGGGCTACGAGAGCCGTGAGATCGCTTTTCTCGACCCGGAGGGAAACGCCTGGAGCGTGGGCACTTATGCCGGCAAGGGCTTCTGAACCGAGGCATCGAGTGCGGGTGGATGGAGCCGGTGTGTCAGGATGAATGTTCGCACACCTGGTGCGCCTGACAGTGAATGGATGCGGATGGCGAAGAAGAGACTTCCCTGGTGGGACAGGGCATTCAACTTCTTCTACCCGTGGGGCGGACCGTGCCAGCTGGGGCCGTACGGCGAACCCGAACTGCCGCCGGCCAGCGGCAAGGCATGCCCGATGTGCGGAGCGATCATGTCGAGCCACCGGATTGAGCGGCGCGACGGGCAGTCGACCAAATTGCACTGCCCGGCCCCGTCGAGCGCTCTGCGACCCCTCAGCTCGTAGCGAGCCCGTGTGTCGAGCTCTCTCGGGGCGAAGAGATCGTCTCGAGCGGAGCTCTGCTGACAAAACGGCAAGGCGGATCCGGCCGTAGGCTACTCATAGCAATAACGTTCGTTCACCGGTTCGAGAATCAACTCTGCGCGGCGACGACGCCCACAACTGACTCATCGGAGGACATGGCGTGACAGAATCCGGTCGCCCGCAGCTTTTCACCAACGGCACCGTATGGATGGGTGCCGACAGCCCCGACCAGTGCGCGCTCCTGGTCGTCGACGGCCGGGTGGCCGCCGTCGGAGATGATGCCGAAGCGGCGGCCGGCGAGGATGCGGAGAGAATCGACCTGGCCGGCGGATTCCTGATGCCGTCGTTCGGTGAGGGACACGCGCATCCGATCTTCGGTGGCCTGGAGGACTGTGGTCCGCGCATCCGACAGTGCACGAGCGTGGACGAGATCATCGCGGAGGTGCGCCGGTATGCCAAGGAGAACCCGGAGAAGGAGTGGATCCTCGGGGCCTCCTACGACGGATCGTTCGCCGAGGGCGGGCTGTTCGACGCGCGCTGGCTGGACGACGCGGTCAGTGACCGCCCCGTCGTGTTGCGGGCGTGGGACTACCACACGGTTTGGTGCAACTCGAAGGCGCTGGAAATGGCCGGCATCGACGCCGATACTCCGGAGCCGGAGCTCGGCGAGATCCCCCGGCGCGCCGACGGGTCCCCGCTCGGGGTGCTTCGGGAGTGGGGCGCGATCGACCTGGTGAACGCGGTGAACCCGGGGCATGATTTCGAAGACAGGGTCGATGCGTTGAAGCGGGCCAGCGAGCATTTCGCGAGCCTCGGGGTGACCTGGGTACAGGATGCCTGGGTCGAATCCGACGACATCGACGTCTACCTGGCTGCCGCCAATCGGGGGCTCCTGTCCACCCGGTTCAATCTGGCCCTGCTCGCCGACCCGCGGCACTTCCCAGCGAGCCTGCCGGACATGGTCCAGGCGCGGGCGAGGGTGGAAGCCGTCGGGTCTGCGCACCTGACCGCCCACAGCGTGAAGTTCTTCGCAGACGGCGTCGTTGAGAACGAGACTGGCGCGTTGCTTGAGCCGTACTGTTCAGGAATGCACGACCACGGCATGCTCGTCTGGAGCCCGGAGCACCTCGCCGAATCAGTGCAGGCGGTGGATGCCGCAGGGTTCCAGGCACACATCCACGCGATCGGGGATGCCGCCGTGCGCACGGCGCTCGACGCCATCGAACATGCCGCCTCGGTGAACGGGCCCTCGGTGAACCGGCCCGCGATCGCCCACGTGCAGTTGGCGGCGCCCGCGGACCTGGCGCGCTTCGCCGAACTGGGTGTCGTGCCGGTCATGCAGCCGCTCTGGGCCCAGCTCGACGCCCTGATGACCGTGCTGACCGTGCCCCGGCTCGGCCCGGAACGCACGGAGCAGCAGTACCGCATGCGCACCCTCGTCGACAGCGGAGCCACCCTGTCGTTCGGCTCGGATTGGCCCTGCTCGTCCGCGGCACCGCTCGACGGCATCTCCGTCGGAGTCTCGCGCATGACAGTAGACGGCGAACCGTCCGGCGGCTGGACTGCCGATGAGCGGCTCGAGGTCGCAGCAGCCCTGACGGCATATACCGCCGGCGTCGCCACACTGGCCCTGGCCGACCGCACAAGCGAGGGTTGGGGGCAGATCACCCCGGGCGCGAGTGCCGACCTGGTCTGGCTCAGCGCCGACCCGCGCACCCGGCCGGCGCTCGACATCCCAGGCATCCGTGTTCAGGCCACGTATCTGGCCGGATCCTGCACCTACCTGGCAACCGCCCACTCCAAGGAGCACGCATGAGCACGCAACCCATCTATTCGGCGGTCAGCAACCTGAAGCCCGACACCGGCCAGCTGCGCCGTGTGCTCGGGATACCGTCGCTCGTGCTGTTCGGCATGGTCTACATGGTGCCGCTCACCGTGTTCACCACCTACGGCATCGTCACCCAGGTCACCGGTGGCCGGTTACCCCTGGCCTACATCGTCACCCTGGTCGCGATGGTGTTCACCGCCAGGTCCTACGGCCTGATGTCGCGGGCCTTCCCGTTTGCCGGTTCGGCCTACACCTACAGCCAGCGAAGTTTTGGTCCCGGGATCGGGTTCCTCACCGGTTGGGCGCTCATGCTCGACTACCTGTTCCTGCCCATGATCAATTACCTGGTGATCGGAATCTATCTGCATGAGACCTTCCAGACGATTCCCGCCTGGGTGTTCATCCTCGCCACCATCCTCGTGGTGACGATCTTGAACATCGTGGGGATCGTGTCGATCGCGCGCACCAACATGGTCCTCATCGCGGTTCAGCTCATCTTCATCGTGGTCTTCGTGGCCATGGCAATCAACCAGGTCAGCCAGAGCTCCACTGTCAACCTCCTGGCACCGTTCGCCGGCACGGGGGATCCGGGCGGATTCGGGCCAGTCATGGCCGGAGCCGCCATCCTGTGCCTGTCGTTTTTGGGCTTCGATTCCGTCTCGACGTTTGCCGAAGAGACCAAGGATCCGCGCAGGAGCCTGCCGATCGCGATCATGGCAATCACGCTGATCGCCGGAGTGCTGTTCGTGGGCCTGGCCTACGTGGGTCACCTCGTGCTGCCCGACCACTCCTTCGGCAACGCCGACTCCGCCGCCATCGACGTGATGAAGGCCGCCGGCGGCCAGTTCCTCGGTGCGTTCTTCATCGCCGCCTATGTCGCCGGTGCGGCGGGGTCTGCCCTGGTCTCCCAGGCGTCAGTCTCACGCATCCTGTTCGCAATGGGCCGGGATGGCGTACTGCCCCGTGGTTTCTTCGGGCGGCTGAACGAGCGGTTCCGCACCCCGGTGCTGTCGATCCTCGCGGTCTCGGTCGTCTCACTGTTCGCGCTCGTGATCGACCTGGGGATGTTGTCGGAGATGATCAGCTTCGGTGCGTTGATCGCGTTCTCCGCGGTCAACCTGGCGGTGATCAAGCACTATTACCTGGACGACAAGCGGCGCCACGGGATGCATGTCTTCACGTATCTCGTCGTCCCGTTGATCGGATTCGGCCTCACGATCTGGCTGTGGACGAGCCTGTCGCCTCGAACGCTCGTGATCGGGTTGATCTGGCTGGCGGTCGGGTTCATCTATCTGCTGCTCCTGACGCGCGGGTTCCGGCAGAAGACTCCGATGCTCGACCTCACGGAGTGACGCGTCGCCGAGCGCAGGCTTGACGGGGGCCAAGCGATCCGGCGAAGGATGATTGGCTCGAAACCGCCTCGCAACCCTGCGGATCGAGGGAGTCTGGGCAACAAGAAATCCTGCCAAAACCTGCGCCGTCCGGGGCTTTGAGACGGTCGCCAGCGATTCTTCGGCCAGTTGAGCGTGGTGCGGCCGCGGAGTGGCGCGGCGCGCAAACCCGCTTACGCCGTGATGGTGTCCAGAAACAGTTTCGCGTAGCGGACACCGTCGACCCCGAGGGCGACGTCGATCGGGTTGAACCCGTGATCGCCCGCACCCTCCTGCTCGTGACCGGCCGTGCGGTGGTCAACGACCGTCTGGCCGCGGGTGAGTGCGTCGCCGAGGCTGACGCGAACCGGCAGGTTCACGGTGCGCACGCCCTCGGGGTCGATCGCGGCGCACACGGCGCCCGCATCGCCGATGTCGCCGTTGCCCTCACCCGCGACACGCACCTCGCCGCCCTTCACACTGACGATGTGCTGCAGCAGGCGCCCGGCCAACTGGGCCCCCGGTTCGGCCGCCGCGACGAGCCGGGTGATGTCCTCCGCGGCAACCGTGACCGAATAGAACACGTCCAGCCCATACATGGTGATCGGCACCCCGGCACTCAACACAATCTCTGCCGCCTCCGGGTCATGCCAGGTGTTGAACTCCGCCACGGCGGTGGCATTGCCCACCGATGCGGATCCGCCCATGAAGACGATGCGCTCGACGTTTGCCAGGGCTTCGGGATACATGCGCACCAACAGGGCGATGTTCGTCATCGGCGCCAGCGGAACCAGGGTGACCGGGGTCGGGCTGGCAAGAATCTCGCGGCGCAGCAGTTCGACGGCGTGAATCGGCTCGATCTGGCGTGTTGACTCCGGAAGCCCGAGGTCGGCGAGCCCGTCGTTCCCGTGCACGTGGGCGGCATGGCGGGCCTCCGCCAGCAACGGGCGGGGGGCCCCGGCGGCGACCGGGATGTCGCCGGCCCCGGCAACGTCCAGCACTTTCAGGGTGTTGCGCACGACCTGCTCGAGGCTGGCATTTCCCGCCACACAGGTGACCGCGCGCACGTTCACGTCAGGGTGGCGCACTGCCACGAGAAGGGCGAGTGCATCGTCGATGCCGGTGTCGACATCCAGAATCATTTGTTGCATCTCGCCATGCTAACCGTCTGGGGCGTCGCGGCCGCCGCCAGCAGGGAGAAATGTCGAGCCAGAACCGTGGTCCGGTATGTAATTTGTCCTCGAAACCGTGCCGCGAACACGCGCCTCGGCGTGTCGAAAAATCTTAAATGTCGGTGGTCCCGCGTATTCTCGCGGGATAGTGAGGTAAAACCTCAAAACACTACATGTAGTGGAATGACAGGGGTGTCATTCCCGTTATATAGTGAAGAACCGCAAAGGCGCGGCAGAGACATAATCACGTTTCAGCCGAAGAACCACCAAGATACCTGAGGAGGCACCCATGGATTACGACAACAATGTTGACGGCTATTCAGTTCCCGTTGACCCGATGGACCTTCTGCAGTGTGACAGCTGCCAGTAGGCCGCGTCACTCGGCTGACACGAAGCACCAGCTCCGACCGTCAGCCACTGCAGTACCCAACTGCACCGAACCCCGTTTGCCCCTGTGGCGGCGGGGTTCTGCTGTTAACCGCGAGCCGTGACACCGCTCCGCGGCTGTGCCCGGCGGCCGCCGACAGCGCCTGAAGAGAACCGCGCCTGATCAGAACCGCGCCTGAATAGAATGGTCGGGTGTCAGTCAACCCAGATATCGCCGGCCGCACCTTCGCCCCGGTCGCCCCCTACCTTGTCGGGCGGGAGAAGATCCGCGAGTTCTCCCGCGCCGTCTTCGCCACGCATCCGATCAATCATGACCCGGAAGCCGCGCGCGCCGCGGGTTACGCCGACGTGGTTGCGCCGCCGACCTTCCCGGTGGTCGTGCAAGAGGCCACCCTGGCCCAATTGCTGGCCGAACCGGATGCCGGCATCGACTTCACCCGCGTGGTGCACGGCGACCAGCGCTTCACCTTCACTCGGCCGATCGTCGCGGGCGATGAGCTCACCGCCACCCTCACCGTTGCCAGCGTCAAGTCGCTGGGCGGGCACTCCATGGTGACCGCGGTCTCGGAGATCGTCGACCAGGCCGGCGCGCACGTGGTGACCGCGACCTCCACTCTCGTCGTCAGGGGAGACGAATGAACGCCGTGAGATCCGACCAGTTGACCGTGGGCGACATTGTCGCCGAGGGCGAGTTCACGCTCAGCCGCGACAGCCTTGTGCGTTATGCAGGCGCGTCGGGTGACTTCAACCCGATCCACTACCGTGACGACGTGGCCGTCGACGTGGGCCTTCCCGGCGTTCTTGCCCACGGCATGCTCACCATGGGTTTCGCGGTGCAGCCGGTCGTCGACTGGATCGGCGACCCCGGACGCATCGCCGACTACCAGGTGCGGTTCACCCGCCCGGTGCCAGTGGATGCGGCAGACGGTGCCCACGTGCGTGTGGTCGCGAAGGTCGGCCAGATCGAAGACTCTGCGTGCCGCATCGACCTGACGGTCACCTTCAACGACCAGACCGTGCTCGGAAAGGCGCAGGCGCGCGTCTTTCTGGCGTGACCGGCACCCAGAGATCCACGACGCGAGAATCATGACATCATCGGTGCCACCACTATCAGAGCTGACGACCATCCGCGTCGGCGGAGTGCCCGAGCAACTGGTCGCCCCGGCCACCACCGCGGAGCTGGTCGAGACCGCGATCACGGTGTGGCGAACCGGCGACGAGTGGTTGCTGCTCGGCGGCGGGTCGAACACCGTGGCATCCGATGACGGTTTCGATGGCACCGTGATCCGGCTGGTCACCCGGGGGATAGAAGAACTGCCGACCTCGGGTCAGACGCCGGATGGCCGCACGATCCACCTCAAGGTCGCGGCGGGCGAGAGGTGGGACGATCTGGTCGCGCACACGGTCGCCCACGGCTGGGCCGGGATCGAGGCGCTGTCGGGGATTCCCGGATGCGCGGGCGCCGCCCCGGTGCAGAACATCGGCGCGTACGGGCAGGAATTGTCGTCCAGCCTGGTCGCCATACATTTTCTCGACCAGGACACCGACCAGGTCACGCGGATCCCCGCCTCCGATCTCGAGCTCGGCTACCGCACCTCGAGGCTGAAGCAGAAACTGCAGATCGGCATCGTTCTGGCGATCGAGCTGCAACTGTTCGAGGGGGAGGGTTCGGCATCCGGGCGAAGCATGCCGGTCGCCTACGGGCAGTTGGCGACGGCATTGGGCGTGTCTCTCGGCGACCGGGTCGAGCTGGTCGAGGTGCGCCGAGCGGTGCTCGAGCTGCGGGCCTCGAAGGGTATGGTGCTGGATGCCGCAGACCCCGATTCGGTCAGTGCCGGGTCATTCTTCACGAACCCGATCGTGAGCGAGAACTTTGCCCGCGGGTTGCCCGCGGGTTGCCCACGCTGGCCGCTGGTCGCCGATGCCCAAGACACCATCACCCCGTTGCACGGCGCCGACGACGATGCTGATGCTCGCGGGCCCGCCGGTGAAGAAACAGCGGGGGGAGCGGGTGGCCGGGCTGCGGGGCACGGCGTATCGCACGATCACGCATCCGAGATCACCGGCGCGATGGCGAAATCTTCAGGCTCGAGCGCCGGTGCCGACGCTCGGGAAGGCGCGGTCAAGCTCAGTGCCGCCTGGCTGATAGAGAACGCCGGTATCGCGCGTGGCTTCGCTCTGCCCGGCTCGCGGGCGGCCATCTCCAGCAAGCACACGTTGGCGCTGACGAACCGTGGCGGGGCGACCGCGGCCGAGGTGGCCGAATTGGCCCGCTTCGTACAGGGGCGCGTGCTCGCCGAGTTCGGCGTGCTGCTGCAGCCCGAACCCGTGCTCGTCGGCGTTTCCCTGTAGCCCGCCGGGTACACCGCACCTCACCCAGAAAAACTCAGGACGACACCGCCGCCGACGCAGAGACAAGCTCGGCGCGGCTCTCCTCCTGCATATTTGAGCGACAGGCTGTTCGGCCTTCAAGTTCAAGACTTCAGGAGGAGACCGTCACCGCTGTCCTGATGCAGAACTGTCACCGATGTCCTGATGCAGAACTGTCACCGCTGTCCTGATGCAGAACTGTCACCGCTGTCCTGATGCAGAACCGTCACCGATGTCCTGATGCAGAACCGTCACCGCTGTCCTGAGACATAACACACTGCCCAGAGAGGGCCGGCATGCCTTTCCTCCTGGACTTCGCGGGCGTCGAGCGATTCCGAGGTACGAGGAGTCGTCTCGCACCCCCGCCGCAGGGGGCGCCCGGTAAAGTGGGCAGCGCCATGAACAAGTCCCGTGAACTGCACCCCGACATCCCGCTCGATCTCCCCACAGCCGAGAGGCTGCAGGCGGCGATAGCACACTACGGCGAGAGGGCGGTGATCGAGAACGCGGTGACCCTGTTGCGGGCGAAGAACGCCGGCAAAGATTTTCTGCTCTACGCGGGCGGTCGCCACGCCCTCGGCATCCTCGAGGGGGCTCCGGCCCTGTACTGGCCCGAACTGTGGGGAGCGCGCGTGTTCCTGCACGCCTGGGATGAGGCGCTCGCCGCACCCTACGTCGTCGTCGGCCTGACCAACCAGGCCTGGCGGGTGCGCGAGATGTGCGCACGGGTCGTGCTGATGCGCGACCTGCAGGTGGCTCCGAAGTTGGTGAAGATGCTGACCGATGACGTGCCCCGGGTGCGTGCCGGGGCCCTGCGAGCCCTGGCTGCACAGGGCACCGCGGAGCACGTCGACGCCATCGCCGCGCTCGTGCACGACCCGGACATCGAGGTTCGTCGCACCGCGCAACAGTCACGAGATGCACTCCGGGAGCGGCTGCGCTGAACAACCTACGCTGAACATCCTGCGCTGAACAACAGGCGCTGGAAAACAGGCGCTGAATGCCCCGGATGGTTGACCGGGGCCGTGCCTCGTGGTGATTCCTCGTGCCTCGGAACTCCCCGACCGACGCGGCTGGCTGGGGGTGGAGGCCGACCACGGCGGGTAGTCGTCGGAGCAACAGGTCGTGTAGCAGGCCATACACCGCGCCAAGCATCCGACTTGCTGAAAATCGGGCATGCCACGGGCCGGCGAGCGTACCCTGTGAACACGGGACTTCCGACGGCCCCGGCGCGCGAAGGAGTCCACCATGCCCGACAAATCACCCCACCAGACCAGTTCGAAAGCGCACGGAAAATCGATCAAAGAGAAACGCGCGGCCAAGCACGCCAAGGCGGATGCCAAATTGCACCCCGAGGTTGAGGATCTGACCAAGAACAAACACTGACCACGAACAAGAACTGACCACGAACAAGAACTGACCACGAAAAAACTGACCGCGAGTAGGTTCCGACAGGGGTGACTGGTCGAGCCCACCGCTGACCGTGTTGAACAGGCTGAGCCCCCTGTGGGTTAGCACCCTGTGATGGAGCACCCTCTGCGGCGCAGCACCCCGTGACGCAGCACCCCGTGATGCAGCACCCCGTGACGCAGCGCTCCGTGATGTGGCACCGTGCGACGCGCAACTCAGCGGTGCCCTGATCTAGGGACGCTTCAGGCTTGTTCTGACGTGCCCGCAGATTTCAACAATTCCTCACGCACCCTCCGCCGCAAGACCTTGCCGATCAACGACTTCGGCAGCTCTTCGACGACCGTGATGTGCTTGGGCACCTTGTACGGGGTGAGGCGCTCACGCACATACGCTCGCGCAGCAGCCTCGTCGAGCGCGGCGCCGGGGTACAGTACGACCGCAGCAACGACCTCTTCGCCGCTGTGCACGCTCGGGATGCCCACGACGGCCGCCTCGGCGATTCCTGAGACCTCGCAGAGCGTCTCCTCCACCTCGGTGGGGGCCACATTGAACCCGCCGGTGATGATCAACTCTTTGATGCGGTCGACGACCGTCACGAACCCGTCGCTGTCGACGGTGACGATGTCACCGGTGCGAAACCAGGGGGTGCCACCGTCGGGGTCGTCGACGAAGACCTCAGCCGTGGCATCCGGTTCCCGCCAGTAGCTGGAGAACACCTGGGGACCGCGCACCAGAAGCTCACCTTGATCTCCGGATTCGCGATCCGTCGCCGGGTTCTCGGGATCGACGACGCGCAACTCGGTGTTCGGCAGCGGCAGTCCGACCGTGCCGGCGCGGCGGCTGCTGGCCACCGGGTTCGCCATCAGCACCGGTGAGGTCTCGGAGAGCCCGTAGCCCTCGACGAGGTAGCCGCCGGTGAGACCCTCCCACGGTTCCACGACCGACGCGGTCAGCGGCATGGCGCCGGAGATCGCGATCTCGATCCCCGCGAGCGACACGTTCTGCTCCTTCGCCGCGTGCGTGAGCCGCTCATAGATCGGCGGCACCGCGGGCAGGAATGTGGCCGGATGCTTCTTGATCACCTTCAGCACCAGGTCGGGGTCGAACTTCGGGAACAGCACCAGACGCGCCCCCATGCTCATGGCGAAGGTGAGGCAGAGGGTGAGCCCGTAGGCGTGGAACATGGGCAGCACCGCGTAGACGACGGCGGTGCCGAGCGGGACCGTGGGCACCCAGGCGCGGGCCTGCGCCGCATTCGCGTTCAGGTTCAGGTGCGTGAGCGTGGCGCCCTTGGGCCGCCCGGTCGTGCCGCTCGTGTACTGGATCAGGGCAACGTCGTCGGCCTCCGGGCGGATGATGTGCTCACTGATCGGCGCGTTCGCAATCAGCTCGGGCCAGTCGAGGGTGCCGCGCACCCGAGTGGTCAGGGCGCTCCGTGACTCGCGCGCCTTCGTGATCGGCAGACGCAACATCGCACGCGTGGCTAACGGCATCGCGCGGGTGATGTCGATCGAGATGATCGCATCGACCGCGATATCCGCCGGGAAGGCCTGGATCGAGGCGACAACCTTGTCCCAGGCGATCACGATCTTCGCGCCGTGGTCCTCGAACTGGTGGCGCAGCTCGCGCGGGGTGTACAGCGGGTTGTGCTCGATCACGATGCCGCCGAGGCGCAGCACCGCGTAGAACGCGATGATGTGCTGCGGCGCGTTCGGCAACACGATCGCCACCGGGCTCCCCTTCTGCACGCCGAGCAGGCGCAGGCCTTCTGCGGCCCGGTCGATCTGGTCACCGAGTGCACGGTAGGTCGTCTCGCGGCCGAAGAACTCGAGCGCGATGTTGTCGGGGAATGCTCGGATCGACTCCTCGACCAGGTCGTAGAGCGAGCCGGTGGGCAACTCGATGTCGTGCGGAACGCCCGGGGCGTAACTGTTCAACCAGGGGCGCGGAGTGGTGATGGCCATAGCTCTACACTACGAGCAACCGGCGGCCGAACTGCCCGCACTGCGCTCACACCGCTCGGCTGCGCGGCGCTGCCGCCTCAGGGTCGGCTCAGCGCTGGCAGTTCGGGCACCAGTAGACCACCCGGGCCGGATCGCCGAACTCTGCCTGCCGAATGGCCGTGCCGCACCGCAGGCACGGGCGCCTGTCGCGCCCGTACACCCACAGCGTGTCTCCGCGCAGCCGGCCGGTGGTCGAACGCCGTGATCGCTCCCTGTTCGCCGCCAGCAGCTTCTGAGCGAGGGTGACCAGCCGGGGCAGATCCGGCACATCGCCGACGGGGGTTTCTGGCAGCACGCCGACCAGGAAGCACAATTCGCTGCGGTACACGTTGCCGATGCCTGCGAGCATCCTTTGGTCGAGCACGGCCTCACCGATCGTGCGGCCGGGGTTTGCGCGCAGTCGGGTGAGTGCCTCCACGGCGTCCCAGTCAGGTCCGAGCAGGTCTGGGCCCAGATGCCCCACGGCCGTGTCCTCGGCATCGCGACGCAGCACCTCGACCACGCCGAGCTGAAATCCGACGGCTGCGGATCGGGCAGTGCCGAGGATGATTCGGGCCTGCCAGGCCGGCCGTCGCCACTTCTCGCCCGGCTGGTAGATGTGCCAGATCCCCTCCATCTTCAGGTGTGTGTGGATCGAGGCGTCTCCGACGCGGATGAGCAGGTGCTTGCCGCGACTGACGACGTCGTCGACCACCTCACCGGCGAGGTCGACGGTCGCGAAGCGCGGCACCCGGATGTCGCACCGGGTGAGGCGCTCGCCGACGAGAGCGGCTCGCAGTTCACGGGCCGCACGAAATACGGTGTCACCCTCGGGCATGGTTCGACCAGCATAAAGCAACTCCACGTCGCCGTCGGTGGCGACCACCCGGACGGTACGGGCAGACTGGGCGGATGGGAACCTTCACGCTCGGCCGGTTGACGACAGTGCCGGCATCCACTCGTCTCGATCTTCTTGCTGAACCGGTCGCCGCTGCCCTCATCGCAGCGGGGGTCCTCGACAAGGTGGGGGTGGTCGAGATCGACCCGGACATCTCCGACACCGCCGCCACCCGGGCCGAGTTCGGGCTCGACGCCGATACGCTCGCCAACTGCGTGGTCGTGGCTGGCAAGCGCGAGGGTGAACAGCGCATCGCCGCCTGCGTCGTTCTGTCGAGCACCCGCGCCGACGTCAACACCGTGGTGCGCAAGCGGCTCGACGTGCGCAAGTCGTCGTTCTTGCCGATGGATCAGGCGGTCGAGATGACCGGCATGGAATATGGCGGCATCACCCCGATCGGATTGCCGGACGGATGGCCGGTGCTGGTCGACAGCCGCGTGTCCGAGGCTGATGTGGTGATCATCGGTTCGGGAGTGCGGCGGTCGAAGATCCTGTTGCCGGGAGCCCTGTTCAGCCGACTGCCCGGAGTCGAGATCATCGACGGCCTCGCCACACCGATCACCGGCTGATCGGTCGACCGCCTGGCGGGCTGACCGGTGGCGGGCTGGCCGGTGGCAGGAGCCCGGGTTGGGAAGACATCCGCGTGACCCCGCCAGCGCCGTTCGGCGAAAACTCAGGAGGAGCGGATTGCGGGTGCGCAGAGCCCGTCGGCGACCCTGTGGTCCTGAGCTTTCGAGGTAGTCGGCTCCCGAAGTACCGGTGCGCACGACGCACCGAGCCCCCGAAATGCCGAGTCCACTCGGTACTGCGGCTGGGACGTACCAAATCCACGCAGTACTGAGACTACGACGCACCGAGCCCGGGACGCACCGAGCCCGGGACGCGCCGAGCCCGGGACGCACCGAGACCACGATGCACCGCGTAGGGCGATGGCTCAGCGG
Source organism: Homoserinimonas sp. OAct 916 (assembly GCF_003260275.1). GTDB lineage: Bacteria > Actinomycetota > Actinomycetes > Actinomycetales > Microbacteriaceae > OACT-916. The sequence goes on along the minus strand of NZ_QJHB01000004.1, from coordinate 163,881 downwards.
CGCAGGCGCAGGCCGCGGGGGATCGCCGTGAACCCGGACGCCTGGAGCGCAGCCCCGACCGGCGTGCCGATCACGAACTCACCGTTGATCTTTTCAATGGTCAACTTGTCGACCCCGCCCCGGAGCACCAGTGCCGCCAGCGCGTCGGTGGCCAGACGAATCGCCGGTCCGGCCTGACCGCCGACCGGGTCGGGGGGCGGGCTGCTGGCGTGACCTGACGTCGCTCCGACGGCGCGCGAGGGGTTTGCCCCGGCTACCGACCCGGCTACCGATCCGGAGGTCGGCTCGGGCCCGGAAGCGGCGGGCCCGGCATCCGGAGACCCGTCCTCGAAGGCGAGCACGCTCTTGCCGCCGCGTTCGACGTAAAGCACGAGTGCCCCGTCGACCAGAACGACGAGAGCGCCTGCCTTGCGCCCGGGGCGGTGACCGGTACCGGCTGGCCACGGCAACGCGGCACCGTACGGGTTCGCGGGGTCGGTCGCGGCCAGAGCGACCACGGCCGGTCCGCCACGGGTTGTGGAGTCGCGAGTCGTGGAGCTACGGGTTGTAGAGTCACGAGCCGTGGAGTGGCGGGCGTCCCGTGAGGGGCTGGCGGCCCCCGGGTCAGACGTGACCCACGGCGACTCATCCGGTGCTCGCTGGAATGAGCGCAGCCGGTCGATGGTGCCGCCGGTGGCGAACTGGGCGGCGCCGAGGCCCTCCACGAAGTAGCCGCGGCGGCACCGGCCGGTGTCCTCGAACCCGCTGAGCACCCGGTAGACCAGGGCGAACCCACCGGCCACCTGCTCGGCGACGACCGACCCTCGGGTGACAACGCCGTAGCGCTCCAGCAGCGCTTCGGCGTTCGCCTTGGCGCGCACGGTGGGGTCGGTCTCGACTTCCGGCAACAGTGACCAGCGCCCCTGCGCGGTGGGTGGGCCGGTTCGGCTGATCTGGCCGGACCGTCCACTTCGGGCGTAGGCGCGCAGCGAGTGCATCCGGGTTCGAGGCGGCCGACGGGGTGTGCGGTGCGCGCTCTGGCCTGCCCCGGTCAGCACCCGAAGCGGAGCGAACGTGTCGTTGGTGACCAGCCCAGCCCAGGCCAGGTCCCAACAGGCCGTGACCAGCGCGTCATCGTCGGTGCTGCCGACCGCGTCGGACAGTTGTCGAAAGAAGTAGCCACCCCCACCGCTGAGTGTGTCGAGAACAGCCCGATGCAACTCGCCGAGCTCCGGCGACTGGGGCGTGGCAAGGGTGAGGGGTGCTGTCTCAGCCAGATGCAGACTCACCCAGCCATCCTTGCCCGGCAGGTTTCCGGCTCCCGCCCAGATGACCTCGCCGGCTGCGGTCAACTCGTCGAGCATGGCGGCGGAGTAATCGGCAACACGAGAAGGCAGCACCAGTGACTCCCACGCGGATGCCGGCAGCGGCACGCCCGCGAGTTGTTCGATCACCGATGCCACACCGTCCACTCCGTGCATCGCACCGCCGACGCCCTGCCACGCCGGCAGGAAGCGACCGAGTGCGTGGCGGTCCACCGGCTCGACCTCGTGCCGGAGGGCTGCCAACGAACGGTTGCGCAACCGGCGCAGCACCTGATTGTCACACCACTCTGCCCCGGCACCGTGTGGCCGGAACTCCCCCTCGACGATCTGGCCGGCGCCTGCCAAACGTCGGAGCGTGTCGTGGGCGACGGCGGCACCGAGCCCGAACCGTGTCGCGGCCTCTGTTGAGGTGAACGGTGTGTGGGTTCGGGCATAGCGGCCGAGCAGGTCGCCCAGCGGGTCGGCCACTGGTTCGATGAACGCGTCGGGAACCCCGAACGGAATCGGCACGCCGAGCGCATCGCGCAGCCGGGCGGCATCCTCGATTGCTGTCCACCACGTCTCCTGCGCGAACGTGACCTGCAGCGCGCGCTTGCTGCGCACGAGGTCGGCGAGCCAGGCTTCGGCCTGGGTGGTGTGACTCATGGCGGTCTCGTCGTGGGGGCTTCCCGGGGATGGCTGGCCCGATCCCTCAGCCGGCGAAGGATCCACCCGCGCGGCTTCGGCAGTGGGGAGGGGCTGGGTTCGCGCGGCCACCTCCGCGGTGGTCAGCGGTCCGAGCATGCGCAGCAGGTCGGCCACGCCCTCGAGACCGCGCGCCTGCCGCTCCGGTGCGAGGCGTTGCAGCTCGCGTTCGGTCTGCTCGAGAACGACGGGGTCGAGCAGTTCGCGCAACTCCGCCTGGCCGAGCAACTCGGCGAGCAGCCCCGCGTCGAGTGAGAGGGCGGCGGCCCTCCGCTCGGCCAGCGGACTGTCGCCCTCGTAGATGAACGAGGCGACATAGCCGAACAGCAGCGAGCGGGCGAATGGGCTGGCCTGCTCGGTCTGGGTCTCGACGATACGGATCGCGCGGCTCTCGATCTGCGTGGCGATCTCGGTCAGTCCGGGCAGATCGTAGACGTCTTGCAGGCACTCCCGCACGGTCTCCAGGATGATCGGAAACTGGGGGTAGTCGCGGGCCACGTCCAGCAGTTGTGATGCCTTCTGGCGTTGCTGCCAGAGCGGCGACCGCTTGCCGGGATTGTATTTGGGCAGCAGCAGGGCTCGGGCCGCACACTCCCGAAAACGCGAGGCGAACAGGGCCGAGCCGCCGACCTCTGTGGTGACGATCTGTGCCAACTCGGCCGGTTCGAAGACGAACAGTTCGGCTCCGGGCGGGTCGGACTCCGTGTCGGGAATGCGTACGATCAGCCCGTCATCGCTGGCCATGCAGGAACCGTCGATCCCGTAGCGCTCCCGCACCCGGGCGCCGACCGCCAGCGCCCACGGGGCGTGCACCTTCATGCCGAAAGAGGAATGGAGGATCAGCCGCCAGTCGCCGAGCTCGTCATAGCAGCGCTCGAGCACGAGCGTGCGGTCGGTGGGCACGTGACCGGTGGCCACACGTTGTTCGGCGATGAAGGCAAGCAGGTTGTTCACGGCGCGCGCATCGAGGCCAACCGCCTGACAGCGGGCACGGGAATCCTCCTCGTCGCCGGTGGCGATCTCGCGCAGGAACGCGCCAACCGCCCGGCCCAACTCGAGGGGACGTCCCAGCCCGTCGCCCTTCCAGAACGGCAGTCGGCCGGGTTCACCGAACGCGGGGGTGACCAGAACCCGGTCGTGGGTGATTTCGTGGATGCGCCAACTGGTCGAACCGAGGGCGAACACGTCGCCGACCCGCGACTCGTACACCATCTCCTCGTCGAGCTCGCCCACGCGGGTGCCGCCGGTGGTGGCCGAGCCGGTGGCGCCGCTGGCAAGGAAGACGCCGAACAGCCCGCGGTCGGGGATCGTGCCCCCAGAAGTCACCGCCAGCCGTTGCGCGCCCGGCCGCCCGGTGAGCGTGCCCGAGTCGCGGTCCCAGACGATGCGCGGGCGCAGTTCGGCGAAGCGGTCGGACGGGTAGCGGCCGGCGAGCAGGTCGAGGGTGGCCTCGAACACGCCGCGGCCGAGCCCCCCGAAGCTGGCGCTGCGGCGCACAATGTCGAACCAGTCGTCGGCGTTGATCGGCTCCAGGGCGACGGCGGCGACGGTCTGCTGGGCAAGCACGTCGAGCGGGTTGGCCGGCACGGCCAACGACTCGATCAGGCCCGCCTCCATCCGTTCCGCGGTGACGGTCGAATGAATGAGGTCGGCCCGATGCTTCGGAAACAGTACGCCGCGCGACACCTCGCCGACCTGGTGACCGGCACGGCCGACCCGTTGCAGGCCGCTGGCGACCGACGGCGGAGACTCGACCTGCACTACCAGGTCGACCTCGCCCATGTCGATGCCGAGCTCCAGGCTGCTGGTCGCGACCACGCAGCGCAGCCGGCCCGACTTCAGGTCGTCTTCGATCAGCGCTCGTTGCTCTTTGCTGACCGAGCCGTGGTGGGCCCGGGCCAGTTGCGGGTCGGCGCCCGCGGTGGCCCCGGCCTGCCCCATCAGCGTGGCCGGCGACGACGTGGGCTGCGCATCGGCCGGAGTGAACCGGTCCGGCGCCAACTCGTCTGGAACACGTGCTGGATCGCCCTCGGGCGGGTCTGCCATCCGTTCGGCATAGATTTCGTTGAACCGGGCCGTCAACCGTTCGGCCAGGCGCCTCGAGTTGGCGAAGACGATCGACGAGCGGTGCTCGAGGATCAGGTCGACGATGCGTTCTTCAACATGGGGCCAGATCGATCCCGATCGCGCCTGACCGGGCTCGTTGGCATCAGCGTCGCCACCCGTGGCCACTGTGGAACCCAACTCGCTCATGTCGTCGACCGGAACGACCACCCGAAGGTCGAACTTCTTGGTTGACGCGGGCGCCACGATCTGCACCGGGGCCCGGCCGGAAAGGAATCGAGCCACCTCTTCGTGCGGGCGCACAGTGGCCGACAGGCCGATGCGCTGTGCGGGCCGCGCGAGCATCGCATCGAGCCGCTCGAGCGAGAGCGCCAGGTGGGCGCCACGCTTGGTCGCGGCCACCGCGTGCACCTCGTCGATGATGACCGTGTCGACCTGAGCCAGAGTTTCGCGAGCGGCAGAGGTGAGCATCAGAAACAACGACTCCGGCGTCGTGATCAGGATATCTGGCGGATTCTTCACCAACAGCCGCCGGTCGGCGGGCACGGTGTCGCCGCTTCGCACCCCGACACTCACGTGGGGCGGCTCGAAGCCCAGCCGTCGTGCGGTCTGGGTGATGCCGACCAACGGGGAGCGGAGGTTGCGCTCGACGTCGACGCCGAGGGCCTTCAGCGGTGAGATGTAAAGCACGCGGGTCGAGCGTTCCGCGGGCGCACCCCCGGCCGCGTCCGCGGATGGACTCGCGGCGGTCGCGCTCGTGCCCGAAGCGCCGCCGTCTGCTCGAGAGGCCAACGAGTCGATCGCCCAGAGAAAGGCGGCCAGGGTCTTGCCGCTGCCGGTCGGGGCGACCACCAACGTGTGGGAGCCGCGCGAGATCGCATCCCACGCGCCGATCTGCGCCGGGGTGGGCGCGGGGAACGCCCCGCTGAACCACTCACGGGTGGCGGGGGAGAACCGGTCGAGCACGTCGCTCATCCCATCATCTTCGCGTATGGGTGCGACATCCGGCTGCGTTCACCCCGGTCGGACGCCCACGAACGATGATGGTACGCACGATCGTCACTCGCGCGGCCATCGCTCGCCGGGAGGCAGCCGCGCACGACGCTCGGTGCCTCCGGCCACGATGACCCCGGATTGCTCGATGTTCCTAGGCAGATGCCAGCGGATAACGCAGGATCGCCGCCAGCGGTGATTCGTGGGGGATGTCCTCGGTGCGCACGGCGAGAACGGTACCGCTCGAGTGCAGCACGCGGGCGGCGATCTCACCGAGGATGTCGTAGCTGTCGGGCCCCGGCGCGTCGGCGAATGTCACCGAACCGTCGTCGCCGATGACCCCGTCAACGGTCGCGGTGATGTCGATCATGATGGAGTGAATTGCTCCATACGTGGCCGCGCGGGCGACACTGGCGACGTCCAACAGCGCCCGGCCCTCATCCCGACGCTCCTCGAACAGGGAGCGCCACTCGTCCAACTGCTCCTCGTAGCCGGCGTCGAAGACCGAGCGCGCACGCTGAGCCAACTCCGCGTCGCTCGGCCCGGAGTTCGTCTCGATCGTCGTGGCCGACAACCGCGGGTACGTATTGATGGTGCGGTAGATCGACGCCATCGGCTCGCTCGCGGCGAGCACCAGCGGAAGCCCACTGCCGCGCAGGTGGGCGCGTACGGTCGAGTTCACGGCGCGGGCGAATTGGCGCTCCGCGCTGGTGTCTCCGAGGGTGCCCTGTGCCGGCTTGCGGGGAAAACGGTCGGCGAGCGGCTGGGCGATGAACGGTTCGGAGCTGGTGGGCATGTCTGGCAGCACCGCCTCGCTGGCCGGCTGATCGGGGAAGACCTCGATCAGCCGCGATTCTCCCTCGGTGAGCAACAGCACATACCCGGCGTTCGGGAACGTCACCGCCCGCATCACCTGCGCGAGCTGGAACCTGTCGGAGACATTCACCTGCTCCTCCATCGTGGTGGGCAGCCGGTAGCTCTGGATGTGATTCGGGGTGACGAAGACGGCCAGGCTGTTTGCCTGGTAGCGCCAGAATTCACTGTCGTCGACGAGGCCCCGAATGAGTTGCTCGATCGCCGCGATCTCTTCGGAGGCCGCTCCTCGTTGCTCCAGTTGTTGCACAGCTTCCCTGACCATGTTCTTCAAGGTGATGCGAGGCACGTCCGCCTTGTGAGTGAGCGGAGTGCTCGGCAGGTAAAGAGTCACCGAAGCGGCATTACGGCTGGACGCCAGCGCGAGCAGGTCAGAGGAAGTTGGGATCTCAACATAAAGCATGGGGCATACTCCTTGTGATCGAGGCTTCTTCTCAGGCTACACAAACGGCGGCCCCCAGTGCTCAGAAATCCCCGATGTCCAGACGTTTGGGACACCCGGCGGATGACCCGGCTCAAACGGGCAGGTTCGCCGAGATGAAGGCGGCCACATCCTTCAACTCCTGCTCCGAGATGCCGTGCCCGACACCCTCGTAGATGCGGGCGGCCAGCGTGGAATGGTTGGGCAGCCAGACGTTGGTGTAGGTGACGGCGTGGCCCGGAATCACCTCGTCGGAAGTGCCGCGGCCCCAGAAGACCGGGGGCTTCAACCGGGCGAGGTGCTCGTCGCCGGGCAGCGTTCCCGGGGAGACATATCCCGACAGTTGTACGACGTACGCGAAGCGTTCCGGTGCGTGCCGCATCAGCTGTACAGCCATCGCACCGCCCTGTGAGAAACCGAGCAGGCCCACCTGGGGCGCGGCCTCTTCGTCGAGGGTGCCCAGCCAGGCGAGCACGGCGCGGGCGGCGGCATCCACCCCTTCGGCCGACGGGTCGCCGGGTGCGTCGAGCGGATACCAGGCGAAGCCCTGGCCCATGTCGATCGGCGCCCTGAGCGAGGCGATCACCGGGCCGAGGGGAAGATGCGGTGCCAACTGGAACAGGTCGCCCTCATGCGAGAGATACCCGTGCATCAGCACGAGCAGTGGTCGGCCTCGCCGGTCGGCCTCACCCGCCGACCAGAGCACGGCGTTGGGGTCGATCGATACGGCTTGGGGCATGGTTCCTCCGGAGGTGGGCGCCCCCCATGGTACTGAGAGTGGCTGGATGGCTGAATGGCTGAATGGCTGAATGGCTGGATGGCTGGATGGCGGGGGCGGCGGCGCTTTGCTGACCGGGAAGTCGTGGCCGTGGTGCCGTGCCCGGAACCTCGACGGTTGCGTTCTCCCATCGCCACGAGCAGCTGGGTGGCCACTCGGCATCCCCGTGCGCAAGAATGGAGCATGAGTTCCACTGGCACCCCCGACCCGAATCCCGGCTGGCTTTCCGACGAAGAGTTGGAACATGTGCGTCGACGCCTGCCGTTGTTATATGTCGAGGCGGTGCCGGTGCGGGTCGACGGCTTGGGCCAGGTCACCGAGGTGGGTGTGTTGCTGCGCGCGACCGCAGCCGGTGAGATGACTCGCACGATCGTGTCTGGCCGGGTGATGTACGGCGAGACGCTGCGCGAGGCCCTGTTCCGGCACCTGGAGAAAGATCTCGGGCCGATGGCTTTCCCACAACTGCAACCGGGTGCGATCCCGTTCCAGGTGGCCGAGTATTTTCCGATGCCGGGTATCAGTCGGTACACGGATGAGCGCCAGCACGCTGTCTCGCTGGCGTTCGTGGTTCCGGTCACCGGCACCTGTGAGCCCCGCCAGGATGCGTTGGAGCTCACCTGGATGACACCCGACGAGGCGTCCAGCGACCAGCTCTCGGCCGAGATGGAGGGCGGCCGCGGCGCCCTGCTGCGCGCGGCCCTGGCCTCGGTCGGCCGGCTCGGCTGACCGAAGCGTCACAGCTGACCGAAGGGTCGCAGCAGAGGTAAGCGGAGCGGCGGGGCGGCAGATCGAGAACCCGGTGATCACCTCACGAGGGCAGCGCGCCAACGATCAGCGCACCAACGATCAGCGCACCAACGATCAGCGCACCAACGATCAGCGCCGCCACGATCAGCGCCGCATCCGAATTTCTGAGAAGCTCGCTGTTCCGATGAAGTCCTCGATACGACGCGCCCCGTCGGCCGTGAAGCCATTGCGTTCGTAGAAGGTCTGCGATCGCGCGTTGTCCTCAGCCACCCACAGGTAGGCGGGTTCATCGCCGACGGCGGCGTCGAGCAACTTTTGGCCGAGGCCCGAACCGTAGTGTTTCGACAACAGGTAGATCGAGTAGAGCTCCAGATCTCTCGGGCCCTCGTCGTCGCGCCCCGGGCCGGATGAGGAGAAGCCCACGATCTCACCCTCGACCTCGGCCACGAATTTGTTGTTGCCTTCGTACGCGATGATCTGGGTCCACGAGTCGGTCAGTTCCTGCGGGTCGAGGCTTCTCACAAAGCCTTGCGGGGTGACATCGCGGTAGACCTCGCGAAAACAGGTCGAATGAACATAGCCCAGCCGGGGTGCGTCTTCGAGGACGGGCGTGCGGATGTTCGTGGACGGCGCTGTCATGATTCCTAGGTTACCCAATCCTTGAACGAGTGCGGCCCCCGAGTGAGTAATCACTTCGGGGGCCGGACAAGGGTTTTGATCAGCGCTGCGGATCAGCCCTGGGCGCGCCTGGAGCCCTGCTGGCTGCGGGCCGGAGCCTGCGTGCGCGAACCGTACGAGCCACCGGAGCCGGTCGAGGTGCTGTACGTGGCGGTGGATGCCCCGGCCGACGCGCGACGCGTCCTGCCGGAAGCGGCACCCTGCCCGGTGCGTGCTGCACCCTCGGACGAGCGCGTGGAGGCACCGGCGCCGGGGCGACCGGAACGGTCACGGCGCGGAGCTCCCGATGCGGGGCCGCGGGCGGCGCGCTTGCGCTGCGCGTTGGCGCCCTGCGAGTGTCCTCCGCCTGTATGGGCCTGCACTCGCGGGGCGGGCTTGACGAACGCGGCGATCTCACCGACCAGGTCGTTCACCACGTCCGAGTCTGCGGTCACCCGCTGCGGCTGGGCCGTGATCTCGGCCTTGCGCAGCAGGAAGGCGACATCCTTCTTCTGCGCGGTGAGCATCACCGTCACCACATCGCCGGCGCTGCCCGCGCGTGCGGTGCGTCCGGAGCGGTGCAGGTACGCCTTGTGCTCGGCCGGCGGGTCGACGTGGATGACGAGTTCGACGTGGTCGACGTGCACGCCGCGAGCGGCGACATCCGTTGCCACCAGAACCCGAGCCGAACCGTCGGAGAACGCCGCCAGGTTGCGGTCACGGGCGGCCTGCGAGAGGTTGCCGTGCAGGTCGACCGAGGGGATCCCCGCGTCGGTCAGCTGCTTGGCGAGCTTCTTGGCGTGGTGCTTGGTGCGCATGAAGAGAATACGGCGGCCGGTGCCGGAGGCGAGCTTCTGCACCAGCAGGCGCTTGGCCTCGACCCCGTCGACCTCGAACACGTGGTGGGTCATCGCCTCGACGTGCGAATTGACGTCGTCAACCGAATGGGTGATCTCATTCTGCAGGAAGCGCTTCACGAGCTTGTCCACCCCGTTGTCCAGGGTGGCCGAGAACAACAGTCGCTGTCCGCCGGAGGGCGTCTTGTTCAGGATGCGCGTCACCGACGGCAGAAAGCCGAGATCGGCCATGTGGTCGGCCTCGTCGAGCACGGTGACCTCCACGGCATCGAGCGAGATGAATCCCTGCTGCATGAGGTCTTCCAGACGGCCGGGGCAGGCAACGACGATATCGACGCCGGCCTTCAGCGCGGTGACCTGGCGGCCCTGCGAGACGCCACCGAAGATCGTGGTGGTCTTCAGGTTGTACACCTCGGCCAGCGGGGTGAGCGCGGCCGAGATCTGGGTGGCCAGTTCCCGGGTCGGCGCCAGAATCAGACCGACCGGACGGCCGGGGCGGCGTTTGCCGCCGGCCAACGGGCCGCCGAGGCGCGCCACCATCGGAATGGAAAACGCCAGGGTCTTTCCGCTGCCGGTCTTTCCGCGGCCGAGCACATCGCGTCCAGCGAGGGTGTCGGGCAGCGAGTCGACCTGAATCGGGAAGGGGGCGGAGATGCCGCTGCGGCTGAGAGCAGCAACCAGCGGTGTGGGCACGCCAAGCGCGCCAAAGGATATTTCGTTAGTGGGCACAGAAGTCATTGTGTGGTGCCTTTCAGGCATCAGGTTCCGAAGAACCAGGCACAGGTCGTCCCCGTGGTCAGGTTTCGGAATGGGTGGCGAGGTTGCCGATCGGCAACATCAGTTCGCCGCAAGAAATGCTTGTGCTCACGCACAAATCAACAGAACCCGGTATGAGCCGAGGAGAAGAGTAGCGTTCTACGACGCAGGGGGCGCGCAATTGCGCCCACAAGTCCTTCAACCGTAGTGCAGGTTGCTGATCCGTCGCAACTGCTGCTGCCGTAAGCGACACGGCGCTCATCACCGCGCGGCGCTGAAGCACCGATTCGGGCCCCTCAACGCGCCGGAGGTGGGCGAAAAAAGTGCGGCGCGCGGGTAGGAAGGCGAGAAGGCTGGGAGTATCATCAGAAAAATCAGACCGGTGCTGACCAGCTGACCAGAAAGTCTTCAGGAGGATCTCATGAACCTGCGCAAATTCATCGCCGAGGCTCTCGGCACCGCCCTGTTGGTCTTCTTCGGCGTCGGGGTCGCAACGCTGTCATTCGGATTCGCCATGACCGGGCAGAGCACATCCGCCGGGGTCGTGGCCACCGCACTCGCGTTCGGACTGATCATGCTGGTGCTCGCCTACGGGATCGGGCCGATCACCGGTGCCCACGTCAACCCGGCCGTGACGATGGGCTTCTGGGTCGGCGGCCGGATCGGCATCGTGGAGGCGGTCGGCTATTGGGCCGCCCAGATCCTCGGCGGAATCGTCGGTGCCGGCGTCCTGTTCTGGATGTTCAACGGCGCCGAGGGCTACTCCACGTCAAAGCAGGGTCTCGGCACGGACGGGTTCGGCGCGAATTCGATGATCGGCCTCAACGCGGGCGGCGCGTTTCTCGCCGAGACGGTGCTCACGTTCCTGTTCGTGATGATCGTGCTGCTGGTGACCCGTAAGGCCGCGTGGCCGCAACTCGGCGGGGTCGCCATCGGTTTCGCGCTCGCCACCGTTCACTTGATCGGTGTACCTCTGACCGGAACCTCGGTGAACCCGGCCCGCAGCATCGGCCCGGCGCTGTTCGTCGGCGGCGATGCGCTCAGTCAGCTATGGCTGTTCATCGTGGCTCCACTGGTGGGCGCGGTGCTCGCCGCTCTCGTCAGTCGTTATCTTTTCCCCACGGACGCGCCCGCACCGGAGGTCACCGCGAACGAGGAGATTCCCTCCCACTGAGCGGTACGACTCGGGCAAGTGGGCGTGAGCAGTGGGGCGGAGGGCGCGTCTCAGAGCGGCTTGTCCGCGCCCAGGTCGAGGCTCCAGGTCGGGGCGAGGCGCTTCAACTGCCGGCCGCGCCACTGCCACATCATCCAGAGGGTCGGCCAGAGGAGCGGCGTGGCCACGCCCGCCGAGAAGGTGAGCTGGTCTCGATACAGGCAGGTGCCGGGGCCATCCATGCCGTCGGAGATCGCGATCTTGTGATCCCACTCGGTTATCAGGCTGAGGATCCCGGAGGTCGGCTGCCCCGAGTCGCGCAGCATGCGCACCCGCGGAAAGTCGGGCACCCGGCGAAAGCCGATGTCGATCGTCTGGGTTCCCATGGGTAACATGCCGAACCCGTAGAGGTACACCGGATGCTCGCCCTCCGACCAGATCGTCGGAAAACCGCCGCGTTGCAGGGAGTCGAGCTCCATCAGCGGTGACGAGACCTCGGCGAGCACTGCGGGGCTTCGAATCGCCCGCCATGCGGCGTCCGGCGAGCAGTTCAGCGTTAGTTTCAGGAGTACTCTCATGGTTCCCAGTCTGGTCTTCGGGTGACGCTTTGTCGATGGAGCGGGCAGTGAACACGGGGCGGCCGCCCGAGCAGGGAGGGTGTAATACGCTGGCCGGGTGATCACTACAGCCTCACCGCATCCGAACTCGCCGCATCCGAATCCGCCCGACCCGCGCGCGCAGGAGGAGTACCAGGTGCGCTTTGATTGGGGGCTGGACGGGCTGCATTCGATCGCTCCGGGCGCCGACGTGGTCGTGATCGTCGATGTGCTGCCGGGTTCGACGCCCGGAGCCGACCGCCTGGTCGCCCGGGTGCCGAAGGAAACGCAGGCGGTTCTCGGAGCGGGGCTGACGAATCGCCGTGCGGTGGCCGGGTGGATCCGTGCCCGCCAGGCCGAGACGCAGGGCCGGTTCACGGTTTCGATCGTGGCAGTGGGTGAGCCTGTCGCGGCAGGGCCCGATGCCGCAGGTGTTCGCTTCTCGGTGGAGGATCACTTCGCGGCCGGAGCCCTGGTCGACGCTCTCGCCGACACGGGCATCGACTACCACTCGCCGGAAGCGGCCGCAGCGTGTGCGAGTTTCACGGCGCTCCGTGGCGGGCTGCGGCAGCTCATCCGCGCCTCCGGCGCCGGCCGCGCGCTCATCGCCCAAGGCGGTGTCGACCTCCTTGAACAAGCCACCCGGCTGGATGAATCGCAGGATGTCCCGATACTCGCGGAATGGGACGACAGGTTCTGACGTTGATCCTGGTGTGAACGGGCGGTTCCGATCCCGTTTCCGGATCAGAGGGAGAACGTGATGAAGGCAGTTCTGAACAACACGGTGGTCGCCGAGGCACCAGAAGAAGAACTGGTCAAGATCGAGGGCAATTGGTATTTCCCGCCCGCCCGCGTGAACACGGCGCTGCTCGAGGACAGCGACACCCCCTATCGGTGCCCCTGGAAGGGCGACTGCCAGTACTTCAATGTTCGCGACGGCGACCGTCTGCGGGCCGATCTGGCCTGGAGCTACCCCAACCCCATCCCAGCGTCATTCGACCGCGTGGGACGCGACTACTCCGGTTATGTCGCCTTCTCGAATGAGGTTCAGATCTCCCAATGATCGATGGAGGGCCGCCGGCGCGGGCCGTCAGCGCGACCGCCCGATCACGCTCCTGCACCTGGGTCACGGACTCGAGAATGATGGCGATACCGTTGGCGCCCGAAAGGTTCGCGAATACGTTTTCGTCATCGGGTAGGCGGTTCCTCGGGGGCACAAAAAGATGTCCTCGCTGTCGAAGTGCCGTCGGATATCCGGGTTGGCGGTCAAAGTGGTCATGACCTTGGTGGGCTACCTGCGCGGGCGTACCATGGTGATCCACTCGGGTGTCCAGCGAGTGGATCACGGTGCACGACAAGGTGAAAGTAGGTAGTTTCTCATGACTGGAAAAGCGCCGGTCGAGGATGTCAACGAAGACGCCACCGAGATGGTTGTTGGAGAGCCCAAGACGTGGGCCGCCGGAGTTCCGGGGGTCACCCATTCCATGGGCCCGGCACTCTCAGATATGGGCGTCGGCCGCACTGTGAAGCTGATGACTCAGATGAACCAGAGGGGCGGCTTCGACTGCATGAGCTGCGCCTGGCCGGATCCCGACCATCGCAAGACGCTCGAGTTCTGCGAGAACGGGGCGAAGGCCGTCACCTGGGAGGCAACACCGGTCACGATTCCCACGTCGTTCTGGGCGGAGAACTCCATCACCAGCCTGTGGGAGAAGTCGGAATACTGGCTGGGAATGCAGGGGCGGCTGATTGAACCCCTCTACAAGCCCAAGGGCAAGGACAACTACGAGCCGATCAGCTGGGAGAACGCCTTCACGATCATCGGCGACCGGCTGAAGGCACTGGACGACCCGAACGAGGCGACGTTCTACACGAGTGGTCGCACCGCGAACGAAACGGCGTTCGTCTACCAGCTTCTCGCGCGTTCGTTCGGCACGAACAACCTGCCGGACTGCTCGAACATGTGCCACGAGTCAACGGGCAAGGCCATGGGCGAGGCAATTGGCATCGGCAAGAACACGATCGCCTACAAAGACTTCGAGAAGGCCGACCTGATCATCATCATGGGGCAGAACCCCGGCACGAACCATCCGCGAATGTTGACCGCGCTGGAGGACGCCCGGAATGCCGGAGCAACGATCGTCGCGATCAATCCGCTTCTGGAGGCGGGCTTGATCCGCTACAAGAACCCGCAGAAAGTCAAAGGCATCATCGGCCATGGAGTCGGGCTGGCCAGCCAGTACCTGCAGATCCGCGCCGGAGGAGACGGCTGGTTGATGCAGGCAGTCTCCAAGCGTGTTTTCGAGGCCGAGGCCGCGAACCCCGGCACGGTGCTCGACCATGATTTCCTCGACGAGCACTGCTCGGGGCTCGAGGAGTTCAAGGCACATGTCGCAAAACTCGATGATCAGGCCGTGCTCGAGGCAACGGGCCTCACCACGGCCGAAATCGACGAGCTTGCCGCACGATACCTCAAAGCAGACAAGGTCATCATCACGTGGGCGATGGGACTGACCCAGCACAAGGATGCGGTCTCCATCATCAAAGAGGTCATGAACCTCCTCTTGCTTCGAGGCAATATCGGCAGACCCGGTGCGGGTGCGTCTCCGATCCGCGGCCACAGCAACGTGCAGGGCGACCGCACGATGGGAATCTGGGAGCAGATGCCGCCGGCGTTCCTGGATGCACTCCAGAAGGAGTTCAATTTCGACCCGCCGCGAGAGAACGGCGTCGACTCCGTGCAGGCCATCGAGTCCATGCTGTCCGGCAAGACCAAGGTGTGGATCGGCCTGGGCGGAAATCTGGTGTCAGCGGTCTCTGACACCCGGGCTGCGGAAGCGGGCTTCCGCAAGCTTGGTCTCAACGTGCAGATCTCGACGAAGCTCAACCGAAACCATCTCACCGGGGGGGATGAGGCACTGATCCTGCCGTGCCTCGGACGCACGGATATCGATATGCAGGCGACCGGCCCACAGATGCTCTCGATTGAAGATTCTGTTTGTGCGATCCGTTCGACCAGCGGCAAAGTTCCGCCGATGTCGAACAAATTGCTCTCTGAAGTGTCGATCGTCACCCGAATCGCGCGCCAGCTGTTCGGCGACGACGGGCCCATCGACTGGGCCGGATTCGAAAGGAACTATGACACCATTCGCGATCACATAGAACACGTGGTCACCGGTTTCGACAGGTTCAATGAGCGCCTCCACCGGGACAAGGAATTCATCCTCCCGCACGGACCGCGCGATTCGCGCACGTTCAACACGCCAACGGGCAAGGCCATGATCACGGTCAACGAACTCGAATACATCGAGTGCCCGCCCGGTCGCTTGTTGTTGCAGTCGATGCGCGCGCATGACCAGTTCAATACGACGATCTACAGCCTCGATGACCGTTACCGCGGCATCAAGAAGAGCCGCAAGGTGATTTTCGTCCACCCGGACGATCTGGCTCTGCTCGGGGTCAAAGATGGCGAGCTCGTAGATGTGCACAGCGAGTTCACCGACAATGTCGACCGGGTGGTGCATGATTTCAAGGCTGTCGCGTACCCGACGGCACGCGGGTGTGCGGCGACGTACTTCCCCGAGGGGAACCCGCTCGTCCCGCTGGGCTTCACGGCCCACGGCAGCAACACACCGGCCTCGAAATCAGTGGTCGTGCGATTGGAGCCGATCGAGGCGCGTGGTCGGGCACGGCATAGCGCGCCAGAAGGCGCTCTGGCAGGAGTGTAGCCAGGGCGAAAGAACTGATCACTGGTCTCGCAGTTGCCTCTGAGGTCGTCGGTGCGGATCTCGCAGCCACCCCAGCCATAGCCCGCAACGAACCTCGAGAGGGGTGCGTCGGTGCGGAACACCGCCTGGGCCGTTCTGCCCGCCAACCCCAGCGCACTCGTGATGTCGACATCGAGACCGGCGACCTCCAGTGCCGCGACGAGCGTGCGGCACCATTCGCGCCCGATCTCGTCCTCCTTGATCGCGATCGCTGTACAGGACGCTTTCTTTCACTGTAATATGTCACCCACTACTGGTGCTCGATGATGGCTCCGGTATCCGCATCGACGAAAACAATTTGGGTGACACATGAAAACGAACCGACCTGCAGTCAAGGCGCTCGCCGTCCTGGCGGCTGCCGTCCTGTTGGGAACCACCGCATGCAGCGCAGGGGGTGACTCCACTACCGGCTCCTCCGACGCCCCTGCGGCGACCGGCGGCACCCTCAAGGTGCTCGGTGCCGGTGATGTTGATCACCTCGACCCCGCGCTCGCCGCCTATGTGCCGACGACCAGCGTGATGCGGGCCATCACCCGCCAGTTGATCAGCTACAAGACTGTGGACGACCCGGTTCAGCGCATCGCCCCCGAGGGTGACCTGGCAACCGAGGTGCCCGAGCCGACCAATGACGGCCTCACCTACACCTTCACCATCCGCGACGGTGCCAAGTGGAACGCTCCCGACGGTGCCCGCGAGATCGTCGCCGGCGACTTCGCCCGCGGCCTCAAGCGACTCTGCAACCCCTCCCAGTCCAGCGCCATGCTGACGTATTTCTACGAACTGATCGACGGAATGGCCGAGTTCTGCGACGGCTTCGCCACCGTCGCCACCGATGCTCCAGCGATGAAGGAGTACATCGAGGGCAACGAGATCTCCGGTGTGAAGTCGATCGACGACAAGACGCTGGAGATCGACCTCGTCAACCCCGCCGGTGACTTTGTCTACATGTTGTCGCTGAACAACGCCTCACCGGCTCCGGTCGAGGTGCTCGAATACGAGCCGGACTCGCCCGACTACCGCTCGAACTTCATTTCCTCCGGGCCGTACACGGTTGCAAGCTACACCGCCGACAAGGAACTGAAACTGGTTCGCAACCCCGCGTGGAACGCCGACTCCGACCCGCTGCGTGCAGCGAACGTGGACGGCATCGACCTGACCATGGGGCTGACCGCCGATGCGATCACCCAGCAACTGCAGGCCGGATCCGCTGACATGTCATTCGACATCAACCTGTCGCCGGCGCTCATCCAGCAGCTGAAGACGGCGAACGACGAGAAGCTGGTCACGATCGCCAGTGGTGCGGTCAACCCATTCATCTGGGTGAACACCAAGACCAGCAACAACGACGGTGCCCTGCAGAAGCTCGAAGTGCGTCAGGCGTTGCAGTACGCGGTCGACAAGGCCGCTGTCGTTCAGACCCTCGGCGGCGAAGAGGTTGCCACGGTGCAGAACGGCATCTTCGGCCCCGGCGTGCTCGGCCAGAAAGACTTCGACCTGTACCCGAGTGAAGGCTCCAAGGGCGACCCGGCCAAGGCAAAAGAACTGCTGACCGCCGCCGGCTACCCCAACGGTCTCACCGTGAAGATGCCCTACCGCACCAAAGACCAGGAGCCTCAGATCGCACAGACGATTCAGGCGAGCCTCGAGAAGGCGGGCTTCACCATCGAGCTGATCCCGGTCAACCCGACCGACTACTACTCGAAGTTCCTGACCAACAGGGACAGCACTGCCGCCGGTGACTGGGACATCGCCCCGGTCGGGTGGACTCCTGACTGGCAGGGTGGAGCAGCGCGTTCGGTCTACCAGCCGCAGTTCACCTTCACCGGAACGCCGCAGTCGTACAACTACGTCGACTACAACAACGACACGGCGAACGCGCTGGCGGCCAAGGCCATCCAGGCGACCGACCCGGCCGAGGCTGCCGACCTGTGGAACCAGGTCGACAAGACCGTGATGGGCGACGCCATCGTCATCCCGATCGCGTCGCCGAAGGCCGTTCTCTACCACGGTGACCGAGTTCAGAACTTCATCCCGTACGCGCTCAGCGTGCAGGGAGACTGGACAAACGTCTCGCTGAAGTAGAAATTTCCTGAACGGTGGCCGGTGCCTGAACGCACCGGCCACCGTTCGCCCGCACGACCAGATCGACGAGAACAAAGGAGGTGCCCATGTCCGTTTTGGATGTTCGCCACTTGAACGTGCGCATTCCCACCGAGGACGGCGTGATCCACGCGGTGCGTGACGTATCGTTCTCCGTTGATTCCGGCGACTTCTTCGGTATCGTCGGCGAGTCCGGTTCCGGCAAGTCGGTGCTGGTGCAGGCCATCATGGGACTCATCCCGGGGGCGCGGATCACGGGCGAGGTCTGGTTCGACGGCCACGACCTGCTCACCATGAAACCGGATGCCCTCCGCAAGATCCGAGGCCGTGCCATCAGCATGATCTTCCAGGACCCGTTGAGCAGCCTGCACCCGCAGTTCACCATCGGCTGGCAGATCGTCGAGCAGATCCGCACCCACCGCAAAGTCAGCCGCGCCGAGGCGAGACGGATGACCGTGGAGATCCTGGGCAAAGTGGGCATTCCTGACCCGGATACCCGGTTCAGCGCCTACCCCCACCAATTCTCTGGCGGCATGCGCCAGCGCGTCATGATCGCGATGGCACTGGTGTTGAACCCCGCCCTGATCATCGCCGACGAACCGACGACGGCGCTCGACTCCACCGTGCAGGCCCAGATCCTCGACCTCTTGCATGAGATGCGGGAAGAGTTCGACGCCACCATCCTGATGATCACCCACGACCTGACCGTGTTGGCACGCGTCGCGGACAACATGATGGTCATGTACGCGGGCCACAAACTCGAGGCGGGCCCGGCACGCGAACTCTTCGCACGCCCCGCGCACCCGTACACCTCCGGCCTGCTGCGCTCGTCGCCCGGCAACTATGAGCCGGGCACGCCACTGGTGCCGATCCCGGGCAAGCCGCCGAGCCTGCTGAACCCGGTGACCGGTTGCGTGTTCGCCCCCCGGTGTCCCGACGCGATGTCGAAGTGCTGGAGCGAGACTCCACCGCTTCGCACCTACTCCAACGGGCTCGAGACCAGTTGCTGGTTGACTGAGGCGCCTTCGGAGCCCGAAGCCTCCGAGGAGATGCAGGACGTCTCCACCCTGCCGATCACCGTACTCAACCCGAACACCACCGAATTGGCCACCCCGATCGTTCAGATCAACGACCTCGAACTCTCGTTTCGCAGCAAACGCGGGCGCACCAGCGTCGACGTTCTGCGCGGCATCGACTTGGCCATATTCCGCGGCGAGACGCTCGGGCTGGTCGGGGAGAGCGGGTGCGGAAAGTCGACGCTGGCCCGGGTCATCGCCGGGTTGATCCCCGCCACTGGCGGAAAGGTGCACCTGGCCGGCCACGACCTGTCTACGGTCAACCACGAACAGTGGCGATCACTGCGACGCGAGGTGCAGTTGGTGTTCCAGGACCCCTATGGGTCGCTGAACCCCCGGCGGCGGGTCGGCTCGATCATCGGCGATCCGTTCCGCATCCACCGCATCTCGTCGGGCGAGAAGCGCAAGAAGAGTGTGCAGCAGCTGATGGAACTGGTGGGCCTCAACCCGGAACACTACAACCGGTTCCCCTCCCAGTTCTCCGGCGGGCAGCGCCAGCGCATCGGGATCGCCCGAGCGCTCGCCCTCAACCCGTCGATCATCATCTATGACGAACCCGTGTCGGCACTGGACGTGTCGATCCAGGCCCAGGTGCTGAACCTGATGAGTTCGCTGCAGAAGGAGTTCAACCTCACCTACCTGTTCATCTCCCACGACCTCGCGGTGGTGCGGCATGTCTGCGACCGGATCGCGGTGATGGACAAGGGGAAGATCGTCGAACTCGCGGCGACCGAACAGCTGTACGCCGACCCCCAGCACGACTTCACCAAGGTGTTGCTCGAGGCATCGGCGCCCGAGGAGAAGCCGCAATCGAGGGCGTTCCCCGAGCTGCTCTCGACCGTTCACGCCGGAGATCTCACTGCCGGAGATCTCATTGCCGGGGGTGTGCGATGAGCGTACTCAAGACGCCGAACCAGGCGGCCGCCGCGGCCGACGTCGACCAGGTGCACGTCGTACAGCGCAGTTCTCTGGCGCTCACTATGCGCCGCCTCAGCCGTGACCCGGCGAGCGTGATCGCGGCGGTGTTCATCATCGTGCTGGTGCTGTTCGCCGTCTTTGCACCGACGATCGCCGCGTGGACCGGCCACGGCCCCGACGAGCAGTTCCGTGAGACCGGGCTCAGCCCGTCCGGAATTCCGGTGGGGCCGGGCGCAGAGTTCCTCTTCGGAACCGACCAACTGGGCCGGGATGTGCTCGTGCGCCTCGCGTACGGGGCACGGATCTCTCTGCTCGTCGGAGTGGTCGCCTCCATCGTTGCGGCCACAATCGGTGTGACCGTCGGCATGCTGGCCGGCTACTTCGGTGGGCGCGTCGACACCCTGCTCTCGCGCATCATGGACCTGGTGATGAGCGTGCCGTTCCTGCTGGCCGCGATCGCTCTGGTCTCGGTGCTGGGGCCGAGCCTGCAGCTGAGCATCGCCGTGATCATCTTCTTCACCTGGACCCCCATCGGCCGCGTCATCCGTGGCCAGGTGCTGGCTCTGAAGCAGCGGGAGTTCGTCGAAGCGGCACGCTCATTGGGCGCCGGGCACCTCGGCATCATGTTCCGCGACATCCTGCCCAACCTGATGGTGCCGATCATCATCTATTCGACCCTGATGATTCCGAGCGCGATCGTGTTCGAGGCGACGCTCTCATTTCTGGGTATGGGTATCGTGCCGCCCACGGCGAGCTGGGGTGGAATGCTCTCGGAGGCCGCAGGTAACTCGATCTACCTGGCGGCACCGTGGCTCGTGATCATCCCGGGCACGGCGTTGCTGTTCACCACGCTCGCATTCAACCTGCTCGGTGACGGATTGCGCGACGCGCTCGATCCGCGTGCGGCAAGGAAGGCCTGACATGGCTCGATTCCTCCTCTCCCGCGTCGGCTTCGGCCTTCTGGTGCTGTTTCTGCTCAGCCTGTTCGTCTTCCTGCTGTTCTTCATCGCCCCCGGTGACCCGGCACGCGTGATCGCCGGCGACAAGGCCACCGTCGAAGTGCTCGCCCAGATTCGCGCCAAACTCGGCCTGGACGAACCGATCTACGTTCAGTACTGGTTGTTCATCAGCAACGTGTTCCAGGGCGACCTCGGATTCTCGTATCGCAACCAACTGCCGGTCATCGACATCGTTGTCGACCGCATCCCCGTCACCGTTTCGCTCGTCTTTGGCGGGGTCATCCTCTGGTTGGGCATCGGTATTCCGATCGGCGTGATGTCGGCTCGCAAGCCGGGCAGTGTGCGTGACCGCCTCGGCCAGTCGTTCGCGGTCGTCGGCATCAGCTTCCCCAGCTTCGTGCTCGGCATGATGGCTCTGTATGTGCTGTACTTCCTGCCGGCGAAGGCGGGTTGGAAACTGTTCCCCCCGAGCGGCTACATTCCCTTGACCGTGGATCCGTTGCAGTGGGCGTGGCACCTGGTGCTGCCCTGGTGCACGCTCGCGCTGGTCTCGGCGGCGATCTATGCCCGCCTGATGCGCGGCCAGATGCTCGAGGTGCTCGGCGAGGACTACATCCGCACCGCCCGGGCGAAGGGCCTGACCGAGCGCCGGGTGGTCTATCGCCACGCCATGCGCAGCGCCATGCCACCGCTGGTCACCCAGCTGGGCACCGATATCGGGCTGATGCTCGGAGGCGTGATCGTGATCGAGCAGGTCTTCGGTCTGCTGGGAGTCGGCAACCTGGCCGTCAGCGCGGTCAACAACCAGGATCGCCCCGTGGTCATCGGCGTCGTGCTCCTCGGTGGCCTGTTCGTCGTGGTGATGAATATCATCGTCGACACGCTGTACGCGTTCCTCGATTCGCGCATCCGCACGGCGGCGTAGAGAGTAAAGGTGCGCCCGGTGAACCGTGCACACAAGAAAGGAAGCATCATGGGCAGCGGATCCAACGTGACCACGATCACGAACGCACTGGTCTTCGACGGCAGTTCCGCCGAGTTGTTTGAAGGCTCCATCGTCATGGCGGACGGGGTCATCAAAGAGGTCGGGGATGTCGCCGCATCGGGGAGAACCATCGATGCCGGCGGACGGGTTGTCGTACCCGGTCTGATCGACGCGCATTTCCACGCGTACGGGATCAGCTTGGATGGCTTCAGCAACGAACGACCTCCGCTCAGCTATTCCGCCCTGGTCGGTGCCACGCGGCTGGGCGCGGCACTGCGGCGCGGGTTCACCACCGTGCGGGATGTCGCCGGCGGTGACATCGGCCTCGCCAACGCGATCGACCGGGGGGTTCTCACCTCACCGCGCTACTACTTCACCGGCCCGGCACTCAGCCAGACCGGAGGGCACGGCGACCCGCGGGCCGCCGACGTCGACCTCTGTTTCGACCACGGTCACATGTGCGAGATCGCCGACGGAGTGGACGAGTTGCGCCGGGCCGTGCGCGAGCGCTTTCGCACGGGCAGCCACGCGATCAAGATCATGACCTCGGGCGGTGTCGTTTCGCTGACCGACCCGATCCGTATCCCGCAGTACTCCGCAGAGGAGATCACGGTGGTGACCGAGGAGGCGACCCGCCGCGGCAGCTATGTGGCAGCGCACGCGTATTCGCCGGAGGCGATCCGCCACTCGGTGTTGAACGGGGTGCGCTCCATCGAGCACGGCAACCTGCTCGATGACCAGACCGCCCGCCTGATGGCCGAGCACGGCAGCTATCTGGTGCCCACCCTGGCCGCCTACGACGCCATGGACCGGCGAGGCGAACAATTGGGCCTCAACCCGATCTCGCAGCAGAAGAACGCCGAGGTGCTCGCGGCCGGAAAGATCGCCATTGAACGGGCTCGCGCCGCCGGCGTGTCGATCGGCTTCGGCTCCGACCTGATGGGTGACCTCGAAGACGACCAACTGGTCGGCGTTCGCCTGCAGGTGGAGGTGCTCGGCGTGCTCGACACCCTCAGGTCGATGACCACCGTCAACGCCGAACTGCTCAAGAACCCCGACCTCGGACGGCTGGCACCCGGCGGTCTCGCCGACGCCGTGATCCTCGACGGCAACCCGTTCGATGACGCCGCGGCGCTCTGGGACGAGAGCCGCGAACGCACGGTCATCACGAACGGCCGCGTCGTTCGCTGAGACACCCACGCCGGCTCACGCGGGGGCACCCCGGCTGCCGCGCGTGACACCAACACCGCACCATCGTGACACCAACACCGCACCACCGTGACACCAAAGCCGCACCACCGTGACACCAAGACGAAAGACAGGTCCACCATGCTGACCGCCGAGTACACCATCCCGGGAATGCACATCCGCGATCACATGGTCGAAGTGCCTGTCGATTGGACAAACTCCGACGGCCGCACCATCCAGGTGTTCGCCCGTGAAGTGGTCGACCCCGCCAAAATGGGTCACGACCTGCCGCTGCTGGTCTTCCTGCAGGGCGGCCCGGGCGGCAAGTCGCCGCGGCCGATGCCCGGCGAGGGCTGGCTCGCCCACGCGCTCGACACCCACCGGGTCGTGCTCGTCGACCAGCGCGGCACCGGTCGTTCGACCAGGATCGAGCGGGCCACCCTCGACCAGTTCGACACCGTGGCGGGGGCCAAAGACTACTTTCTGTGCTTTCGCGCCGACTCGATCGTCGCCGACCTCGAACATATCCGCAAAACGGTATATGGCGGGGTGAAGTGGCAGAGCCTCGGCCAGAGCTACGGCGGATTTCTCACCCTCACGTATTTGTCGACTGCTCCGGAGGCACTCAGCGCCTGCTACGTCACCGGCGGGCTGACCACGCCGACGCCTTCCGCCGACGAGGTCTACCGCCGCACGTATCCGCGCGTGGAGGCGAAGACTGCCGAGTTCTACCGTCGCTACCCGCTCGAGGTGCACCGTGTCGGGCAGGTCGCCGACCACCTCGCCGCCAACGACGTGCGCCTGCCCGACGGCGACACGCTCTCGGTGCGGCGGCTGCAGATGCTCGGCATCGACTTCGGCATGGCGCCCGGTTTCGACCGGGTGCATTGGCTGTTCGACGAGGCCTGGGCGGCGGAACCCGATCGCACCGGTTCCCTGTCCGACCAGTTTCTGGCCGAAGTCGCCCAGCGAACCAGCTTCGATGACAACCCCCTGTTCGCGGTGATGCAGGAGAGCATCTACGGCAACGGCGCATCGGCTGCAGGCGGCACCGGCGCGACCGACTGGGCGGCCGAGAGAGTGCGGGCCGATCACCCGCAGTTCTCGCCCGATGAGCGGCCGATGCTGTTCACCGGCGAGATGATGTACCCGTGGATGTTCGACGAGATCCGCAGTCTGCGCCCGTTCAAGGCGGTGGCCGAGGCGCTCGCCCAGCACGAGGAGTACACCGAACTGTATGACGCCCGGCGGTTGGCCTCCAACGAGGTGCCGATCGCGGCCGCCGTCTACTACGACGACATGTACGTCGACCGGGGCTTCTCCGAAGACTCCAACCGAGACGTCGGTGGCGTACAGCTGTGGATGACCAACGAGTACGAGCACGACGGTCTGCGCCAGGACCCCCGCGTGCTGAGGAGGCTGATGACGATGGTCGCGGAGTCGGGAACCGCCCGCTGACGCCTCGCCGAGTGTCCCTGGTCGGTCCTCCTCGCGTCGAGCAGTGCCCGCGCGTGGCGCGCCTGTGCGAGCGCGCCGCGTTGACCGGCAGACACCGCTGAAGCGGTGGCTCCGCGCTAGCTCTTCGTCGTGGCCGGTGGCACGAAGTTCAGCGCCAGGTCGGTGAGCAGGCGAGCGCCGAATCCGGTGGCACCCTGGCTGCGCCAGAGGTCATCGGCGTCGACCTGCATGGTGCCGGCGATGTCCAGGTGCGCCCACGGCACGCCGTCAACGAACTCGTTGAGGAAGAGTGCCGCGGTCGTCGCACCGGCGAACTTGCCGCCCAGGTTGGAGATGTCGGCCACTTCGGTGTCGAGTTGTTTGCGGTAGCGGTGCTCCAACGGAAGTTGCCAGATGGACTCGTCGGTGGCGGCCGATGAGGCCTTGGTCTGGTCGACCAACTCCTGGTTGTTGCCCAGCACCGGAGCGGTGTGGGTGCCGAGTGCGGCCAGGGCGGCACCGGTCAGGGTGGCGATGTCGACGATCGCGTCCGGCTTCTCCTCGGCGGCGAGCACCAGGGCGTCGCTCATCACCAGGCGGCCCTCTGCGTCGGTGTTCTGAATCTCCACCGTCATGCCATTGCGCACGGTGAACACATCGCCGAGCTTCGAGGCCGAGCCCGACGGCATGTTGTCGGTGCACATCAGAAAAGCGGTGACGCGGGTGGTGCAGCCGAGTTCCTTGAGCGCTGTCATCGCGGCGAAGGCTGCGGCGGCTCCCGCCATGTCCATCTTCATCAGCAGGTGCATCGGGTCGGAAGGCTTCAGTGAGATGCCGCCGGAGTCGTACATGATGCCCTTGCCGACCAGGGCGAGGTGGCCGGTCGCGTCATCGGGGGTGTAGCGCACCTGGATCATGCGCGGCTCTTCAACACTGCCGGCATTCACGGCGAGAAGGCCGCCCAGCCGTTCGGCGATGATCTGTTCCTTGTCGAACACGTGGACGCTCAGGCCGTGCTGGGGGCCGAGCTTCTCCGCGATGTTGCCGAAGTCGGTGGCGGTGAGGTAGCCGGGAGGGGTGTTGGCCAGGTCACGGGCCAGGCAGGTGGCACGTGCGGTGACACAACCGGTTCTCACCCCTGCCGATACCCGCTCGACTTCGTCTGCCGGCACCAGAATCTCCAGCGCAGTAAGCGGCACGTGCTTCGACGACGGCTTGAGCTCGTTGAATCGATAACGGGCCAGCAGCACACCCTCGGTCAGCAGGCGGCCGCTGTCCTCGGAATCGAGGGTGGTCGCGCCGACCACGTCGAGGCCGATCCGGCTGGAACGGTGGGCGGCCCGGGCGAATGCGGCCCCGATGTCGCGCATGTTTGCCGCGGTGAGAGAGCCGGCAACCCCGCCCACGTCTCCCACGCCGACCGCGATGAGGGTGGTGCCGCTTCGCTGCGGAACAATCAGCGTCTGCCCCACTTTCGCTTCGAAGCCCTGGGCCTCGAGGGCTTCCCGGGCGAGGCCCAAGGCACTCGGAACCTCACCGCTGACACTCACGCCGATTCCGATGGCCCCCAGTTCGGTGGAAAGCGTGGTGACCGCAGTGACCGAGCTGTCGGCCAGGGTTTTGAGGGAGGGAACCGGGTCGAAATCGGCGGGAATCAGTTTGTAGGCGTTGTCGGGCATGGGTGGTTCTTCCAATCTCGCGGAGGGGTCGAGTGGCACTTCTTTTTGCGGAAACGAGCGGCACCACTGCGGTGTGCGGTGGTAGTGGTGAGGCTCCGGGCAGAAACAGCCATCCGATGCCGTGTCTCAACCCTACTGTGCCGGGATTGACGTGCTGCGGAGAATGCCGACCGTGGAAAACAGCTCAGGCTCAGGGCGGGAACTCTGACGGTGCTGCAACCCGGACACCTCTCCGGCTCGCGGCTCGCATTCAGGTAGCGCGAGCCCGGAGGTGACAGAGTGGTCACGGCCGTGCGCGGCCCACCAGCTGTCCCCGATGTGAAACGAGAACCCCCCGGTATGAAACTCTCCCTTGCTCCGCGCCGCGTCGTGCCCGCAGCCGTACTCTCGGTCATCGCCGCGTCTGCATTGTTGTTGACCGGGTGCACGGGCGTTTCCGCACCGGCGGCTTCCGACGTCAGCGCCAGCCCGGCCGCAGCAGAGTGCACCGACTACCCCTCGGGTGCCGACAGCGAGGGTGTGACCGTGGCCGGGAGTTTCGGCGAAGCCATCACCGCGGAGTTCAGCACACCCCTGGCCGGCACCGCACTGCAGCGCACCATCGTCACCGAGGGAGACGGAGAACTGACCAAGTCGGGAGATCTGGTCGAGCTGCGTATCACGGTGTTCAAGGGCAGCACCGGCGAGTCGGTCATCTCGGAGAAAACCTCGTTCCCGCTGGGAGACGCGCAACTCATGCCCGCTTTCGTGGCAGGCATCGAATGTATGCCAATCGGCTCCCGCGTGGTCACTGCGGTGCCCGCCGCCGACCTGTACGGTGATCAAGGAAACCCATCCCTCGGCATCGAACCGGGTGAGTCTGCCGTGATCGTCAGCGATGTGCTCGGGGTTGAACAGCCGATCGTTCCGGCCGCGTGGACCCAGAACCCGCCCACGGTCGCCTTCAACGGCGAAGAGGCACCAGTGCTCACGCTGCCCGCCGGCGACCCGAGCCCCGACCTGAAGCTCGCCGTGATCACTCCCGGTGATGGGGCCACCGTCGCCTCGGGCGACACCGTCACCCTCAACTACCAGGGAACCAACTGGAACACCGGTGAGATCTTCGACCAGAGCTACGGCAAGCAGCCGCTGGTGATCGCCACCAACCAGGTCGTCAAGGGATTCGGCGCCGCTCTGGTGGGGCAGAAGGTCGGCTCCCAGCTGGTCGTGACGATGCCGCCCGCGCTTGGCTACGGCGAGGCGGGCAGCGGGCACGAGCTCGCCGGCCAGACCCTGGTCTTCGTGATCGAGATCATCGGCGTCGAGTAGCGGTTCGGCTGGGCGTCCATCCTCGAGGTGGATGGCCGGCCGCACAGTTCGCGGTGCGCTGCCGGGCAACGTGTCAGCAGCACGATGAGCGGCCGGCCCCGAAGGGCGGTCAACCGGACGCTGACCCGCTCAAGAATGCGGGCGACTAACCGAGCAGCAGCCCTGCCTGCTCGGCCAGCACCGGGGCCAGCGCTGCCAGCTGCACATCGTCGATAGTGGCCCCGCGCAACCCCGGCACGCCGTTGATCGCCTGAAACTCGCTGCCGCGCAGATCCACGTCGCTCAGCTGTGCTCCGGTCACGTCGAGCGTGCCGATGCGGCAGTCACGAATGGTCACCCGGGCGGCTTTCGTCTGCCCCAGGTCGAGCTCGTCGATGGTGCACTCGGAGAGAAGCACATCCCGCAGGGTGGCGCCGCGAAAGTTGAGGTAGCCGAGTTTGCAGCCCTCGATCAGCACACCACTGAGATCGGCGTCGTAGAACTCGCCCGCGCCGACGCGGGACTGCGTGATCGTCACGTCTCGCCATTCAGAATGTGGGGCGTTCAGTACTGGTGCGTTGAGGTTCGTCATCTCGACGGTGACGAAGCGGATGCCGCGCATCTGGGTGTCGTCCAGGGTGACACCAGAGAACCGGCACTCGTGAAAGGCGGCGTCGGTCAGGTCGCGGTCGGTCAACCGGAGCACCGCGTATCGTTCGCCCTCGTACTGCTCGGATGCCACAAGCAACGCCCCGTCACTGTCCTGGAGTTGCCCGAACCGGGGCTCGGTGATGCGCGGTGCCTTGACCATCGTGTGTGCCTCCTGGCGTCACGTCCATTGTTCCGCATGCGCTCCTCGGCCCCCTATCCGTGTGGTGCACGTCGCGAGCTCGCCCGTGTGGCGGAACCGGCGGGTGGAACGGGCGAGCGGAACGGGCGAGCGGAACGGGCGAGCGAAACCCGTGGGGTCGAATCATGGTCGCGCGCGTATCTCGACCTCATGGCTATCGCTCAGCAGGCAGGCTCGCTCAGCAGGCAGGCTCGCCCGAATGGCCAGAGCAACGTACGGCGATAGTGTGAAGGTATGCGTGAGATGCAGGAACGAATCATCCGGGAGTTGGGCGCTCGGCCCGAGATCAACCCGGCTGCAGAGGTCGACGCCCGCGTGCAGTTTCTGGTCGACTACGTGAAAGTGACCGGAGCCCGCGGCCTCGTGCTGGGGATCAGCGGCGGCCAGGACTCGACCCTGGCCGGCCGGTTGTGTCAGTTGGCGGTTGAGCGCATTGCCGGCGGACCGAGTGCCGCTGACGTGCGTGCCGTTGACCCGAGTGTCGATGACGTGCGTGCCGCTGATGTGCGTGCCGCCGGAAGCAGTACTGATGGGGGCAGCGCCGATGGAGGCAGCGCCGGTGACGGTAGCGGCGACGGCAGCAGCGGCGACGGCGGCAGCGATGCCGGTGTGGCTCCGGTCGAGTTCATCGCGGTGCGGTTGCCGTACGCGGTGCAGCATGACGAAGACGACGCGCAGTTGGCGCTCGATTTCATTCGGCCCCAGCGCGTCGTGTACTTCAACATCCAGGCGGCGGTCGATGGTTTTGCGACCGAGTACGGTGAGGTGCTGGGCGACCCGCTGGCTGATTTCACCAAGGGCAACGTGAAGGCGCGGGCGCGCATGATGGCCCAGTACGCAATAGCCGGGCAGCGCGGATTGCTTGTAGTCGGCTCCGACCACGCCGCCGAGGCGGTCACCGGCTTCTTCACGAAGTTCGGTGACGGCGCCAGCGATCTCGTTCCGCTGGCCGGATTGACCAAGAGGCAGGGGCGTCAGATGCTTGAGGCGCTCGACGCACCGGAGCGGTTGTATCTCAAACCGCCCACCGCCGATCTGCTCGATGACCTTCCCGGCCAGACCGACGAAGCCAGCCTGGGTCTCAGCTACGCCGAGATCGACGACTATCTCGAGGGGCGCGAGGTCTCAGATGCCGTAGCCCGGGCCATCGAGTCACGCTACGTCGCAAGCAGGCACAAGCGCCGCATGCCGGCGTCGCCCGCCGACACCTGGTGGCGCTAGCCGGGCCTCGTTGCGTACGCCGCCATATCCGCGGTGTTCGCGCTTCGCGCCAGTTGGCACCCATCGCGCCGGTTCGAACCGGCGCGGAGCGTGCCAACTGGCGCGTGCCGCTGCGACGGATGACTCGGTGGGACTATTTCCCCGCGGCGTACGCCACCGAGGCGACCACGAGGTCTTCCCACGGCATGCCAGAGCTCTTGAAGACGCGCGGCCTGGAGTGGTCCACCTCGACGGCACCGGTGACGATGTCTTTCACCGGGATGAGGTGGTCTTCAGTGATGACACCCTCCTGGAGCGGAATGTAGACGTCTCCGCCTTCACGCATCGCGGCGCCGAACTCCTCGATCACCACCTGCGAGCGGGCGATCAGGGCGCTGTCGAGTTCGCGCGCATCCAGTTCATGGCTGCCGACTGCCATCACGCAGGCGTTGTCCTGAATGAGCGAGCCGTCGAATAGCGGTTCGCGGGCGGTGGTCGCGCAGGCGATCAGCTGGGCATCCGCGACATCCTCGGCAACGCCGACCCGGGCGGGGATGCCCGAGGCGGTGACCTGGTCGGCCAGCGCCTGTGCGCGCTCCTGGTTGCGGGCGACGATCGTCACACGCTCAATAGTGCGAACCGCGCGCAGCGCCTCGACGTGGCCCCAGGCCTGCGGGCCCGAGCCGAACACCAACAGGTGGGGTGTCTCAGCCGGCGCCAGAATGTCGGCGGCCGCCGCCGACAGCGCGGGCGTGCGCAGTGTGGTCAGCGCCACCCCGTCCATCAGGGCGACCGGGGTGAGGGTGGCCGAGTCGAACAGCAGGTAGTGGCCCTGGATGCGCTCCAGCCCCTTGTCGGGGTTTGCGGGTGCGACCGTCACGACCTTGACGCCGAGCAGCTCCGAGCTCTCGGTCGGCATCATCAGCACCTGGCCATGGGCCAGGTCGACGATGGTCTTCGCGTGGTCATTCGCGGGGTCGAGGCCGGCCCTCAGGTCGCGATGGAACGCGGCCACGGCATCGGCGAAGCTCACCCGCGAGTAGACCTCGTCGGCGGTGATGAAGGGCAGGGTGCTGGCGGGCGCCGTGCTGGTAGAAAGAGTGCTGGCGGGGTTGGTCATCTGAGTACGAATCCTGTTCCCACGTCGTCAAACGTGTTCAATGTGAAGCGGTGCTCGCCTGTCTGGTAGGCCATGCCCTGCACCTCGGGAACGACCATGGGGTGTCCGTCGGGGCTGGTGGTGCCTGCCGGGGCGTCGAACACGCGGGCGAGAAAGCGCGTGTCGACGATCGAATCGTGGGTGAAGACCTGGCCGGGCTTCAGGCGACCGGATGCCGCCAGCAACGCCACTCGGGCGCCGGTGCCCGATCCGCAGGGGGAGCGGTCGACCTCGCCGTCGGCAAAGACGGTCGCGTTGCGCTGGTGTGGGCCGGCCTCGGTGTCATCGAAGTCGTCGTAGACAATGGTGCCGTACACCCCGGAGAGCCGCGGGTCGGTCGGGTGCTGGGCCAATACGTGGTCGTTGAGCTTCCACTTGATCTCCCGGCCGATGGCGATGATGTCGGTGTAGTGCCGGGGGGTGACCTCGAGGCCGGCATCCGCGGCGTTGAGGGAGGCGTAGATGGCTCCGCTGTAGCTGAGGTCGACGTGGAATGTGCCCCGGCTGGTCTCGACAGGCACCGCGGTGGCAATGGCCCACGACTCGACGTTGCGGAAGGTCACCGAGGTGATGCGCCCGGCGGTCTGCAGCACGCGCGCCTCGACCCGGCCGCTTGGCACGTCGATGGTGACGATGGTCTCACCGTCGGGATCGCTGGCGACCCGGCCCGTCTCGACGGCCCAGACGCCGAGCGCGATGGTGCCGTGCCCGCAGGCGGTGGAGAAGCCGTCTTTGTGCCAGAACAGCACGCCGAAGTCGGCGCCGTCGTCATTGGCCGGAGTGAGGAATCCGCCGTACATGTCGGCATGCCCGCGCGGTTCGTGGCAGAGCAGCCGTCGGAGACGATCGATCTCTTCCGACTCCTGCGCGAACACGCGGCGCTCGCCGACCGTGGAGCCGGGGATCTCGGGCACCCCGTCGAGCACGATTCGGAACGGCTCACCAGCCGTGTGGTAGTCGACGGTGGTAATCGCCTGTACGGGGGAGGAGCTCATGGTTCAAGGGTAGCCGAGAACGCCAATGAATATGTGACATATTACAAACGTATGTGGATGCCGGGTGCCCCGTCGGGCGAGAGTGCAGTTGTTGCCGCTTTCGTCGTCGTATTCCGCCAACTGCTCACCTCTCGAAGGAGGTTCGAGGCGGTCGCGACGACTCGTCAGGCGCGGGGAATCGAGGCGGCCTGACGCCGGGTGGCCGCCGAGATCTCACGCTTGTGCCAGGCGATCAGGTGCTGGTGGTTGAAGCCGCGTGAGCACCTGCCGCAGGAGAGCGTGCGCGTGGGTTTGCGATACCGGTAGAACGTGTGTCCGTTGGCGCACTGGCCGACCCACGGCGCCAGTTCGTCGGCGATGGCGCCGTCATGCAGGCGTTTGCCCTCGTAGCCGAGCTCGGTGGCGACCTTGCTCCATTTGGGCCCGTGCCCCGCGCGGGAACCGGCAATCGCGTGTGCCACCTCGTGCAGCAGCACCTGGTGGATCTCGTCGTCTTCGTAGCGCAGCGCGAGGTAGCGGGAGACCGTGATCGTCTTGGTCGTGTAATTGCACAGACCGGCCCTGGTCTTGGCGTTGTCGAAGCCGAAACTCCACACGTTCGCATCAAGGTGCAACGCGATCAGGGCCTGGGCCCAGGTACGCACACGATGCAATTCAGCCATGCGTTGAGGATAGCCGCGGCATCCGACAATCGGATGCGAAGCTGCCCGGGTGCCGTGTGCCCGGCCACCGTCCAGAATCGGGCTTCGCGCCGTGCCGAACGCATCGCGCCCGGTGGAACCGGCGCGATGCGTTCCAACTGGCGCGCGCATCGTTCGTCGCGCCGGCGCGAGCACGGCCCGCAGAATACTGGGTCACTCGCGCCGTGAGGTCGGACGGGATTTCGCCGCTACTCGCCGCGCCGGCGCTCGTCCAGGAAGGATTCGGTGACTGCCACCGCGATCAGCGACGATTCGAGCTCGTCGTCGGTGCTGTCAGCGACCTCGGTCGAGGTACGGCGCTCGAGCAGCTCTTCGCGAAGTGTGGCCGCGGCCCGAAAATCGGCCAGGGCCTCATCGAGCAGATCTTGGTCGAAGTAGACCTTTCCCCGATGCTGCAGAGCGAACGCCTGCAACCGAAACCAGTCATGCACAGCGGCCTCGTCCACACAGGTGGTCAGCTCGGTGAGCGCCTCATCGAAGCGCCCCATGAACTGCATCACCTGGGCGCGTCGGATGCGCGCGGCCAGCAGATCCTCGCGCGACCCGGTGAAGCGGGCCTGCCTGGCCGCTTCGTTGGCCACGTCCCACGCCTCATCGAGACGGCCGACCAGGCGCAGAAGCGACACTTTTTCGTTCAGGGCCGCCAGGCTGCGCAACTCACCGAGCTCACTGAGCCGAACCCCAGCCGCGTGCAGATCAACCTTTTCGCGCAGGGTCTTGGGATCGTAGCCGGTGACGATGGTGGACAGGATGGCTCCCGGGTTTCAGTGGCGGACGAAGGTCATTTCTCGTGAAGCGGTTCGTCGTTCCAGAGTAACCGACGGCCGGCGACTTGGTCGGTGCGCCTCGCCCTTTCTCGTGAGGCGGGAGCGCCCGCCCGTTCGGAGCACCCACCCGGAGCGCCCGCCCTTTCTGGGGAGTCGCTGACTGATAGCGCGTCACATATTATGGACGCACCGCACTCAACGCCCCGTGACCGGAGAAGATGTGACATCGATGGCCGCTGAAAAAACAGCGATCCGCCAGCTGGAACCGACCCTCAGCCTGCGCGACACCGTGGAGAAGTCACTGTCTGCCGCGATAATTTCTGGTGAACTCGCCCCCGGTTCGCTGGTCTCGGTGCCCACCCTCGCCGGTCGTTTCGGGGTCTCGGCCACGCCGGTGCGCGAGGCGATGCTCAACCTCGAGAAGCGCGGATTCGTCGAGCCGGTCAAGAACAAGGGATTCCGGGTCACCTCGGTCAGTGAAGCGGACTTGCGTGAGATCGTGCAGGTGCGCAGCTGGCTCGAGACCGCGGCCATGCAACCGGTCTCCGATCGGCTCAAGACCGAGCCCGTCGACACGTACCGCGCCCTCGCCGATGGCATCGTGCGAGCCGCCGAGAACAACGATTTCGCATCCTTCCTCGCCGCCGACATCGCCTTCCACCTGGCCCTGCTCGGCCTCACCGGCAACCGCCGGCTGGTCGACATGGTGTCGGAGCTGCGCGGTCAGACCCGCATGGTTCGCCTGGCCTCGATGGCGAACACGACCGAGCTCAAGCAGTCGGCCGATGAGCACCACCAGCTGCTCGACCTGCTTGTCGCCGGTGATGTCGCCGAGGCAGAGGTGCTGATGCACCGCCACGTCGGCCACGTAATCGAATGGTGGTCGGCTTCCGGCCAGTGAGACTGGATCGTTACCTGCTCGGGTAGCCGTCGGGAAGTAATATATGACACTCTGGACGTGCGGCACGGTTCCCGCTGAGCACGACTCGGCGTCACCACTTCGAAGTCCGTCAGATCCAACGTTGTGTCCCACACGGAAGGCAGTTCACTGACCATGAGTAATGGAATTCCCCGCTCGAAATCTCGGGCCCGATCCCTGTTCTCCACCGCAGCCCTCGTCGCGTCCGTCGCGCTGGTGCTCACGGGCTGCTCCGGCGGCCTCGGTGGCAGCACCGATGGCGGCGCGTCTGCCGGTGCTGACGGCGAACCGATCAAGCTCGGCATGATCGCCCCATTCTCCGGCTCGGAGTCGGCGTTCGGCGACTACATGAAGAACGGCGCACAGTTGGCCGTCGATGAGATCAACAAGGCCGGCGGCGTCAACGGGAGCCAGCTCGAGCTGCTCACCGAAGACGGCGCCTGCGACCCGACCACCGCGGTGTCTGCCGCGAACAAGCTGGTCACGGCCGGCGTGAAGGGTTCGGTCGGCGGCTACTGCTCCGGCGCCACCCTGCCGACACTTCCGGTGTTCAATGACGCCGGCGTGGTCATGATCATCCCCGCGGCCAACTCCAACCAGCTTCCCGCGCAGGGCCTCGACAACGTCTTCCTGATCAACGGAACCGGCACCCAGCAGGCCGCCGCCGCAGTCAAGTACGCGCAGAAGATGGGCGCGACCAAGCTCGCCGTGGTCGACGACAACACCGACTACTCCAAAGACCTCGCCGTCTCCTTCACCCAGCAGTCGAAGGATGCCGGACTCGACGTCGTGCTCACCGAGAGCGTGAACGCGGGCGAGAAGGACTACAGCGCCAACGTGAACAACGTCGTCAAGGCAATGCCAGACTTCGTCTACTGGACCGGCTACTACCAGGAGGGTGGACTGATCACTCGCCAGCTGCGTGATGCTGGCTACGCCGGCACCATTCTGGTCGGCGACGGCTCTGTCGACAAGAAGTTCGCTGAGATCGCGGGCGCGGGCTACACCGACAACGTGTTCGCCACGTTCACCCAGACGCCCGACATGCTGAAGGGCGCCGAAGCCTGGGTGGCCTCGTACAAGGACCAGTTCGGCGACGAGCCCGGCCCCTACTCGACCCAGTCATATGACGCTGTGCGCGTGATGGCCGAAGGCTTCAAGCAGGCCGGATCCACCGACACCAAGGCTGTCATCGACGCGCTCATGGCGATCGACGGCTTCCAGCTGTTCTCCGGGCCGCTGAAGTTCACCCCGGAGCACACGCTGTCCTCCGGCGGGTTCGCCATCCTGAGCATCTCTGAGGACGGCACGTTCAAGCTCGAGGACGACCTGCAGGGTTAGTTCGAACGGAGGGGTGCGGCTCGCCGCGCCCCTCCGTTCTGACCGTGTTCCCTCGAGAGGACCCCACGTGACCCAACTGATCTGGAACGGCCTGTTCGTCGGCTCGTTCTACGCCCTGGTGGCCATCGGCTACAGCATGGTCTACGGCATCATCAAGCTGTTGAACTTCGCCCACGGCGACGTCTACATGCTCGGCTCGTTCACCGGCTTTCTGCTGCTCGGCAGCGTTTCCGGGTTGCTCGGAACGTGGTCTCTGCCGGTGCTGCTGCTCGTGCTGCTGCTCTCGATGCTGTTCACCGGCACCATCGGTGTGATCATCGAGAAGGTGGCCTACCGGCCCCTCCGATCCAGCCCACGATTAGCGGTGTTGATCACCGCCGTCGGCATGTCGTTCGTGCTCGAGTACGGCATCCGACAGATCTTCGGCCCGTCGCCCAGGGTCTTCCCGGTGCGGTTGGCCGGCGACCCGATCTTCTTCCTCGACGCCCGCATCACGCTCCCGCAGATCGTGCTCATGGTGATCGCCGCGGCGCTGATGTACTTCCTGCAGCGCTACGTGATGAAGTCGCGTGAGGGCCGGGCGATGCGCTCGATCGCCCTCGACACCCAGGCCTCCCTGTTGATGGGGGTCAACGTCAACAAGGTGATCAGCCGAACCTTCTTCATCGGGTCGGCACTCGCCGGCGCCGCCGGGGTCATGGCCGGCGCCTATTACGGCTCGATCGACTTCCTGATGGGGTTCATCATCGGGCTGAAGGCGTTCACCGCTGCGGTGATCGGCGGCATCGGCAACCTGTACGGCGCCATGCTCGGCGGCCTGGTCCTGGGGCTCTTGGAGTCCTTCGGCACCAACTGGCTGGGCGGCCAGTGGCGCGACGTGTTCGCCTTCGCCTGTCTGATCGCCTTCCTCTCGTTCAAACCCACCGGCCTGCTCGGTGAGCGCGTCTCCGAGAGGATGTGACGGGCATGGCATCCCTCTTCGGCAGCCGCGACCGCATCGACGACCTGCTGACCGCCCCGGCACCGTTCGTGAAACGCCCCGAGCAGAACAAGGGCCTGCTGCACCCGCAGCGCTTCATGAACATGTTCGGCCTGATCGTGTTCATTGCCGCGATGGTCCTGCCGTTCATCAGCGCCACGCCCTACATCATCTCGATCCTCACGTCGGCGCTCATCTACGTGATGCTGGCGATGGGGCTGAACGTGGTGGTCGGCTATGCCGGGCTGCTCGACCTCGGCTACGTCGCCTTCTTCGCCGTGGGCGCCTACACCTCGGGCATCCTGTCGACCCGGCTCGGCTGGTCGGTGTTCGAGACCATCCCGGTCGTGCTGCTGGCCTGCGTGGCCGCGGGCATCATCATTGGCGGCCCCACCCTGCGCCTGAGAACCGACTACCTGGCCATTGTCACACTCGGTTTCGGCGAGATTGTGCGCCTGACCGCGAACAACCTGGCCATCACGGGCGGCCCGAGCGGCATCCACGGCATCCGCACCTTCAGTTTCTTCGGCTGGTCGTTCGCCGATGGGGCAACCCTGTTCGGCATCGACTTCAACTCGAAGGTGCTGTTCTATTACTTTGTCCTGATCGTGGCCGGAGGGCTGGCCGTGATCGGCGCTGCACGCCTCGGCAAGGGCAAACTCGGCCGCGCCTGGAAGTCTGTACGTGACGACGAGGATGCCGCCGAGGCGATGGGCATCAACACCTATCGGGTGAAGCTCTCCGCCTATATCATCGGCGCCATCTGGGGCGGCCTCGCCGGCGTTCTCATGGGCAGCCACCTCACGGCGGTGTCGCCGACCAGCTTCGAGTTTCTCTATTCGGCACTCGTGCTGATGGCGGTCGTGCTCGGAGGGATGGGGTCGACCCCGGGAGTGATCATCGGGGCCCTGTTCATCTCGCTCGCCCCTGAATTGTTGCGCGACTTCGCCGATTGGCGGTACCTGATCTTCGGTGTGCTGATGGTGATCACGATGATCTTCAGGCCGAAGGGCGTGTGGCCGGCCAACGCGATGTTGCCGTGGCTGCACCGACGCTCCCCGATGCGGTCGGCCGCCGAACGCGACGAATCTGATGAGGCGGTCGTGGTGACGGTTCCCGAACCGCCCGAGGAGAGGCGACCATGAGCGAGAAGACCGAGGAGAGCGAGAAGACCGAGGGCCGGCAAGTCGCGCTCCCAGGCTCCACCGACGCGCCCACCGCCGTGCCGCTCCCCCCCAAGGGAGATCTGTTGCTGTCGGTCAAAGACATGCACGTGCAGTTCGGAGGCGTCAAAGCTGTTGACGGGCTCTCGTTCGACGTGCACGAGGGCGAGATCATCTCGGTGATCGGCCCGAACGGTGCCGGCAAGACCAGTGCATTCAACTGCATCACCGGCTTCTACCGGCCTTCCAAGGGCAGCGTGTTGTTCGCCGGGCGAAACCTGACTCGCATGCGGCCGTCGAACATCACCAAACTGGGCATGGCGCGCACCTTCCAGAACGTGCGCCTGTTCAAAGACATGTCGGTGCTCGAGAATGTGAAGACCGCCATGCACTCCCGGCTGAAGGAGAACGTGCTCGACACTCTCCTACACACCCCGCGCTACCATCGCGCCGAACGTCAGTGCACGCTGGATGCGCAGGGCTGGCTCGACTTCGTCGGCTTCGGCGGTGACGAGGAACACCTGGTCACCCAGCTCCCATATGGCGAACAGCGCCGGGTGGAGATCGCTCGGGCTCTCGCCACCAAGCCCAGACTGTTGCTGCTGGATGAACCGGGAGCCGGGCTCAACCACTCGGAGAAGCAGGCCCTGATCGCCCTGATCCGTAAGATTCGGGAGCTCGGCGTGGGCATCGTCCTGATTGAGCACGACATGGGTCTCGTGATGGAAGTGTCTGAGCGCATTGTGGTTCTCAACTACGGCAAAGAGATCGCCGATGGCACACCGCACCAGATCAAGAACGACCCGAAGGTGATCGAGGCGTACCTCGGAGCGGAGGATGACGACTGATGGCCAAGCTCGTGATCGACAACGTCGACCTCTTCTACCATCGTGTGCAGGCGTTGCGCGGCCTGACCCTCGAGGTCAACGAGGGCGAGATTGTGGCCCTGCTCGGCAACAACGGTGCGGGAAAGACCTCCACCCTATCCATGCTCTCCGGCCTGTACCGGCCGAAGTCGGGCACCGTGACCTGGGGCGACCGCGACCTCACCACGATGCAGCCGTGGGACATCGTCGAGGCGAAACTCTTGCACGTGCCCGAGGGCCGACGCATCTTCTCCACCATGACGGTGCACGAGAACCTGCAACTGGGCGGCTACCTGGTCGATGACCAGAAGCTGGTGGATGAACGCATCGAGCGCGCCTACGAGTTGATGCCGAGGCTCAGGGAGCGTCGCAACCAGGAGGGCGGCACCCTCTCGGGCGGCGAACAGCAGATGGCCGCGATCGGGCGGGCGCTGGTCGGCGGCCCGAAGCTGTTGCTGCTGGATGAGCCGTCGATGGGCCTGGCGCCACTGATCGTGAAGCAGGTGATGGAGATCATCAAGGAGGTGCAGGCGCAGGGCACCACCGTGCTGCTGGTCGAGCAGAACGCGCGGGCGGCACTGCGCATCGCCGACCGCGGCTACGTGATCGAGTCGGGCACCGTCACGATGGAGGGCGCTGCCAGCGACCTCCGCACGAACTCGAAGGTGATCGACGCCTACCTCGGCGCCTGACCACCCCGCGCGCCACCCCGCGCGCACCTCCCCCCACGAATACCGCGCCCCCACCTCTACTACTTCCAGCGCCCCCACCTCCACTACTTCCAGCGCCCCCACCCCCAGTACTCCCCACGGGCCCATTCCCGCGAGGGGTCCAAATCGGCGTCTGGGCGGGAGGTTTTGGTCGGTTCTGGCGCCGATCCTGACCCCTCAGGTGAGAATTGCCTCTTTTGGATGAGCGGGGGATGCGTTAGGATAGTGTGTGACATATTACTGAGGTGTGATCATTGCTGGTTTTTGGGTTTTCTGATTCGTGGTCATTGCTGAAGTGATCAATGCTGACGTGATCAATGCTGAGGCGGATCATTGCTGACGTGGATCATTTCTGGTGTTGATTATTGCTGACGTGTGATTATTGCTGGTGTTGACTGACATGTGATCATGCTTGACCTGTGACCTGTGACCTGTGACCTGTGACCTGTGACCTGTGACCTGTGACCTGTGACCTGTGACCTGTGACCTGTGACCTGTGACCTGTGACCTGTGAATTGAGACTCTGTGAGAGGAGCCGACCGTGATCGATGACGTTCTCGTTATCGGCGCCGGCATCGTCGGTGCTGCGTGTGCGCGCACGTTCGCAGCCGCCGGGCTCCAGGTCACGGTGGTCGAGCGGGGTGCCGCGGCTGGGGGAACCTCCGCTGCGGGGGAGGGCAACCTTCTTCTCTCAGACAAGCAGCCCGGTGCAGAACTGGTGCTCGCACAGTACTCGGCCACGCTCTGGCCCGACACGGTCGCCGACCTCACCGCCGAACTCCCGGGCACATTCCCGTCGGTCGAGTTCGAGCAGAAGGGTGGCCTGGTCGTGGCCACCACCGAACCCGGGGCGCAGCCGCTGCTCGACTTCGCCGCGCGCCAGAGCGACTCCGGAGTGGATGCCCGCCCCATCAGCACCGCAGAAGCTCTGGTGTTGGAACCCGATCTCAACCCGGCCATCACCGCCGCCGTGCACTACCCCGAAGACAGCCAGGTGCAGCCGACCATCGCCGCAGAGGCGCTGCTCGCCTCGGCGCGGGTGCGCGGGGTGCGCGTCATCACGAACACCCGCGTGACCGGGCCGATCCTGTCGGCATCGGGCGACCTTGTGGGAGTGCAGACCTCGAAGGGCGACCTGCACGCCGGCCACGTGGTGATCGCCGCCGGGCCCTGGTCGGGCGAAGTGGCAGCAGCACTCGGCGTCAACCTGCCGGTCAAACCCCGCCGCGGCATGGTGCTGGTCACCACGCGCATGCCGCACCGCGTGTTCCACAAGGTGTACGACGCCGACTACGTCGGGGCCACACTGTCGAGCGACGCCGCACTGCAGACCTCCAGTGTGGTGGAATCGACGGCATCCGGAACCGTGCTGATCGGATCCTCCCGCCAGCAGGTCGGCTTCGACAACCGGTTCGACGTGCACGTGCTCGCCGAGATCGCCGCCAAGGCGCTGCGACTGTTCCCGTTTCTCGCGGGCATGTCGGTGATGCGGGCCTACGGCGGATTTCGGCCGTTCATGCCCGACCACATGCCGCTGATCGGCGCCGACCCTCGGCTGCCTGGCCTCTGGCACGCCACCGGGCACGAGGGTGCGGGCATCGGGCTGGCTCTCGGCACGGCCGACATCATCACTGCCCTCATGACCGGCGACCAGCCGCCGATCGACCCGACCCCCTATTCGCCCGCCAGGGACAGTCTGGCCCCGTTCCTTGATTCCGATGATGCAGCCCGCCTCTCTGATGCGTCTGCTGCCACCGCCGATGACACCGCCGATCAAGCAGCCGTCTCGGGAGGCGCCGCATGACCGCCCGCCTGCTCCCAGCCAGCGAAGATCCGATCGCTCCGGACGCGCCCACACCACTCACGATCACCGTCGACGGCGTTCTGGCAACGGGCGTGGCCGGACAGACACTCGCCGGTGTCATCCTTGCGTCCGGGTCGCTGGCTTGGCGACGCACCTCCGCATCGGGAAAGCCGCGCGGAGTCTTCTGCGGAATCGGCGTCTGCTTCGACTGCGTCGTCGAGGTGAACGGTCACCGGGATGTACGTGCGTGCCTGCGCCGGGCGACCGACGGCGACGTGGTGGTCAGCCAGCACGACCTTCTGCCGAAACCATACGAGCAGAGCGAGCAGTCTGAGCAGGCCCGTCAACCTCTGCGGACCGAGCAGGCCCCACAGCACGAGCAGAGTGACGAGCAGACCCAATCGGATGCGCGAGGCGACAATGACTGACGTGGTGATCATCGGCGCCGGCCCGGCCGGGCTCGCCGCGGCGACCAGCGCGCGGGCGCTCGGGGCTCACGTCGTGCTGCTTGACTCTGCAGATCAACTCGGCGGCCAGTACTGGCGGCACCTGCCCACCCAGCGCCCGTCGAAACACGAGGCCGGGTTGCACCACGGCTGGGCGAAGTTCCAGAAGCTGTGCGCCGACCTGGTTGCCGACCCCGACTGCCGCATCCTCACCCAGGCGCAGGTCTGGGCGATCACGGCCGCCGAAAGCTCCGCCGGCACAGGTCCAGCCAGCACAGGTTCAGCCACCACCGGTTCAGCCTGCACAGGCTCGGCGGGCACGGACCCAGCCACCACAGGCGCTTCCGCCAGAAACTCCGCCGGCTCCGCCGCATCCACCACTTCTGCAGTACCCACCGTGCATGTGCTCGTCGGTGAACCCGATGGGGTGGGCCGGGAGCGGCTCAGCTTCAGCCCAGACGCGATCGTGCTCGCCAACGGAGCCCACGACCGCGCCCTGCCGTTCCCCGGTTGGGACCTGCCCGGTGTCTTCACTGCCGGTGCCGCCCAGGCGTTGGCGAAGAGCGAGCGCATCGCGGTCGGCGATCGTGTGCTGGTGGCCGGAGCCGGCCCGTTCCTGCTGCCGGTCGCCGCATCACTCGCGCAGGTCGGCGCGACGGTGCTCGGCGTGCTCGAGGCCAACCACATGCAGCGCATCATCAGCGGCTGGGGAAAGAAGCCGTGGCAGTTGATCGGTGCCGCCTCAAAGGGCGCCGAGCTGGCCGGATACGCGCGCAACCACATTGCGAATCGCATCCCGTACCTGACCGGGCGCGGCGTGGTGGCCGCCCACGGCACCGAACGGGTGACGCACGTCACCACCGCCAAGCTCGACACCGGGTGGGCCCCGATTGCCGGCACCGAGAAGACGGTCGCCGTCGACGCGGTCTGCATCGGTCACGGCTTCACCCCCCGACTCGAACTCGCCATCGCCGCCGGCTGCGCCCTCACCGCCGAGCGGTTCGTCAGGGTCGACGCCCACCAGCGCACGACCGTGCCCGGCGTCTACGCGGCCGGCGAACTCACCGCCATCGGCGGCGTCGATGCGGCACTGGTTGAGGGAACCATTGCCGGACATGCGGCGGCCGGCGGGCATTTGTCCGACCCGGCGATGAAATCGCAGGTGGCGAAACGGATCACCTTCAGCGGATTCGCTCGGCGCATCGAGAAGGCGCACGGAATCCGCGCGATGTGGCCCGGCTGGCTCACCGATGACACCATCATCTGCCGCTGCGAAGAGGTCAACTACGGCGCAATGTGCCAGACGGCCCAGGCCACCGAATCAACCGGGCTGCGCTCGCTCAAGCTCTCCACCCGCGCGGGGCTCGGCCTCTGCCAGGGCCGCGTCTGCGGCCGCACCGTCGAGGAACTACTGGCCTGCCAGACCCCCGGTGGGCTCAGCGATGGAGTGATGACCGACCGTCGGCCGATCGCCGCCCCCGTTCGCATCGCCGACCTCGCGGCAGCCGCCCTGCCCGCGAGCCCGGGCCGGAATTCACCGCAGACCGCTTCCCCATCCAAACCATCCAGACCAACCACGTAACACCCCCTGTCGGCACCTGAACCGGTGCCACGACAAACGAACACGATAGAGAAAAGGAAACACTGATAATGGCTGAAAAGAACTTTGACCTCGGAGGGGTCGTCGTCGCGACCACCCTCGCCTTCAAAGAGGACTCATCCGCGCCGTCGGGCCTGGCTGTCGACTTCGACAAGTTCGGCGAGCACTGCGACTTCTTGATGAACTCGGGCTGCCGCGGCGTGGGCCCCAACGGCTCGCTCGGCGAGTACGAGGCGCTCACCGACGAGGAGCGCCGCAAGGTGATCCAGGTCGCCGTTGACGCCGTCGACGGACGCGGTGTCGTCGTAGCCGGTGCCGCCGGTGTCGGCTGGCACCAGGCCCAGCGCTGGGCCGACTACGCGAAGGAAGACGGTGCCGACGGCATCCTGCTGCTGCCGCCGACCATGTACAAGTCGAACGACGACGAGATCTTCACGCACTACCAGAAGGTCGCCGAGGTGGGCCTGCCCATCATGGCCTACAACAACCCCTTCTCGATGAAGGTCGACCTGTCGCCGAAGCTGATCGCGCGCCTGGGCGAGATCCCCGAGGTCGTCGCGATCAAGGAGTTCTCCGGCGATGTGCGCCGCATCCTCGAGATTCGCGAGCTCACCGACATCGACATCATCTGCGGAACTGACGACCTGCTCTTCGAGTCGCTCGTCGTGGGTGCCGATGGCTGGTTCG
Organism: Homoserinimonas sp. OAct 916; assembly: GCF_003260275.1. Taxonomy (GTDB): domain Bacteria; phylum Actinomycetota; class Actinomycetes; order Actinomycetales; family Microbacteriaceae; genus OACT-916. The sequence goes on along the minus strand of NZ_QJHB01000004.1, from coordinate 120,415 downwards.
CCGGCTACCCGAACGCGTTCCCGAAGGAAGCCGTCGAGATCTACGACCAGGTCAGGGCCGGCAACATCGCCGAGGCGTTCGAGCTCTACAAGCACCTGATCACCGTGTTCCGCTGGGACACCAAGATCGAGTTCGTACAGGCGATCAAGCTGTCGATCGACATCGCCGGCCAGAGCTACGGTGGCGTCACCCGTCCGCCGCGCGGCCCGCTCAGCCCCGAGCAGCACAAGCAGGTCACGATTGACACTCAGAAGGCGCTCGACTACATCGCGAGCCGCGAGAAGGCGGTCGCGTAACCGAAGTCTGGGTTCTACCCAGCGATGGTCATGAGGCCGAAAGGTACCCGTGCGCGGGTATCTTTCGGCCGCGTGGCCATCCGCAACCACGCACCACCTCCACCCCCGGACAGCCACGCCCGACATCCGCGCCCTGCACCGTCACAGCAGCAAGTGAAAGAATGACCCCATGCGTTCGAAACGACTCTTCACCGCGGTTGACTCCCACACCGAAGGAATGCCCACCCGCGTGGTCACCGGCGGTGTCGGCAACATTCCCGGCGCGACGATGAACGAGAAGCGCCTGTATTTCATGGAGCATCTCGACGACATCCGGTTGCTGCTCATGAACGAGCCGCGCGGGCACGCTGCGATGAGCGGTGCCATCCTGCAGACTCCCACCCGGCCCGACGCCGACTGGGGGGTGGTCTACATCGAGGTCTCCGGATGCCTGCCCATGTGCGGCCACGGCACCATCGGCGTCGCGACCGTGCTGGTCGAGACCGGCATGGTCGAGGTCACCGAACCGGTCACCACCATTCGCCTCGACACCCCGGCCGGGCTCGTGATCGCCCAGGTGCAGGTCACAGACGGCCACGCCGAATCGGTGACCATCGAGAATGTTCCGTCGTTCACCCTGCGACTGGATGACACGGTCGAGGTACCCGGCTACGGCAGCGTCCGCTACAGCCTGGCCTTCGGCGGCAACTTCTACGCCATGGTCGACCTCGACGACGTGAACCTGCCGTTCGACCGCGACCACCAGCAGGAGATCCTCACCGCGGGGCTCGCCATCATGGATGCCATCAACAGCACCAATCCGCCGCACCACCCCGAGATCGAGGGCATCGACCACTGCCACCACGTGGAGTTCATCGCCCCCGGATCCACGGCCGAGCATTCCCGACACGCGATGGCGATCCACCCGGGCTGGTTCGACCGGTCTCCGTGCGGCACCGGAACCAGCGCCCGCATGGCCGAACTGTTCAGCCGCGGCGAGCTCGACCTCGACACCGACTTCGTCAACGAGTCGTTCATCGGCAGCATGTTCACCGGCCGTCTGGTCGGCACGACCACCGTTGCGGGCATTGATGCCGTGCTGCCGACGGTCACCGGGCGCGCCTGGGTCACCGGAATCGGGCAGTACATGCTCGACCCCTCCGACCCGTTCCCGACTGGTTTCACGCTCTGATCGCCCGGCTGCCCAGACTCGGCCGCCCCAACCCCGTTCCCCACACCACTTCGTTCCACCTGTCTCACGACTGAAATGAGTACCCATGACTGACACCACTGTTCCCCCCACCGATCTCACTGACATCGACCAGATCGCCCAGAACGCGGCGGCCGCCGCCGACGGCTGGGCCGGACTCGAGCCCACCGAGCGTGCAGCCGCGATGGTCGCGGTCGCCGACGCCCTCGAAGCCGCAGGGCCCGAGCTGGTCGCGATCGGCATGGAGGAGACCGGGCTCAGCGAGGCCCGCCTCACCGGTGAGCTGAAGCGTACCGCCGTGCAGATGCGCCTGTTCGCAGACACCGTGGTCGACGGCGGCTACCTCGACGTGCGCATCGACGACGCCGATCAGGCCTTCGCCCTGGGCGTGCGCCCAGACCTGCGTCGCTACCGCATCCCGGTCGGCCCCGTGCTCAACTTCGCGGCCAGCAACTTTCCGTTCGCATTCTCGGTTGCCGGAGGCGACAGCGCTGCGGCGCTGGCTGCCGGCTGCCCGGTGGTCGTAAAGGCCCACTCCGGGCATCCGAGACTCTCGGTCGCCACCGCCGACGTTGTGATCACGGCGCTGGAAGCCAACGGCGCTCCGGCCGGAACATTCCAGCTGATCAGCGGCCAGCAGGCCGGGGTCGAACTGCTCAAGCACCCACTGATCGCCGCCGGTTCGTTCACCGGATCGATCCGTGTGGGAAGGCTGCTCGCCGACATCGCCGCCGCCCGACCCACGCCGATCCCGTTCTACGGCGAGCTCGGCAGCGTCAACCCGGTGTTCGTCACGACCGGCGCGCTCGACGAGAACCCCGAGGCAATCGCCGACGGCTACCTGACGAGCGTGTCCGGTTCGGCCGGCCAGCTGTGCACCAAGCCCGGGTTCCTGTTCGTTCCGGCCGGAAACACCCTGGGTGACATTCTCGCCGAGAAGGCGGCCGGGATCGGCGAGCACCGGTTGCTGAACCCGGGCATCGCCACGAGCTACGCCGCGCGCAGGGCTGCGATCCTGGCGGCACCAGGGGTCACCGCGGTGGCCGAGGGTGCGTTGCGCATCGATGAAGACGGCCAGGGCTGGGCCACCCCGACCATCGTCAGCGTCGGTATCGACGACGTGGTGGCGCAGCGTGAGGTGCTCGCCGACGAGGCGTTCGGTCCGCTGTCCATCATGGTCGAGTACGACGAGAGCTCCGACCTCGTGGCCGCGGCCGACGCACTGTTCGAAGGAAACCTGACCGGCACGGTGCACGCGGCCGACGGTGAGGACTCACCGCGCCTGCGTGCGTTGATCCAGTGGCTGAGCGAACACACCGGCCGGGTACTGTTCGGCGGCTGGCCGACTGGCGTGGCGGTCACGCCCGCGATGACCCACGGTGGGCCGTGGCCGGCAACGACCAACGACTCGAGCACCTCGGTGGGAACCTCTGCGATCACCCGGTTCACCCGGCCGGTCACCTACCAGAGCGCACCGCAGGCACTGCTGCCCAAGCCGTTGCGCGATGACAACCCGTGGAGCGTGCCGCAGCTGCGCACCCCCGCCGGCGAGTCGACCAACTGGGGATCGGCCGCGAAGCGGTAGTCAGCAGTATTCGGCTGAGGCAGGTCACCGCCCCCGCACCCTCTGGGCGTGGGGGCGGTGACCTGTCCAGGCGCGCGGTTCTGTGCCGTGGCAGCGCCCGTCGTCAGGGTCACCGTGCCGCGCGCCTTCAGGGCGTGGGGGCCGCGCTCGGCGCGGGCGCGGTGCTCGGCGCGGTGCTGGGTGCCGGGCTCGGTGCCGGGCTCGGGGCGGGCACCGGGTCCAACTGAACCTGGTAGATCCTGTCGTCGCCCTTCGAGGGATTGCCGCGTCCGTCGGTGTTGTTCGTCATGAACCACAGGGTGCCGTGGGGGCCGGGCACAACGTCGCGGATCCGCCCGAACTGGCTGGTGAAGTAGGCCATGGCGCTCGCCGCCGTGGTGGCGGGCGATGCCTGCCCCTCGGCGGTGACGCCACCGTCGGGATAGAGCGCCCACACTCGCTGCCCACGCAGCGCCGCCATGAACAGGGTGTCTCCCACCGCCGTGAGCCCGCTCGGGCTTGCGTCGCTGGTCGGCCACTCAAGCACCGGGTTGGCGAAACCCGATTGCGTGGTCCTGCCCTCGACCAGCGGCCAGCCGTAGTTGGTGCCGGCCACGATCTGGTTCAGCTCGTCCCACGTGTTCTGCCCGAACTCGCTCGCCCACAGGGTTCCCTTGCTGTCCCAGGTGAGCCCCTGCGGGTTGCGGTGCCCATAGGAGTAGACGTAGGAGCCAGGGAACGGGTTGTCGGTCGGTGCCCGCCCGTCGGCCTGCACCCGCAGAATCTTGCCGCCCAGCGAGTTGAGATCTTGGGCGTTGTCGGGGTTTCCGGCGTCGCCGGTGGTGACATAGAGCATTCCGTCGGGGCCGAATGCTATTCGGCCGCCGTTGTGATTCGACGATTTCGGGATACCGCGCAGAATGACTTGCTGCTCACCCAGGTCATAGCTGCCAGGGCTTCCGGTCAGCGGCATCCGCACCACCCGGTTGTCCTCGTCCGAGGTGTAGTAGGCATACAGCCAGGGAGGGTTGCCCGGACGCACGGCGAGCCCGAGAAGCCCCCCTTCGCCGTCAGGATCGACCCCGTCCACGGTGCCGACCGAGCGCAGACTGCCGTTGCCGTCCAGCTCCATCACCTGGGCGGTGTCCCGTTCACTGATCAGTGCTGAGCCGTTGGTCAACCGCACGATTGACCAGGGCGCGGCCAAGCCGGCCGCGACGACGGTTGGTGTGCCGGTGGGCCTGACCGGAACATCCACCGCAGACGGGGTGGCCGTGGCCACCGGCGGGCTGATGCTCGACGGCGACGGCAACAGCCCGGGCGTGCCCGGAGTCGCGCAGGCGGCGAGGGCGAGGGCGGCGACAACCATCAGCGATGCGGATGCTACCGACCGCGTGCCGCGTCGCCTGCTCGTCACGCGCCCTCCAGTGTTCAGCCCCAGCGTCCAACCTCCAGTGTGCCCCGGGGATCTGCGCGCAGCCTGAATCCGGCGCCTCGCCGGCGAGGGTCAGATGATGGCGTCGCCGGCGAGGTGGCTCTGTTCCAGGGCGTCGTCTTCAGATTCGCCCTCGGAATCGGCCATGTAAGCCTCCATCTGGGCCTTGGGCAGGTGCACCCGCACCGCGAGGATGAAGATCCCGCCGGTGATCACGATGTTTACCAGGAACGCCCAGCCGAACAGGGCGGGGTGCGTGTTCGGGTCCATCAGCCAGCTGAACAGCGTCATCGCGACGAGGTAGGGAATCACCCAGGCCGCACCGACTTTGAAGTCGAGTGCCGGCTTGCGCAGCTTTCCGGTGAGCTCGAAGATCACGAGGGCGACATAGCCGATCAGGATGGTGATGAACAGCTTGTAGTTGGTGTCCCAGCCGGCCCAGAATATGATCATGTTCGCGCTGTAGAACGCCAGCCACGGGATGAGGTCTCCGCCGGGCAGTTTGAACGGGCGGTGCCGGTTCGGGAACTGCCGGCGCATCAGCGCCACAACGATCGGGCCGGAGCCGAACGAGAGCACGGTCGCGCTGGTGATGAATCCCACCAGTTGTTGCCAGCTCGGGAACGGCAGCAGCAGGATGACACCGACGACGAAGGTGACCAACAGGCTCCAGTGCGGCACCCCGTGCTTGTTGTTCACGGACAAGAAGCGCGGTGAGTTGCCATTGCGCCCCATCGCATACGAGACCCGGGCGCCGATCGTGGTGTAGATGAACCCGGTGTCAAGTGGTGAGATGATCGCATCGAAGTACAGGATGTAGGCCAGCCAGGCGAGTCCGCCGAGGGTTGCGAGCGCCGCCAGCGGGCCGGCGTCGTTGGTGAACACCAGGCCGGCCCAGCTGCCGGACTTCGCCAGCACTCCGCCCGGAATCGCCATGGTGAACGCGATCTGGAGCAGGGCGTAGATGATCGCGGTGATCCCGATCGACCCGATGATCGCCAGGGGGATGTTGCGCTTGGGGTTGGTCGTCTCGCCAGCCAGCTCGATGCCCTGTCTGAAACCGAGGTACGAGAAGGTGATGCCCGCGGTCGATATACAGGTGAATACTGCCGCCCAGCCGTTCGGCGCGAAGCCGTGCGAGGTGAAGTTCGCCGTGGTGCCCATGTTGACGGTGGCGAAAGCGGTGATCAGGAAGACGACGATCACGAGGATGATCACGAACAGCTTCCACCAGACCAGCACGTTGTTGATCTGGGCGAACAGGCGCACCCCGAAGTAGTTGAGCACCACGAAGAGGGCCAGCAGAATGACGGCCACGACGATCCCGAGCGGGGTGAGCACATGCACCGTCACGCCGTTCGCGGTTTCCCGAGTTGTCAGGGGTGCGTACCGGGTTGCGTAGGTCAGCGTGCCCTCGACCTCGATCGCGGGGACGGCCGCGGTCGCGATCCAGGTGATGAACCCGAGTGAATAGCTGGCGAACGAACCCCAGGCGAAATGGGGAAAGCGGATGACGCCGCCCGAGATCGGGAACATCGGGCCGAGCTCCGCGTAGCACAGCCCGATCAGCATGATCATGAGACCGGCAATGAGCCACGAGAAGATCGCGACCGGGCCGGCAATGATCGAGGCGTTGTAGGCGCCGAACAGCCAGCCGGAACCGATGATCGATCCGATTGCCGCAAACAGCAATCCGATGGGGCCGACGTGTCGCTTGAGCTTCACCCCCCGCGTGGAGGATGGGGCTGGGTTGTGTGCCGATGTCATGATCGTCTCCTTCTGGAGATCCCCAACTGACGCTCGCGGGTCTGGTACGCCGAACCCACCAGTTCTTTAATTTCTGATTGGGACATTACTCCGGATTTGGCCAGTCGGCATCGAGCAGATATTCAGGATTCAGGGTGTATCCGGTCTCGCCCGACGATCATCTCGTGCGGTGCGAGCGAGCGCGTATAGCAGTCGCGGATCTTCACCAGCTCACTCATCCAAGACCGCTCCGCTGATCTCAATCCGGTGTGTGCTGTCGGCCACGACGCGCATCATCCGCTCGCCCCTGGCATCGCTCACAGAATCCACGTCCGTCTCGTTGAACTGGTGACGACGAAAGCGATTCCGGCTGTTCCACCCCGCGGCGGGATGTGGGAAGAGTTCGGTTCGTGGAGTGTGCCTGCGGGCGGCGCGGGGCGCGCATCCGGCTCCTTCGTCCAGTTCTCGCTATGCTTCCATTGCCATCATGGCAGCAGTAGAGTCGCACTGGGGCAACTGACCCAGTTGCTTCAGCGATAGCCTCATCTTCAACTCACGGCGCGACGCCCACACGCAATGACGCGCGAAAGGACGACCATGTCTTCTGCTTTTCCCACGCTTCCGAAATCGTTTGTCTGGGGTGTGTCGACCGCGTCGTACCAGATCGAGGGTGCCGTCAACGAGGGTGGGCGTGGGCTCACGTCCTGGGATGCCTTCTGTGCAGAACCCGGGCGGGTGGTCGGGGGCGCCACCGGCGATGTGGCCTGCGACCACTACCACCGCTATCCAGAGGACATCGAGCTGATGCGCCAGCTGGGCCTTGACGCCTACCGGTTCTCGTTCGCCTGGTCGCGCATCCAGCCCACCGGCCGCGGCAAGGTCAACCCCGCCGGCCTCGACTTCTACGACCGCGTGGTCGACGGCCTGCTCGGGGCAGGCATCGCGCCCACCCCGACGCTGTTCCACTGGGACACTCCGCTGGTGCTGGAGGAGGCCGGTGGCTGGCTGAACCGCGACACGGCATCGCGGTTCGCCGACTATGCGCACATCATGGGTACTCATTTCAGCGACCGCATCAACCAGTGGATCACCATCAACGAACCCGTGGTGCTGACCATGCTCGGCTACGGTGCCGGCATCCAGGCGCCGGGTGAACAACTCGGGTTCGGCGCCCTGCCTGCCGCGCACAACCTGCTGCTGGCGCACGGCCGCGGGGTTGCCGCGCTGCGCGACACCGGCGCGACGAACATCGGAATTGCGAACAACCACACCCCCACCTGGCCGCTCAGTGACAAGGACGAAGACCGCGAGGCGGCCGGTCTCTACGACAACATCGCGAACTGGATCTTCGCCGACCCGATCCTGAAGGGCGCCTACCCGGCCGAGATCGCGCCGCTGCTGCCGGAGAGCGTGCACGACGACATGGCGGAGATCTCCGCGCCGATCGACTTCTACGGAATCAACTACTACAACCCCACCCTGGTCGGTGCGCCGGGCTCGGGCGGCGTGGGTACGGTCGACGGGGTCGAACTCGACGACAGCCTGCCGTTCTCACTGCACGACATCGAGGGCTATCCGATGACCGACTTCGGCTGGCCGGTCATCCCGAAGGCGTTCACCGAACTGCTGGTCTCATTCAAGGAGCGCTATTCAGACGCCCTGCCCCCGATCTACATCACCGAGAACGGCGCGGCCATCAACCTCGGGCCAGATGCCGAGGGCAAGGTGCACGACAACCGCCGCATCGAATACACCGAGTCGCACCTGAACGCGGTCGCCGATGCGATTGAGGCGGGTGTGGACGTGCGTGGCTACTTCCACTGGTCGCTCATGGACAACTTCGAATGGGCCGCCGGGTTCTCGCAGCGGTTCGGGCTCATCCACATCGATTACGAGACCCAGAAGCGCACCCCCAAGGACTCCTACTACTGGTATCAACAGGTCATCCAGGCCAATAAATGATCGAAGCGGGCGGATCGGCCACCGGTGCGGAGGTGGATGCGCCGACCTGCGCGGAAACTCGTCCGGCGGTCGGCCAGGCCGCCGACTCGGCCGCCGGTCAGGCCACCGGTCCGGCCACCGGTCCGGCGGCCGGTCAGGCCGACGGCGCGGTGCTCGCCCAGGCGGCTGACGCTCGCGTCGGCGCGGGCACGTCGGCCGGGGGGAGGACGCCGGAGTCCGTGCTCACCGGGGCATCTGTTCCAGAGCCGGTCACGCGCGCATCCCACGGCTGGATCACCCGGTTCACCCTTGCCTACATCGGTATCAACATCGTCTGGGCCGGCCCCGGGCAGGTATTGATGTCACCCCAGGTGGAGCGGCTCACCGCGGGTGTGCCGTGGGGCGTCTTCAGTGAGAGCAAAGAGGCAAACCTCGCGGTGATCGGGTTCATCGCCGGGCTGTTCGCGTTGGTCTCCACGCCACTCTGGGGAGCGCTCTCCGACCGCACCACGTCCCGGTTCGGCCGCCGCACCCCGTGGATGGCTGGTGGCCTCGCGGTCATCGCAACGGGCATGGTCGCCGCCGGGTTCTCGCAGTCGCTGCCGGCCCTGCTGATCGGGTGGATCGCCGTACAGGCCGCGATCAACGCGGTGATCACGCCGCTGTCGGCCAGCGTTCCCGATCACGTTCCGGTCGCGCAACGCGGGCTGGTCTCCGGCTGGTACGGCTTCGCCTACACGTTCGCCGTCGTGGCAGGCACTGCGATCGGAACCATCGCCACGGCGATCTGGGCGGGCCCTGCCGGCATCACCATGGGCTACCTGCTCTGTGCCGCCGGCTGCGTCTTTGCCATCCTGCCGTTCCTGCTCGCGCGCTGGGAGACGCCGTTGCCGAAGGCCGTCCTGGCTGCGCGGCAACCACTCCGTCTGCGCACGGTACTCGATATCTACTGGGTGGATGTGCGGCGCCATCCCGACTTCGGCTGGGCCTGGCTGACCCGATTCCTGGTCACCCTGAGCAGTGCGACCGCGCTGTTCTATCTCTATTACTTCCTGCAGGATGCGATCGGGCTGGTGCGCGATGATGCTGCCTCCTCCGGCGGCGGGTTGCGGGTCAGCGACGGGGTGCTCATCCTCACCGCCGTGTACGCGTTGAGCGTGTTCGGCACGGTGGTCGTTTCAGGTATGGTCTCCGACAGGCTGGGGCGGCGCCGGGTGTTCGTGGCGGCATCCGCCATCTTCATCTCGACCGCCACGGTGTTGATGGCGTATGCACCGAACTTCACGACCGCGGTGGTTGCCGCGGTCATTCTGGGGCTCGGCACCGGGGTGTTCACGTCGGTCGATTTTGCGCTGGTCTCCCAGGTGCTGCCCACCGCGTCGAACAACGGCAAGCACCTCGGAATCATCAACCTCGCGATCGCATTGCCGAACGTACTGGCGCCGATCGTGGCCGCGTTCATGGTGGCCACCTTCGGCGGGTACACCGGCCTCTACCTGTTGTCGGCTGCGCTGTCGGTGGTCGGGGGAGTGCTCGTCTACCGTGTCAAGGGCGTGCGCTGACGGCACCGGGCCGCTGAGCCGGGCGTTGGCCGGGTGCCCTCCAGGCGTGAGCACGCCCTGTGGTCAGCAGCGCACCTGCGCTGGTGGGGGAGGGTCGTCGCTGCCGCGAGCTCCGCTCCCGACGGCATCTCTGCCGCAGAGAGGTCGGACGACGCGTGTGTGGGTCTATCTGCCCATTCCCGCACTGGACGCAAGCAGGTGCCGGCCAGCGGAATCGTCAACGAACCCCGCCCACATTTCACTGCTGGCCCGGGTCGAGTTTCGTCAGCCGAGCAGCAAAGCAGCAACGCCGCCGTCAGGCGCACCACGAGCCCGCGCGGTCAGCTGCGGCGGGTCGAGGTCTGAAAGATGCTGCGGGCCGGGGGAGGGGAGCCCGTGCTGGTGGCATCGGTGGCGACCAGGGCGTGTCCGATGAAGTGGGTGAGCTCGTGCCCGGCCACCAGCTTCGCCGGGGCGGGGTCACTGGCGAGCAGGCGTGGCAGCCGCTCGAACGGGAGTGGCGCCCGCGACGCGAACATGACCACGTTGCCGAAACGGCGGGCCTTGAGCATCTGGGTGTCGGTGACCGCGGCAACGTGTGGCAACACCGACGCGAGTGTGGCGGCCTGGCCGCGCGCGAACACGAGGCCGGCGCCATCCGCCACGTTCACGGCGAGGATGCCTTCGGGCGCCAGGAACGAGGCCGCCTCCCGGTAGAACTCCTGGCTGGTCACGTGTGCCGGGGTGCGCGCGCCCGAGAAGATGTCGACCACGAGCAGGTCGACCACACCCACCAGCCCGCCCGGGAGCTTGCCGAGCACCTCGCGGGCGTCGCCGTTGCGCACCCGGATCTGCGCCCCGCGCGGCAGCGGAAGCTCGGCGCGCACCAGGTCGACCAGCGCGGGTTCGAGCTCGATCACCTGTTGCCGGGAGCCGGGGCGGGTCGCGTGCACATAGCGCGGCAGCGTCATCGCGCCGGCGCCCAGGTGCACCGCGGTGATCGCCTCGCCGGCCGGTGCCAGCAGGTCGATGCCGTAGCCGATCCGACGCACATACTCGAATAGAAGATGTTTCGGGTGCTGCAGGTCCACGTGCGACTGCGGCGTGCCGTCCACGTCGAGCGTGTACTGTCCCGGGGCGTGCCGGTCGGGCACAATGGTCGCGGTATACCCGCTGACTCCCAACACGACACTCGGATGCTCCACCACCCTTAGACCCTACTGCTCCCGCCCCGACCACGGTGCGCTGAGGGGTCAAGATCCGCATTGAATCCGACCGTTTTGGCGTGTTCTGGTGTCGATCGTGACCCCTCAGCGCCGTTGGCGTGAGGCAGCCACGGTTCGGATGCGTTGCACCAGCTCCACCGGGTCTCGCAGGTCGTCCGCATTGATGTACATCACGAACCAGCCATCGGCCTCGAGTCTGGACCGCCGGGTCATATCGCGCCGCACTTGATCGAGCTCGGCGTGATAATCGCTCTGGTATTCCAGGATCACCCGGGAGCCCGGAATTGCGAGATCGGCACGATAGCGAGAACCGCTGCGTGTAGTGATGGCGAGATTGGCGGGGATCCCGTCGATTCCCCCGGTCACCGCGATCACGCGCAGTTGGGTCTCCTTGCGAGACTCCGAGTTCGGGTCGAGCAGCTCGATCGCGACGCGCAGGTTCGAAACACCGCGGCGGGTTCGGTATCTGCCGAGAGCGGTCTCGAGCGTGGTTCGGCTCGTCAACGGCTGCCGCCGCCGAATCAGGAAGTCACCCACGGCAACCAGATCGGGCAGAGCCAGCACGGTGCCGAGGTCGAGCCACGTGCGCTCTGGGCCGGTTACCCTCAACCCATCCACGCTGTGCACATCGCCGTCATCCACGTGCAATTTGTGACCGCGCACTCCCGTGCTTCGCGGTGCTCGCACGGGTGCCCGGCTCGCCACATGCAGCATCGACGACCGTTCGTGGTGCGCCGGCAGCGGCGCGCCCCAGAGCGCGGCCGCCGTCACATGACTGAAGAACCACGTCTCGGGCATCCGCAACTGTTGGGTGAATGCGAGTTGTCGCAACGTGAGAGGCGTCGGGCCGGGTTGGGGTACCCGCACCCCTGAATAAGGGCGGCTCAGATCACCGCCGCGCATGCGGCCCACGGTCAGACCGGATGCCATTCCCTCGCTCAGCAGAAATGGTGCCGATGACAAGTGGTCGGGCAGGTGAACGCGCTTTCCCATACAGCACAGGATGCCCAGTTTCCCGTCTCGCACGCAGAAGTTATCCACACGCCACCTTGGCCCATTGTTGAGGGGTCACGATATGCGTCTGGCGCAGCCGGAAAGGCTGCTCGTGGCGCCGATCGTGACCCCTCGCCAAGGATTTGGAGATTTATGAGAGGGGGCACTTGTGAAGAGGGATCTACGTGAGAGGGATCTACGTGAGAGAATGGAGCCCACGTGCACAGTGGCACGCGAGGTTATACCTGAGAAAACACCCTTGGTCAAGATTGGGGGTGGACAGGCGCGCCCTGTGAGGCATATAGTAGTTCTTTGCGCTCCCCAAAACTTTGTGTGCCTTCATATTGCGGTCGGCTTGTGCGTGCCCTGGAGATTGTACTTCGAGCTTTTCGTGTTGCCTGAACGGTGGCTGACCAGCAGAAAAGAAGTGCAGTTCGACGTGCACGCGCGGGAATTGGGCAGTGCGGTCGATCCTTCAAGGATCTGTACCACTTTCATGATCACACCCATCACACCGACCAGTAATGGGCCCGTCGGGGCCCGCGGAGGTTATTTCCTTGGCTGTTGCGCGCAACGCATCCACCCAGAACACACTCAAGAACGGCCGCGGCGCTCAGCGTCTCTCGTTCGCGAAGATCACAGACAACCTCGAAGTTCCCGATCTGCTGGCATTGCAGACCGAGAGCTTCGATTGGCTTGTCGGTAACGAGGCGTGGGCCCAGCGCGCCGCCGACGGTAAGAAGGCCGGCCGCAAGGATCTCGCGAGCAACAGCGGTCTTGAAGAGATCTTCGAAGAGATCTCGCCGATCGAAGACCTGCAGGAAACCATGCAGCTCTCGTTCACCAACCCCTACCTCGAGCCGGAGAAGTACTCCATCGACGAGTGCAAGGAGCGCGGCAAGACGTACGCCGCCCCGCTCTACGTCGAGGCCGAGTTCATGAACCACCTGACGGGTGAGATCAAGACCCAGACCGTGTTCATGGGCGACTTCCCGCTGATGACCGAGAAGGGCACCTTCATCATCAACGGCACCGAGCGTGTCGTCGTCTCCCAGCTGGTGCGAAGCCCCGGCGTCTACTTCGACCGCGTCGCGGACAAGACCAGTGACAAAGACCTGTTCACCGCGCGCATCATCCCGAGCCGCGGCGCCTGGCTCGAGTTCGAGATCGATAAGCGCGACCAGGTCGGCGTGCGTATCGACCGCAAGCGCAAGCAGTCGGTCACCGTGTTCATGAAGGCTCTCGGCCTCACGAGCGAAGAGATCCTCGAAGAGTTCAAGGGCGTCGACTCGATCGCCCTCACGCTCGAGAAGGACGCCATCCTCAGCCAGGAGGACGCGCTGCGCGACATCTATCGCAAGCTGCGCCCGGGCGAGCAGGTGGCCGCTGAGGCTGCCCGCAACCTGCTGGACAACTTCTACTTCAACCACAAGCGCTACGACCTGGCCAAGGTCGGTCGCTACAAGATCAACCGCAAGCTCGGCATCGACGCGCCCCTCAGTGACTCCGTGCTCACCGTCAAGGACGTGCTCGCGACCATCAAGTACCTGGCCGCCCTGCACGCCGGAGACACCACCATGCCCGGTGTTCGCGACGGCAAGAAGATCGCGCTGCCGCTCGGCATTGACGACATCGACCACTTCGGCAACCGCCGCATCCGCGCGGTCGGCGAGCTCATCCAGAACCAGGTGCGCACCGGCCTCAGCCGCATGGAGCGCGTCGTTCGTGAGCGGATGACCACGCAGGACATCGAAGCGATCACCCCGCAGACCCTGATCAACGTGCGCCCCGTCGTCGCCGCGATCAAGGAGTTCTTCGGCACCTCACAGCTGTCGCAGTTCATGGACCAGAACAACCCGCTCGCGGGCCTCACCCACAAGCGCCGCCTGTCGGCGCTCGGCCCCGGTGGGCTCTCCCGTGAGCGTGCCGGCGTCGAGGTGCGCGACGTGCACCCCAGCCACTACGGCCGCATGTGCCCGATCGAGACCCCGGAAGGCCCGAACATCGGCCTGATCGGTTCGCTCGCCTCGTTCGCACGCATCAACTCGTTCGGATTCATCGAGACCCCGTACCGCCGGGTGAAGGATGGCGTCGTCTCCGACGTCATCGACTACCTGACCGCCAGCGAGGAGGACGAGTACGTCATCGCGCAGGCCAACGCGCCGCTGTCGGCCGACAGCACCTTCGTCGAGGACACCGTGCTGGTGCGCCTCGCCGGCAGTGAGGTGGAGCTGTTCCCGAAGGACGAGGTTCAGTACATGGACGTCTCGCCGCGCCAGATGGTGTCGGTGGCGACCAGCCTCATCCCGTTCCTCGAGCACGATGACGCGAACCGCGCCCTGATGGGTGCGAACATGCAGCGTCAGGCTGTTCCGCTGCTGCGCAGCGACAGCCCGCTGGTCGGAACCGGTATGGAGGGCTACGCCGCGATCGACGCGGGCGACGTGCTCTGCGCCGAGAAGGCCGGTGTGGTCATGGAGGTGTCGGCCGAGGTCGTCACCATCCAGCTCGACGAGGGCGGCACGCAGGACTACTACCTGCGCAAGTTCAACCGCTCCAACCAGGGCACCAGCTACAACCACCGCGTCATCGTGAATGCGGGCGACCGCATCGAGGCCGGCGAGGTCATCGCCGACGGCCCCGCCACCGACAACGGTGAACTCGCACTGGGCAAGAACCTGCTGGTCGCGTTCATGCCGTGGGAGGGTCACAACTTCGAAGACGCGATCATCCTCAGCCAGAACCTGGTCAAGGACGACGTGCTGTCGAGCATTCACATCGAAGAGTATGAAGTGGATGCCCGCGACACCAAGCTGGGCAAGGAAGAGATCACCCGCGACCTGCCGAACGTGAACCCCGACCAGATGGGCGACCTCGACGAGCGGGGCATCATCCGCATCGGCGCCGAGGTTCGCCCCGGTGACATCCTCGTCGGCAAGGTCACGCCGAAGGGCGAGACCGAGCTGAGCGCGGAGGAGCGCCTGCTGCGCGCCATCTTCAACGAGAAGAGCCGCGAGGTTCGTGACACGAGCCTCAAGGTTCCCCACGGCGAGCAGGGCACCATCATTGCCGTCAAGGTGTTCGATTCAGACGAGGGTGACGACGAGCTCGGCTCGGGCGTCAACCAGCGTGTGGTCGTCTACATTGCGCAGAAGCGCAAGATCACCGAGGGCGACAAGCTGGCCGGTCGTCACGGCAACAAGGGCGTCATCTCCAAGATTCTGCCGGTCGAGGACATGCCGTTCCTGGCCGACGGAACCCCGGTCGACATCATCCTGAACCCGCTCGGTATCCCCGGCCGCATGAACTTCGGCCAGGTGCTGGAGACTCACCTCGGTTGGATCGCCAAGCAGGGCTGGGAAGTCAGCGGCAAGCCGAAGTGGGCAGGCCGCCTGCCGAAGGAAGCCCACCAGGCTGCCCCGGGCACGAAGGTCGCCACCCCGGTGTTCGACGGTGCCAGCGAGGAAGAGATCGCAGGACTGCTCGACTCGACCACGCTCACCCGTGACGGTGACCGCCTGATCGACTCCACCGGTAAGACCATGCTGTTCGATGGTCGCTCCGGCGAGCCGTTCCCCGAGCCTGTCTCGGTTGGTTACATGTACATCTTGAAGCTGCACCACCTGGTCGACGACAAGATCCACGCGCGTTCGACGGGCCCCTACTCGATGATCACGCAGCAGCCGCTCGGTGGTAAAGCACAGTTCGGTGGCCAGCGGTTCGGTGAGATGGAGGTCTGGGCGCTCGAAGCCTATGGCGCCGCCTACGCACTGCAGGAGCTGCTCACGATCAAGAGTGACGACATCCTCGGCCGCGTGAAGGTGTACGAGGCCATCGTGAAGGGTGAGAACATCCAGGAGCCGGGTATCCCCGAGTCCTTCAAGGTGCTCATCAAAGAGATGCAGTCGCTCTGCCTGAATGTGGAGGTGCTCTCATCCGACGGCACCGCGCTCAGCCTGCGCGACACGGATGACGCAGTCTTCCGTGCAGCCGAAGAGCTCGGCATCAACATCTCAACCCGCTTCGAATCCGCGTCGATCGACGAGATCTAGGAGACACCGTGACGATTTCAGAGACTTCCAAGAGAGAAGGAAAATTGCTCGACGTAACAACTTTTGACGAGCTGCGCATCGGTCTCGCGACCGCCGACGACATTCGTCGCTGGTCACACGGTGAGGTCAAGAAGCCCGAGACCATCAACTACCGCACCCTGAAGCCAGAGAAGGACGGCCTCTTCGGTGAGCAGATCTTCGGGCCCTCCCGGGACTGGGAATGCTCCTGTGGCAAGTACAAGCGCGTGCGCTTCAAGGGCATCGTCTGTGAGCGTTGCGGCGTCGAGGTCACCAAGTCCTCGGTGCGTCGTGAGCGCATGGGTCACATCGAATTGGCCGCCCCGGTCACGCACATCTGGTACTTCAAGGGTGTGCCCTCGAGGCTCGGCTACCTGCTCGACATGGCGCCGAAAGACCTGGAGAAGGTCATCTACTTCGCCGCCTACATGGTCATCGAGATCGATGAAGAGGGCCGCCACGACGACATCCCGGGCCTGGAGAACGAGCTGCGGCTCGAGCTGAAGACCCTCGGAGACCAGCGTGACGCCGCCGTTGCCAAGCGCATGGAGAAGCTCGAGGCCGACCTCGCCGCACTGGAGGCCGAAGGCGCCAAGGCCGACCAGAAGCGTCGCACCAAGGACGCCGCCGAGAAGGAGATGAACCAGGTACGCAAGTCCTACGACGAGGACATCAACCGTCTCGAGCACGTCTGGGACGAGTTCCGCACCCTCAAGGTGGGTGACCTCAAGCCCGAAGACGCCATCTTCAACGAGCTGGTCGACCGCTACGGCAACTACTTCGAGGCGTTCATGGGCGCCGAGGCGATCAAGCGTCGCCTCGAGGCCTTCGACCTGCGCGAGGAGTCCGACGACCTGCACGTGCAGATCGCCGAGGGCAAGGGCCAGAAGAAGATCCGTGCGATCAAGCGTCTGCGCGTGGTCAACTCGTTCCTGCAGACCGGCAACTCGCCGGCCGCAATGGTGCTCGACGTCGTTCCGGTGATCCCGCCCGAACTGCGCCCGATGGTGCAGCTCGACGGTGGCCGGTTCGCGACATCCGACCTGAACGACCTGTACCGCCGCGTGATCAACCGCAACAACCGTCTGCGCCGCCTGATCGACCTGGGCGCCCCCGAGATCATTGTCAACAATGAGAAGCGGATGCTGCAGGAGGCCGTCGACGCACTGTTCGACAACGGCCGCCGCGGCCGCCCCGTCACGGGCACCGGCAACCGCGCGCTGAAGTCACTGAGCGACATGCTGAAGGGCAAGCAGGGCCGGTTCCGCCAGAACCTGCTCGGAAAGCGCGTGGACTACTCGGGCCGTTCGGTCATCGTCGTTGGTCCGCAGCTGAAGCTGCACCAGTGTGGTCTGCCCAAGCAGATGGCCCTGGAGCTGTTCAAGCCGTTCGTGATCAAGCGCCTCATCGACCTGAGCCACGCCCAGAACATCAAGGCCGCGAAGCGCATGGTCGAGCGTTCGAGCCCGCAGGTGTGGGATGTGCTCGAGGAGATCATCCGCGAGCGCCCGGTTCTGTTGAACCGCGCACCCACGCTGCACCGTCTGGGCATCCAGGCGTTCGAGCCGCAACTGGTCGAGGGTAAGGCCATCCAGCTGCACCCGTTGGTCTGTGCTGCGTTCAACGCCGACTTCGACGGTGACCAGATGGCAGTTCACCTGCCGCTGTCGGTCGAGGCCCAGGCCGAGGCGCGCATCCTGATGCTCGCATCGAACAACATCCTGAAGCCGTCTGACGGCCGCCCGGTGACCCTGCCCACCCAGGACATGATCATCGGTCTGCACCACCTCACCACGCTGAAGGAGGGTGTCACCGGCGAAGGCCGCGCATTCTCCTCGGTGGCCGAGGCGATTCTCGCGTTCGACCAGAAATCGCTCGACCTGAACGCCAAGGTTCGCATCCGTCTCGACGACGTGGTGTTCGCCGCAGGCCAGGCGCCTGAGGGCTACGAGGGTGGACGACTGCTGAAGGAGACCACGCTCGGCCGCGCCCTGTTCAACGAGGCGCTGCCCGCTGACTACCCCTACGTGGAGGCTGTCGCCGACAAGGGCCAGATCTCGGAGATCGTCAACGACCTCGCCGAGCGCTACCCGAAGGTGGAGGTCGCTGCGACCCTCGACCGGATCAAGGACGCCGGTTTCCACTGGGCGACCCGCTCCGGTGTGACGGTGGCGCTCAGCGACATCCTGACCCCGCCGAAGAAGAAGCAGATCGTCGCCGGCTACGAGAAGAAGGCCGCGAAGGTTCAGGCCGAGTTCGACAAGGGTCTGACCACCGACCAGGAGCGCCGCGCAGATCTGATCAAGATCTGGACCGAGGCGACCACCGAGGTCGCGGAGGCCATGCAGGCGAACTTCCCCGAGAACAACTCGATCAACCGCATGGTGACGAGTGGGGCTCGTGGTAACTGGCTGCAGGTGCGCAACATCGCCGGTATGCGTGGGCTGGTGAACTCGCCGAAGGGTGAGATCATCCCGCGTCCGATCATCTCCTCGTACCGCGAGGGGCTGTCGGTGGCCGAGTACTTCATCGCCACGCACGGTGCCCGCAAGGGTCTGGCCGACACGGCGCTTCGTACCGCTGACTCGGGTTACCTGACCCGTCGTCTGGTCGACGTTTCGCAGGATGTCATCATTCGCGAGGGCGACTGTGGCACCACCAAGGGGCTTGACACGGTCATCGCGAGCGTCGATGCGACCGGCACGGTGATTCCCGACCCCAACGTCGAGAACTCGGTGTACGCGCGCACTCTCGCCGCTGACGCGGTCGACGAGAAGGGCAACGTCGTCGGTGCTGCCGGCGACGATGTGGGCGACGTGCTCATCAAGAACCTGGTCACCGCCCGGGTGTTGAACATCAAGGTGCGTTCAGTGCTGACCTGTGAGTCGGCCGTGGGTGTGTGTGCAGTCTGCTACGGCCGCTCGCTCGCGACCGGCAAGCTGGTCGACATCGGTGAAGCGGTCGGCATCATTGCGGCCCAGTCGATCGGTGAGCCCGGAACGCAGCTGACGATGCGTACCTTCCACACCGGTGGTTCGGCATCTGCTGATGACATCACCCAGGGTCTGCCGCGCGTGCAGGAGCTGTTCGAGGCGCGTACCCCCAAGGGTGCGTCTCCCATCGCCGATGCCGCTGGACGGATCACCATCGACGACTCCGACAAGGGTCGTAAGGTGATCCTCACCCCAGACAACGGCGATGAGCCGATCATCTACCCGGTGCTGATGCGTGTTCAGCTTCTGGTCGCTGACGGCGACCACGTCGAGGCCGGACAGCAGCTGCACGTCGGCGCCGTCGCCCCGAGCGAGGTTCTTCGCGTTCTGGGTGTGCGTGCTGTGCAGAAGCACCTGGTCGGTGGAGTGCAGGGTGTCTACCGCTCACAGGGTGTGCCGATCCACGACAAGCACATCGAGGTCATTGTGCGGCAGATGCTGCGCAAGGTCACCGTCGTCGACCACGGCGAGACCGACCTGTTGCCCGGCGAGCTGGTTGACCGGTTGAAGTACAACGACATCAACCGGGCCACCCTGACCGAGGGCAAGCGCACCGCTTCGGCACGCCAGGAGGTCATGGGTATCACCAAGGCGTCGCTTGCGACCGAGTCGTGGCTGAGTGCCGCGTCGTTCCAGGAGACCACCCGGGTGCTCACCCAGGCGGCGATGGAAGGCAAGTCCGACCCGCTGATGGGCCTCAAGGAGAACGTGATCATCGGTAAGTTGATCCCGGCCGGAACCGGTTTGCCCCGGTACCGCGACGTGAACGTCAACGCCACCGAGGAGGCGCGCGCCGAGCGCTACCCGAACCGGATCTTCGCTGGCGACAGCGCGTTCGGCGAGGAGAACCTCGGGTTCGTCGACCTCGACTCGTACACCGAGGATTTCAAGCCCGGCACGTACAACTGAGTATCGAACAACCCAGCCAAGCGGTGAGGGTGTGACCTGAAGGTCACATCTCCACCGTGACGCAGCGTGAAGGCCCCGACTTCGGTCGGGGCCTTCGACGTTAACCCGGTACGGCGCCGGTGGTGGACTGCGCGCCACCTGGAACACTTCGCGCCCGTTCGGACGGGCGCGAAGTGTTCCAGCTGGGGCGCGCCACGTTCCACGGTTGTCACGACCGAGGCAGTCTCCGGCTGAAGTCCGGGCGCTGGGCGCGGGCGCGCACTAGGATGATCCGAAACTGAGGGGAACTACTGATGACCGGAGAATTCGCACGCCCGCCCGCCGGAGGAGCACCGAACGCCCAACCACCGCCCGCCGAGCAGAAGAAACGCTCACTCACCGCGCTCTGGATTATTCTCGCCGCACTGGTGGGCGCCGGGGCGGTCATCCTGTATTTGATGCTGAGCGGCGCCGGTGCAGAACCGGGCGCGGCCGGCCCCAGCGATTCGCCGGCTCCGAGCGCCGAGACCGGCGCTGCCAGCCAGACCCCGCAGCCCGATGCGACCACGGAACCGACAACAGAGCCCACCACCGCGCCCACGACAGCGCCGCCAGCGGTCGGCGTGGTGTTCCCCGCGGCCTGTGAGGATCTCTTCGACCAGAGCATGCTCGACGAGATGCCTCGGTACGAGATCAATCCGCCATGGGTTCTGGATCCGGAGACCCCTCCGAATTACGGCACGGCCGATGATCAGTTGAAACAGGTCATCGAGAACAACAAGCACATCACCTGTGTCTTCGCCAAGCCCTCCGGTGGCGGTGAGGCCGGCATCAACACCAACGTGGTGCAAGTCGACGTGACAACGGCCGCAGCGGTCACGGCCCGGCTCAAAGCCCTCGGTCAGAATTGCTACGAGGAACTGAGCGGTGTGCGCTGCGTGATGGAGAACAAGCACGAAGAGGGCATGTACGGGGAATCCCACTTTCTGCGTGACGACATCTGGCTCGCCACGGGGTACGGCAATATGGGCCCGGACGGCTACACCCACCACATCATCGGCAACATCTGGAACTGACCTCCGCCGCATTCTTCTCCGTGAGGGGCGCCCGCGCCGCGGGCCGGACGCGCCACACGGATGAGGGGCGTCCCGACGCTCTTCCTGCTGCCCACGAAGCGCATTCTGACGCACTTCACAGGGATGCTTTACCCCAATCCCCATATACTTGGTTGGTTTACTGCGGGTCGGCACCGCAGTCTTTCGGCACCGTTCTGATCGGGGACGCGGCACCACGTCGAAGGAACCACGCAACAGGCATCGACAGGGTGCATTCGGGAAAATCGGGGGAGTGGATTGGCGAGTCGGCTCCCTACAGCGCCGCCGGTGCTCTCCGGATACAGCTATATCCGGCCCCTCGGTGCCGGCGGCTTCGCCGACGTGTTTCTGTTCGAGCAGAACATGCCCAAGCGCTCGGTGGCGGTCAAAGTGCTGCTGCAGGATGTCGTTGACGGCCAGGTGTTGCGCATGTTCAACGCCGAGGCCGATGTGATGGCCCGGTTGAGCTCGCATCCGGCGATCCTCACCGTCTACGACGCCAGCATCTCGGCCGACGGGCGCCCCTACCTGGTGATGGAGTACTGCCCCACCTCACCGGGCTCCCGCTACCGCCGGGAACAGATTCCGGTCGCAGAGATCCTGAACACCGCGGTCAAGGTGGCCTGTGCCCTGGAGACCGCACATCGCTCGGGGGTGCTGCATCGTGACCTCAAGCCGTCGAACATTCTCACCACCTCGTTCGGCGCGCCGGTGCTCGCCGACTTCGGAATAGCCAGCTCCTTGGCCGGCTCCGACCCCGAGCAGCTGTTCGCCATGTCGGTGCCCTGGAGCGCCCCCGAGGTGATCCAGGAGACCACGACCGGCACCATCCAGACGGAGGTGTGGGCGTTCGCCGCCACCATCTACTCGCTGCTGGCCGGGCGCACCCCGTTCGAGACGCCCGACGGCAGACGAACCACCACCGAACAGCTGAAGCAGCGCATCGGGCGGGCAAGGTACACGCCGATTGGCCGTGCCGACGTGCCGCCGGCGCTGGAGCACGTGCTGGCCCAGTCGATGAGCAGGGCCCCGGGCGATCGGCCGGCGACAATGCTGATGGTGGCGCAGCAGCTGCAGCAGGTGCAGGTGGGGCTCGGACTCCAGCCGACCCCTCTCGAGGTCGCGGTCGAGGAGTGGGCGGCCGCCGGTGGCCCGGTTGACTTCGAGAACGACCGGATGCGCGGCGTCATGGTCTCGGAGGTGCCTGTCGTTTCTGGCCGGGCACCCCGTCGAGGCAGGAGCCCGGTGCGTTCGGTCACCGACGACGGCACCCGGTTCGTCGACGCCGCCGAGCAACGCCGGGGCAGCCGCCTGAAGCTGTCGCTGGTGGTCGGCGCGGCCGTGATCATCGGCGCCACCGCGACGGTGGGTGTGCTGTCTGCCACCGGGGTGCTCTGATGCATTGGCGGGAGCTTCTCACCGGTCCACGGTCTGGCCTGGTCAAGGGGGCGGCGGTGACCGCCGTCGTCGCACTTCTGGCCGGCGTCGCCGTCACTTCGAACGGCTTCGATGTCGCCCAGACGCCCGTGAACGACAGCTCGATCTGGGCGCTGCAGTCCGGTGACGGCAATCGCTACGGCCGGATCAACACCGATCTGGCCGAACTCGACACCATCAAGACGGTGCGTAATCCCAGCGGCCTGGTGCAGACCCCGTCCGGGGTGCTGCTGTTCGCGCAGAACAACGAGAAGATCGTGGACGTCTCGCCCGCGGCACCGCGTGATTTCGGTGATGACTCATCCGAGTACGAGAGCACGCCGGCGGGAAGTCGCGTTGTGGTGGCATCCGACACCCACATCGCCTACCTCACCGCGTCGGGCGGCGTGTATACGGCCACCATCGAGAACGGCGCGGCCGGCACGGTCACGGCGATCGATCCCTATGCCGCCGACGTGGTGGCCGAGGGCGAGGAGCGCCGGCTATACCGTTCCGACGCCATCGCGATCACCGATGCTGGCGTTCTCTACAGTTATTCGTCTGCCACCGGGGAGGTGGCACGCTTCGACGTCGACACCGCGCGGATGCTCGGCGCAGACCCCGTCTCCGCAGGCCCGGAAGGCGCGGGCGTTCAGCTGACGGTCGTCGGCGAGAGTTGGGCGCTCAGCACGAAGGCGGGCGACACCCTGTGGCTGCCCGGCCGCGAACCGGTCGACACCGGGTTGACCGAATCGGCAGTGTTGCAGAAACCCACCGCAGCCGGCGAGGCGGTCTTTATCGCGGATGACACCGGGCTGGTCTCCTTCGCGCTGGCCGATGGCGAGCGGCAACGCCTCGCCGGACAAGACGGCACCCTGCTCGGCATTCCGGCAGTCCCGACCCTGTCCGGTGCTGACCTTTTCGCCGCCTGGCTGCCGGTGGACGGCACCGCCGGCACCCTGTGGTCGAGCACCGCCGGAATCCGGGAGCTCGACTTCGGCGACGGCTCACCCAGCGTCGACCCGGTACCGGTGTTCCAGCGAGCCGGCGCCCGAATGATCCTCAATGACACGCAGAACGGCTGGGTCTGGACCCTCCCCGACGGCCAGCTTGTTCCGAGCTCCCAGGACTGGGGACTGACCACCCAGGAAGAGGAGACCGTGCAGGCCGAGGTGGAGGAGGCCACCGAGGTCGTCGACCCGAAGCCGCCGATCGCCGAACCGGACACGTTCGGGGTGCGTGCCGGACAATTGGTGCTGCTCCCTGTCCTGCTGAACGACCACGACCCGAATAAAGACGTGCTCACGATCCTGGAGTCGCAGGTTGCCGGGTTGCCCACGGAGTTCGGTACCGCGACGGTCACCGAGCAATCGCAGATGATCGCGGTACACGTCGCCGCCGACGCCACCGGAACAGCGAGTTTTCGCTACGCGGTCACCGACGGCACCCGCGACGACGGGTTGAACTCGGCCCCGGCCGAGGTCACGCTGACGGTGCAGCCTGACAATGTGAACACGGCCCCGGTCTGGTGCGGCGTCGACGGCTGTCTGCACGAGTGGCCCTCCCCGGAGGTGGCACCGGGGGCAACCGTGACCGTGCCCGTGCTGCCGGGCTGGGTCGACCCCGAGTCTGACCCCCTGTTCGTCGAATCGGTGAAACTGCGCGGCGGGGTCGGCACGGTGAGCACCACGCCCGAGGGGTTGGTCGTCTACCAGCATCCGGATGCGCAGGGCCCCGCGGCAACCGTGCCGATCGCGGTGCGGGTGTCGGATGTGCGCGGTGCCTCCACCGAGAAGATCCTCACGATCCACGTCACCCCCACCCCGAGGCTCCAGGTCACCCCGTTCGCCCAGGTCACCACGGTCGGAGAGAGGGTGACCGTCGACCCGGCCGCCCACATCCAGGGCGCGACCGGCGCGGTGCGGCTCACCTCCGCGACAGTGCCGACCGGAATGGATGCCGCCACCGTCGTCATCAACCAAGGGGCGACCTTCGACTTCTCCGCGACCCGGCCGGGCAACTACCCGGTCAGCTTCACGATCGCAGACGAGGCAGGCGAGACGGTCTCGTTGGCTCGTGTGACAGTGCTGCCCGCCGACTCCGGGCAGCTGACCACCTCGCCGGTCACCGTTTTCGTGCGCCCCCGCGTGGACACCTCGGTCAACGTGTTCACCGCCGTCTCGAACCCGTCAGGCCGGGTTCTGCTGCTGAGCGAGGCGCTCGCCCAGCCGGCAACCGGCGCCACCCTCGACGTCGATGTGGTCGGCCAGAACCTGTTGCGGGTTCGCGGCACCACAGCCACCGAGCAGCCCGGAAAGCTCGGCGAGGTGCACTACGTCGTCTCCGACGGCACGGGTGAACAGGCGAATTCGGCGCGCGGCATCGCCACGGTGTACCTGTTGCCGCCGTCGGTTCCGCTTCCCCCGATCGCCCAGGACGACGCCATCACCGTCCGGGCGGGCGCGCAGGTCGACATTCCGGTGCTCGGCAACGATGTCGCCCCCGACGGCAATGTGATCGTGCTCAACCCGAAATCGGTGGTGAACCCGTCCGGCTCAGGACTGGCGTTCGCCTCCGGCAGCAGCGTGCGCTATCTGGCCGGCACCGAACCGGGTACCTTCAGCCTGCGCTACAGCGTCTATGTGCAGGGCGCCCCCGGGCTCACCGACACGGCGACCGTCACGATCGAGGTGCTGCCTGACGGTGAGAACCGGGCACCGCAACCATCGACTCTCACCGGCCGCGTGATTGCCGGTGAGACCATCCGTATTCCGTTCGACAGTTTCGGGGTCGACCCTGATGGGGACAGCGTCGTGCTCGACCGTGTGCTCGACCAGCCGAAAAGCGGAAATGCCTCGATCAGCTCCACCGGCACCGCTATCACCTACCGCAGCGTCAAGGGCTTCAAGGGCGCCGTCGAGTTCGAGTACCGCGTTCGCGATTCGGGTGGCGAAACCGGCACCGCACGTGTGCGGATCGGGGTGCTCGACGCCCAGTCCGACCCGAGCCCGATCACGTTCAGCGACTACGTCGAGGTGCAGGCAGGAGTGGACAACAAAGTGGTCGTTCGGCCCCAGGCCAACGACATCGACCCGTCCGGCGGTCCGCTCCGACTGACCCGGGTGTCGCCCGACGCACGGGCCGGAACCGAAGAGCACGCCAAACTGGCTGCCCGAATCGGCCCGGTCACCGACGACCAGGTGACCCTCGCGGCCGGCAAGGAACCCGGACTGTCGACCTTCACCTACGAGGTGACCAGTGATACCGGCGATACCGGGATCGGCCTGATCGTCGTGAAGGCGGTGCGCGCATCCGTGCCCGACTTCCCCGTTGTCACCGACACCCGTCTCTCGCTCGACGACCGCGCCCAGTTTCCCGCCGGGATCGACGTGGTCACGGGCAAAGTCTCCTGGGCATCGGGCGATGTCTCAACGCTGAAGCTCTCACTCTGGGACGAGACCGCCGACGCCACCGTCTCGGGCTGGACGATCAGCGGCCAGGCCCCGGATGACGGTCTTCTGCTGCCGTTCGCGCTGACGGGCACCAATTTTCAGGGCGATGAGGTGACCACCTACGGTTTTCTCCGCATCCCGGCGAAGAAGGACATCATCCTTGCGCTGCAGGAGGGCGACATCACCCAGAAGGTGAAGGAGAACGAGAGGGTCAGCTTCGACATGGCCGACCTGATCTCCGTACCGGCGGGCGAGCAACTGGAACTGGACGCCCAGGCCATCACCACCGCCGGGCAGCGCACCGACGCCCAGTGCGTGGTCGAGTCGGGCACCATCGCCACCTACATCGCAGGGGCTGGGGCGCCGTGGACGGATTCGTGCACGGTTCCGGCGCGCATCCTCGGCCAGGAGGCGTTCACGTTCCTGGCGGTGCCGATCGCCGTCGAACCCCCCGAGCCGCAGCCGGAGCTTCGGCCAGGGTCGCTCACCGTCAGCCCGGCGGCCGGCCCCACCACCTACGATCTGGGCAGGATGGTGATCTGGGAGGGCGAGGCCGACCCGGCGGCGCTCAGCTTCGCCACCACTTTTGACGGCGACCAGTTCACGGTGAGCCAGGACGGCGCTTCACTCACCGTGGAAGCCGGCGACACGGCGAGCCCCGGCCGGGAGAACACCGTCACGGTATCCCTGCCGAGCCACCCCGACACCCCGGCCGGTTTGTTGATCCTGAAGGTGGGCCCGGCTCCGAGCGAACTGCCCAAGGGCGGCACCGTCAGCCGCGAGTGCTCCCAGGCCACCGGGTCGAGCTGCGTCATCGAAGTGATCGGCGCCCCCGGCGAGGTGAACCTGTACGAGTCGACACCGCTGGTGCTGGCCGGCGTCCAGGCCGACAGCACCTGCCCCGGCGTGTCCTTCCGGGTGGCGGATTCCCGCAGCGTGACGGCATCCTGGACTGCCGGAACCCCCGGCGGGCAGTGCCAGTCCTCATTCCAGGTGACCGATGCCCAGGGCAGGGTCAGCGCGGGAGAGCGCAACGGCCAGGTCACGCTCGATCTGCAGAGCTTCCCCGCGGCACCGGACTCGGTGCAGCAGATCGGATACGGTGACGGCACCGTCACACTGTCCGTGAACGCCGGCCAGGCCGCGAACGCCTATCCCGCTCTGACCGGCTTCACCCTCACGCGTGACGGTGCCCGCGTGGGATCCTGCGATGCGCAAGGCACCTGCGGCGAGATCAGCGGGCTGACGAACGGCGACAAAGGGCGCTACGAGGCACGTGCGGTGAACAGTGTCGGGGAGTCCGCAGCCGCTCGATCGACGACCGCGTGGTCCTATGCGCTTCCCGGCATGGGTGCCGTGACCGCCAAACCGGTGTTCACGAGGGATGTGACCACGGGCAGCATCGGCGCGGTCGAGGTCGCCATCGAGAACACGGACAGGTCGACCCGCGCCTATCTGGTCAACGATCGGGAGTACCGGGCCGAATCCGGCCGTTCGACCGTCGTGCAGCTGAGCCTCGAGGTGGGCGACCAGAGTGTCAGCGTGCTGCCGGTGAGCGCCAACGAGAAGCCGCCGCTGGCCGGGCCGGATGCCCAGGCACGCGTCACCGGCGTCACCGTCGCCGGCGCGCCCACCGTCACCGCCGGCGAGATGAGGGCCACCAACGATTCGATCACGCTCACGGCCGAGGGCTCCGCCAACTACAGCAGCCGGGCCCCGGAGACGGTGTTCATCGCGTACCGGGGTGCACGGCCGTCGTGCCGCATCGACTCCTCGGGCGGCAACCTGACAACAACGGCAGCGAACGCCTCCCGGTCGGGAACGATCACCGGTCTGGATAATTTCAGCACCTATTCCGTGCTGGTCTGTTACACGAACGGCTTCGGCCTGGCGCAGGCCGACGCCGGTGAGATCCTCACCTGGGACAAGGCGCAGGTGGCCGTGCCGACCGGACTCCAGTACCAGGTCGCCAGCAACGGTGAGAAACACACCGTCGTTCCGGTCACCGTGAAGAAGAGGGATCTCCCCAGGGGCTTCTTCTTCGACAGCGGCTATGACGACGTCTGGGGCGCCGACATCAACTACCGGGGTCGTTATTGCCTGAACGACTACCCCGATCGCTGCGGCGATTGGGCCGAGGTGTCGCCCGCCGACCCGGCCAGGGCGTGGCAGGTGCAGGTGACCGGCCGCACCGTGGTGTGTCCGGCACCCGGCAGCCCGCTTCTGTTGTCGATGACGGGTGATGGGCTGGACTCGGCCAATCGAACCGTCAGCAAGTTCTGGGCGAAGCACCTGGTTCCTGTCGTGGAGCCGGAGCCGAACCCCTCTCCGGGGCCAGATCCGCAGCCAGAACCCGAACCCGAGTACGAATGGCGTGAATACATCGGCGCCACCGTTCCCGCCGACGCCCTGGCGGTGCGTGAGGTGACGTGGGCCTATGACTGGTCGGGCTCACCCCAGACCTCCGGCTTCGAGGGCCGCACCGGAACCACCGACCAGAACGAGATCCCTTGCGGCTGAGCCGCGGGGGAACGACCTTCGCAGCCGTCTGGTCTGCGCAACCCAATCAGATAAGAGAGACGATCGCCTCATGACATTGTCCACGGAGCAGTCCGAGTGGTTCGCCGCCACCTTCACCCAGATGGTGGAGAACGTCGAGCAGGTCGTGCTCGGCAAGCGTCACGCCGTCGAGTTGGCGTTCACCGCGATGATCAGCGAGGGGCATCTCCTGCTCGAGGACTTTCCGGGAACCGGCAAGACGTCGCTGGCGCGCGCCATGTCGCAGACGGTGCAGGGCACATCCTCGCGCATCCAGTTCACCCCCGACCTGCTGCCCGGCGACATCACGGGCATCACGGTCTACGACCAGAAGACCGGGGAGTTCGAGTTCCACAGCGGGCCGATCTTCGCCAACATCGTCTTGGCGGATGAGATCAACCGGGCCAGCCCCAAGACCCAGTCAGCGCTGCTGGAGGCGATGGAGGAGGGCAACGTCACCGTCGACGGCGTCACGCGCAGCACCGGGGTGCCGTTTCTCGTGATCGCCACCCAGAACCCGATCGAACAGGCGGGCACCTATCGGTTGCCCGAGGCTCAACTCGACCGGTTCATGATGAAGACCTCGCTCGGCTACCCCGACCTCGCCTCGACCATCCAGATCATGCAGGCGACGAGTGAGGTGCGGCACGTACTGTCTCCGGTCATCACCCCGCAGGCGCTGGTCGGCATGTCTGACCTGTCCCGTGCCGTGTTCGTCAACCCGCTCGTGTTCGACTACATCGGGCGCATCATCGAGGCCACCCGCACCGCCAAGCAGGTGCGAATGGGCTCGAGCGTTCGCGGAGCCAGGTCACTGGTCAAGGCGGCGAAGACGTGGGCGGCCGCGCACGGCCGGGTTTTCGTCACCCCCGACGATGTGAAGGCACTCGCCGAATCCGTGCTCGCCCACCGGATCGTGCTCGACCCCGAGGCCGAGTTCGACGGGGTGACCGCGAACGCCGTGATCGGCCAGATCCTGCTCGACCTCGTTCCGCCCGCTCGAAGCGACCTCGGGTGAAGGCAGACACCCGATCGCGGCTGACCCGCGCGCAGGTCGAGACCAGCACGGTCAGCCACACCCGGTACACCGAGGCCGCCTCCGGCTCCTTGGTGAGCGTCGTCGTGTGGTGGGTGCGGGTGTGGCGCGCGGTGCGGCGGTCGGTGGCCGCGGCAACCCGGTGGGTACGGGAGACCGTCACACCCGCCGGTTGGGTGGTGGTGTTCGCGGTCGCCGTTCTGCTGCCGGTCGGGTTGTACTTCGGCTGGGTGGAGTTGGTCATCGCCGGTGCGATCGGTGCCCTCCTGCTGCTGATCGCCCTGCCGTTTCTGGCAGGTGGCCGCTCATACAGCATCGACTTCTCCCTGCCGGTCGACCGGGTTGTGGCCGGCGGCGAGGTGGTCGGAACGCTCAGGGTGACCAATACGTCTCACCGGCTGGAGCTGCCCGGACGGGTTGACGTGCCGATCGGCCGCGGGCTGCTGGAGGTGCACGTTCCCCTGCTGCGGGCCGGGCACGTGCACGACGAACGCGTGGCGGTGCCGGCCTACCGACGCGGTGTGCTCGACGTCGGCCCGGTGACCTGGGTGCGCACCGACCCGATCGGGGTGTTGAAGCGTGAAGTTGCGTGGGCGGGCATCCACCGCCTGTTCATCCACCCGGTGACCGTGTCGATTCCGAGTACCAGCGCCGGCTTCGTGCGCGACCTGGAGGGCAGCGCCACCAGCGACCTGGTCGACTCGGATATCTCGTTCCACGCTATCCGGGAGTACGCGCACGGCGACAGCCGCCGCAACATCCACTGGAAGTCGACGGCGAAGACGGGCACCCTGATGGTTCGCCAGTTCGAGGAGACGCGCCGTTCGAGGCTGGCCATCGTGCTGAGCGTGAACGAGCACGAGTACGCCTCGGACGACGAGTTCGAGATGGCGGTCAGCGCCGCAGGGTCGCTCGGAGTGCGCGCCATCCGGGACGGCCGCGATGTGGCCGTTGTCGCCAGCGAAGAGATCCCCGAACTGGTGCGCGGCCGGGTGCGCTCGGTGCGCAGCCTCAGCGTGCTGTCGACCCGGTCACTGCTCGACGAGTTGAGCGGGGTCGAACGCAGCGAGAACACCATGCCAACCGAAGACGTCTCGATGCTGGCCTCCCAGGTGGTGCCGGACATCTCGATCGCGTTCATCGTCTGCGGCTCGACGATGACGCCCGCACGGCTGCAGTCCATTGCGCTCAAGTTTCCGATCAACGTGCAGACGGTCGCCGTGCTCTGCGACCCGAACAGCGCCCCCAGCTACCGCGAATTGGCGGGAACCGGCGTACTGACGATCGGCGTGCTCGACGACTTCCGCTCCCTGCTGGCGAGGCGGGCCGGATGAGCGCACAGCGTCGGAGGAGTACGAGGAGCCGGAACGCCCGGCCCCCGTTCTCGTTCCTGGTCATCAACGCGACGTTCGTGCTGGCGATGGTGTTGGTCGCGGTCTGGGCCGCCTGGCCGATCTACCAGTCGGGCGAGTACCTGGTGATGGCCGGCGGCGCCATCACGGCCGGTGGTGCCATCGCCTGGTTCTCACTGGCCGGCGGGTGGTCCGGGTTTCGCACGCTGCTGGTCACCTGCGGCGCGTACCTCGTGCTCGCCGTTCCGCTGGCGATTCCGTCGGCACTCGGCAACATTCTCACCGCGACGGTCGAACTGTTGAACGCCACGGTGCTCAGCTGGCGGCAACTTGTCACCATCTCGATCCCGGTCGGCAGTTACCAGAGCATGCTGGTGCCGGCGTTCATCATGTTCCTGGGCGGCACCACCGCGGCGCTGGTGCTGGCCTGGCGGGCACCGAAGATGCATGTTCTGGTCATCCCGGTCTTGTTCGTGGCCCAGCTGTTCGGGCTTGTGTTCGGCTCCAGTCACACTGATCTGCCTGCCGTCGGCCTGCCGCTGCCGCCGGTGAGGGAATCGTTGATCGGATTGGCGGGCATCGCGCTCGCCGTGGGCTACCTGGTCTGGCGCAGCCATGACGCGCGCCGCTCGGCGCTGAACCGGGCCCGACCTGTGGCAGCCACGAGGCGCCCGGGTTCCCGGCAGCCGATCTCGCGCCGCAACGCCGTCGCCGAACGATCCGGCCTCAAGACGCTCACCGCCGCCGGTGGCTGGCGACGCGCCCGACGGATCCTTCTGGCGGCCGGGGTGTTCGTGCTCGCCGCCGGTATCGCCCTGCCGCTGGTGGCCGCGTTCAACCCCGCCGACCGGGTCGTGTTGCGCACCGCCATCGATCCAGAGCTGCGCCTGCGTGAATTCGTGAGCCCGCTCAGCCAGTATCGCGGCTACTTCACCGACGAACGTTTCGGCGACGAGTTGTTCACGATCCACACGGATGCGGCCGACGCCCTCGCGCCCGAAACAGACCGGGTGCGCCTGGCCGTGCTGAGCCACTACGACGGCGAGGTGTTTCGCGTCGTCGATCCGGCCGCAGGAACCGCCGACCAGCAGACCGCGTTCGCCCGGGTGCCGAGCACCATCCCCAGCGAGGATGCCCCGGGCTCCACCACCCGGGTGCGGGCGACGGTCACCGTCGGCGGCTACACGGACGCGTGGCTTCCCCTGGTCGGAGACCTCGGTGCCGTCGACTTCACCGGCGACCGGCGACGGGCGTTGGCAGATGGTTTCTACTACAACATCGATACCGCCGCCGGTATCCAGTTGAACCGACTCGAGACCGGAGACAGCTACACGGTGGATGCACACGTGGCCGACGATCCGGTCACTCTCGTCGACCTGCCGGCCCCCCAGGTGGCTGCTGCCGCCGACGACCCACTCATCCCCGCATCGTTGGTCGACTGGGTGCGACTGCAGCAGGTCGGCTCCGACGGTCGGGCGCTCGACGAGCTCATCGAGCGGTTGCGCGCTCGCGGGTACCTCAGCCACGCGCTCACCGTGTCAAGCGATCAGGGCAGGTCCACCTGGGCGACCGAGCTGGGTGACTACGTGTTCGAGCCGAGTCTGGCCGGACACTCGGTCGACCGCATCGATCAACTCTTCCAGTCGTTGTTGCAGAAACAGCGCGGCACCGCCGCGACCGAGGACCGCACGCTTGTCGCCGCCGTCGGTGACGATGAGCAGTTCTCGGTGGCTGCGGCGCTTCTGGCCCGGCACCTGGGCTTCACCTCCCGCGTTGTGCTCGGCTTCGACCTCGCAGACACCGGTGCCATCGATCCCTGCGCGAATGGGGTCTGCGCGGGCCGCAACCTGACAGCGTGGGTGGAGGTGCGGGCCGACGACGGCCGCTGGGCCCAGGTCGACGTGACCCCGCAGTACGAGAATCCGCTGGCCCCTGCAGACAACGAGAAGCGCGACCCCAAGAACGACACCGAGGTGTTGCCGGCCACCGCCACCGAACAGGCTCCGCCCGAAGGCAACCCGACCGGAGGCGATGCGAATGAGCCCACCGAGGCGGAAGAAACCGAAGACCTCGGCTCCCTGCTCGCAATTCTCAAGACCATCGGAATCACCCTGCTGGTCGTGCTCGTGCTCGCGACGCCCTTCCTCACCATCCTGATCGCCAAATGGCAACGCCGCCGCAACCGCCGCCGCGCGCCCGAGGCCGTGGCGCGCATCGCGAACGGCTGGGACGAATACGTCGACGCCGCTGTCGATCACGGCCTGGCCCCGCCCGGTGTGCGCACCCGGGTGGAGACCGCGACCGGCTACGGCAGTCCGCTGGGTGTGGAGTTGGCGACCATCGCCGACCAGGCGGTGTTCGGCCCGCCGACCGGGCAGAGTGTTGCCGCAGACGATTTCTGGCGCATCGTCGACGAGGAACGTCGCAGTTTCGGCACGGACCAGGGCTGGCGCAGGCGGGTGCGCGGAGCCCTGTCGCTGCGTTCATTCGCCCGGTTTCTGAGCACGGAGAGGCGTCAGGGCAATCGATAGAGTGTTTTCAGCTCGAGGCCGGCGGTCTCGACGACTTCAGAAGGGGAGTGCCCGTCTCAAAACGGCACGCAGACACCATGGACGGTAGTGGCACCATCGGGGCGAACGGCCTGAGCAGCGCAACGATTGCCCTCGCCGTCGTGATCGGTGTGGGCTTCTGGGTGGTGTTCTCGATCGCCCTCGCGAAGATCTTCCAGAAGCTCGGCGACGAGGGTTGGAAGGCGTGGGTTCCGATACTCAACATCGTCGTCATCTACCAGTTGGGCGGTGTTTCCGCGTTGTGGGTGATCGCGATGTTCTTTCCGGTCATCAATATTGTCGCGCTGGTTTTCTTCTACGTGGCCACCCATCAGATCAACCGTCAGCTGGGCAGGGGAGCCGGGTCCACCGTGCTCGCGATCTTCCTCCCCCTGATCTGGGCGCTTGTGCTCGGCTTCGGTGCGGAGCGCGCCGGCGGCACCTCGTCGCAGTTCGCGTCGAACGGTCACGGAGCCCCAACCCCGTGGAACCCGATCACGCCGCAGCACTTCGAATCACCGGACTCTGCCCACCAGCGGCCTGCGAATCACGGGCTGCCGGCTGCTTTGTCCCATTCTTCGGTCACACCATCTTCACGGCCGCCCATCGACCACGTGCCCGGAACCCGTGCTGCCATTCCTGGCACTTTCGCTGCTCCGGCACCGGTGACTCCTGCGGCATCCGTGAGTCCACCAGACCAGCTCGCCCCACCAGCCCAGCTCGCCAAGCAGACCACCGTGACCGAGAACCCCTCGACGTTTGAGTATCCGCTCGATGGTGACACGATCATCACCGGAGCCCAGCAGCCGGCCGTCGACCACGACGAGACGGTGATCGTCAATCGTCAGCTCCGGCCGCAATGGACGATCGAGACCGCGCAGGGCCAAACCGTTGAGCTGACCCGCGACGTGGTGGTGCTGGGGCGCAACCCGATCGCTGACCCGAACCATCCGAACGCCCAATTGGTTGCTGTTCGAGACACAGGCAAGACCGTGTCCAAGGTGCATGCCCGAATCGCGCTCGATGACGGCCGGTGGATGATCACCGACCTCGACTCCACCAACGGGGTCATCATCGTCGATGCTGGCGGGATCGAGACAGAACTGGTGCCCGGCTCGCCTTTCGCGCTCGGCGAGAGGTTCGTGCTGGGCGAACTTCCGACGCGGATCTTCCGGGCATGACCGCCGAGCTCCCGATGGTCCCTGAACCGGTGTCGCCTGAACCTGTGTCGCCTGAACCTGTGTCGCCTGAACCTGTGTCGCCTGGACCGGTGCCGCCCGAACCACCAGCGCCCGAACCACCAGCGCCCGAACCAGCAGCGCCCGAACTCGATGCGACCGCGCCCCGGGTGCGCGTGACCTGTGGAACACGCACCGACGTGGGCCTGAAGCGCGCCGTGAATGAGGACTCCCTGCTGGCCGAGTGGCCGGTGTTCCTGATGGCCGACGGTATGGGCCGTCACGATGCCGGAGATGCGGGCGGTCACGATGTCGGAGATGTGGCCGGTGCCGCGGCGATTGCGGCGTTTCGAACGCTGGTGGGGCAGAACCCATGAATTCAGATGCGACCGACCCCGCTGACCGTCCGGATGCGGATTCCACGCTGCACGCGTGCGACGAGTCGGAGACAGACGCCGACACGGTGCTGGTGAATCGCCGCACGGACACGGGCACCGGTAGTGATGTGGATACTGCGAGCCGTGAATCTGCCGAGGAGTACGACGACGAACCCACGCGCATCGTGGTGCGCAGGCCGCGTGCGGTCGCGCCCGCTCCCCACCCAGACGTCGACGGTTACCCATCCGAGATCGGGGCACCGCAATCGCCTGACGACGACCAGACCCGCATCGTTGCCCGAAAGCCACGTCGCGACGATTCCGTGCAATCAGTCGCGCCCGCGGCGCCCGAAGATGACGCCACCCGCGTCGTCTCCCGCAAAAATCCCGCCGATGTGTCGCGGCCCGACCCTCCACGATCTGACCTCGACGACGAAACGATGATCGTCGACCGGCGCGGCCGTCCGGCGCAGCCCGGGTGGGGGAGAGGGGCGACAGTCGCCGGCCCCCCGCAGGGATTGATCTCGGGAGGGCGCGTCTACGAGGCGCCCGACGTCGTCAGCGGCGCCAAACAGGCGCAGCCGCGTCGCAACGCGGAGCGGGCCTCGGTTGACCGGGTCGAGGTGCCGATCACCTCGAGCACCTTGCCGGCACCCGCTGAACAACTGCGGGCCGGGGCCGAGAAACGAGGGCGCCGCCGCGGGTGCGGGGTGCTGGCGGCTGTGGTACTCAGCACAATTCTCGTGGCCTCTGCCGCGGCCGTGGCGATCTGGTTGATCCTCGCTTTCGCCGCCTGACGCGCCGCCTGGTGCGACGCATCCCAACGGGCTCGACCCGTGTCGGCGGAGCCGCACCGGGGTCTGCGGAAGCGGGCCGTCACCGATGCCATACGCTGAGACGATGCAGCGGGCAAAGAGTCGTGGGCCACGAGTGCTGATGGTCGTCATCCTGGTCGGGGTGCTGGGCTACTTCGCCGTGCACGAACTCGGATCGGCTGAGTCACTGAACATCGCGCCGAACGACGCCTACTACCCGCTGTTGAGGGCAGCCGAAGCCGAGGCCGCGGCATCCGATCTCGGCCTGTGGGGCGCCTGCGGCTGAGCGCATCCGCGCCGCGTGCAGCCGCAGCCGCGGCAGGCGCGGATGAACTTTGAGCGGGTAAGGTACCACTACCCGCCTTTTGGGTACAGAAAAACTCAAGGCGTATTCAGTAATGTGATCAGGGGGCTCAGCTGCCCACAACTTCAGCCGTGCAGAATCCCGCCGCACGGCGACTGCACACGCAAGAAGAGGCAATTCGATGGCGAACTCATCTCGAACGACCGGCCACACCGGCGCCGGGGCCGCGGTCGTTGATCGCGCATCCGGTCGTACATCCGGTCGCGCATCCGGTTTCGCCCCCAACGGCGTTCAGATCACCAGCGCCACCCGCACCGACGTGGGCCTGAAGCGTGCCGTGAACGAGGATTCCGTGTTGGCGAAATGGCCGGTGTTCCTTGTCGCCGACGGCATGGGGGGCCACGACGCCGGCGACCGCGCGAGCGCCGCGGTCATCGCCGAGTTCCGCGCGCTGGTCGGCCGAGAACTCCAGGTGGCCGATGTCGCTGATGCGCTCGACCGCGCCCACAGCGCCGTGCAGGCCATCGCCGCCACCGCCGCCCGCGGCGCCGGATCCACTCTCACCGGTGTCGTGCAGATCGAGCACGAGGGCCAGCCGCACTGGCTGGTGCTCAACATCGGCGACTCCCGCG
Source organism: Homoserinimonas sp. OAct 916 (assembly GCF_003260275.1). Lineage (GTDB taxonomy): Bacteria > Actinomycetota > Actinomycetes > Actinomycetales > Microbacteriaceae > OACT-916. Next base: position 83,790 of record NZ_QJHB01000004.1, on the reverse strand, counting down.
TGTACCGCCTGCTCGGGAGCGAGTTCGAGCAGCTCACGACCGACCATTCCCTCGTGCAGGAGATGCTCGACAGTGGAACGCTCGCCCCCGAGAATGTGCACACCTTCGGCTACAGGAACGTGATCACCCGCGCCATCGGTTCGGGCGGCTCGAGCGACAATCCGGCCGACTTCTGGTTGCACCCGGTCGTCAATGGGGAGCGGCTGCTGGTCTGCTCCGACGGGTTGAGCAACGAACTCGGCGGCAACGGCATCGGCGTCGGGTTGGGGCTCGGCTACCGGGCGAAGCAGACCGCGAACCTGTTGCTGCGGCGCGCGCTCGAGAATGGCGGCCGCGACAACGTGTCGCTGATCGTCGTCGATGTGCTGGGCGGCGGGGCCGAACCGGTTCTCGAGACCTACGGCAGCCTCGACATCATCGGCGAGCCGGCGTCGGTTCTCGGTGCGGCGTCGAACTCCTTCGCGTCCGAGGCGAACTGCGCCTGACCCCGGTCGTTCACCTCAGCTGGCGTCTTCGATCACGAGCGCGGCGTCCAGGCTCTGGGCAAGCTGATAGAGGATGCGTTTGCCCCTCTCCCCGGCGTCGCCCCACGGCAGCAGCGCCTCGGTGAACCAGATCGGCTCGGCCACAGGTGGGGCGCTCGGCAACAGGCGTGCCACCTCGGCGGCTCTCGGCACCAGCGTCGAGTTCTGAATACTCAACACCGGGTCGCCGGCCGCATCCACCAGTTGCAACACGGCCCGGTCGAACAGGGTGCGAACGTGCAGGTCGGCGGCGACCTGTGCCGCCGCCTCGAGAATCGGCACGATCGTCACCTCGACCGCCGACAGGATGGTCGCATCACGGGGCAAAGGTTTCCTCCTGCAGGGGTGGCGGTGACGATTCCGCGCTTCCGGGTTCTGCGACCTGGGGGGCGGCAGCCTGTGGAGCCGCAACCGCGGGGGCAGCGCGTGCGCCCAACGGCTCGACCGGCGTGAAATGGGCGACCTGAATGAGCCGTGGGCGTTCCCCGCGGCGCACGAATCGGCCCCGGCCGGCCACCATCTGCTCGGCGTACAGTCGCGGCAACAATTGTCCCTCGGAGCGTTCCCCCGACATCACCAGGGTCGACCCCCCGGTGTCGCGAATCGTCTGCAACGCCAGGTCGTACATCGCCCGGGCGGCACCGGCGACCGGTCGAGTCACGATCACGTTCAGGCGCAGGTCCCTGGCCGACGGCAGGTAGGCGAGCAGCGGCTGCAGGGGCTCCGTTCCGCCCGAGGCGAGAATGTCGTAGTCGTCGATGACCACGACGATGCGCGGCCCCTCCCCCTTCGCGGCTCCGCTGTCCTGCCGCTTCTCCAACTCATCGGCGATCGCCTGGGCGAGGGCCCTGGCCTCCCGGCTCGACGAGGCGTGCCCGCCCAGGTAGTCGTCGGGCACCTCGTCGACCAGGTCGCCGCGCAGGTCCATCAGCGCTATCACCAGTTCGTCGGCCGTGTGCCGGTCGACGAGGCCGCGCACCAGCCCGCGCAGAAGGGTGCTCTTGCCGGCTCGGGTGTCCCCGAGCACCAGAAGGTGCTGGTCGCGATCGGTGATCTCGAGAAACGCGGGCTCCATGGTGTCTTGGCGCAGCCCGAACGGAATGCGTTCGGGCTCATCCAGGGCATCGGGTAGTTCGTCGCCGGAAAATGATTCGGGCAGCAATCGGATCGGAGCCGCAGACGGCCCCTCCCAGCTTGCAGCGCTCCGTTTCGCGAGAGCTTCCAGGGCGTCGCCGACCTGGTCGTCGTCGGTTTCGTCCATGACGGGCAGGGCGATCTGGCCGAGCAGGCTCGCGTCGGTCAGCGCTCGCCCGGGCTGGTCGATCTTCAGCGTGCCCGAGAGCTTGCGGCTCACCTGCGAGTCGCCCGGGTCGCCGAGGCGCAGTTCGATCCGCGTGCCGATCAGGTTCTGCAGGTTCATGCGCAGTTCGTTCCACCGGCCGAGGGTGAGCACCACGTGAACGCCGAAGCTTCCGCCTCGCTGGAGAAGGTCGGCCAGCGGCTCTTCCAGATGTTCGAAGTCGGCGCGCAGCGAGCCGAGCCCGTCGACGAGCAGAATGACGTCGGCCGAGATCAGCTGCGGGATCCTGCCCTGCTCGTGCGCGCGACGCAACGCCTGCACCGAGTCGAGCGAGTGGTCACGAAACACTGCCTCTCGCACGGCGAGCATGCCGTGCAACTCTTCGAGCAGCCGCTGCAGACGGTCCGGGTTGGCCCGGGTGGCAACGCCACCCACATGCGGAAAACCCTCGATTCGTCGAAGCCCACCGCCGGTGAGGTCCATGCCGTACATGGTGACCTGGCGTGGCGTGTGGGTGAGGGCGACGGATGCCGCAAGCGTTCGAAGAAAGGTGGAGCGGCCCGATTCGGGGGCACCGGTGATGGTGGCGTGACCGCCGCCGACGCTGAGGTCGAGCAGCCACGGCTCCTGGCGTTGGCGGATCGGGTCGTCGAGGAGGCCGATCGGGATCCGCAGCGCGTTCTGGGCGCTCGTCTGGGCGTTGGTCTGGGTGGCCGGGCTGGCGGATCCGGGGGTTGACGGCCCGCCCGATTCTCGACCCTTCAGTTTTCGGCTGTTCAGCACCCGGCCGAGCGTGAGCTGTGCGGGCAGTGGGGGCAACCAGATGGGGGTCGTTCCGTCGACACCCACCCGGATGCGGTCGACCGCTTCATCGATCAGTGCACGCCCGACCGAGGGCCTCGTCAGTTCTGTTTCGCCGGTCTCGGCGCCCTCGTCCTCTGCCCGGTTGATCCCGTTGTAGACCGGGAGCAGCATCGGACCGGCAGGCTCCTCGTCCTCGTCGGTGGGTTGTGCTGCGGTCAGTTCGCCCGGAACGGGGCCCGAGACGTAACCGGCGCGAAAGCGTTTGTAGACGGAGGTGTCCACTTTGAGAAAGCCGTACCCGGGGATGGCGGGCAGGTGGAACGCGTCGGGGGTGTCGAGCACCACCGAACTCTCTGATTCGGAGAATGTGCGCAACCCGAGCCGGTACGACAGGTAGGTGTCGAGCCCCCGCAGCTTGCCGGCCTCGATGCGCTGGCTCGACAGCAGCAGATGCACGCCGATGGAGCGGCCGATGCGCCCGATCGTCAGCAGCAGGTCGACGAAGTCGGGTTCGGCGGTCAGCAGTTCTCCGAACTCGTCGATCACCACGAGCAGGTGCGGCATCGGCGGCCAGTCCGGGCGCTGCTCGCGCAGTTCGCGATAGTGGGAGATCGAGGGGGAGTTCTCGGCGTCGCGCAGCATCTCCTGGCGACGCACCACCTCGCCGGCGATGCTGCTGCGCGCCCGCTCGGTCAGTTGGGGGTCATCGGCCAGGTTGTCGATCAGCCCGGCCACGTGGGGCAGGCCGGCGAACGGCGCGAACGCTGCGCCCCCCTTGTAGTCCACCAGCACCATGCTGAGGTCGTCGGTCGAGTGTGAGAGCGCCAGGCCGAGGATCAGGGTGCGCAGCATCTCCGACTTGCCGCTGCCGGTCGCGCCGATGCAGATGCCGTGCGGCCCCATTCCCAGTTGCGCCGACTCCTTGAGGTCGAGCAGCAGCGGAGCACCGTAGTCGTCGAGGCCGATCGGCACCCGAAGAAAGTCACGCGGCGACCGGGGCTTCCACAGCTGGTCGGCGCTGATCCCGGAGAGGTCGTTGATGCCGAGCAGCTCGGTGACGCTCGTCGATCGGGACGCCTCCACCTCCTGCCGGCCGGCCACCGAAAGCCGCAGTGAGGTGAGGGCGCGTGCCACCCCGACGAAGACGTCCGTCGGCACGCGGTCGATGACCGCAGTGACCGGTTCGTGGAGGCCGCTTTCGTTCATTGCGTCGGTATTGCGATTGTCGGCCACCACGGCGGTGCCGCCGGAGGCGAGAATACGCACCGTCACCTCTGAGGGTTCGTGCAGCCGGTCACTGAGCAGATGGATGACTGTCACCTGCAGCTCCGCGAGGCTGAGGTCGGCATCCGGAATCGGCAGCTCCGACGCCACCTGGCCCCAGTCGTCGAGCACGACAATCAAGCGCGGGTTGTTGGCCGACGCGGCACGCCCGTTGGAGCGCTTGGCGGTGGCCGCGGTCTGCGCGCGCTCGCCGAGTTCACCGGCCAGAATGCGCGCGAGATCCTCGGTCGAGGGAGCCACGCGCCTGGCCTGCACCGGGCCGTCGTAGAAGTCGCTCATGAGGACATGCGGCAGCAGGTCGAGGCCCGCCCATTCGGCTGCGGATTGCTCCCCGAACGCCGCCGCGATCTGCACGTCTTCGGGTGAGTGCAGGCTCGCCACCTGCACGATCATGGCCCGAGCGGCGTCGAGCACGTCGGCCCGGTCGCCGATCACCGCCACGTGCGCGGCCTTGTCAAGGGACACCGTCACGGGCATCTGCTGCACCGTCGCATAATGCCGGGCCAGCATTTCGACTTCCACCTGCATGATCGGATCGAACGGTTGCACCGGGTTGGTCTCTTCCGGAACAATCATCGGAAAGCGCGTCACATCACCCGTGCCGACACGCACCCGCAGAAAGTCGGCGTGGCTGCGTCGCCGTTCCCAGAGCCGGGCCGGATCGGTGATCAGTTCGGCGAGTGCGGTCGGCGCCGGGTCGAGCAGCAACGCCTGTTCCCGGCTGGCGACCGCCTTGCGACGAAGTTCGCCACGGAGCTTCTCCAGGTAGTCGAGGTAGCGCTCGCGGCTGGTCCTCCGCGTGCGCGCCGCGCCTCCGCGCTGACTGATCGCCATACCGACACCCGAGACGAGGGCGACCACCAGGATCATCGCGCCGACCACGACCATCACGGGGTTTCCGCGCAGCACGAGCATCATGGTGATGGAGCTCAACGCACCGAGCACCGGAAGCAGGGTCTGGATCGGAAAGCCGCCGACCGGGGCATCCGCCATCGCCGGCGGGGGAGAAACCGTCAGCGTCTCAGCAGGCGGCGCCGGCTGGGTGATCCGGGCGGGGCGGTGCACGATCTTGACGGTCACGCGGTCTCCCGTCTGGGTGTGCCCGTGCCCCGAGCGCCCTGCATCAGCTCGGCGGCGAGCCGAATTGCCGCCCTGCGGGTGCGGGCGCGCAAACGGCCCCCGTTGCCGGCCGCGGCGCTCCGGGCGGGGTCGAACGGAATGGTGATCACGGGGGTCGACGCTGCCATGATCGCCGGCACCCGACCGGCCGTGTTGTCCCGGTCGATGAGCACCAGGAGCGTGTGCGGGCGCTCCGGGCTGCCAGCCACGGCCGTGAGCAGGGTTCGCGCGTATTCGGCCTCGGCCCGGTCTGCGCGGGCGACCACGCACACCACGTGGCTGAGCGCGGCGATCGCTTGAAGGTCGGCTCGTGAGGTGCGCCCGCCCCAGTCTGTGACGACCACGTCGAAGAAGCGGGCGATCACGCCGGCCGACCCCAGCCATCCCGGCACGGTCGGCATCTTCGATGCGTCATCTGTGCTCCGAGTGCCCGAGGGGCCGCCGATGCCCAGCAGGTGCGCTCCTTCGGCGGTCAACGAGAGTCCCGCGACGGCGTCGGCCCTGGTGGTGGCGCGCGACCGGGTGCGGCTCGGGGCGGTCTCACGTGGCTCGTCAGCCAGGCCGCACCGTTCGGCAAGCCCGACAGAGCCGTTCGACGCGTCGACAGCAAGAACCGATCCGTTCCTGCGGCGCGACAGTACAGCGGTGACGAGGGCGGTGGTGGTCGACAGGCCGCTTTCCCGGCCCACCTGCACCAGGCTGACACGCCTGTTCGCGGCCACCGGCTGGCGGATCTCCCGATCCCACTCGGTGAGTTCGCGGGTGCCCGCCCTGAACCCGGCCGGAAGGGACCGACCGGGCGTGGACAGGAGTGCGTTGGTGACGGTCATATCAGAAGGTGTTCAGCAGTTGGTTGAAGATGTCGAAAACGCCCAGGAGCAGTGGTATCAGAGCGATCACCGCGAGGGCCTCGACGAAATTGCCGAGCCGCCTGAGCGATGCCCGCCGGTGTGCTGTGGGCCGGGCGGCCACTGTGAGCGCGATCAGCACTGCGACCGACACCAGGGCAACGAGCACGGGGGCCACCTGGTCGGCGACCACCGCCGAGGAGACGATTCCCACCAGGGTGATGATTCCGGCCGCCGACCACAGGGCGATCGCCTGGGCGGCGAGGGGGAAGGTCCTGCTGCGCAACAGCGTCACGAGAGTGAGCGCGACCGCGAGCCAGAGGGCCCAGATGTTGCCGCTCGCAAGCAGCACGATGGCGGCAGCGGTGATCGGTGCTGCAACCGCCACCGTCGCCCAGGTCAGGCCCTGGTAGGCCGAACCGACCGAGACGAGCACGTCGCGTCGGCGGCGGGGCGAACCGGCCGAGACCTCGTCGTCGAGTCCGGTCAGCCCGGATGCCGACATCGCATACCAGGGCAGCAGGCCACAGGCGGCGATTGCGGCCACGCCCGTGATGGCCCAGGTTCCGGTGTCGGAGACCCCCGTGGCGAGCAGGGTCAGCGGAAGCGCCGAAGCGGCCACACCAACCGCAGAACCCCAGAGCGCCGATGAGATGCGTAGCCCCCATCCCACGCCGATACCGAGGGCGAGCCAAGCCAGCCCCACCGCGATGCAGCCGGCAACCAGGGGTGAGATCGCAGCCAGGGTGACAAGGCTCAGGCTCATCGCCAGCGGTGCCGCAAGCCCCACGCTGGCCGCCACCAGTGCCATGGCGCTCCAGCGCAGCCCGAGGCGGCCGGTGAGAGTGGCGACCGCGAGCATCAGCACGAACCAGCCGCCAACGATCAGGGCGACCCCGGCTTCAGACAGCGCCGATGGGGCGAGCACGAGCAGAGCGCCGGCAGCGAAAGTGCTCGCACCGATTCCCACCGCTCCCATCCACTGCCGGTGCCTGTCCGACCAGAGGTCGGTGCGTTCGGCCAGCGAGTCGGCCACCACGTCGGTGACATCTGACACCTCGGGCGGAGGCGGTGCGGAATCCTGGCGCAGCATGCGCAGCAGTTCGCCGTCTTCGACGAGTTGCTGCTGCGTGGACAGCGCCAGGTCGAGTTGTTCCCCGGTGGGCCGCACCAGGGTGAGTGGGCGCGAGACCGGCCCGGCCGGTTCATCAAGCAGCACCATGAGTCGGGGGATGAGGGAGCCCAACGACTGGTCGCTGGGAACGACCAGTTCGGCTTTGCGGGCAGTGCCCACCACGGTGACCCGGGTGAAGTCGCTCATGCCAGATCCCCGAATCCTCGATCGAGAATCTGCACCGTTGCGTTCGCCTTCGCCTTCGCAGCAGCCTGGTCGGCCATGATCTTCATCACGAACGAACCGCCCACGCAGCCGGCGCAGATCACCGCGGCCAGCACCATCGAACCGATCACTCGCTTCACATTGTCGTTGGCGGTACGACGCTCTTGGAGCTGGCCGAACAGGAAGGCGCCCCTCAGCCGGGCTCGATGCACCTTGACCGATTCGAGAAGGATCACATCATGGTTGTGGGGCACGGTCGCTCTTTCTGGTGTCGAGACCGGCGAAAAGGCTCTCATTCTCGCCGAGGAGTGCGTTCATCTTTGTCTGGTCGAAGCTGGCGAGCAGTGCATCGAGTGTTTCCCAGCCGCGGCCGTCGAGGTCGCCGAGGGGGAAGAGCAGGCCGGGGATGCGGGGCCGACCGACGACGATCGCGTCGAAGTCACGCCGGTAGCGGGCCGCATCGAGGCCGAGTGCTTTCACTCCGGGTGGCCCGATCAGCAACGCCAACGGCACCGGGGGAATGGGCAGAACCGGGGAATGCAGTTGTCGCACCGAGCCCGGGCGCGCCAGCGCGAAGGCGATCAGCGGCATTCCGGATGTTGTGGGCGCCGCGAGTTGCGCGAAGGCCTCCAACGTTCTCTCGGCGGCGGTGCGCACGCCCTCTGAGCCGGGTATTCCCATTCCGATGAACGCCTTCGTCGTCTCCTCGACCCCGTGTGTGCTTCGCTGCGCCAGAATGGTGGCGATCAGGGGCGGGCCGTCAGGGTCGTTGGCCAGGAGAAATGTTTCGGCGGGCATGCGGCCACGCGCATACTCCGTCAAGGCCTGGCGGTCCCACGCCCCGCTGATGGGCTCGTGCACGTCCCAGCCGGACGGTGGCGTGCCGCGCAGCACTGTGCTCAGCGATTCGAGAGCGCCGCCGAGCACGGTGGTGGAGAGCGCCTTGTGGCGCACGGACGCGGTGATGATCAGCTCGAGTTGGTCGATGGGCTGAGGGCGCAGGAAGGCAACGGCGACATCATCGGTGTTGGCGATCAGATGGGAGTCGAGAGCCTCGGCGACGTGCTCGAGCCGGGCACCCGAGACGCCGTTGCGCAGCGAGCCGTCCTGGGCGCGTACCACCCACGACCCGCGGTTTCCGGTCATCGCCTGGTAGTAGGGCTCGGTGAGGGCCGACAGCTCATCGGTCACCAGTATGACCCGCAGTCCGTTCGCGGCCGCCTGGCTGAACAGGTCTGCGCGGCCCTCGCTGAGGTGGATGACGGGGGCCCGGGACTCGGTGTGCACCCAGCCGACGTGCACGCTGTCAATGAGAGGGTGGCGGATGCCGGTCGCCTCGGAGCTGGTTTCGTTCATGAGGCCACCAGTTTACGGATCTCGAAGCTCATCGCCCGGTCGCCCGAGACCACCCGGCTGCCGCCCGGAACCCGGGTGCGCACCTGGGGCACGAGCGTGGTGACGCCTGCGTCCTCACCAACCAGTGTTGTGCCGTTCGTGGAGCCCAAGTCGGTGACCCACAGGTGTCGGCCGTCCCACTCGAGCAGGGCGTGCGTCTTCGAGAGGGTTCGAGAGAGATCGGGCCAGGCGAAAACGGGGGTGTCCTCGTCGTCGTTGGAGGCTCCCGCCGTTGCGAGCATCGTCGGCTGCGGGTTGCGCCCCACCAGCAGCGACTGGGTGAGATCTACTCGTTGTCCGGAGTCGAAGACGAGTGTCACGCCGTCACCGGCGGTGTCGGCGCGTCGGCCGCGTCGCTGCGGCATGTCGGTCCGCTGCCCGCTGCCGGGCTCAGGAATCGTTCGAGATTCAGCGGTGGGGGGCGCCTCCTCTGCCGGAACGTCTGGGTGAAGATGATCTGCCGGCAGGGAGAGAAAGGCGGGTGAGTGGGGGTCGCGGCCGCGTTTCAGGTTGAACGTCGTTGTTCCCCCGGGCCACGAGGCGGTGCTCAGCGAACGCAGAAGCGACGCAACGGAGACGGCAGAAGCGGTCTGCGAATCCACCGTGCGAAGACGCATGAGGAGTCGTCCGACGCTGCGACCGTGGCTCCCGAGCATCCAGACGAAGCCAATCAGCCAGCCGGCGGCGAGGATCACCAGGCCGACGGCGACAAGGGTGCGAGTCGACTCGGCCCCGGCAGTGGGAACCAGAAGAAGCCCGAGCGCAACGATGACGGCCAGAACAGGCACACCCGCGTCGATCGCGAGGGCGGCGCGCCTCTCACCCACTCGGGCCGGCCAGCAGTTCATCAGCAGGCCACCGGCCACGGTTGCCGACATACCACTCCCGTCTCGTAGGCGCTTCGTCACAGCGTGTGTACCCATGAATGAATGAATGCTGTCACAGGCGTTGTTCGAGGATATCGGTCGCACGGGCACGGTCCGTCCGGTCGCCTGTGGATTTCCGGTGCAGGCTGGCCTTTTGTGTGGTTTGGGGTGGTGTCACCCGTACGGGGGTGTGTAGGCTTGGGCGCTTAGACGTGGCGGCAGTGCCGGTCGCGGGTACAGAATTCGGGAAGGTCGGGGATATGAAATTTGCAATGGGATCTGGCACACTCACCACGTTGACGAAGACCACGTCGACGGCCGGTGATGACCTCAGTAACCTGGTGAAGCAGTTGGGCCAGGCGGCGGAGCCGCTTGAGGGACGCTTCCAGGGTGCCGGGCGTGCGGCGTTCGACAACTTCAAGGGTCGCACCGACGAGATCGCCGCTGAGTTGAAGGGCGCGTTGAACGCGGTCCTGATGGGTGTCTCCGGCATGGACAAATCATTCATCGAAGGTGATCAGTCGATCGCCGACCAGACGAAGTCGGCTGAGGCGGGGTCATCGTTCGATTCCGCACGCTTCGGCGGCAAGGCATAAGGGGGAATAGGTATGGCTTCAGGAAACCAGGTTGACCGCCGCGATTATGACGTCTCGGCCTCACAGAACGCACAGGACAACTTCAACCGCATCGCATCCCAGTTGGAGTCGTTGATCGAGCAGCGCAACAAAGACGTCAACACCGCGATGTCTGACTACCAGGCCGACGGTGTCTCCGATGAGTACCGTGCCAAGGAGGACCGCTGGAAGCGTGCCGGCTCCGAGGTGAAGGCGATCATCTCCACGCTGCGCACGGCGTTGGAGAAGAACGATGAGACCGCCCAGGATGCATTGAAGCGGGCGAAGTCGGCCGTCGAAGCCATCGGCTGAGTCTTCTAGGGGGAGTGTTGTGGCGGGCTGGAAGATTCAACCGCAGGGAGTGTTAGACGTTCTCACGAGCGTCAACACCAAGGCGGAGGCGATGGGCGCGGCGTTGGAGCCGCTGTCCGATGCCATGACGGCTGCCGTGACGGCAACGAACTCGCCTGCGATCGGTGACGCGGTGCAGGGCTACTTCTCCGAGGTGGCCTCACCGCAGCTCGAGGGCGTGAGCGCGCGCATTTCCGCATCGATCACGGGGGCATCCGGCGCCACCGAGGCCTATGTTCAAGGTGACCTGGAGATGGCGGCCACGGCCCAGCGTGAACAGATCATCCTGGTGTCCCCGAACGAGTTCAACCAGTACCCGATGATGCCCCGATGAGCGGCGCGATCAATCCGTCGGAGATTCCCGGCGGTGACATTCACCCGGATACGATCATCGCGCAGGCGAGCATCATCACCAAAGCGGCGCAAGGTGTGCGGGACAACGGCGCCGAGGTTGTCACCGCGTGGCAGGGACTGTCCGCGGTGTACGAAGCCCCGGAGGCGCAACGGCTGTTCAACGTGATGACTCCGGTCGGTTCGAGTACGACTGGGCTCGGCGACCAGTTGGACATCGTTGCGGGCGCGTTGAAGAACTTCGCCGAAGAGGTGCGGCCGATCGTGGCCGAGCTGAAGTCGTTGAAGCTGCAGGCCGAAACGTTTGTGAACACCACCGTTGCCCACGGTGTGACCGTGCGGGTTCCCGTTCCCACCGGCCTCTACGGCACGGCGCCGACGTACAACGGCGCATACAACGGTTACGGGGCCAGCCAGAAGACGAGCGCAGCCGCCACCCCGCAGTACCGCGACGAGCACAAGGCGTGGAACGAGGACCAGGGCGCGGTCGACCGCAACAATGACCTCATCGCCCAGGTGAATGCGCAACAGGTCCGACTGTGGGAGGCCGAGCGCACCTGCGCCAACGCGATCCGCGGGCTGTACGGTGCGGCGCCGCTCCATGCGGCGACCGGTGAGAACGACGCGAACGGTTATGGCATCGCCGAGATCCCCGAGGGCACCGACATGCCCTGGGGCTCGGCGGTGGAACGCAAAGAGGGGTGCGGCGAGGCATCCGTCAAATTCGTCTTCAGAGACGTGCTCTGGGAGGGCATCGCCGTGGGCGGTGTCTGGGGAACCGTCACCGGTCTCGGAAGCTTGGCACTCGGCTACAACCCGCAGACCGGGGATTTCTTTTCTGGCGAGACCTACGGTCAGGCGTGGGGCGGCCTCGGCATGCTCGCTGTCGGCCTGGTCGCGACATCTCCCGTCGGATTCGCCGCCTCGTTCATTCCCGGCCCGGTCGGCGACTTCCTCAAGGGTGGCCAAGAGGCTGTCGTCAATACGTTGAAGGGCGTCGTCGCCTGGGACGATTGGGAAGACAACCCGGGCAAGGCCTTGGGCACCAGCATCTTCAACATCGGAACCATCTTCATTCCGGCCGGCGCAGCGGTCTCCGGGGCAAAGACCGCGGCCGGTGCGGGCAAGATCCTGTCCACTGCCGCCAAAGTGGCCGAGTTCATTGACCCAGCTGCGTGGGCGGTCAAGGGCGGCCTCAAAACGGTGAAGTTCGCTGGGCCGCCGATTCTCGACGCCTTGAAGGGCCTGAAGAGCCTTGATCTCGACGGCCTGGGTTCGACCGGGGCGAAGATCGACATTCCCGACGCGGGCGTCGGCAAGCTGGACTGGTCGCCCGACGGCGCGTCCACCACCGGGCCCTCGGGGGCAGGCACCGCGCACAGCGCCCCTGACGGCGGCAACCTCGGCAGCACTGCTACGGGCAGCAACACGACCGGCGGCAGTGTCGGCGGCAATATGGTCGACGATGCGGCATCCAACAGCGTCAAGCAGGGTGCAGACAACGTGGGTGCACCCGAACCGCGACCGGCGGAGGCCCCAGCCGTGCGTGAACCGGTGAAGGTCGAAACGGATGCCCCCGCCGTGCGAGAGCCCGTGAAGGTGGGCGCCGAGTCCACAGTGGAGGCCCCGGTCAAGCCTGGTGCGGACACCCCAGCAGTGCGTGAACCGGCGGCCAACGCAGACGGGCCGGCTTCGGGCAGGGGCGGTGGCACGGATGTGCTCGACCGGCCAGCGACCGGTCATCCCGAGGGTGGTGGCACGCGCGGAGATGGCGGGCCGAATGCCGACGGTGGCGGAACACGGCTCGGCGATGAAAGCTCCGGCGGAGCGGGCCAGGGTGACAGCGGCGCAGGCGGGAATGACGTTTCGGGTTCAGATGGACCAGGGAATTCGGATGCGGCGCTACCCAATGAAGCGCCCGCCGATCGAGCCGAGACTGGAGGCTCATCCGAAAATGTTGCCGCGCGTCCGGAACATATTATTGATTCTTCCGGACGAGACCTGAGCAACGTCATCGACCAGAGTTCGCTGACGCCCGATCAGCTGCAGTTGTATCTCGAGAACGCAGACGCTTCTGGCGCCGCGACATTTGCCGAGACGGGAGTGTGGCCAGAAGATGTCCAGATCCCGAAAGATATTGGTGTCTTGACGCCGGAGGGTACGATCAATTGGAGTGAAGTGCCGCAAGGTGGTTATGTTCTGGATGAAGCCGGTAATGCGATCAAGGAGCCCTATGTTCCGGGGGTCGGTGAGGTCATCGACCGGTATGGCCCGCCAAATGGTCGGTTCACGTCGCCAGTCGAGGATGGCGTCCCATATTCGTACGACCAACGATCATTGCCGTATGTGGAGGATGCCGCGCAGTACCACCAGTACGAGGTGGTCGGCGACTTCAGCGACCTCAGGGCATATTACGATCAGTCCACCAACGCTCAGGTGCGGTCTCAGATCGACGGACTGATCGATCTCGGTTACTTCTCCTGGGATGATCTTCCGCAGTCGGGGCAGATTGCTCCTGGATTTGGCGACGTTGGCGGAGGGACGCAAGTCCAACTTCCGCTGAGCGTTGAGATACTTGAGGCACTTGGTGTCTTGAGAGAGGTGAAGTAATACACATGGATCATGAGACAGTACTCGACCTCGTGAAACAGGAGGGTCTGGAGAAATATGCACGTTTTGGGCGGCCAGACGCAGGTTCGGCCAACAAGGTCTGTCTGTTTCATGACGGTGCCCGCTGGGTCATCGTAATCACGGACGAACGTGCGGTGGTGCAAGAAAGAACAATCCGAGAATTTGATTCCGAGCCGGACGCCCTCACTTATATGGTCGGCGCCCTCCGCGTCATGAAGGGCTATCTCGAGTTCTCCCGCTGAGCCAAAATGTAGCCAGGTCGGCAGGCGACCCGCACCTCCGTGAATATCAGGTTCTCCGCGTTACGACCACCGAGGCTGCTCTTCGTTCCCCGGGGATGAGCAACCATGCCAAGTCAACACCGACTCTCTTCAGTTCATGCACGCATGATTGGGCGGACCCGGGCACAGCGCAAGGTTTCGAATTGCCCGCGCCGGGAGTGGATGCAATCGTCGTAGACCTTTCCCCATATCCCAATGCCCGTGCACGGTAATCCACGATGGCGTTAATCTGGATCATTGGCTCGAATGTCAGGAAGGTTGTGAAGGTGATCGGATGACCATGGATCGCATCGAGGCGATGGAAGTTCTGAGCCGTGAGGGTCTAGAGAATTACGCTCATTTCGGCGAGCCCGATTCAGATGCCGCCGACAAGGTCTGCCTCGTTCAGCGGGGCAATCGATGGGTCACCATGATCACCGACGAAGACGCGGTCGTGTACCACTCGACCATCCGCGGGTTTCCATCCGAGTCAGAGGCTTTGGAAGACATGATCGACGGGCTGCGCGTCGTGAAGAACGCACAGGAGTTGTCCGACTGACCTGATTCCCGAAGGCGACCATGGTGTCGTCTTGTGGCGCGGCTCGCCTGCGTCGGGTTCGCATCGGGCCGGGCAGTGGTGCAGTGGTGCAGTGGTGCAGAGGTGCAGAGGTCCAGAGGTCCAGAGGTGCAGGGCAGGGCAGGCAGTACCGGGGCCGCCCCTCAGACGGGGGCCAAGCCGTTAGGCTGGTCGGATGACTTCTTCCGGAGCCCCCTACGCCAACGTGCCCGCCGAACCCGCGTGGGGCGTCCCTTCGGCGCCAGCCGCCGCACCGGCGGCCGTTCCCGGGTTTGCCGCTCCGGCTCCCGGCGCCCAGACGCCCGCCACCCATGCACTCGCGGTGGCGCTGATCCAGTTGCCGCCGGGGCAGACCTACCCGGGCCCGCTGGTCGCCAACGCCGGCAAGCGCATCGGCGCGTTCCTCCTCGACACCGTCGCGGCCTGGGCGGTGACCGCCGTCGGGCTTCTGGTCGGCATTGCGGCGTTCGGCAACGGCACCGGCGCGGTGCCCGCACTCGGGTTCGGGCTGCTCGGGCTGTACTTTCTGGTGCTGGTCATCGTCGTCGGGCGCACCGGGCGCACCGTCGGCAAAGCGATCCTCGGGCTCCGCGTGGTGAACGAGACCAGCCTGAAACCCGTCGGATTCGGGGCGGCGCTGGTTCGCGGCCTACTGATCTTCCCGCTGTCTCTGTTCCTGATCTGGCTCCTGCTGCTGGTGATCTCCACGCTCGCCCTCGACAAGTCCGGGCGCAATCAGGGCTGGCACGACAAGGCGGCGCGCTCGATCGTGGTCGACACGCGCCGCGGCACCGACCCCGTCGTCGACGGGCAGCCCGCCGCCGCGCCGCTCGCCCGAGCCGTCTGACGCGCAACCCGCTCGACTCCGCTGGTTGAGGGATTCCGAGGTACGAGGAATCGTCTCAAAACCGGCTGCGCGCGGGCCCTTCGAGACGGTCGCTGCGCGACCCCTCAGGGAGCGGTGGATGGCATGGGGTGCCACACAATTGTGAACGTCGGCTATTTCTTTTCGGTCAGGATCGCCGTGACTTCGTCGTTCGTGAGCTTTCGCCACGCCGAGCCATTCGACCCTTCGAGGGCTGCCTGTGGGCTGTCTGCTTGAGTCCACCACTTCGCTTCAACGATTCGACCGTTGAACATCACTCGGCCACCCATCTCGTACACCGCGGTAGCAGACCATTTCGGGTAGGTTCCCTCAGGCACCTCGATGACGGGCTGTGGTTTGTCGCCGGGGAGCACCGGGCCGATGAGATCCCAAGGCGTCTCTGAGGAGCGCACCGAGGGGTTGTCCGGCACGTCCCCAAGTGTCCAGTACTTGGCGACGTAGACATTCCCGTGCCAGACCACCCGGTCTTCCGCCACATACGTGGCCTGAGGAGTCCAGATCTGGTAGGGGCTGGTCGCCGGATCATCCACCACTGGGGGAGTTGATCGCTCGTCGGGGGTATTGCGTGGCGCGGTATTGGGCGCGGTACTGGGCGCGATACTGGGTGTGGTTGTCGCGGCCGATGAGCCACCAGTGATCCCGCTGGCAAGCAGCTCGGCGAAGAGGGCATCGCCTTGATCGATCCCGCTGCAGGCGTCGGAGACCCGTTTGACGTCGGGGTAGTTGCCGCCGCAGGTGGCGTCACGGTTGAGCGACCACATCGATATGCGGCCGACGCCCGTCTTCTGGGCGAAGTCGTTGAGCCCCCGCGCCGCGTCAAGACCGAAGACCTCGGCCGGTACATCGTTCTGGCCGATCATCGGGGTGAGCCCGATCTTGCGCCACAGGGTCTTGTCGCCAAGATCAGCCCCGGTGGCCTGATAGAGCACACGCACCTGCTCGTGGGTGGCCTTGGCGGCAGAGATCGAGGCATCGAGCATGCCGGCCGAGGTCGTGATGCCCGTGTTGAAGTCCATGGTCATCACGTTCACGCCGCTGAGCTCCACTTTGGCTGCCAGCATCTGAGCCACGGCGGTTGTGCCCTCGTCGGTTAGTCCGTTCGGCGCCACCGGCAGGGTGAGCCAGACATCGAGGTGCTTGTTCGCTGCGATCTGCTTCTTCTGAATGGCCGCAATGGCTTCGGCGCGGCGCACACCGGCAGCGGTATCGCCAAGGTCGGTGCCCTCGATGTCGAGGTCGATTGTGGTGATGTCGTATCGATCGATGACGTTCTGGTAAGCGGCCTTCAGTTTCGCCGAGTCAGTGCAAGCTATAGCCAGGTCGGAGTTGGCCATACCGCCGAATGAAATGGCCACCTCACCGTCGTTCTGCACAAAGCGGGCGATGCGCCGGTCGAGGTCGAGGCTCGTGCCGGCCTCGTCGAGGCCGTAGAAGCCGCCCCACGAGGGGGTGCAGGCCGAGTCAGGGTCGGAAACGATGAACGAGAGCACAACGCTCTTCGTTTTCGAAACGGTGGCGTCCTCGAAGGCCAAGGTTGGGGTTGCCGTCACGTCGACATAGCCGGAGAAGAACGAAGGGGTTGCGGTTGCGGCGCGAGCGTCTTCAAAGCGGGTCCAGCCAGAGACGGCGATCACGGCGATGCCAGCAATTGCGGCGCACAGTGCGATGACCCGCACAATCGACAGCTTGCGTCCCGGAAAGCGACGTGCCATTAGTTCTCCCCAAAATGGGGCACGCGCGCTCCCCCGTACATCGACATGTGAGCGGTGAAAGTGCTGGTCGCGGCCCTGATCGTGAAACGGGGAACGTCAACGGTTCTCAATATCGAAAGTTGATGTGATGCGGCCAAGGCGCACCTACCCGAATTATACTGGCATTAGCGGACAATTCTGGCCCTCTCAATGTGTTAGTTTTCCGTGCCAGAATTCTCGGGCGGAGCCTTCCTCCCAGCGATGCGGGGGGGGCCCAATGCCAAAGCAGTCAGCGCTGTCGGACGAGATTGTCGAGCCTGAGGCCACCGGTTTGCTGAGTGAAGGTTCACTCATCGGGGCAGATGGCGCATTCGGGGGCGGGGGTGGTGCCGCCCGCAAGCGCCAGTGGGGTGCCGAGCGCCGATCGGAACCGCTTTCGATCGTTCACCCAGTGCCCTCACGACGCAAGATCCTACTCGGCCGGGTCGGCATCCTGGTGACGATCTTGGCCTGGATCCTGTATGTGATCTCGACGGTGCTGCGGCAGCTGGCCGATAACCCCGATGCGGGGTTCCGGTTCCAGATCGAGACCGTTTCCTATCTGATTGTTGTGACCTTTCTGACCTTCTCGGCTCTGATGTATCTCCTTGCCCGGCAGGGGGCGCTGAACCGGTTCGCGACGCACGTTCGGGTTCCGCGGGGTGAACTTGACCGCCACTTCACCGACTATAAAGAGGGCATCACGGTGCTGGTGCCGTCCTACGCCGAGGAACCGCACGTGGTGCGTGCCACGCTCTGGTCGGCGGTGCTGCAGGAGTTCCCCGACCTGACCGTTGTACTGCTCCTAGATGACCCACCTTTTCCAACTGACCCCGCCGTTCTCGCCAGGCTCGACGAGACGCGGGCGTTGGCGACAGACGTCGAGTTGGCGCTCGCGCCCCCGGCGGAGCGTGCGAACTCGGCTCTGGCTGAATTCCGGTTGCGTACGCAGACTGACGACGCCGTGAACTCCTCGGAAGAACTCGTTCTGATCTCTGCAGAATATGAGGCGGCCGCCCAATGGTTGGAGGCGATGGCCGAGGCCGAACGCATTCAGGACCATGTTGACGAATTCTTTGTGGATCTTGTCGTCATGGGTTTGGTCCGCGAACTGCGCCTGACCTTGCTCGCCCTCAACGCAGCCAGAGTGCAGAACTCCTCGATCGGCACCGAAAGGCTCGGGCAGCTCTATCAGCGGCTCACGTGGATCTTCAATGCGAAGACCGAGACCTTCGAGCGGAAGATGTTCGACAGCCTGTCGCACGAAGCGAACAAGGCGATGAACCTCAACTCCTACATCTCGCTGATGGGGCACCGCTGGAACCGCGAGAAGGTGGCCGACACCGTGGTGCTTCGCGAAGTCGCCGACGATGAGCCGGCCGATCTTGTCATCCCCGACACCGAATATCTCCTCACACTCGATGCCGACTCATTGTTGTTGCGCGACTACTGCTTGCGACTGACCTACTTCCTGGAGTCTGCGGGTAATGAGCGGGTTGCCGTCACGCAGACGCCGTACTCCTCGTTCCGGGGTGCGCCCACCCGCATCGAACGGGTAGCCGGTGCGACCACCGACATCCAGCACATCTTGCACCAGGGCATGACGCAGTACGGTGCGACTTTTTGGGTCGGCGCCAACGCCGTCATCCGAAAGCGCGCCCTGGAAGACATCGTCGAGGTGCAGACCGTCGGCGGTTTCGAGATCCGCACCTACATCCAAGACCGCACGGTCATTGAAGACACCGAATCGAGCGTGGACCTCGGAACCCACGGCTGGACGTTGTCGAACTACCCGGAGCGTCTCAGCTACAGTGCGACCCCGCCCGACTTCGGTTCCCTTGTCGTGCAGCGTCGTCGCTGGGCCAACGGTGGCTTGTTGATTCTGCCGAAACTGTGGAAGCAGATTTCACATCGGCGGCACATGCGTGAGCGGATTCTCTTCCGCGAGATCCTACTGCGTGTGAACTACATGGCCTCCATCGCGTGGGCCAGTTTCGGGTTGTTGTTCCTGCTGGCCTACCCGTACGACAGCCGGCTTCTGAGCCCGGTCGTGTTCATCGCCGCCCTGCCCTATTTCCTCGCCATGGGAAGCGACCTTCGCGACTGCGGGCACCGATTCAGCGACATCTTTCGCATTTACGGCTTCAACCTGGTGCTGCTCCCGGTCAACCTCGCCGGCGTTGTCAAGTCAATGCAACAGGGACTCACCGGTGAGAAGATCCCGTTTGTGCGCACGCCGAAAGTGAAGAATCGCACGGCCGCACCTGCGCTCTACGTCGTGGTGCCGTATTTGATCGTCGCCTTCTCGATACTCACCGCGTGGCGGAATGTGCACGAGCAGAACTGGGGCAACGTGGCGTTTGCAACGCTCAACGCCGTGCTCGCGTCCGGGGCGATTCGTGCATACATCGGAGTGCGCAATTCGATCGTCGATGTGTTCCTCGGTGTGCTCGGCTGGCTTTACGTCGCACCCAAAAAACCGCGCCAAACAGCGTCGAAGGTTGTGGTCAAGTCGATGGACGAGATTGACTGGGAGTCTCTTCTCTACTACGGGGATCGCCGGCTCAACCGCGATTTGCGTACCGGTAATGACCGGCGCCGGCGCGTCACCGGACGGTGAGCGCGCCGTTTCTGGCGGGTTGAGGGACTAAAGCACCCCCATATTGCGGGACTGTTCGAGTCGGTGCCCCAGCGGATAACGTGGGGACGCTAACCCACATGACATTCGGGTGTCATGCCCGCAAATCCCATTGCGGCGCCCGGTGTCTATGTACACAGAAATTGGAGGGCGTAACCCGTGGCGTCCATGACAGAAATCCTGATCCTGCACCGGCTTTTGCCGATCGAACACCTTGACGCGGTGATGACCGGCGACCTCGAAGACGAGACTGCCGTGCGTGCCCTTGTCGAGAAGGGCGTGATCACCGAGAAGCAGTTCGCGCGCGCCCGCGCCGAGCAGGTCGGTCTGCCGTTCGTCGAACTGCTCGACTACCCGATCGATCGCCTCGCGGTCGGGCTCGTGCCGGCCAGCATCTGCCGCCGCCATGAGGTGCTCCCCATCGCTGCGGCCGACGGGCGAATCACGCTCGCCATGGTCGATCCTGGGAATGTGTTCGCCATCGACGATGTGCGCGGGCTCTCACGGCTGAACGTCAGCCCGGTCGTGGTTGAGCGCAGCGACCTGCTCGCCGCCATCGACCGGCACCTGCGAGCCGACGACGAACTCAACGATCTGACCACGACCATCGCCGAAGAAAGCGCCACGAGCGCTGAGGCCGACACGATCATCGAGTCGGATGACGATGCGCCGATCGTACGTTTTGTCAATCTGCTGGTGAGTCAAGGCATTCAGGATCAGGCATCCGATATTCACATTGAGCCCGCCGAGCATGACATGCGCGTGCGCTACCGCATCGACGGCGTGTTGCACGAGATGCAGCGAGCCCCGAAGAGTATCCAGAACGGCGTCATCTCACGGCTCAAGATCATGAGCGACATTGACATCTCGGAACGCCGCAAGCCGCAGGACGGCCGGATGTCGGTGAATCACGGCGGGCGCAAGATCGACCTGCGCGTGGCCACCTTGCCCACAGTGTGGGGCGAGAAGGTGGTCATGCGAATTCTCGACAACTCGAACACGAGCATGTCGTTGCGTGACCTCAACTTGTTGCCACACAACTTCGAGGCCTACAAAGAGGCGTACACGAAGCCGTACGGCATGATTCTGGTGACCGGTCCGACAGGTAGCGGTAAGTCGACAACGCTCTACACCACCTTGAACGCGGTGGCCCGCCCCGAGATCAACGTGATCACGGTCGAAGACCCGGTCGAGTATCGCATGGACGGCATCAACCAGGTTCAGGTGAACGTGAAGGCCGGTCTGACCTTTGCCAACGCCCTTCGCTCCATTCTGCGCAGCGACCCAGACGTGGTGCTGCTGGGAGAGATCCGCGACCAGGAGACGGCGCAGATCGCCATCGAGGCGTCGCTGACCGGCCACCTGGTGCTCTCCACACTGCACACCAACGACGCGCCGAGCGCGATCGTGCGGCTGACCGAGATGAACATCGAGCCGTTCCTGGTCGGCTCCGCGTTGGACTGCGTGGTGGCCCAGCGGTTGGCCCGCCGCCTCTGCGACCGGTGCAAGCAGCCCGATGAGAAGACCTTGGCCGAACTGCAGCACCTCCGCTTCGATGTCGATCCCGACCAGCCGTTGCCGCAGGCATTCAAACCAATCGGATGCGCCAGCTGCTCCAAGACCGGCTACCGTGGGCGCCTTGCCCTACACGAAGTGATGACCGTCACCGAAGAAATCGAACGGCTGGCGGTGGAGCGAGTCTCCAGCGCCGACATCGCTCGCGTGGCCATTTCGCAGGGGATGGTGACCCTGCGACAAGACGGCTGGACCAAAGTGCAGATGGGGCTCACCTCGGTCGAAGAGATCTTGCGGGTGGCCGTCTGATGCCAGACCACAACACGCCTCAACAAGGGAGACCCCATGGATAAGCCTGTCTACGATATTCCGGTGACACCGCCGGGAACGGATGCTGTGGGCTGGCTTCGCAGTGTGATCGAACCCGGCACGCCGCCCACGCCCGCTGCAGACGATGTGGCCCCGGCACTCCCTGAGGTCACCCCAAGCGCGCCCATTCCGCCCCGTGAGACCGTCGCGCACCCGCACCCTGCGAGCGCGGCACCTCCGTTCCCTGCAAGCGCTACAAATCCGCTCCCTGCGCGCACCCCCACTTCGTTCCTTGAAGGGTCACGCCGCGACCGTCTCGAAAAGTCCGCCTCGGAAGCCGCCGCCTTCACTGTCGACACCCATGCTGAAGCGCCTGCCACGCTCTCCACGCCGGTTGCGGCCCCCACCTCGCTCGACGCAGGCGCCGCACCCACGTCGCCCCCTGCGGACGCCGCACCCACCGCGCCCCCTATGGGCGCCCCCGTGGGCGCCGCGCCAACCTCGCTCGACGCGAGCACCCCGGCGGGCTCCACACCCATCACGCTCCCTGAGGGGTCGCGCAGCGACCGTCTCGAAGGGGCCCCGCCCGCGCTTCCCGACGAGTCGAGAACCGGGAGCCCCGAGGGAGCCACTCCGAGCAGCCCTCCCGAGTTTCGCCAGCGCCGCGCCGCCGACTACAGCCGCGCGGAGACGGACGAAGAGCATTCTGACAAGGCCACGTCGGGCGTCCCTGCCGAGCCTCGCCTTCGCCGGGCGGCCGATCGCCGTCGCGCCCAGCAGGATCCCGATCCCGACCTGATTGCCGCGCTCGCCCAGGTGCTCGCCCAGAATGGCTCCGACCTGCACATCACCACAGGCGCCCCGCCGAGTATCCGTGTTGACGGTGGGCTGCGCCCGCTCGAAGGCTACGAAAAATGGATGCCCGAGAAGGTCACCGCTGCACTGCAAAGCATCATCACGCCCCTGCAGGCGGAGACCTTCGCAACCGAACTCGAGCTCGACTTCGCCTACACGGCCGTTCGCGCCCGGTTCAGGGTGAACTACTACCAGCA
The DNA here is from genome assembly GCF_003260275.1 of Homoserinimonas sp. OAct 916. Lineage (GTDB taxonomy): Bacteria > Actinomycetota > Actinomycetes > Actinomycetales > Microbacteriaceae > OACT-916. Next base: position 61,397 of record NZ_QJHB01000004.1, on the reverse strand, counting down.
GCGCAACTCGATCGGGGCGGCCTTCCGGCTCATCCCGTACGAGATCAAACAGCTCAAAGATCTCGGCGTCCCCGAGTCTGTGGGCCGCTTCGCCGAGCTCGCGCGCGGCCTTGTGCTGGTCACCGGCCCGACCGGTAGCGGAAAGTCCACCACGCTGGCGGCCCTGGTCGATCTGGTCAACCGCACCCGTAACGACCACATCGTCACCGTCGAAGACCCGATCGAGTTTCTGCACTCGCACCAGAAGTCGTTGGTCAACCAGCGCGAGGTGGGGCAGGACACGCACTCGTTCGCGTCGGCGCTCAAGCATGTGCTTCGGCAAGACCCCGACGTGATATTGGTTGGTGAGTTGCGCGACCTCGAGACCATCTCGGTCGCCCTCACCGCGGCCGAGACTGGTCACCTGGTCTTTGCCACTCTGCACACGCAGGATGCCGCGCAGACCATCGACCGCGTGATCGACGTATTCCCGCCGCACCAGCAGGGCCAGGTGCGCTCGCAGTTGGCCGCCACCCTGCAGGGCGTCGTCTGCCAGACCCTGGTCAAGAAGGCCAGTGGTAGCGGCCGGGTGGTCGCCACCGAGGTGATGATCGCCACTCCCGCGGTGAACAACCTCATCCGTGAGGGCAAGACCTACCAGATCGCCTCGGCCATGCAGGCCGGCCGCGAGCTCGGCATGCACACCATGGATCAGCATCTGGCCGACCTGGTGAACGCCGGCCAGATCACCCGCCAGGCCGCCGAAGAGAAGGCGCAAGACGTGGTCGGGCTCAAGCAGCTGATCCAACGTGTTGAGTCGCCCAGTGACGGCGATATCGTCGGTGGCATCGACTTCGGTGACAAATACTCTGGAGGGGGGCGCTAGATGGCCACCGCCAACCTGGCTTACGCCTACAAAGGACGCAACGCCGAGGGCAAGGTGATCAAGGGCCGGCTGGATGCCCCGTCAGAGGGTGCTGCCGCGGCCCGCCTGCACACCATGGGACTGGCTCCGCTGTCGATCGCCGCGGCTCCCACCGGTACCGGTCTCAGCATGGAGATCAAGATCCCCGGGATGGAGAAGGCGCCCGACCTCAAAGACCTCGCGATCATGAGCCGGCAATTGGCCACCATGACCTCGGCCGGATTGTCGCTGTTGCGCACCCTCAATATTCTGGCCGACCAGACCGAGAACAAGGTGCTGGCCAAGATTCTGGGCGCGATCCGCACCGACGTCGAAAGCGGAATTTCGCTGTCGGATGCCATGCTCAAACACTCGGTGACCTTCCCGCCGATCATGATCAACCTGGTGCGTGCTGGTGAGACGGGCGGATTCCTCGAGGATGCCCTCAACTCCGTCGCCAACAACTTCGAAGCCGAGGTGAAACTGCGCGACACGATCAAGTCGGCGCTCGCCTACCCGGTGATCGTGTTGATCATGGCGGTACTTGCGGTGATCGGCATGCTCATCTTCATTGTGCCCATCTTCAAGGGCATGTTCGAGGGGCTGGGGGGCACCTTGCCGCTGCCCACGCAAATGCTGGTGTGGTTCTCCGAGGGAATGGTCTGGGTCGGGCCGATCCTGGTGGTGGCCGGCATCATCTTTGCGTTCTGGTGGGCAAAGAACAAGAACACCGAGGCCGTGCGCAAGGTGGTCGACCCGATCAAACTCAAGCTGCCCGTGTTCGGGCCACTGATGACCAAGCTGGCGATCGCACGGTTCACCCGCAACTTCTCCACCATGACCGCCTCGGGCGTGCCCATCCTGCAATCGCTGCAGATCGTGGGAGAGACCTCGGGCAACTGGGTGATCGAGCAGGCGTTGGTCAAGGTGCAGGAGTCTGTGCGGCAGGGCCGATCGATTGCCGGGCCTTTGGCTTTAGAGCCGGTCTTCCCGGCCATGGTCACGCAGATGATCGCGGTGGGCGAGGATGCCGGCGCCCTGGAGACGATGCTGTCGAAGATCGCCGATTTCTACGACCAGGAAGTGCAATCAACCACGGAGCAGCTCACTGCGTTGATCGAGCCGTTGATGATTGCTTTCATCGGCGTGGTCATCGGTGGAATGATTGTCGCCCTGTACATGCCGATGTTCAGCATCTTCGAATTGATTGGTTGAGCATTGCTCAACCCCCCGCACTGGGGGCGGAAATATCCCACAAACCCCCACTTTGAGGGTTAGTGAGTTCAGGGAATCCTCAATAACCTCGGTGGTGGGCAGTAAGAAATGCCCAGTCCAGTTTCACTCAATCAAGAACAGGATCGTCACAATGACAAACACTATTTCGGGGGCAATAGCACGTCAGCGTGCCACCCTGCACGACAAGGACAAAGGCTTCACGCTCATCGAACTGCTGGTCGTCGTTCTCATCATCGGCATCCTCGCCGCGATCGCCATTCCGATCTTCCTCAGCCAGCAGAATAACGCCAAATTGAGTGCTGTGGAATCAGACTTGACAGCAGCAAAGACCCTAATTATGGCCGAAATGGTAAATAACCCAGATTTCTCTTCTGCCGACGTGGATGATGCATCTATTCTCGCACTTGACGGATTTAGCCCGAGCAACAAAGTCACTATAACAATGGTGACCGCAACCGCTGACGGTTTCTGCCTCTTGGGGAAGCACAGCGATCTTACAGGGACCACTGACGTCAGAAGCGTTTCCGACAAGGGCGGCGTTCAAAGGTCCGCCGACTGTTCCGCTCCCACTCCGTAGGGTTCCTTACCTAATTGAGGGTGAATGATTGTGGGGCATCGCGTCTGCGGTGCCCCACAGCCACTTGAGGAAGATCCTGAATGCGTAACCCAAAGGAGGCCGACCACGATGAAATCTACACTGCATACCAAATACGTTTCAGAAAACGGCTTCGGCATGATCGAGATCATTGTCTCGATGTTCCTCATCGCACTCCTTGCGGTGGCCTTCATCCCGCTGCTCATCCAGACCCTTCAGGTTTCGGTCACCAACACCACTGTTGCCACCGCGACACAGCTGGTCAGCGACGGCATCGAGGGTGCCCGGGCCCAGGGCGACACCTGCGCGACCCTGCAGCTCTGGCGTGATGAAGTGCTCACACCGACCATTGATGATCGCGGCGTGTCTCTCCAGCCTGAGCGCACCCTCTCGTGCCCCGCCGCCTATCCCGGGGTCGCAGAAGTCACCGTGACGGTGGCCGAGACCGGGCACGCCGACTCGCTGGCATCCGCGGTGTCTCTCATCTTCGTCAAGGCGGCCGTCTAATGCGCCGCACTCCACGATACGTTCCAGCTGAAAAAAGTGCAGATTCGGGCTTTACCCTCGTCGAGCTCATCGTCTACATGAGCTTCGCGACGGTCATTTTAGTCATCATCGGTGGGCTGTTCATCAACTCGCTCAAGGCCGAGCGCAGCATCCGCTCGGCGTCAGAAGCGACCACGCTGGGCCAACTCGTCGCGCAGTCCGTTCAGGCTGGAGTGCGCAACGCCTCGGCAGTGCGCGCCGAGAGCGACACTGATGGAGATCTCCTGATCGCGCGCCGCGCCACTGCTGGTGCAATAGCCGGATGGTCCTGCCAGGCGTGGTACTACAGCAATGCCGAGCGAGCGGTCTACTCCAAGACGACCACGCCGGCAGCCGCCATCGAGCTTCCGACGGGTGGCCCCGAAGGCTCCTGGACCAAGTTGGGAACAGGGATCGACCCCGTCGCGTCGTCACCCGTATTCCAGCTGACTCCGCCTGCAGACCCACCGGTTGTAGACGCTCCAGATTCCATCGATATCTCGTTCAGCGTCGATGCGGGCGAACGCCCGCCCGTACTCATAGAGACCACCGCATACAGTCGCACCCCTGCCCAGGAGAGTGAACCATGTTTCGATTTCTGACCAACCGCAGTGCACGCACCCTGTCCGACGTTCAGGCACCGAAGCCTGACCGCGAGCTCGGCAGCGCCTTGATGATGGTGCTGGGAGTCATAGTGGTCGCAGCGATCATCACCGTCACGATCGCCAGCGTCACCATGAACTCGCTGGGCTTCACCAGCTCCACGCGAGCCGGTGTGCAAGCGCAGGCCGCCGCCGAATCAGGCGTCGACCACTTTCGGGCGAGCATCATGAAAGACCCGTGTGTCAACACCTACTCGTCCGCGTCCGCCGTCAAGTTCACTGCCACCGTGTACCACTCCCTCTATAAAGACGGAGACTCATGGAGCGCGGGATGCCCTGGCACAGCGCCTGCGAAGCGAGTGAAGGTCGTCTCGGTCGGTTCCGCATCAGCTGCTGGCGTGGCCGGAAACACGAGCGGAAACACGCGGTCGGTGGAAGGAATCTTCAACTACACTCCGTTCGAGCAGCCCGGCATCAAAGCCACCGGCCCAGCCATGTACCTCTATGGCGGAATTGAGTTCAAGAATCTCGCCGAGGTCAGTGCAGAGATCGGCGGCGATATCGAGTCAGCCACGGCAGTGTCGGCCATTCAGGTCAAGAACGGCAATGTCTCCTGCTACAACGGAACCAAGTTCAAAGGTGACGTGATCATTGAAACCGGGAACCTGCTCCTGGAGAATTGCGAGGTTCAGCGCAGCGCCTGGGTCGGGGGCAATGTGGATCTCACAAAGAACAAGTCCACGATCGACGGAAACCTCAATGCCAAGAAGTGCACGGCGTCGTTCAGCGGCAGCATCTGCGACACCACGAGGTTCAAGAAAGACGGCCCCATCCCGACTGTGCCCGATTGGGTTGACTTCTCTTACGATTCCGCTGCTCCCACCAAGTGGTTCAACGACGATGGCACCCCGTTCCTGAAAAAAACGCTGACGCAGACGCAGTGCGACGCGCTGACTTCCAGCATCATTTCGGGTGGCGGAAAGTCGATTGTGATCGACGCGATGAACTGCACGGGCGTCAAGGCGCCAAAAAATACTGCGATCTCGCTCGCGAGTGATACCGTCATCTTCGCCAAGAGCTTCGCATTTGATAACCCATTCAACTCCACCACGTCTGCCACTCACCGGCTATGGTTCATCACCCCTGACAACTTTCCCGACAACCAGCCCACGTGCCCGGCTGACTACGGATCGTTCGGGGTGGGGGATGAAAACCAATTCAAGCTGGATGTGAAGATCAACGCGTTTCTCTACTCTCCCTGCTACTACTCATCGAAGAACAATGCCACCTGGAATGGTCAAATGTATGTCAACGGAGTGAACGAGACCAAGAACTCTTTGGACTTCAAGTACGCGGGACTTGGGCTGCCGGGGGTGGACCTCACCAACGGCACGACCAACCCGGCAGGGTCGATCGGTCAGGAAGCTAAGCTGGGCGATCTGGTCTCTGTTCGCGATCTCGGGCGGTGAGTGAACTGGTTGCCGTGGGGGTGGGGATCTTCGGGGCCCTGATCGGATCGTTCTTGAACGTGGTTGTGTACCGCGTTCCAGCGGGGCGATCGATTGTATCGCCGCCGAGCGCTTGCATGGGGTGCGGGCAGCAGATACGTGGGTACGACAACATCCCAGTGCTGAGCTGGCTGGTGCTGCGCGGGAAGTGCCGGGGGTGCAGGGCGGGGATCTCGGTGCGGTACCCGCTGGTGGAACTCGGCACTGCCGTATTCTTTGGGGTGGTGGCGTGGTGGGGCGTGTCGGGCGGGCTGGCGGCGACCCTTCGAGACGGTCGCTTCGCGATCCCTCAGGGAACGGAGTTGGCGGGAGCGGAGCTTGCGGCTCTGGTGCTGGCGATTGTGGCGTTCCTGTGGCTGGCGGGGGTGAGCGTCGCGCTGGCGCTGATCGACCTCGACACGAAGCGGCTGCCGAACGTCATTGTGCTGCCGAGCTATCTCGTCGGTGGTGCGTTGCTCGCGGCGTCGAGCATCCTCATTGGCAATTATTCTGCACTGATCACTGCCGGCATCGGGCTGGTCGCGATGTGGGTCGCCTACTACCTGATGGCGATCGCCTACCCCGGCGGCATGGGCTTCGGCGATGTGAAGCTCGCCGGGGTGCTCGGGCTGTACCTCGGCTGGCTCGGCTGGGGCCCGCTCGCGGTCGGCGCGTTCTCGGCGTTCCTGCTCGGCGGGTTCTTCTCGCTGGCGCTCTTGTTGGCACGCCGGGCCGACCGCAAGAGCGGTATCCCGTTCGGCCCGTGGATGCTGGCCGGCGCCTGGCTGGGGATCTTTTTCGGTGAATCCATTTGGACCGCGTATTTGACGTTGTACGGGCTGGCCTGATGGCTGGCGAGCGAATTCCTCTCAGAAGGGGCACATTTCAATGGCTGCAAGTGTAGTAGGAGTTGACATCGGAGACGTCGCGGTGCGCGCCGTTGAGCTGAGCGATGCCACCAAGGCAAACCCCACGCTGGTGCGCTATCACGAGATGCCGTTGCCTGAGGGTGCAGTCTCCCGAGGCGAAGTGCTTGAGCCCAACACGGTCGGCACGGCACTCAAGCGGCTGTGGACCGCCGGCAACTTCAAGAGCAAGAACGTCGTGCTCGGCATGGGCAATCATCGGGTGCTGGCGCGTGATCTGACGGTTCCGAAGATGTCGCTCAAGCGCATCCGCGAATCATTGCCGTTTCAGGTGCAGGAGATGCTGCCCGTGCCCGTCGCCGAAGCGCTGCTCGACTTCTACCCCATCGCTGAGGGGGAAGGCGCGAACGGGCCGGAAGTGCACGGTCTGCTGATCGCCGCGGTGAAAGACGCCGTGGCGGGCAACGTGCAGGCGGTGCAGCTCGCCGGACTGAACCCCATCGAAGTCGACCTGATTCCGTTCGCGCTCAGCCGGGTGCTGTCCCGCGGAGTGCAGGTCGACGGTGCGGTTGTGCAAATAGACGTGGGGGCCAGTTCGACCAGTGTGTTGATCTCGGTGTTGGGGGTGCCACAGTTCATCCGGTTCATTCCCACCGGCAGTGGCGATGTCACTCAGGCGTTGTCGATGCGGCTGGAGATTGATGCCGAACAGGCCGAGCAGTTGAAGCGTGAGATCGGGCTCACCCCGGCCGGGGTACAAGCACAGAACCCTGCGGCCGCCAACCTCATTCGCGAGGTGACCGGGGAGCTCTTGAACAGCCTGCGCAATACGGTGAACTACTTCGTCAACACGCATTCGATGCCGATCCGGCAAATCGTACTCACCGGAGGCGGCACCCAGCTGGGCGGATTCGGAGACGCGCTCGCGGAGATGACCCGACTGCCCGTGATCCCGGCCACGCCGTTCGACACCGTACAGCTGGGACGCGGGGTTTCAAAAGAAGGGCTCGAGCACAGCCGGGGAGATTACATGGTTGCACTCGGTCTAGCGTTAGGGAGCGCCTCATGAGCAAAGCATCGGCGAGCGACAACCTGATCATCGGCGGGCAGCCGCGCGCGAGCCTGTTGCCGATCGAAGTCGTGACGCATCGAAAAGGCAAGGCGCTTCGCCGACAGCTTGCGACAGCGTTGGTGCTTGTCGTTCTTGTGGTGGCGACAGGCATTGGGCTGGCCACCATGCAGGCCGGGCAGAAGCAAGAGCGGCTTGCGGCGGAACAAGCCCGCACGCAAGACCTGCTCGACGAGCAACTCAAATACATTGAAGTGCGTTCTGTGCAGACCCAGGTCGACACGACCAAAAGTGCGCTCATCGTCGGTGCATCGACCGAGGTGGACTGGAAGGCGTATTTGCAGAGCATTCGCGCGCTGCTGCCCGCCGACGTCACGATCGACACCGTTTCGATCGACTCTGCATCGCCGATGTCGCTGTACCCACAGCCGGGCGTGCCCTTGCAGCATCCGCGAATTGCAACGCTGACGTTGAAGCTCACCAGCCCGGCGTTGCCCACGGTGCCGAAGTGGTTGGAGGCACTGTCTTCCCTGCCCGGCTATGCCGACTCGGTGCCCGGAACGGTGGTGCTTGTCGGCGGCGGATCGTACGAGGTGAACCTCACGATTCATGTCAACGAAGACGCGTTCACCCACCGGTTTGCACTCGATGCGCTTGAACCAGCTGAAGCGGGAAACTAATCATGGATAAGAACAAGCTCGGGGTCATCGTTTTGGTACTCGCCATGATTGCGGTCGTGGGGTTGGGCTACCTGCTCGGCGTTTCGCCGCAACTGGAGTCTTCAGCACAGGCAGACAACGACCGCGTCTTGGTGGAGCAGGAGAACGTGGTGCACGAGGCCACGCTAGCCGCGCTCATGAAGCAGCACGAGGGCATGGAGGCGCTGGAGGAAGAGCTGGCAGAATTGCGAGTCCTAATCCCCGACGGTGCCCAATTGCCGCAGTTCGTGAAGAGTCTGGACGCGACCGCGGTGAAGCACGGCGTTGCCTTGACCACGATATCGGTGCAGGATGGCCAGTACTTTGTGCCGGCTGAAGCCGTCGCTGAGGCGCCGGCGGCCGACGAGGCTGGGACGTCCACGGGTGAACCTGCCCTGGCGGGTGCGGTCGACGACGCGAAGGATGCCGCAGCAGCGACCGAGGCTTCGGTCACACCGGATCCCTCGGCCGCTGGCGCTGCGACGCCCGATTCTGCCGCAACAGGTGCACCGGCAATGCGTTCGGCTGAGGTCGCCGCGGCCGCTCAGAAGCTGCCCGAAGGTGCGCTCGTGGCCGTACCGATCACGCTTGCGCTCTCGGGTGAGTATGCCAATGTATTAAACTTCACCGACGGGCTGCGCACCGGGCCCCGACTGTTCCTGGTAACGAGTCTCACGACGGCACCGGGAACCGCCGCGGCATTGACCGCGGCGGCAGGGGACACCGCGCCCGGTGACGAGGGAGAGACTCCGGCCGCATCGTCGTCGGTGAATGCCACGATCACTGGCTACGTGTACGTTCTGCTGAATAATGCCCGGGTGGCCCCCGCAGCGTAAGCTGCACGCATTCAGTTCACGTGGGGCCAGTCAAAGCGGGCCATTCCGGGCGCGCTCTTCGTAGGTGTGCCGCAGGAATGGGGCTGGTGGGCCGGCCGAGTGGATTGAACCAGCGGCTGAATTGCCGGTTACGGATTCTCTGCTTTTGGGGTTCTGGAGCCCGAGAAGATTGAGCCAAACTCATGTCCCCCATACGAGGGGAGAAGCTTGTTTGAATGTCGGCGTGGCGGGCTCGCTCCATCCGGCTCGGATCATACGATTCGGGAAGCCGCGACTTCCCGCTCTCACGGTTAATCACTATTCAACCAACCCGTGAAAGAAGAATTAATGAGTCAACGATTCTCCGGCCGCACGTGTGCGCTGGCCGTTAGTACAGCAGCGCTGCTGGCGCTCTCATTTCTCGGAGGGCCCGCCATCGCGGCGCCCGCCGAGGCGCCGTCAACACCCGTTCCCATCGAAACCCCTGACGGGTTGTTGATGAGTTATGTCGTCAACGTCAAAAACCCGAACCCGGGCCAGACCCGGCTAGCGGAGCGGGCCGTACACGATGCCGGTGGCACCGTCGTGCAGTCCTGGCCGCAGATCGGCGTGGTCGTCGCACACTCGGAGCGCTCCGCGTTCCGCACCGATGTGAAGCGGGTTGCCAAGGGCAACTCCGTGCAGTCGGTCGGAGCAACCCGCACCGTCGGCGTCTCGGAGGGAACGCCGGAGATCGGCGACAGCCCGCGCACTCCCGGCTCGCGTGGCGCGTCATCGTACAAGAAGAAGTCGAACGCGCAGCCGAAGCTCGACGGGTTCGTCGCTGGCGACGTGGAGGCGGTCGCTCCCGCGCTCGACCCACGCGAGGGTGAGCAGTGGGACATGGCGCAGATCAAAGCCGATCTTGCCCAGCAGATCACCGATGGCTCCCGGAGGGTTCTCGTCGGCGTACTCGACAGCGGTATCGACTCAACGCACCCCGACCTCGCGGCAAACGTCGACCTGGCAAGCTCGGTGAGCTGCATCGACGCCGGTCGTCCAGACACGTCGGAAGGGGCATCCGAGCCGACGACGAGCGCGCACGGCACGCACGTTGCCGGAACGATCGCCGCGGCCCGAAACGGGGTCGGCATCGTCGGGGTCGCACCGAACGCGCGCCTGGCCTCGGTGAAGGTGGTCAACGACGACGGCTACATCTACCCGGAGTACGCTGTCTGCGGGTTTGTCTGGGCAGCCGACCACGGCATGGATGTCACCAACAACAGTTACTACGTTGACCCGTTCGAGTTCTGGTGTGACGACCAGAGCGACCAGGCCGCTTCCAAGGAAGCAGTGAGGCGCGCGGTGGCCTACTCGGAGAAGCTCGGCGTCGTGAGTGTCGCGGCCGCTGGCAACAGTTCGTATGACATGTCGGTGAAGACGGTGGACCGAGGGAGCCCCAACGATGCCGCCCAGCCGATCAACCGCGTCATCAACAGTGGTTGCCACGACATCCCGACGGAGTTGCCGGGTGTCGTGACGGTGTCGTCGACGACTCGCACCGAGGCGCTCTCGTCGTTCTCCAACCGTGGGTTGGGCAAGATCGACGTTGCCGCACCCGGGTCCGCGATCCTCTCGACGTACCCCGGCGGACGGTATGCGAACATGAGTGGAACGTCGATGGCGTCACCGCACGTCGCCGGTGTTGCCGCACTGCTCAAGTCGACGCATCCGAACGCCACACCCGCGCAGATCGTCACGATGCTGCGCGATCAGGCCGATAGCAAGATGTGTCCCACCGGCGCAAGCGGTGGAGCGTTCTGCGTCGGATCGGAGCTGCGCAACAGCTTCTTCGGTGACGGAATCGTGAACGCATTGAACGCAGTGAAGTAAAGCGCTCGGTAGAGTGGGCCGGCCTGCATCCGTTCATCGGGTGCGGGCCGGCTTGGTCCTGGGCCGTAGGAGGCGGTGGGGAAGCGGTGATGAGCCTTATATGCTCGTTTCGATCAGACCCGCTACGTCATTGGCTCCGTCAGCTGAGCAGCTGCCGGGGAGGCCGAGGTCGGCCGCGTAGCGCGTCGACCCCGGAGTCCTGGCCGGCCACGCGACGTAGAAGCGGTCACTCAGGAGGGCAGCAGACCGCGTGCGCGGGCGTGCTGCACCAGGTCTTGTTTGGAGTTGACCTCGACCCCATGCGCTAGAAGATGGTCTTTGACTTTGCCCAGGTGAAGCCGCACCTGCTCCACGCGCATGCTCGATTGAACGGCGATCTCGACGGGACTGTAGCCGTCGGCATAGATGCGTAACGCCTCGATATCCGCAGGGTTCAACGGCTGCGGGCCCTTGGCGCACTCCATGCCTCACCTCACATCACAACAACTCGGCAGTCGAATCTCAACTGCAGCACGATCAATATTATTGAAGGATACTCGGTTTTGTTGGTGCGACGCGCCCCCATTTCAGGGCATGGATCTTGCTCCATCAGATGGTGATCAGCTGGTCAAAAGGCCTGTTTCGTCAGATTTTCTGGGTCTGTGGTGTGTGTTGCTGCGCAGACGGAGCGACAGGCACCACGGCACTGGCCCCGTGGGCGCGCAGGCGTTGGCACGTGTCCTCGAACGAGATCGGCCGACCGTAATAGAAGCCTTGCACCATGCGAACTTCTAATTTGCGAAGCTTGTCGACCGACTCCGCATCCTCGATGCCCTCGACAACGATCGAGTAGTCCATCGTTTCGGCGAAGCTCCTCAACGCACGAACGAATTCATGTTGTCGAACGTCGCTGAGATTGGTGACGAGGCTTCGGTCAATCTTCAAAATATCGAGGGGGAGGCGCACCAACGCCCCGACCGACGAGTTCTCCGAACCATAGTCATCCAGCGCAATCAAGACGCCGCACTCACGGAGCCGATCAACCTGCGCCCTGAGCTCGCTGCGTGCCGTGCCGACGGAGCGTTCATTCAGTTCAAGACAAAGTGTCGCTGCGGGATATGCCGTGGGGGCGTCTGCGAACAAGCGGTTGAGCTCCGGCTCCAGAAGCTGGCCCGCCTCAACGTTCACCGCCATCACAGTGATGCCCGGCACAATGGCCGCGAACTCTGTCGCCGCCTCCATCGCTCGCGAAAGAATCTGTTTGGTCAGCTTGTTCAGACGGCCGAGGTTCTTGGCGCGTTCAACCAGTGCCGATGCCGGGATGGTGCCCAACTCGGGGTCGGTGTAGCGCACCAGAGCCTCGAAGCCCCAGATGCGTTCATCCGTGATGCTCACGATCGGCTGAAACGCAACAGTGAGCAGGTGCTCGTCGATGGCGTGGGCGACAATGTCGTTGAGCCGGGAGGAGCGTTGCGCCGATGCGCTGACCTCAAGCTTGCTGCTGGAGCCGTCACGGTGACTCGAGCGCTTGACGTCGAGCATGGTGCGATCTGCGTCAACGACCAGCGCGTTGATGTCCGCCTCCCGGTTCGCGGAGAAGGCCATTCCGACGCTGACCACTGGGGTCAAGGTCAGACCGGCATCGTCAATGTTCACGGGCACACCGACCTCGGCAACAACGCGCTCAGCGATGGTCTTCGCTTCGGCAAGCGATGACACGTGGTCCAGAATGATCACGAATTCGTCGCCCCCGACCCGAAAGACGGAGTCACGATTGCGCACGGCGCCGACCATTCGATGGGCGACGGCGACCAGCAACTTGTCGCCGGCGTGATGGCCATACTCATCGTTCTGCATTTTGAAGTCGTCGACGTCGATGAACAAAACCGCGATGGCGTCGGAATACGCCCGATTCTCGTTGATCGCGATCAACGCTATCTGGAAGGCCCGATGGTTGGGCAGTCCCGTGAGCGAGTCGGTGTTCACCTCTGCGGTGAGAGTGGCGACATCCTGTTTCGTGCGAATGGCCTCACTGCCGATGTAGGTGAGGCCTTCCAACACGCGTTGGTCCTCGGCGGTGAATGGTGTGGAGCTCAACTTGCGGGAGGCGACAACAAACATGTTCTCCCCGGTGCCGAGGGTGGTGCTGGCACTGATTTCGTTCGTTCCTGCCGGGGTGGCGCGCAACTCCGCCGTCTCCGCCTCGATCGTCTCTTGCACGAGCTGGAGCACACTTTCCGGAGTGGCGGTGACCCCGTCGCCGGGCAGCGACATTGATGCCGCCACGAGGCCGTTCAGTTTGCGCAGCACCTGGGAGAAACGCGCCGACATCGAAAGCCCGAAGAACAGCATCCCGCCCAGGGCAAGGATGAACCCGGCATGCAGCACACGCTGGTCGAGCACGGCCGCCGGAAACTCGGTGATAGCCGTGAACACAATGGTGGAGGCCGCGACGCAGACGGCCCACAATATTCCAAGCGGCCGCCAGCGCACCGCTGCCACGCCCTTTTGCTGGTTGGGGCTCCATTCGCCCTTGTTCCTGGCGAACTCGATGAGCAGAATCGACGTGAAGTATGCGGTGGTGGCAACTGCGAATATGGCGATCGGCCACCATCCGGCCAGCAGCAAGTGACGAGCGGCGAACACATAGGCAAGGCCGCCGAGGCCGCCGATCCCAGCCGCGTACAGGGCGAAGACGGCGTTGCGCAAAATGAAGCTGTAACCGATCAGGAGCCCGCACACGAAAATACCGACCGCCAACATGGGGCGATCGATGATGTTCATCGCGGCTAGCAACACCACCACCCCGCCCAGTGGGGGGATGCCGTTGATCGTGCCCAACGGGATGCGGTAGGACACGCCGATGGCGAAACTGGCGATGGCGATGATGGTGAGAAGCCAGGAGAAGGCCCCAAATTGCCGCTGCACCATGAACACCGCCACATAGGCCACCATTGACACCGAGAAGGCAACAGCGGGGATCAGAAACGGGTACTGCCACCGCGACAGAGAATTGATAGCCTTCATGAGTTCAAGACTAGGGTGCCGCCGACGACATTCCCGACGGCTGTGTGGTTCGTCGCTCGCAAGGGGGCTTCAGCGTCTCGACTGGCGGCCTCCTGCCGGTGGGCGCGGTACGGCGATCGACAAGGTTCAGGTCTTCCGACAACACTGTCCGGTATCCTCAGAGGGCAGATATCCGTTTCTCGTGCGAGCGCTTCTTGTACCCCGGCCTCCCAGGCGACGGAGTCGACATCGCGGCCGAAGAGGGGAAGACCCACCGTGAGCTTAGATACCGCCACCGAGATCGTCGCGGCAGTGCAGGCAGGCACGATCAGCCCAGTTGCTGTCGTGCGTGCCGCGTTGGATCGGGCCGAAGCGCGAGCAGACCTCGGTGCCTTCCAACAGTTGTTCGCCGATGAGGCGCTCGCCGAAGCCGCAGCGCTCGCGGCCCGTACTGACCTCGCCTCGCTGCCGCTGGCCGGCCTGCCGATCCTGATCAAGGACAACATGCCGGTGGTCGGGCATCCGATGCGCGACGGATCGCAGGCGACCAGCGCTGAGCCCTCCCAGCACGACCACGAGGTGGTGCGCCGGCTGCGAGAGGCCGGGGCGATCATCATCGGCACCACCCGGGTGCCTGAGCTGTGCATCTGGGCCTCCACCGACTCGGAGTTCGGCCTCACCCGCAACCCGTGGAACCTGGAGCGCACACCCGGCGGCTCCTCCGGCGGGTCGGCCGCCGCGGTCGCTGCCGGCGTCGTGCCCGTGGCGCATGCCAATGACGGCATGGGTTCGATTCGTATCCCGGCGGCGAACACTGGCCTGTTTGGGATCAAGCCGGGTCGCGGCGTGATACCCGCCGACCTCGGGTTCGACTCGTGGGGCGGCATGGCTGAGAACGGCCCGGTGGCGACGACCGTCGCCGATGCTGCCCTCGTGTTCTCGGTGATGGCGGCATCCCCGCAGATGGCGCAGGTGCAACAATTGCCCAGCAAGCTGCACATTGCGGTCTCGGAGGCGACGCCGTCGTTCCTGGTACGCCTGCACCCCCGCTGGCGCCGCGCCCTCACCGAGACGGCCGACGCCCTGCGGGCGGACGGGCACACGGTGGTGGAGGTGCGCTTTCCGTACCCAGCCAATCCGCTCCCGATGTTCGTGCGCTGGTTCGCGGGCACCGCTGATGACGCCCGCGAGTTGGAATTCGATCGGCTTGAACCGCGCACCCGCCGGCACGTGAAGCTGGGGTGGACGGCGAAGCGCCGCGGCTGGATCCGCCAACGCGACGCCGACGCGCTCGATGCGACGGCCCGCGAGTTCTTCGCCGAGTACGACATTCTGCTCACGCCGATGCTGGCCCGCACCGCACCGGTCGCGGCCCAGTGGCACCGCCGGTCGTGGCTGAAGAACATCTGGTCGAACATGCAGTACGCGCCGTACGCGGCGCCGTGGAACATGGTGGGCTGGCCGGCCGCGTCGATTCCCGCCGGCATCGACGAGGAGACGGGGATGCCCGTCGCCGTGCAGGCCGTCGCCGAACCCGGGGGCGAGACCATCCTGTTCGCGCTGGCCGCCGAACTCGAGCGCCTGCGTCCGTGGCCGCGCACCGCGCCCACCCCCGTTTCCGGGGACGCCCCATAGCCCGTTGGCCGAGGGGTCGGGAAGCGACCGCCCCGCACTTGCGGTCTCCGTTGCGTTAGAGGTGTCGCGAAGCGCTCCGCATCGCACGGCCGCCCGATGCTGGCGCATCGTTCGGTACCGGCGAAGTGCACCCAGTCTCGAGCCTGCACTGACCCTGTTGGTATGTTGGTCGAGGTGTCGCGAAGCGACAGTCTCAAGACCCCGTACCGACCGCGCTGGTTGAATAGTTACGAAGCAACCGAGCCCGGGGGTCAGTGTCGACCGGTGATCAGCCGAATCGCGAAGACGATGATGGCGATGATGATCAGCACCATACCGATCGCCAGCAGCGTGCCTCCCTGGAGGAGCAGGTCGATCAGGATCAGGATCACCCCGATCGCGAACATGGTCGTCGCGGTGGCATTCATGGCTTTGTTGCGTGACATCAGATTCTCCGGGGGTGATTGCTGGCGACGGCGATGTCGACCAGTGAGAGCGGTGTTGTGATGAACCGTGAGGCGAGGGATGGGTTGTGCGGGGCGGGTAGACCGGGCTGCCCGGTCTTGTCGCCAGAATATAGGCGGCGGCCGGGGCTCGCCAACGGGTTTTCCCTCGGTGCCACAGCAACTGAGTGCGTGCTTGGCGGCAGCAAAATTGCGCGGCCCCGTTTACCAAGCTGTTGCAGACCCCAGACTGGCCACGCGTGCACCGATACCCCGGCTCCAACACAGCCGGCCTTGACGCTGTCGATTCGCGGCTCATGACCACCCCCGAAGACGGTGGGATATCGCCCCGATTGGGGGCTTCTAGGCGCGTTGGCGCGCGCATTACAGTAAAGGAGTTTGGTCAATTCACTCAGTTTGGATGTCATGAGACTTGTCGCCGTATTCGCTCTTCCCGCTTTGGTCCTCGGGCTGCTTGCGGCCCCTGTGCCTGCCCCGGCTGCCGCTGCAGACCAGCCCCTGGCGAAAGCGGCTGACCAGTTGGCAGCGGCGGCGCCGACGGGTGTGAAGCGGCTCGCCGGTGATGACCGCTACGCCACCGCGGTGGCTATCTCCAAGCAGTTCGCCTCGGCCGATGTGGTCTACGTTGCGACCGGCACCGGTTACGCCGACGCACTCGGAGCTGCGCCGGCTGCGGCCAAGCAGAGCGGTCCGTTGCTGCTGACCGCACCGAAGAGTCTTCCTGCGAATGTGGCCGCCGAGGTGAAGCGGTTGAAGCCCCAGCAGATCATCGTGGTCGGTGGAACCGGTGCAGTCTCGAACGGTGTTCTCAACTCGCTGAAGAAGATCGCGAACACCACTCGCATTGGTGGGGCCGACCGGTTCGAAACCGGGAGGCTGCTCGTGGCCGATGCCTTCGCCACATCTGCGACCGCGTACTTCGCGACCGGCCTCGACTTTCCTGATGCGCTCTCGGCATCGGCAGCGGCAGGCAAAATCGGCGCACCGGTCATCCTCGTCGACGGACGCAAGAAGAGCGTGGACAAGGCGACTTCTGCACTGGCGAAGAAACTTGGTGTGAAGACTGCCTATATCGCGGGTGGCACGGGTGCCGTCTCGGCGGGGATCGAGACGTCATTGAAGAAGACGGCATCGGTGAAGCGTCTCTCCGGAACCGACCGGTACTCCACCTCCGTGGCGATCAACAAGTCAGCATTCACCACGGCCAACCAGGCATACTTCGCCGTGGGCACCGGCTATGCCGATGCATTGGCCGGCGCCGCACTGGCGGGCAAGAACGCGGCGCCCCTGTATGTGGTTCCGAAGAACTGTGTGTCGTCAGACGTGATCGCAGGAGTGAAGTCGCTGAAGGTTACCCAGCGCGTGCTCCTCGGCGGGAAGGCCGTTCTGGGCGCGGGCGTCGAGAAGCTCACCGTCTGTGCCAAGGTGACGCCCAAGCCGACGGCCAAACCGACTCCAAAACCTCCCGCCAAGCCGGGCAACCCGGGTGACAGCATGAACTGTACTGACTTCAACAACTGGGCAGACGCGAACGCCTGGTACCAGAAGTACTACCCGCACTACGGTGACATCGCCAAACTCGACCGCGACAAAGACGGCATCGTCTGCGAAAACCTCCCGGGTGCTCCGTAGGGGAGCATCCCCGCTGCATTCGACGCTTAGAAACGGTAGCCACGTAAAAACTCGGCTCACGAATCGTTCTGTGCGCCGATATCGCCGACCGGCGGCCCATCACGACCCCCGAAGAGGGCGCGAGAATGCCCCCATCGGGGGCTTCAACCCGCAGTGACGTGCCCGTTACGGTAAAGGAGTTTGGTCAATTCACTCTGCTGGGATGTCATGAGATTCATTGTCACCGTATTCGCTCTTCCCGCCCTGGTTCTCGGTCTGCTCGCGGCTCCTCCGGTTGCCCCGGCCGCCGCCGCAGAAACCCAGACGTTGGCAAAGGTTCTCACCCAATTGGTGACGGTGCCGGAGTATGTCACGGGCTATAACCGTGACCTCTTCAAACATTGGACGGACGAAGACAAAGACGGTTGCAACACCCGCCAGGAGGTGCTCATCGCCGAGTCTCGAACTGCGCCGGTGATGGCGCCGACCGGCTGCAAGGTGCTGTCGGGCCAATGGCTCTCCTGGTACGACGGCCAGATGCTCACCGACCCGTCGACGCTCGACATCGACCACATGGTTCCGCTCGCCGAGGCGTGGCGCTCAGGCGCGCACGCCTGGACTCCGGCGCAACGCGAGGCATTTGCCAACGACCTCACCCTCGATGCGTCATTGGCCGCAGTCTCGGCATCATCGAACCGTTCCAAGGGTGACAAGGATCCCGCGAAGTGGATGCCGTCCGCAACTACCGTCAAATGCCAGTACGTCACCGACTGGATGCTCGTGAAGTATCGCTGGAACCTCAGCATCGACCCAGTCGAGAAGACCGCACTCAACGGCCTTGTTGCCGGCGATTGCGCCCGGGTCAGCGTGCCCCTGCCGGCCAAGGGGGGAACGTCGACAGTAGTGACGCCGAAGCCGACGCCCACGCCCGCTCCGGAACCAGCGCCGACGGGTGTGATGCGGCTCGCCGGTGATGACCGCTACGCCACCGCGGTCGCCATTTCGAAACAGTTCGCCTCGGCCGATGTGGTCTACGTCGCGACGGGCACCGGTTACGCCGACGCCCTCGGAGCTGCGCCGGCTGCGGCCAAGCAGGGCGGTCCGTTGCTGCTGACCGCACCGAAGAGTCTTCCTGCGAATGTGGCCACTGAGGTGAAACGTCTGAAGCCCAAACGCATCATCGTCGTCGGCGGAACGGGCGCGGTCTCGAACGGTGTTCTCGACTCGCTGAAGAAGATCGCGAAGACCACCCGTATCGGCGGGGCCGACCGGTTCGAAACCGGCAGGTTGCTCGTGGCCGATGCCTTTGCCGCGTCGTCGACCGCGTACTTCGCGACCGGTCTCGACTTTCCTGATGCGCTCTCGGCGTCGGCTGCGGCAGGCAGCATGGGCGCCCCGGTCATCCTGGTCGACGGACGTAAGAAAAGTGTGGACACGGCGACGTCTGCACTGGCGAAGAAACTCGGTGTCAAGACTGCCTATATCGCTGGGGGCACCGGTGTGGTCTCCTCCGGGATCGAGACCTCGTTGAAGAAGGTGGCATCGGTGAAGCGCCTGTCGGGATCCGACCGGTATTCCACTTCTGTCGCGATCAACAAGACGGCGTTCACTCAGGCGGGTAAGGCGTTCTTCGCTGTGGGCACCGGTTATGCCGATGCGTTGGCCGGTGCGGCCTTGGCGGGCAAGAACGCGGCGCCCCTGTATGTGGTTCCGAAGAACTGTGTGTCTTCAGACGTGATCGCAGGGGTGAAGTCGCTGAAGGTGACCCAGCGCGTGCTCCTGGGTGGCAAGGCCGTTCTGGGCGTGGGCGTCGAGAAGCTCACGTCGTGTGACGGCACGGCTCCGAAGCCACCATCCACGCCGCCGACCAATCCAGGAAACAGCAAGAACTGTTCTGACTTCACGACCTGGAAAGAGGCAGACGCGTGGTATCAGAAGTACTTCCCGTATTACGGCGACGTGGCCAAGCTTGACGCCAACAACGACGGCATCGTCTGTGAAAGCCTGCCGGGTGCCCCGAAGAAGTAGCCACTCGGTCGCGCCCGGCAACGCGACGTGATCGCTGCGGGATCCGTCAGCCCAAGAAACGTCCCCTGGACGGATATTGCGCAATACGCCCTTCGTTGCACCGCTCAAGGCCGCGCAATTGCTACAGTGACTCAGACGTATTGAATGCCAAACCGGCACCAGGAGGAGTCACACGATGACGAACATCACCCCCGAAGACGAGCAGAGCGCGGCCTCGGGCGACAAGCCTTTCACCGTGTTTCAGCCCGGTCAGGCGCAACAGTCCGATGAACTCTCGCCAGTCGGTGCCACGGAACACGTGAACGCCAACGGTGCCGATCGTGACGCCGCGGCCGATGCCGACCCGGCCGCTGGCGACTCCCAGCCGGATAATGTCGAGCAGAGCGCCCCGCCTGCGCAGGAGCAGTACACCCCCGCTCCCGACGCGCAGGAACAGTACGAACCCGCGGCGCAGGAGCAGTACACGCCTGCACCCGTGGCTCACGAGCCGGTCGAACCCCTCGAACCGCTCGCCCCGGCGGGCTCGGCCGATACGCCGGTGCCGTTGATCGAGCCGGAGGAGCCCGCTGCCCTCCCGCCTGCGTACACCGAACCTGCCTACAGCGAACCTGCCTACACCGAGCCGGCGTATACCGAGCCGGCGTACACCGAGCCAACCTATGACCAGGCCGCTGCCGCGGGTACGGCCGCCACCATGCAACAGCCCGCCTACAACGCACCCACCGAGGTGTACCAGCAGCAGCCGGTCGACCCGACGTACCCGCCGCAGGCCGGCTACCCGGTCACTCCCGCGTACGCGCAGCAGCCCACGTACATCCAGGCCCCGATCCCGCCGAAGAAGAAGGGCAACCGCTTGGGCGGATCGCTGATCACCCTGCTCGGCACCGTGATCTTCGCCCTCGTCTACACCGGCGTAGCCGCACTCATCATCCTGCTCAGCCAGCAGGGCGAGAGCCTGGTCAACCAGCTCACCAACTTTTTGATGAGCTGGGTGTTCTGGGCGCCGGTGGCCGGCTTCACCATCGTGCTCATATTGATCGTGCTGATTGTCAACAACGCCAACTGGTGGGCCTATGTGCTCGGCGGCTTCCTGGTGGGGGTTGGCACCTATTTCGCCACTATCGGCGGCGCCATGCTTGCCGCCCAGTCGTGGACGATGACCGCCGACGTGGGAGTCGAGTTCTTGGAGCGAGTGGCGTTCAACCCGCTCACGATCGCCTCGGGCCTCATCGCTCGAGAGGTGACCATCTGGATCGGCGGCTGGATCGCCGCACGCGGCCGCAAGGTGAAGGCGCGTAACATCGAAGCTCAGGCCGAGTTCGAGCGTCAGCAGGCCGAACAGCCCGCCTACGCGCCCCAGCCGGTCGCCTACCAGCAGCCGGTTGCCTATCCGCAGGCGTGATGCGGGCGGGTGGCGGATGCTGAACGGCGACTTGAAAGCCTGACCCTCCCGGCGGTGCATTCGCCACGGCAGACAATGCCGGGGGAGCGTGCGACCAAGAGGAGGCATCCGTGTCCGAGCCAGACATTCGTGGCTATGCGACCGGGGTGGCCGCGTTCGGCGTGATCACCTATGTCGCTCTCGCGGTGGCAAGTTTCGGTGTGATCAGCCTGCTCGCCAACGTCGATGTGATCGGAGAGGCGGATGCCGGGGTGCTCCTCGGCCCGAGCATGATCGCCGCCGCGGTGGGAACCACCTGGATTCTCTGGCTGTCGATCAGTCGACGAGTGGCGCCCGAACACATTCGGGTGTCGTTCGGAGCAGCGCTCGGAATCGGGTTGGCCGCCTACTTCGCGTACGTTCTGTTCGGTGCGGTGGTCTACGCGATCGCCACGGGTGAGCTGTTCAACCTCGCCGCATTCAGCGCAGAACAGCTGGTGAGCCCGTTCGCGATCGTGATCGGGCTGATCTCACTGGTGCTCACCATCCTCTACCTGCTGATGCTCGCGCAGCGCGCACACGGCTCGGTTCGGCCCAAGTGGCCCTGGGAGGGCGACGACGAGCACTGACGCGGATTTCGTCCACTGGTCGGCCAGTCTCTCTCACTCAATCGCCCAGAGTGCATTTTCAATCGCCCAGAGTGCATTTTCAATCGCCCAGAGTACATTTTCAAACGTTCAGAGTGCAGACGTTGAGGGAATAGGCGTGCCAAAGCATCATCTACTGCCCTCTCGGTGGAGGAGGGCCGCAGCGGCTACTCGGTCAGGTGCGGGTTGCTTGACGAGTCGAGGATGCGCTGTGCCCCGTTCGCCCAGTTCACAGTGAGCGCCTCGGTCGCCTGCGCAATGTCGCCCGCGGTGACGTGCTTCGCGATCACCGCGTGCTCGGCCGCCACGCGCCCGATCACCGCCTTCTCAGCGACGAGCAGCGATTCGTAACGGTGAAAAGCGACTCTCACATTGGCGAGGATGTCGTGCAGGCGAGTGTTGTCGCATCCGCTGACGAGAATGTTGTGCCACTCGTCGTCGCGGGTGGCGACCAGCTCGTGTTCTGCCGATTCCTGGTCGAACTCGGCGGCCAGCGTTGCCAGGCGTTCGCCGATCTCGCGCAGCTTCTCCCGCGGGGTTAGCTGCAGCGCCAGACCCTCGAGGGTGGCCATGATCGGGGCGAGCTCTTTGAACTCGCGGGCGCTCAGCGGCACATAGCGAAAGCCCTTGCCGTTCACGCTCTCGATCTGCCCCTCACTGTGCAGGGTGATCAGCGCCTCGCGCAACGGGGTGCGGCTGACACCGAGTTCGGCGGCAAGCTGCAGCTCATTGATGTCTTCCCCGGGAGTCACGATGCCCTCGCGCATGCGAGAGAGCAGTTCGTCTCTGACCTGCACCCTCAGCGTCTTGCGTTCGATGGCCATGGTGCCTTCCCGTTTTTCCCCTTCACGAAGTGTGAACAGGCCTCATTATACGGTTTGTTGTCGGCGTAATACTGCATGCAAACCCGCGATTCGAGGAGTTGGGCACAAAGCACTGTTGCCCGCATTGACAACGAACTCTGAACTGGTCATAGTCAGCATCCGGTACATGTTGCTGAACCGATCGCCACCTACTCCTAGGGCATGCGGGAGAGAATCTCGGACGTTAGGGCATCGGGCCCGTCACGCGGTCAAATGAGGGTTGATGGACGAGTCGAGAATGCGCTGCGCCCCATTGGCCCAATTCGCCGTGAGCGCCTGGGTGGCCTGAGAAATGTCGCCGGCGGTGACGTGGGTGGCAATCAGGCGGTGCTCGGCCGCCGCGCGCCCGATCACGGCCTTCTCCGAAACCAGCAATGATTCGTAGCGGTGGAAGGCGAGGCGCACATTGCCGAGAATGTCGAGCAGGCGGCCGTTGTCGCAGCCGCTGGCCAGAATGCTGTGCCATTCGTCGTCACGGGTGGCGACCAATTCGTGCGCGGCCGACTCCTGGTCGAACTCCGCGGCCAGATCTGACAGGCGTTCGCCGATCGCTCGCAACTGTTCCGGCGGGGTCAGCTGTAATGCCAGCCCTTCCAAGGTGGCCATGATCGGGGCGAGTTCTTTGAATTCTCGGGCGCTCAACGGCACGTAGCGAAAGCCTTTGCCGTTGACGTTCTCGATCTGGCCCTCGCTGTGCAGAGTGATCAATGCTTCACGCAGGGGCGTGCGGCTGACGCCGAGTTCGGCGGCGAGTTGCAGCTCGTTGATGTCTTCGCCCGGGGTGACCGTGCCCTCGCGCATGCGGGTGAGCAACTCGTCTCTGACTTGCTCCCGGAGTGTCTTGCGTTCGATTGGCATCTTCCTGCCTTTGGGTGGTTGTTGAACGGATCTCGTTCGAACGGGCTCATGCGCGCTGCGAAAGTCATGCGGCATTCCTTACTTTTTTCACACTTCTGCATTCGCGAACTTGTGTGCCGCATTTTGAATGCTAGTATACAGAATATTCACAGCAACGCGGCCGTGCCCGATGGGGCATCATCGTCGTTGCCCACTTCAAGAAAGGCCCACCGATGGCAAGTGAAAAACCCCGCACACGACGACGCGGCATATTGATCGCCTCCCTGCTCATGCCGGCCCTCGCCCTCTCTGGTTGCGCCGGCACCTCGGGCGGCTCTGAATCTTCAGAGGAGAACGAGGGAAGTGTTCTCACGATCGGCACCACCGACAAGGTCACATCGTTGGATCCCGCGGGCTCGTACGACCAGGGTTCGTATGTTCTGAAGAACCAAGTCTACGCTTCGCTGATGAACAGCCCGTACGGCAGCTCCGAGGTCGCTCCTGACCTCGCCGAAACGGCGGAATTCACGGCCCCCAA
This sequence comes from Homoserinimonas sp. OAct 916, assembly GCF_003260275.1. Lineage (GTDB taxonomy): Bacteria > Actinomycetota > Actinomycetes > Actinomycetales > Microbacteriaceae > OACT-916. Next base: position 37,781 of record NZ_QJHB01000004.1, on the reverse strand, counting down.
CGAGTACACCGTCACCCTCAAGAAAGACCTGAAGTTCGCCAACGGAAACGCGTTGACGGCCTCAGACGTGAAGTTCTCGTTCGAACGCATGGTGAACATCGACCACTCCAACGGCCCGGCCACTCTGCTATACAACCTGGACAGCGTCGCCACCGATGGCGACCAGGTCGTGATCTTCAAATTGAAGAGCGACAACGACCAGGTCTTCCCGCAGATTCTCGGCTCACCGGCCGGCTACGTCGTCGATGAGGACAGCTTCAGCGCAACCGAGCTGACTTCCGACAACGACATCGTGAAGGCCAAGGCATTTGCCGGCCAGTACGTCATCGAAAGCTACGACCTCAACAACCTGGTGTCGTTCAAACCAAACCCGGCCTACCAGGGACTGCTGGGCGCAGCGGCCAACGCTGGCATCAACGTCAAGTACTACGCCGACTCGTCCAACCTGAAGTTGGAGGTGCAGGAAGGGGCCATCGACGCCGCCTACCGCAGCCTGTCGGCCACCGACATCGCCGACCTCTCCAAGAACGACAAGGTGAAGGTGCACCAGGGCCCCGGTGGCGAGATTCGCTACATCGGGTTCAACTTCAACTCCCAGCCGTTCGGCGCCTCCATGCCAGATGCCGACCCGGCCAAAGCGCTGGCCGTCAGGCAGGCCGTCGCCGACCTCATCGACCGCGAAGAGATCGCCTCGGAGGTCTACAAGGGCACCTACACGCCGCTGTTCGCGTACATCCCCGAAGGACTGCCCGGAGCGACGTCGGTTCTGAAAGAGCTCTACGGCGACGGCAACGGAAAGCCCAGCGTGGAGAAGGCCAAGAAGCGGTTCGCGGATGCGGCAATCACCGGCCCGGTCGCGCTTGACCTGCAGTACTCCAACGACCACTACGGCCCCTCCTCCGGGGACGAATACGCACTCATCAAGGCGCAGCTGGAGTCGTCCGGCCTGTTCAAGGTGAACCTGCAGACCACCGAGTGGGTGCAGTACACCAAGGACCGCGTCGCCGACGTGTTCCCCGCCTACCAGCTGGGCTGGTTCCCGGACTACTCCGATGGTGACAACTACGTCACCGGGCTGTTCCTGAACGGCGGCTACCTGCAGAACCACTACGAAGATGACAACTTGAACGCGCTCATCCTCAAGCAGGCGGCCACGGCAGACCCGGGCGAACGGGTCAAGGTCATGGAGGAGATCCACGACGTGCTCGGGGCAGCACTGCCCACCGTCACCTACCTGCAGGGCGCAGAGGTTGTTGTCGCAGGAGCCGATGTCGCCGGGGTCAACCTGGATGCGTCGTTCAAATTCCGCTACGCGACGATGACCAAGTAGCAGTTTCCTTTCGGCGGCAGGCACTATTCGTGCGAAGTCGCCTGGCCGTATGACCCCGTGTGGGGTGGCCAGTGATCTGGTCGCCCCACACCCCTACGATCTCGATTGGCATTACCTTCGTGAGTACCTTGCTTATTGACGCCCCCAGTGCGGCGAAGAAGCCAGAAACGCGGCCCAAGCGCACGCGCGACGGCAGCGGGCTGAGACGCTATCTCATCATTCGGCTGTTGCTGATCGTTCCCACCATTTTCATCCTCACCACGCTGGTGTTCATGTTGATGCGGGTGACTGGGGATCCGATCACCGCGGCGCTCGGCGGTCGCCTGACGGCCGACCAGCTGCAGGAGCGAATCCATGCCGCGGGCTTCGATCGACCGATTATCGTGCAGTACTTCGAGTACATCGGCCAGATCTTCACCGGCAACTTCGGCACCACCCTCAGTGATAATCGCCCCGTTCTCGAAGTGCTCACCACCTACGGTGCTGCCACGCTGGAGCTGGCCTTCTACGCCCTCGTGATCGCCTTCATCATCGGGATTCCCTTCGGCATGCTCGCCGCCTACTTTCGCGACAAGGCCCCGGACGCGTTTCTGCGAGTTGTCGCCATCCTCTTCTACGCCACACCGGTCTTCTTCGCCGGCATGGTGCTCAAGCTGATCTTCTCGGTCTGGCTCAAGTGGCTGCCGGTCTCGGGCCGGGGCACCACCACAACCGAGCTCGAGATGCAACTGCTCAAGGGCAAGACCGGAATCTACTTGATCGACGCCCTGCGCATCGGCGACGGGGCGATTCTCGCCGACGTTCTCGCGCACGCGCTGCTACCCGGGCTCGCCCTGGGTCTGCTGACCGCCGGCATCTTCTTGCGGCTGGTTCGCACCAACGTCATCGGCACCCTGTCGATGGACTACGTGGATGCCGCGCGCTCCCGTGGCGTGAAGGAGTTTCGCCTGGTGCGGGTGCACGCGTATCGGCCGGCGTTGATTCCCATCATCACGGTCATCGGCATGCAGATCGCGCTTCTGCTCGGCGGCGCGGTGCTCACCGAATCCACCTTCGAGTGGAAGGGGCTCGGCTACCAGCTCACCCAGTATCTGCAGGCGCGCGACTTCGTGGCGGTGCAGGGCATCGTCGTGTTGCTCGCCGTGATCGTGGCCGTTACTAACTTCATCGTCGACGTCGTCGCCGCACTGATCGACCCCCGAGTGAGGTATTGAGATGACGACCACATTGCCACCGGCCCTGCGCCCCACCAAACGCGGAGTTCTGTCGCGAGTGAAATTTCTCAATAACGCTCGCAGCAGCGTGGGCGTGCAGCGCGGCATGCTGCTCACCGGGGTGATACTGACCGCCCTCCTGATTCTCACCGCGATCTTCGCCCCGGTGATCGCACCGTTCGGTTTCAGTCAGCTTCGAGACGACGGCGGCCTGTTCGGCGCCCAGTCTGCCCCGAACCCCAAGCACCTGCTCGGAACGACGACCGGCGGTTACGACGTGCTCTCCCGGGTGATCTGGGGGGCCCAGACCGCGGTGAGCGTGGTCATCGTCGCGGTGCTGCTCTCCATCATCGCCGGTGTGACCCTCGGTCTGCTCTCGGGCTATATCGGGGGTTGGCTCGACCGGATGCTCGTGGTCATCTGCGATGCGATCTACGCCTTTCCGACGCTGCTGCTGGCGATCGTCATGTCGATAGCCATCTCCGGGGGACAGTCGAGCCTGTGGGGTGGCATCTTCGCGGCATCAATTTCAATCACCGTCGTGTTCATCCCGCAATACTTTCGGGTGATCCGAGCCGAAACGGTGCGGATCAAGAACGAGGCCTACGTCGAGAGTGCGCTGGTCCTCGGTGCGAGCAGCCCGCGGATCATGTTCCGGCACGTGTTGCGCAACGCCACTCGAAGCCTTCCGCTGATCTTCACCCTCAACTCATCCGAGGCCATCCTCACCCTGGCCGGTCTCGGCTTCTTGGGATTCGGCATCGAACCTACCTCGGCAGCCGAGTGGGGGTTCGACCTGAATAAGGCGCTGGCCGACGTCTCCAGCGGTATCTGGTGGACCTCGGTGCCCCCGGGTCTCGCTATCGTGTTGGCCGTACTCGGGATCACTCTGGTGGGCGAGAGCCTCAACGACCTCGCCGACCCCCGGCTGCGTGGCCGCCGGGCGGTGGCGGCGACCGCCGGATCGGTGGCCGCGACGTCGGTCGACCCGGTCGCTGCTGTCGCGCCGGACACCGAGTCGCTCATCACAATGCTTGGCGCGAACTATTATCCCGAACCGGAAAGCAAACAGAAATCATGAGCGATGTGCTCTCCATCCGAGATCTCAACATTTCTTTCGCGACCGACCACGGAGCCGTGAAAGCGGTCACTGGGCTGAGCATCTCCGTAGGCCGCGGTGAAGTGCTCGCGATCGTCGGAGAATCCGGTAGTGGTAAGACGGTGACCGCCAAAGCAATCCTGGGGCTGCTACCAGAGACGGCGACCAGCTCGGGTTCGATCAGTCTGCGAAACCGCGACGGGTCTTCGGCCAACGATATCGTGCGCGTGGACAAATCGAAGTTGCGCACGATTCGCGGCAAAGATGTGGCGATGGTCTTTCAAGAGCCTTCCACCGCCCTCAACCCTGTGTTCAAGATCGGCTGGCAGATCATCGAGGGGCTGCGCGCCCACGACCCCCGCCTCAACATCAAGGCTGCCCGGACTAAGGCCATCGAAATTCTCGACAAGGTGGGCCTGCCCGAGCCCGAAATTCGGGTGGACTACTACCCCCACCAATTGTCGGGCGGGCAGAAACAGCGCGTCGTCATTGCGATGGCGCTCGTGCAGAATCCGGGACTGATCGTGGCCGACGAGCCGACCACCGCGCTCGATGTGACCGTTCAGGCCGAGATTCTCGACCTGCTGAGACGGTGCCGAGACGAGTTCGGGGCCTCAATCGTGCTGATCACCCACAACATGGGCGTGGTCGCCGACCTCGCCGATCGGGTCGCGGTCATGTATCGGGGAGAGGTCGTCGAAGAGACCGATGTGCATTCGCTCTTCCACAACCCGGTGCACGAGTACACGAAAAAGCTTCTCGCTGCCGTTCCGCGGATCGGGGCGTGGGTTGACGCAACGAATGAGCGTACGGCTCCGGGCGATTCTCTGGCCAGTGAGCAGGCACCGGTGGTGCAGGCATCCAATCTTCGCATCGCCTACCCCGGGCGCATGGGCCGACCGGGGTTCGTGGCGGTCGACGGTGTCGACCTCTCGATCCAGCCGGGCGAAGTGGTTGGCCTGGTCGGCGAATCCGGCTCGGGCAAGACCACGATCGGTCGTGCGATCGCTGGTCTCACCAAGGTCTCTGGCGGGTCGCTGAAGGTGCTGGGGGAGGAGATGAACGGCATGAAGGAGCGCAACTTCAAGAAGTTTCGAAGCCAGATCGGATTTGTCTTTCAAGACCCGGCCTCCAGCTTCAACCCGCTTCTCACTATCGAGCAATGCGTCGCCGAACCGCTCTGGATCCATCGCAAGGAACTCGGCGAGGGCGCGATTCGCGCGAAGGTGCGTGAGCTGCTGGAATCGGTGCAGCTTCCCCACAGCTACGGTGAGCGGTTTCCGCATGAGCTCAGTGGTGGGCAACGACAGCGTGCGAGCCTCGCCCGGTCGCTGGCCCTGGACCCGCAGCTTCTGATCGCCGATGAACCAACCTCGGCGCTGGATGTTTCGGTGCAGGCGCGGGTCCTTGAACTGTTTGCCGAGTTGCAGGCCGAGCTGAAATTTGCGGCGCTGTTCATCAGTCATGATCTTGCAGTCGTCGACATTCTGTCGGATCGCATAGGGGTGCTGTATCGGGGCAAGCTCGTGGAGGAGGGCACGGGCGCCGAAGTGCTCGGCGACCCGCGCGATCCTTACACGCGTCGATTGCTCGCGTCATTGCCGGTGCCCGATCCGGAAACGCAGAAGGAGCGGCGAGGGGCCCTGGCGCAATTGCGTGCTGCCGAATTGCTCGCCCAGCCGGCCTGACCGTTCACGGCACGATTCTCGGTCTTCGCCCACTTAGCGGGGTGCGCGGTGGGCGCGGCCTGTACGGGTGGGTAGGCGCCTCGAGCGCGGCACGGGCGTTCCCGGAGTGATGCCCGCGGGAACATGCCGGAGCCGAGCAATCGTAACTTGTACGAATACCAAATACTGTATACAGTAGTTATCAAGCCGGTTCGTCTCGATCCGGCGTAGGAACGAAGGAGTCACGGTGACACGTCCACTGCCAGAGCTCGGCCTTGAAGGCCTGGCGTTCGGTGCGGTCTATCACCCGGATCAATGGGCAGAAGATGTCTGGCCAGAAGACATCCGCCTGATGCAAGAAGCGGGCGTGAACCTGGTTTCGTTAGCGATCTTCTCGTGGTCGCAGCTGGAAATGGCGCCCGGAAAGTACGACTTTGGTTGGCTCGACCGCATTATGGATTTGCTGCACGAGGGCGGGATTCGTGTGAACCTCGGAACCGCCACCGCAACCCCGCCCATCTGGATGGTGCGCGCGCACCCCGAAATGCTGCCGACCAACGCCTCAGGGCAGCGACTCGAATTCGGCGCCCGACAGACCTACTGCCCGAGCTCGCCCGTTTGGCGTGAAAACGTCGCCCGCCTGTCTCGCACCATGGCCGAGCGCTATGGCAGCCATCCGGCGCTCGCGATGTGGCATGTCTCTCACGAATACGGGGATCACGTGGGCAGCTGCTGGTGTCCGGTGTCGTCCGCACATTTCCGTGGCTGGCTCGAGGCTCGGTACGGCACGATCGCCGAACTCAACCGAGCGTGGGGCACCACGAGCTGGGGCCTCAGCCACTCTGAATTCGACCAGATCGAGGCGCCGCGCACCGCGGTCGGCCCGATCAACCCGGCGCAGCTACTCGACTTTCAGCGGTTCTCCTCGGACGCGTTGTTCGAGTTGTTCGAGATTGAGACAGAGATTCTGCGCGCGGTCACACCCGCGGTCGCCCTCAGCACCAACTTCATCAGCCTTCGCCGCGACGCCGACTATTGGAAGTTCGCCGCCGAGGTAGACATGGTCACCGATAACGCCTACCCAGACCCATCTGACCCGCTCACCCATGTGCCCGCCGCGTTGAACTACGATCTGATGCGCTCACTGCGCGGCGGGCAACCGTGGCTGCTGTTGGAACACTCCACCAGTGCGGTCTCCTGGCGCGACGTCAACCCGCCGAAGAGTCCCGGACACACCCGGGTCACGGCATTGCAGGCCGTGGCCCACGGCTCTGACGGGGTGCTGTTCAATCAATGGCGTCAGCCGGTGTTCGGGGTCGAAAAGTACCATTCGGCGATCTTGGGGCACCGCGGCGAGAACTCGCGCAGCTTCCGGGAGTCGGTCGAGCTTGCCGCCGAGCTGCAGAAGCTGGATGCAGTGCGCGGCACCCGGGTGCGCGCATCCGTCGGCCTCGTCGTGGACTGGGACGCCTGGTGGGCGAGCTCGGCGCCGGAAGCTCTGCCCTCGCAACGGATGAGCTGGTTGGAACAGACGCGTGCCTGGCACGCAGGCTTGTTCGCGCTCGGTCACAACGTCGACGTGCTGCCGGCTGAAGGGCCGTTCGAAGACTACGACCTGGTCGTCGTGCCCAACCTGTATCTGGCAACCGACGCGCAGGCCCAGGCGCTCGAAGCGTATGTGGCCGTCGGCGGGCGTCTGGTGGTCGGCCCCTTCAGCGGGGTCGTCGACGAGACCGAGACCATACACCCGGGGGGTGCGCCCGGCCCGCTGCGCGCGCTTCTCGGCGTGGAGGTCGACGAGACCTGGCCGATCGATGACGGCCGCACCGAAACCGTGCAACTGGCAGACGCCGAGTATCAGAACGCGATCTGGAGCGAGTGGATCGAGGTCACCGCCGGCGAGTTCGCCGCAGACGTGATTGCCGAATACTCAAGTGGCGAACTTGCCGGAAAACCTGCCGTCACCCGCCGCGCCCACGGTGACGGATTCGCCTGGTACGTCAGTGCTGTTCTCGAGCCGGCCGGCACGAGGGCGCTGCTGCGAGACGTGCTCACCGCGGCGGGCCTGCCGACCCGCGACAACCACGAACCCAATCTGGAGACGGTCACCCGCACGGATGGGGCGACCGACTTCACGTTCGTGCTCAACCACGGCAAAGAAGCGATCACCGTCACCGTGCCGGTCGGCGCTACCGACCTGCTCACCGGCGCCACCGTGACCGACACCCTCACCCTGGCTCGATTCGGGGCAGCCGTACTCGCCACGCCGAGCGAGACGGCAGCTCCGTTCTTCACAACTCCAACTCACAGAAAGTAAGGATCTGACATGACCCAACCGTTCGTGCACCCGTACATCCCGAACTCGGCGCCCGAGACCAAGGCCGCCATGCTCAAGGCCGTCGGTGCGGATTCCATCGATGAGTTCTATGTGGATATCCCCGCCGACCTTCGAATGAACCGCCCGCTCGATCTGCCGGAGGCCCTCGTCGCCGAGCAAGACCTGGTCTCGCATGTGCAGGCGCTGCTGTCCAGCAACGTGTCGACCAAGGAGAACCTCAGCTTTCTCGGCGCCGGCACCTACAACCACTTCGTGCCCACCGTCGTCGACGAGGTGATCAACCGCAGCGAGTTCCTCACCGCATACGCCGGCGAACCGTATGAGGACCACGGCCGCTTCCAGGCGCTGTTCCAGTACCAGTCGCTGATGGGTGAACTGCTGAACATGGACGTCGTGAACGTGCCCACCTACGACGGCTTTCAGGCCACCGCGACCTCGTTGTCGATGGCCGGCCGCATGTCCGGCCGCCGTGGCGTCATCGTCGCCAGCGACGTGATGCCCGACAAGCTCTCCCGGGTGCAAGACTTCGTCAGCCCCAACCTCGACCTCGTCTTCGTGCCGACGGTGAACGGCACCGCCGACGTCGCCGCGGTCGCGGCGCTGGTCACCGACCAGACCGCCGCGATCTGGCTGGAGACCCCCAGCTTCACCGGAGCGGTCGAGACGGCCATCCAAGAATTGGCGGATGCCGCCCACGCGGCCGGTGCCGTGCTCGTGGTCGGCACCGACCCGGTCGGCTACGGCGTGATCACGCCCCCCGCCGACCAGGGCGCCGACATCGTCTGCGGCGACATCCAGTCGTTCGGGCTGCACCAGTGGTTCGGCGGCGCGCACGGCGGCTTCATCGCGGTGCACGACGACCCGAAGTTCATCATGGAGATGCCCTCACGCCTGTTCGGCCTCGAGTCGACCGACGTGCCCGGCGAATACGGCTTCGGCGACGTCGCCTACGACCGAACCTCGTTCGCGCTGCGCGAAGAGGGCAAGGAGTGGGTCGGCACCGCCGCCGCACTCTGGGGAATCGCCGCCGGCGTCTACCTCGCCCTGATGGGACCGGAGGGGATGGCCGAACTCGGCGAGACCCTGCTGGCACGCACCCAGTACGCCCAGCAAGAGTTGGCGGCACTTCCCGGGGTCGAGCTCACCGACTCGGCGCTGCACCTGCGCGAGTTCGTGGTGGATTTCTCCTCCAGCTCCGTCTCCGCCCACTCCGTGGTCGAGACCCTCCGCGGCCAGGGCATCGAGCCCGGCGTGGTCATCGGCGAGTACGAACTGCTCGTCTGCGTCACAGAAATGAACAGTCAGACCGACATCGACCGTCTGGTCACGGCCATCGCCGCCGTCACCGCGAACGCCGCCGTCACCAACACCCAGGAGAAGAACGCATGAGCCTCCCCGTTGCGCCCAAGCCCGCCGTCCGTCGTTTTCATCAGGCCAGCTGGGATGAGAAGATCATCTTCGAGCTGAGCACCCCCGGGGAGCGCGGCGTGCTCGTCTCCCGGCCCGAGCCGGGCGTGCGCTCGGCCGTCGGCGACGTGGTCGCCAACCTGCCGGTGAGCCTGCGCCGCAAGAAGAAGGCCGCGCTGCCCGAAATGGCGCAGATGCGCGTGCTGCGCCACTACCTGCGCCTCAGCCAGCAGAACCTCGGCGCCGACCTGAACATCGATGTCGGCCAGGGCACCTGCACCATGAAGTACTCGCCCAAGGTGAACGACGCCCTGATCCGCACCACCAAACTGGTCGACCTGCACCCGCTGCAGAACGAGGCCGATGTGCAGGGCATCCTCGATTTGATCTGGCGCCTGGAGCGCATGATCGCCGAGATCTCCGGCATGCACGCCGTGTCGTTGCACACCAGCGGCGGCTCGACCGCGATCTGGATGAACATCTCGATGATCCGCGCGTACCACGCCTCCCGCGGCGAGGCCGACCAGCGTGACGAAGTGATCACGACCATCTTCAGCCACCCGTCGAACGCGGCCACCGCGAAGGCGGCCGGCTACAAGGTGATCACGCTGCACCCGGATGCCGACGGCTACCCCGACGCCGATGCCCTGCGGGCGGTGATCGGGCCGCGCACCGCCGCGATCATGATCACGAACCCCGAAGACACCGGAATCTTCAACCCGCGGGTCAAGGAGTGGGTCGACCTGGCGCACTCGGTCGGCGCGCTCGCCTCGTACGACCAGGCGAACGCCAACGGCATCCTGGGCATCACGCGTGCCCGCGAGGCCGGCTTCGACGTGTGCCACTTCAACCTGCACAAGACGTTCTCCACCCCGCACGCGTGCGGCGGCCCCGGTGCCGGCGCCAGCGCGGTGTCTGAGGCACTCGAACCGTTCCTGCCGGGCCCGGTGATCGTGCGCGACGGCGACCGGTTCTCGTTGAACCGTGACCGGCCGCAGTCGATCGGCAAGGTGGCCCCGTTCTACGGTGTGGTGCCCAACCTGGTGCGCGCCTACTCGTGGATCATGGCGCTCGGCGCCGAGGGTCTGCGCGAAGTTGCCGAGATCGCCGTGCTGAACAACAACTACCTGATGAAGCGGGTGCTCGAGATTCCGGGCGCGACCGCGCCCTACGCCGAGGGACGCCGCCGCATCGAGCAGGTGCGCTACTCGTGGGAGGAACTGCACGCCGACACCGGCATCACCACCGAGCAGATCGGGGTGCGGATGTCTGACTACGGCATGCACTACTGGACCAGCCACCACCCCTACGTGGTGCCGGAGCCGTTCACCCTCGAGCCGACCGAGGCGTACTCGAAGGACGAACTCGACGAATACGCCGACGCGCTCACTCAGGTGGCCCGCGAGGCCAGGGAGAACCCAGAGATCGTGCGCACCGCACCGCACAACCAGACGGTGCACCGCACGCACGAAGACACCCTGGATGACCCGGAGAAGTGGGCCATCACCTGGCGCGCCTACCAGCGCAAGTACTTCAGCTAGGAGCGCGTGTCCATGGATCGCGTCATCGGCCTGCTCGTCAACCCCGTCGCCGGGGTTGGCGGGCCGGCCGGGCTCAAGGGCAGTGACGGCGCCGCCGTGCAAGCGGCGGCGCTGGCCCGAGGAGCGACGGCGCGCGCCGGCGAGCGGGCGCTCCGAGCGCTCGAGGTGATCGCCGCCGAACATCCCGGGGCGACGGTACTGACGGCCGCCGGCTCCATGGGGGCGGATGCCGTCGCCGCCGCGGGCCTTTCCGCCCGCGTCGTCTACACCCCCACGTCGCCGACAAGCGGCTCCTCCGAAGGCATCAGAATTGAAGCCGCCGGAGCTGAAGCCACCCGGACCGAGACCATGGGAGCCCACACCGGGGGTACCGAGACTACGGGTACCGTTACCGCCCGGCCTGACACAACGTGCACCAAAGGCATGGGTATCGATGTTATTGGTTTCAGTGCCACCGGAGCCGATACCGCTGGAGCCGACACCGCTGAAGCCGACACGGACGGAGCTGATGCCCAAGGTGCCGGTGCTGCCAGAGCAGAAGCCACCCCGGCCGATTCCGCTGGGGCTCACTCCGTGCGACCCAAGGCCAGCCGTGTTGAAACCACCGGGGCTGACACCACCGGGGCGGCCGCCGCACTGGTGGCGGCAGGCGCCGGGCTGGTGCTCTTCGTCGGCGGCGACGGCACGGCACGCGATGTGGCGGCGGCGCTGGCCGCCACGCAAACCCCTTCCGTGAGGGATTCGAGCGCACCTGCGAGCCCGAATCGTGTCGAAGGGCACCCGCAGCACCCCGTGCCCATCCTGGGCGTGCCGGCCGGAGTGAAGATGTACTCCGGCTGTTTCGCCGTCAGCCCGGCCGCGGCGGGGGCGCTGGCCGCACGCTGGATCTCCGACCCCACACTGCCGCTGGCTGAGCGCGAGGTGCTCGACGTTGACGAGGAACAGATTCGGGAGGGTCGGGTCGACCCGAAACTTTACGCGCTGGTCAATGTTCCGTTCGTTGTGGGCCGCACCCAGTCCCGAAAGTCTGCCACGGCAGCCTCCGAGACGGCCGCGGTCGGCCTGGCCGCCCGCGGCGTGATCGACGCGATGCGGCCGGGCACGCTGTACCTGCTCGGACCCGGCGGCACCTGCCGCGAGGTGGCCGCGCAGCTCGGGGTGCCGAACACGCCGCTCGGCGTTGACGCGGTGCAAGACGGCCAGATCGTGAAACTTGACGCGTCGGAGGGCGAGCTGCTCGAATTGCTGTCCGCCCACGAGGGCGAGGCGAAAGCCATGGTGACCGTGATCGGCGGGCAGGGTTTTCTGCTCGGCCGTGGAAACCAACAGATCTCGGCCCGGGTGCTGCGCGCGCTCGGCCCTGACCCCTTGAGGGTGGTCGCCACCGAGTCGAAGATCACCGCGCTGGCCGGGCGGCCGCTGCTGGTCGACACGGGCGACGCCGACCTCGACCGGTCGCTCACCGGCTACATCCGGGTGACCACCGGTGTGCAGTCCGCCGTCGTCTACCGGGTCGCCGCCACCAGCTGACGCCCCACCCGCGCTCTCCCGCTCACCCCACTGACTCGCCAACCCAACGACCACCCTGCACCACAAAAATTCAGGAAATGAGGCCAGCCAACCCCATTAGAAGCTCGGAGCCCTGCATCTCCTGAACTTTTGCAGATGCCAGCCACGACATCCGGCATTTTCCGGCCGTCACGCCCACCGCTCTCAACCCGGGCCAACCCCTGCCCCGCCATCCCAGCCGCCGCCCACCCGTCACATACAGTGTAAAAATTCAGGAGCAGAGACCAGCCGGCCGCTCTAGGAGCCTGGATCCCCGCACCTCCTGAGTTTTTGCGGACGCCCAACTTCGCCCCACCCCAGCCCCAACTCAACTTCACCCCAGCCCCACCGACACCAGTCCACCAAGACCCCAAGAGACACCAGAACCATAAGGAGCACCACCATGCAACTGAAGAACAAGAAGGCCATCGTCACGGGCGGCGCCGGCGGCATTGGCCGCGCCACCGCACTCGCGTTCGCCGCTGAGGGCGCATCCGTCGCTGTCGTCGACCTGCAGGCTGAGGCCGGCGAGAAAGTCGCGGCCGAGATTCGTGCGGCCGGGGGCGAAGCCGTCGCGATCACCGCCGATGTCTCCAATGAGGCCGACGTGAAGCGGGTCATCGACACCGTGGTGGCCGAGTTCGGCAGCGTCAACGTGGTCTTCAACAATGCCGGCATCATCAAGCGCAAGACCGCGACCGAGATCGAGGTCGACGAATGGGATCTGGTCTTCGGTGTGAACGTGCGCTCGATCTTCTTGATGTGCAAGCACGTGGTGCCGGTGATGACGGCCGCGGGGGGCGGCGCGATCGTGAACACAGGCTCCGGCTGGGGGCTCAAAGGCGGCGGCCGCGCGCTCAGCTACTGCGCGTCGAAGGGAGCCGTGGTCAACATGACCCGGGCGCTCGCGATCGATCACGGCCCGGCCGGCATCCGCGTCAACTCGGTCAACCCGGGCGACGTGAACACCGGCATGCTGCGCGAAGAGGCCCGCCAACTGGCGCAGTCCACCGACTCGTTCCTGGCCGAATCGGCCGATCGCCCGCTGCAGCGCATGGGTGAGCCCGAAGAAGTAGCGGCAGCCGTCGTTTGGCTGGCCTCAGACGCCGCCAGCTACGTCACCGGGTCGGCGCTGGTCGTCGACGGCGGCGGCATCGCCTAGCGTTCTAATCCCACAAAACGTCTGCGAGAGTGCAGTCGTTGCTGGAAAGAACGCCTCAATCCAGCAACGACTCACCTCTCGCGGCTTGTGCTGGCGTGCCCGCCGTCAACCCGTCGAGCCATCTTTTCGCCACAGGTTCCGTCTACCGCGCACCGCCCAGGCGCCGTAAAGTGCGCCTATGACTATTGCACGCTTTCCCGGAATCGTGATCGATTGCCCAGACGCCGTGGCCCTGGCGAAGTTCTACGGCGAGATCCTCGGTTGGAAGCCATCGGTTGAAAGTGACTGGGTGGAGATCCGTCCCGAAGATGGTTCAGACTGCATCTCTTTCCAGCAGGTCGCCGACTACCGAGCCCCGGATTGGCCGGGTCAGACCAGCCCACAGCAGATGCACCTTGATCTGATGGTGCCCGACCTCGACGAGGGTGAAGCCGAGGTGCTCGCGTTGGGTGCCAGCAAGGCGGAGTTTCAGCCGGGAACCACGTTCCGGGTGTATCTCGACCCGGCTGGGCATCCGTTCTGCCTCTGCCTGTCCTGAAGCGGCTGCGCAGGGTTTTGGTCTCAGGGTAGTCGCTTCCCGACACCTCGACGAGCGCATGGGGAAAGGTTCCGCGGGCTGAGGGATCTGAAGGAACGAGAAATCTCTCGAATCCGGGCGGCGTGCTGGTGCTACCGGCGGCGACTACCCCACGCGGGTCAGCTGCACCGGAGTGCGCGGATTTTTATCGCCGGTGGCAAACATGATCGTCGCAGTGTCGCCACTGCACTCGTAGGGGGCGTCATTGATCGGCGAGATCGCCATCATCTGCTCGAACTGCTCGGTGCCATCCATCGGCTGCCCGTCAATCAACAGTTTCAGCTCGACGTCGTTGGCGTTGTTGCTGGTGATGATGATGCCATCGTCAGAGGCGTACTCGCCGCGGATGCTCCCGGTCAGGTTTCCGACTGCCTCCACCGACATGATCTCCAGAAGCAGTGTGAAGTCGGGGGTGTATTCATAGGTGCCCTCGCCGGTGAAGTCGACGAGCACCTGTCCGGAGACGGTCAGGTCGGCGGGGCTGTCGCCGATGGCTTGGTTATAGAACGACTGCATCTGGTCGCCGGGCATCACCCACGAGCCGACCAGGCAGGTGCCCGCTGGAACGTCTGCGGCGGGCTCCTCCGCAGACGGCTGCTCCTCGGTGGGCGCTTCGCCCGGGGCCGGAGTCTCCGGCTCGGTCGTCATCGGGCTTGCCGACACGGGGCCGCCCGGGGTGATAGGCCCGGGGGAGCAGCCCGCGAGCGCGAAGATCAGTATCGACGAGGCGACTGCGGCGACGGATGCGCGCACGACGGTGTGCGTGGAACGAGGAGTCAGCATGAGCTCAAGCGTAGAAGTTCCGCTCACTTTTAGCGAGTCGTCCGGGGGAACCACCGGTCGGGACTGGCCAACGTGTTGCCCGCCCCTCTACTATTATTTAGGTGCGACTAACTTTTGAGTTATGCACTCTTAAAACAGCAACGATCCATGACCGCGCCGGGAAAGGGGCCAAATGGAATTCCTTGAAGCACTGGTCGAGTACGACTACCTGAAGAAGGCGCTGGTCACAGCCGTCGTCGTCGGGATCCTCTGCGGGGTGATCGGCTCGTTCACCATCCTGCGCGGCCTCGCGCTGATGGGCGACGCGATCTCGCACGCCGTACTCCCCGGAATCGCCGCGTCCTTTCTGCTCGGCATCAGCTTCTTTCCCGGAGCCCTCGTCGCCGGCCTCCTGACCGCCCTGGGGATCGGGTACGTGAACCAGAACAGTCGGCTGAAGAACGACGCCGTCATCGGCATCGTCTTCACCGCCATGTTCGCGCTCGGAGTGGTGATGGTCTCGCTGTCGCCGACCAGCACCGACCTGACCAAGATCCTGTTCGGAAATGTGCTTGCGGTGCGCACCTCCGACATGTGGATCACCGTGATCGTCGGCGCGCTCGTGCTCCTGGTCGCCGCCGCCCTGTACAAGGAGTTGCAGGTCTCATCGTTCGACCCCACCATGGCGGCCGCCTACGGCCTCTCCACCAAGGGCCTGCACTACCTGCTCATGACCATGCTGACCCTGGTCACCGTGGCGTCCCTTCAGACCGTCGGCATCATCCTGGTGGTGGCGATGCTGATCGTTCCGGCCTCGACCGCCTACCTGCTCACGGATAGCCTGCCGCGGATGATTCTGCTCGCCGCTGCACTCGGCGTGCTCTCGTCGGCCGGCGGGCTCTACTTCAGCTTCAGCTACAACCTGCCGTCGGGCGCGGCGATCGTGCTGGTCGGCGCCGCCGGGTTCCTCGTCGCGTTCCTGTTCGCACCCACGCACGGCGTGATCCGGCGCCAATTGTCCGCGCGGCGCGCCCGCGTGCTGGCCATGGGCTGAGACCGCCCCACCATCGCTGCACCCACGACTGATTTGGAGAAGTTCTTGTTCCGTAAGATTTCCGCAGCCTCCGCGGCTGTGCTCCTGGCGCTTTCGCTCGCCTCCTGCAGTGCAACGGCGGGAGACGAACGGGCCAAAACGGCGCCGGACAGCAACAAACTCCAGGTGGTGACCACCTTCTCGATCCTCGGCGACATGGTGCAGGCGATCGGCGGCGACCTGGTCGAGATTCACAGCATTGTTCCGCTCGGCGTCGACCCGCACGAGTACACGCCGCTGCCCCTCGACGTCAGGAAGGCGACAGATGCCGACATGGTGGTCTGGAACGGACTGAACATGGAGTTCGGCGGCGGCTGGTTTCCGGCCCTCCTCGAATCGGTGGGCAAAGATATCGACTCGACCCAGGTCGTGGAATCCAGCGCCGGGGTCGAGCCGCGTTACCTGGCCTCCGAAGACGGTGCCGCCGAGGAGATGAACCCGCACGCCTTCCTCGACCCCACCGTCGGGCTCATCTACGCCTCGAACATCCGTGACGCTCTGATGGCCAACGACCCCGAGAACGCGGCCGTGTATGAGGCGAACGGTGCCGCCTACCTCGAAAAGATCGAGGCGATCGACCAGCTCTACCACGACAAGATCGCCGAGATTCCCGCTGAGCACCGGGTGCTGGTCACCAGCGAACACGCCTACCAGTACATGACCGAGACGTACGGGTTGACCCCCGGCTACATCTGGGAGATCGACACCGACGAGCAGGGCACGCCGGCGCAGATCAACGCCCTGGTCGCCCTGGTGCGCTCGACCGGCGTGCCGGTGCTGTTCCTCGAATCCAACGTCGACCCCCGGCCGATGGAGACGATATCGGCCGAGACCGGAACCCCCATTCACGGAAAGATCTTCTCCGACGAACTGGGTACTCCCGGCGGCGACGGCGAGAGCTACCTGAAGATGCTCACCTTCAACATCACCCAGATCCACGCCGGGCTGACGCAATGAGGCAGCCGGCCATCGAGGTTCGAAATCTCTCGATCTCCTACTTCGGCACGAGCGCCGTCACCGACGTGAGCTTCCGGGCTGCCCCAGGCACCATGACCGCCATCGTCGGCCCGAACGGTGCGGGAAAGTCCACACTGCTGAAGGGGATACTGAAACTGATCGAGCCGGATGCCGGAGAGGTCACCATCTTCGGCCGGCCCGTCGGCGCCGTGCGCAAACAGATCGCCTACGTTCCGCAGCGCGGCGACGTCGACTGGAATTTTCCCATCAACGCCCTCGATACGGCACTTCTCGGAACCTACCCCCGGCTCGGAGTGTTCCGCCGCCCGGGTAAGCACGAGAGGGCGATCGCCCGGGACTGCCTGAACAAGGTCGGCATGTCCGATCATGCGCTCCAGCAGATCGGTACGCTCTCCGGTGGCCAGCAGCAACGGGTCTTCCTGGCCAGAGCGCTGGCGCAGCAGGCCGACATCATCCTTCTCGACGAACCGTTCGTCGGTGTGGATGCCACCAGCGAACGGCTGATCGTTCAAATTCTGCACGAGCTGCGCGACGCCGGGGCGACGATCTTGGTCGTGCATCATGATCTCGTCACAGCTACCGATTACTATGACCACGCGCTGCTGCTCAACCGGCGACTGCTGGCCCACGGCCCGGTCGGTGAGGTGCTCACCCCGGACAGGCTTGCCGAGGCCTACCAGTCCATCACGGCGCACGCGCTTTAGGATTGTGCCGTGGCTGTTGATGCGATCGGGACGGAGGGGGCCGGCGAGAGCGCGCTCAGCCCGGTCATGCAGGACTACCTGAAGGTCATCTACGCCGCCAACGAGTGGTCCGACGCCCCAGTCACCACATCGTGGCTGGCCCGCAGGCTGGGCGTCGCGCCGTCATCGGTCTCGAACATGATCGGCCGGCTGACCAGTCTCGAGCTGGTGCACCACCGCCCGTATGCGTCCATCGAGTTGACCGGTGAGGGCCAGCAGATGGGCAAGGCGATGGTCAGGCGGCATCGCCTGATCGAGACCTACCTGGTCGCCGAGCTCGGCTACCGCTGGGATCAGGTGCACGCCGAGGCCGAGGTGCTGGAACACGCGATCTCCGACCTCATGCTCAACCGCATCGACGCCAAGCTGGGCCAGCCGACCCGCGATCCGCACGGTGATCCGATCCCCGGGCCCGACGGCACGGTCATCATGCCGGATGCGGTGCCGCTGACCGAGCTGCAGGCCGGTGACAGCGGAGTGGTGGCACGAATCTGCGACGACGACCCGGTGCTGCTGCGCTATCTGGAAGACCTCGATGTGCACCTGGACTGCCTGATCCGGGTGATCGAACAACGCCCCTTCGGCTCGGGCACCCAGGTGGAGATCGTCCCGGCAGACGACTCCACCACCGGCAGCGCGAGAGCCGCCGCCCCGTCGATCGTTCTCGGGAACGAGGCCTTGACGTCGATCTGGGTGGTTCGTGACCCGCAACAGGCGGCCACCCGGGGTGCCGACGGCTAGTCTTGGGTTTCATGACGGCCACCATCTCGAAGACGAGAGCTCGAACGGAGCACCCGGGCAGACCCCGCAGGATGCTCCTGGCGTTGCCGATCGTGCTGGTCGCCATCGTGCTGGTCGCCCTGGTGCTGGTGATCGTTTCCGGCGGCCCGCCCGGGTGGCAGGTCTACGCGCTGGGCGGCGTTGCCGTCGTCGCGACCGGGCTCGGCGGTGTGCTGCTGGTCAAACTGCTGTGGATGCACAGTCAGTTGGGTCGCAGCGTTGACAGTCTCACCCTGGAGGCGAACACCGACCACCTCACGGACCTGCCGAACTACCGTGCCTTTCAACAGAGCCTCGAACGCATCAACGACAACCGCGCCTACTCCGAGGCCATTGCGGTGTTGTTCATCGACATCGACCAGTTCAAGGGTTACAACGACCAGTACGGCCACCACGCCGGCGACCTGATGCTTCGCACGCTGGCCGAACGGTTACAGGCAGCTGTGCGCCCGGGAGACCTGGTGTTTCGGGTCGGCGGCGACGAGTTCGTCGTCATCCTCACCGAATTGGGGTCGCTGACGGAGGCGCGTCAGGTCGCCGAGCGCATCATCATCGAGGCCGGGGTCTCGGTGCGACTGGTTGACAAACAGAAGGAGGTCTCGGTGTCGGTCAGTGTTGGCCTGGCCTACTCCGCACACCGTGAGACCGATCTTGCCGCACTGGTGATCGATGCCGACCGCAGCATGCTCGACATGAAGAAATTGGGGCGGCGTGGCGGCGGTTCTGTGAGCATTTCGCCACACCGCTCCTCGCGCATCAACGACGTGGTGGCCCGGGCGATCGACGAGCAGCTGCTGACCGTGGTCTACCAGCCGATCGTCAATATCCTTGAAGATCGCATCTGGGGCTTCGAGGCGCTGGTGCGATACACCGACCCCGATGTTGGCCCGGTCTCGCCATCGTCACTGGTCGACAAGGCGAAACGGCTGGGGCGCATGGACGCCCTCACCCGCCAGGTCATCGAACAGGCGATGGATGCCGCTGTACAGTTCCGCCAGGTGGCCCCGACGGTCACCATGATGGCGGTCAACCTCGAAGCCAAGCAAATACTGCCGACCAACCTCGGCGACTTCCTGCAAGGCGTGCCGAAGCGATTTCCTGGCGTCGACCTGTGCCTGGAGTTGAATGAACGGTCGTTGCGCGTGGTCTCCGAGGAGTTGCGCCTGCAGGCGGTCAACCTCCGCGGGCGCGGCCTGATGATTGCGCTCGACGACTACGGCGCCGAGCAGTCGTCGGTGGGGGCGCTGGTGCGGCTGCCGATGGACGTCCTGAAACTCGACCGCACCCTCGTTCCCGACCTCGATGACGTGCGCCAGCGCGAAATGGTGAAGGCGCTGCGCGGCTACATGGACACGCTCGGGCACGCCATGGTCGTGGAGGGCGTCGAGAACGAATCGGCTGCTGGCCGCTTGCGCGCGTTGGGTGTGACCAATGCGCAGGGCTTCTACTTCGGCAGGCCCGCCCCCCGGGCAGCTGTCATCGAGCGCCTCGAGCGCGGACTCGCAGCGGTGGAGACGCCCGCGGAATATGCCGAACGCTGACTGCCTCAGTAAACTCGAAGAGTGACCCCTCCCAAACCTGTTGACGTAGTGCTCATCGGCGGCGGCATCATGAGTGCCACGCTGGGCGTGATGTTGAAAAAACTCCAGCCCGATTGGTCGATCGTTGTTCTGGAGCGACTGTCCGATGTCGCCCTCGAGTCGAGCAACCCCTGGAACAACGCCGGCACAGGACACGCCGCTCTCTGTGAGCTCAACTACATGCCCGAGGCGGCCGACGGTTCCGTCGACACAGCCAAGGCGGTGGCGATCAACGAGCAGTTCCAGATCAGCCGCCAGTTCTGGGCCGGAATGGTCGCGGCCGGTGAGCTCGACGCCCCCGAGACGTTCCTGAACGCCACCCCGCACATGACATTCGTGCAGGGCGAGGCCAACGTCGAATACCTGCGCAAGCGGTATGAGGCGTTGAAGGAGGAGCCGCTCTTCGCCGGCATCGAGTTCTCTGACGACCCCGTGCAGATCGCCGCCTGGACACCGCTGTTGGTGGACGGGCGAGAGGTGGGGGAGAAGTTCGCCGCGACCCGGGTGGTTTCGGGCACCGACGTCGACTTCGGGGCGCTCACTCACCAGCTTTTTCGCTACCTCGTCGAGCGCGACGTTGATCTCTGGCGCGAGACCGATGTGAAGAACCTCACACGCATGAAGGATGGCACCTGGAAGGTCGGGTACCGTCACGCGGTGGGAAACACGCGCGGGTCATTGCGTGCCCGGTTCGTCTTCGTCGGCGCCGGCGGGGGCGCCCTGAACCTGCTGCAGAAGTCGGGCATCCCGGAGATCGACGGTTTCGGCGGCTTTCCGATCAGCGGCGAGTTTCTGCGCACCGACAATCCGGAGATCGTCGCCATGCACCACGCCAAGGTGTACGGCAAGGCTGCAGTGGGTGCCCCTCCGATGTCGGTGCCGCACCTCGACACCCGCGTGGTCGACGGCAAGGCGTCGCTCCTGTTCGGCCCGTATGCCGGGTTCAGCCCCAAGTTCTTGAAGACGGGCTCGATCCTGGATCTGCCGCTGTCGATCAGGCCGGGAAATCTCATCCCCATGCTGGCGGTGGCCAAAGACAACTTCGACCTCATGAAGTATCTGATCGGTGAGGTGTTGGCGCCGAAGGAGAAACAGTTCAAGGCCTTGCAGGAGTTCATGCCCACCGCCGATCCCGAGGACTGGCACCTGATCACGGCAGGCCAGCGGGTGCAGGTGATGAAGAAAGACGCGGAGAAGGGCGGAGTGCTGCAGTTCGGCACCGAGGTCGTCTCCTCGGCCGACGGAACGATCGCCGGGCTGCTCGGAGCGTCTCCGGGCGCCTCCACGGCGGTACCGATCATGCTCGGGCTGCTGCGCAGCTCGTTCCCCGACCAGATCAAGGCGTGGGAGCCGCACCTCAAGGAGCTCATCCCCAGTTACGGCACCCGGCTGACCGACACTCCCGAACGAGCCATCGAGGTCATGGAACACACGGCACAAGCGCTCGCCATTCCCGCCTGAGCCAGCCGACTGCGACCACGCCGCACAGCGAGATGACGCGACCCGGCCGCGCGCGCGGGTGACGAGACCGCAGATGTGGGCCGGATGTCGGCTGCGAACGACTCAGCCATCCGGCCGATCCGCTGGATCCCGCGGAACTGGGCAGGCTGTTACACAGGCCGCACCCATCTACTTATCAGCGAGCGTGTCATAGGGTATCCCAATGACTATGTCCCACCCAACGGCCCGCAAGAGACGCAATCCGGCCAAGATCGCCTTCATTGTGGTAGCCGGTGTGCTCGTTCTCGCGCTGATCGGCGTCGGTGGGTACATGTGGATGCTGGCACAGAATTTTGACTCCAACACCCAGAAGCTTTCGTCGGCGTTTCCGGATGACGCGAACCGGCCAGCGGCGTCCACGACGGGGGCCCAGAACATCCTCCTGCTCGGCTCCGACACCCGCGGTGAGAACGATGGCAGCCTCGATGACCTCACCGGCCAGCGCTCCGACACGATCATGGTCGCTCACATCCCGGCAGACAAGCAGCACATCTACGTGATGAGCATTCTGCGTGACAGCTGGTTGGAGATTCCCGGCCAGGGCTCGGCGAAGATCAATGCCGCGCTCTCGTATGGCGGCGTTCCGCTGGCCGTGGAGACGATCGAGCAGCTGATCGGAACCCGCATCGACCACGTGGCCGTCGTCGACTTCGAGGGGTTCAAAGGCGTGACCGACGCGCTCGGCGGAGTCGACGTGGAGAGCACCACCAGTTTCAGCGCGGGCGGCTACCAGTTCTTCGAGGGCGCCCAGCAGTTGAACGGCGACCAGGCGCTCGCCTTCGTGCGGGAGCGTTACTCGTTCTCCGACGGCGACTACCAGCGAGCGCGCAACCAGCAGGCCTACCTGAAGGCAGTGATGGGCAAGACGCTGAGCGCGCAGACCCTCACCGACCCCGCCAGGCTCAGCGAACTCGTCGGTTCAATCGCCCCCTACCTCGCGGTGGATGAGGGCTTGAACTCTGCCTACCTGGGTGGGTTGGCGCTCGGGATGACCAACCTGCGCTCCAGTGACGTGTCGTTCTTCACCGCACCCACCCTCGGCACCGGCACCTCCGATGACGGCCAGTCGATCGTTCTCATCGACTGGGACAAAATGGCCGAGGTCAAGAAGGCATTCGAGACCGACACCGTGGCCAGCTACACCCCGTAGCCCCGTAGCCCCGTAGCCCCCGGAGCCCCGGAGACGCGCCCACTGGTTGCAGCAGGGCTGGGTTCCCAGGCCGCAGACGCACCCGGCCAGGGCCAAAATGTGCGACGACCCTTTGGCGCCCGGGGTGGCGGAGAAATGCCCGGTGGCTACTCCAGTACAGTGGAAATCGTTGTCGTTCGGCGACGAGAAGACCACTGGATTGCGGCGCAGGCCGAGGAACGGAACGACGAGGGCGATGGCGAAACTCTATTTCCGTTTCGGTGCGATGAACAGCGGCAAGAGCACGGCGATGCTGCAGGCGGCGTACAACTACGAAGAGCGTGGGCACGCGGTGTTGCTCACCAAGCCGGCCGTCGATACCAAGGCCGACCTCGGCATCCTGTCGCGGTTGGGTGTACGGCGCGAGGTCGATTTTCTGCTCGCTCCCGAGTCAGATGCCTACATGGAGTTCCAGCGTCACCGGGGGCGCACCGCTAAGCGGATGGGGCGCGACGTGAGCGCCCTCCTGGTTGACGAGGCGCAGTTTCTCACCGAGGCCCAGGTCGACGACCTGCTGCGCATCGCGGTGCTCGAGAACATTCCTGTTCTGGCATACGGCATCCGCACCGACTTCCAGACCGTGGCGTTCCCCGGCAGCCGGCGGTTGCTGGAGATCTCGCACAGTCTGGAAGAGCTGAAGACGATCTGCCGATGCGGGCGCAAAGCGGTCTTCAACGCCCGTAAGGTCGGTGACGTGTTCACGTTCGCAGGCGAACAGGTCGCCATCGACACCTCCGATGTGGGTGCGGTCGAGGATCAGCCGGTCGTCAGCTACGAGGCCCTCTGTGGCACGTGCTACCTGGAGGAGAGCCACGGGGTGCTCAACGCGGGTCGCCGGCGCTGGCCGCTCGAGGAGCAGAGCCCGGTCTACCAGGGCGGCCCCGACCCCGACTTCAGCTGAGGCCGGCGTCTTCGGCGCGAATCTCTCCGACCCGAACCGCGCAAGGTCCTGCGCCAGACTCGGCGGCGGCCTCAGTGGGCTCAGCGTGATCAGCGTGATCAGCGGGCTCAGTGGGCTCAGTGTGATCAGCGGGATCTTGGGCGACCGGGGTGCCGGGCACCGCTGAGACGGTCATCGCGGCAGATGCGGCCGATGCCACCGATGTTGCAGAAGCGGCGGGCGTTGCAGTGGCGACCGCGACCGCGGTCGCCACTGCAACGGCCACAATGCCCAACTGCTGAACCCCGGTGTAGGTCTCGCCCAGAATCAGGGCACCGAAACCGGCTGCGATCACCGGCGACGTGCTGGTGATGACCGCATAGAGCCTGGGCGTGATCCGCCGCAGGATGAAGGTATCGAGGCTGTACGGAATAGCGCTGGCCAGGAGGCCGGCGGCGACGAGAATCCCCAGCACGGGCCAACTCAACGCGCTCCACTGCACCACCATCAGCGCGACCGGCAGCAGGATGATCGTCGAGACGATGCTGGCGACCGTCAGCCCGCAGAGCCCGCGCAACCGGGTCGCAACGGTGCGGGTCAACAGGATGTACCCCGCCCAGGCCGCTGCCGCGATCAGGGCGAACACGATGCCGATCGGGTCGACGGTGCCGCCGCTGAAGGTCAGCATCATCACACCAGCCGCCGCGAGTGCCGCGCAGCCCGCATCGAGCAGGCGGCGGGAGGCGAGCAGGGCAACGGCCAGCGGCCCGAGGAATTCCAGGGTGGCGGCTGTGCCGAGGCCGAGCCGTGCGATCGCCCCATAGAAGGTGAGGTTCATGACGGCCAGGATCACTCCGAGGGCAATCGCGGGCCAGAGGTTCCGCCACGCGAAATCAGCGCGCCGGGGCCGGTAGAACGGAAGCAGCACGACCGCGGTGACGACCTGCCGGGCGGCGACGACGACGGGTACACCGACCACCGGCAGCACTGTGGCCGCCAGTGAGGCGCCGAAGTTGATGCTCACCTGCGTCGCCACCTGGGTGCTCGCCCCGGTGAAACGGTCGCGTGCGGAGATCATCTTCCGAGACTATCCAACGATCATCCCCTCATCCGCGTGGCGGCGCCCGCCGAAGTGAGAGGCCACGATCGGCATCTGGCGCACCCGGTGAGGCGCTGGGAGGCGACGATCGTGACCCCTCAGCGGGCCTGCCTGCTCAGGAGAGGAAATCTAGGGCGGCCTGCTTGAACACTCGGGACGACACCGCGGTGAAGTGGTGCCTCTTCGGGATGCTCACGAACTCCGCACCCAACTGAGCGGCCAACTCCTCGGCGTCGGAGGCCACCTCGTCGCGTTCACCGGCAGCGACCAGAGTGGGCACGTCGGGGGCCCTGGTGACGGGCCCGCCGGCCATGCCCCGAATGCAGGCCAGGAGCGCCAACGGGTCATTCCCCGGCACCGACATGGCGATCGTCAAGGTCTGTTGCATGAGCTTGTCGTCGGCAGTCGTGCCTTCTGTCAGAAACGCCTCGGCGGCATCCGGATCCCACTCGGCGAACAATTCCCGGGTGCCCACGCCGCCGAGCACGAGACGCCGCACGCGTTTTGGGGCGACCTCGGCGAGCGCGAGCGCGACGCGGCAGCCCATGGAGTACGCGATCACGTCGACGGGGCTGTCTGCGGGCACGCCGGCGGCGTCGAGGGCGACCACGAGGTCACCGGCCATCAGCTGGGGTGAGTAGCGTTCGGCATCATGCAGGTGGGTGCTCTGGCCGTGGCCGCGCAGGTCAACCGTGATCGCTCCGCGTCCGGCCTCTTCGACAGCGGTCAGCCAGCCGGTGTTCACCCAGCTCAAGGTTGAGTTGGAGGCGAACCCGTGAACCAGAAGAATGGGGCGATCGCCGGGGGTCACCTCATAGTGGATCTCTAGCGAGCCTCTCACCTCCTGTGTGGTTGCGGTCGGTGTCATCAGTCGTCGGGCAGCTGCAGGCGCACGCGCCGCTCGGGTGCCTCGGCCTTGGGGACCGTTCCCACGATACCCGCCTGCTCGTCATCCACCTCGAAGGTGACCAAGGTGTCTCCGACGTGCAGAAGGTCGTCTTCCTCGGCGTGGAAGGTGACGACAACGCCGGTCTGCGGCGACGGCAACTCGACCGCTGACTTCGTGGTCTCCACCTCGACCAGCGGTTCCCCGCGGGTGACCATGTCGCCGATCGACACCAGCCACTCGAGCACCCTGGCCTCGACCAGGCCCTCGCCGAGATCGGGAAGTTCGAATGAGATCTCAGCCACGGCGATACTCCAATGTTTTCTGGACCGCGTTCAGGATGCGGTCTGCGTTCGGCAGGTACGCGTCTTCCAGCGCACCACTGGGGTACGGCACATCAAAGCCGGTCACCCGCTCCACCGGGGCCCGAAGTGCGTCAAAGCACCGTTCCATGATGATAGCGCTCACCTCGCCGCCGAGCCCCGCGGTCAGCGGCGCTTCGTGCACGACGATCGCGCGCCGGGTCTTCGAGACCGAGGCCTGAATGCCGGCCGCATCGATCGGTTTCAGCCAGCGCAGGTCGAGCACCTCCAACTCGACTCCGTCTTCGGCCGCGTACTCGGCCACCTGCAGGCAGGTGGACACCATGGCGCCCCACGAGATCAGGGTGGCGTGCTTGCCCTCTCGCACAACGTTGGAAGTGCCGACCGGTGTCGTGGTCTCGTGCTCAGCGGTTGCGGCATCCGACTCGGTGTCGCTCGGTGCCGGCAACAGCACGTCGCCGCGCTGCCAGTAACGGGATTTCGGCTCCATGAACACCACAGGGTCGGGGTCGGCGATCGCCTGGCGCAGCAGGTGGTAGGCCTCGTTCGGTGTGGACGGCGAGACGACCTTGAGCCCGGGCACGTGGGCGAAGAGCGACTCGAGTGACTCGCCGTGCAATTCGGGAGCACGGATGCCGCCAAAGCTCGGCAGCCGGAGGGTGATCGGCATGGGCATTGTGCCGCGCGAGCGGTTGTTCATGCGGGCCATCTGACTGATCACCTGGTTCATCGCCGGGTAGGAGAAGCCGTCGAACTGCAGTTCGGGTACGGGGCGCCAGCCGGCCATCGCCAGCCCGACCGCCATGCCCATGATCCCGGATTCCGCCAACGGGGTGTCGAACACCCGGGCGGCGCCGAACTTCTGCTGCAACCCGTCTGTCACGCGAAAGACGCCGCCGACCCGGCCGACGTCTTCGCCGAAGATCAGCGTGCGGTCATCGGCTGCGAGGCTGTGCTCGAGGGCGAGGTTGAGCGCCTGCTGCATCGAGAGATGCCGCGTCTCGGTGTGTGGGGTGCGGGGGCGGGTGTCTGCTGTCATTGTCATGAGATCTCCTCCAGTGCGCGGTCGCGTTGTGCCAGCAGGGCGGCCGGCGGCTCGGCGTAGACGAAGTCGAAGAGTTCGTGCATCGGCCGGTCGACCTGGCTGAGGATGCCCGCGCGCACCTGTTCGCTCACCTCGAGCGCGTGTGCGGCTGCCTCCGTGAAGAACTCGTCGCCGGCCAGGCCCTCGTCGCGCAGGCGCTTCTCGCAGAGTTTGAGGGGGTCGCGCGCTCGCCAGGACTGTTCCTCGTCGAGTGACCGGTACCGGCCGGGATCATCCGATGTGGAGTGGGGGCCCACCCGGTAGGTCATCGCCTCGATCACGGTCGCTCCGCCGCCGGAGTGCGCCCGGTTCAGCGCCCGGGCGGTGGCCTCGTACACGGCAGCGACATCGTTGCCGTCGATCTTCTCGGAGGGCAGCCCATAACCGGCGGCGCGAGCAGACACCGAGCCGCCCGCAACCTGGTTCTCGGTGGGAACCGAGATCGCCCAGCCGTTGTTCTGGCAGAAGAAAACCACGGGCAGGGTGTAGACGCCCGCGAAGTTCATCGCCTCGTGCACATCGCCCTGCGAACTGGCGCCGTCACCGAAGTATGCGATGGCGGCACCGATGGGGGCGGATGAGGTGTCTGGTTCGGTTGCGGCTGGTTCGTTCGCGTCTGGGTTGGATGAGTCGTGTGCGGATGCTTCGTTCGGTGCGCGCCCGACGGGGGCGAGGCCGGCATCCAGTTTCTGGCCCAGCGCCCAGCCCATCGCGTGCAGCACCGAACCGGCCACCACTGCCTGGATCGGGGCGAAGCGGGAGGCAACCGGGTCGTAGAGCCCGCCGTGCCAGCTGGCCAGGTGGGTGGCCATGTAGCCGGTGAGATCAACGCCCATCGCGACCGCGACTCCCAACTCGCGGTAGGTGGGAAAGGCGAAGTCGTAGCGTTTGTCGATCGCGGCTCCGCTGCCGACCTGCGCTGCCTCCTGGCCGATCAGCGGGGCGTATGCGGGCAGCGCTCCGGTGCGCTGCAGGTTGACGGCCTCGCGGTCGATGGCGCGCGCGATGCTCATCTGTCGGTACAGCTCGGGCAGGATCTCGGCCGCGCTCGGCGCGGAGGTGCCCGCGGCGGCGGAGGCGGCGCTGGTGTCAGCTGCGGTGTTGCGTGTGACGTTCGTCTCGATGAACGAGCGGTGAGCGACTGGCGGGTTGGAATCTCTTGACGTGCTGTTTTCTGTGGACTTCATGGTGCGGAGTGCCCTTCTGGCGGGCCAACGGCTCAAGCCCACCACCTGCCACGGTGCCACGGATAACCGCCTTGTGCAATAAGCAGAATTTCGGCCATTCACTCTGCACAGATCGCCACCTGATGGCTGGCAAACGCTAGACAACTTGTTCATCTATCCGACTGAGCTCTGCAGCCGTGCTCAGCCGCTTTTCCTCGGGCGCAATATCGTCGAGAGGTGAATAGTTGAGGTTATCCGGCGCGGATAGCCTCATCGTCTGCACTCTCGCGGGCGTCGCGAGCGTCGCGAGCGAGGGCCGACGGCCACCAGATGGCCCGGCCGATGTCATACGAGAGGGCGGGCACCAACAGGGAGCGCACGATGACGGTGTCGAGCAGCACCCCGAACGCCACAATGAACGCAATCTGCACGAGAAACAGGATGGGGATGACGCTGAGCGCCGCGAAGGTGGCGGCCAGCACCACCCCGGCCGAGGTGATCACGCTGCCGGTCTTGCCCAGTCCGCGCAGGATGCCCGGGCGGGTGCCCAGCAGGAGCGACTCCTCGCGCACGCGTGTCATCAGGAAGATGTTGTAGTCCACGCCGAGTGCGACTAGAAACACGAAGCCGAACAGGGGAACGGCGGCATCCGCGCCCGAAAACCCGAAGATGTGGTTGAAGACCACGGCAGACACCCCGAGGGCTGACGCATAGGAGACGACCACGCTCGAGATCAGCAGCACGGGCGCGAGGATCGAGCGCAGCAGCAGCATCAGGATGAGCAGAATGACCACCAGCACGATCGGGATGATCTTCATGAGGTCGGCCTGGGCGGTGGTGTTCGTGTCGAGGGCGATCGCGGTCACTCCGCCGACCAGCACCTGGGGGTCGACCGCCGGCAGCGTTTCGCGCAGCTCCCGCACGACCTGCTCGGCGGCATCGGAGTCGGCCTCGTACTCGAGGGTGGCGTTGACCAGCACGCGGCCGTCGCGCACCAATGGTTCTGGCAGGGGAATCGGCGTGCCCGTGGACGGAGGAACCGCAGGCTGAGCACTGGGTGGCTGAGTACTGGGTGGCTGCGTGGTCGGTGGCTGTGCGCTGGGGGCCTGCGCGCTCGGGGAGGACGGCTCGGAGGATGTGGGTGGCCCGGGCGGCGGTGCCAGCGGCGGGCCGGTGGGAGGTTTCACCGGGCCGGTGTAGACGGTGGCCTCGTTGATGCCCTTCGCCTTCACTGCGGCATCCGCGATCGCTTCAGCGTGAGCCTCGGTGGTGACGATCACGACCGGGGTTCCCGAGCCCGCATTAAAGTGCGTACCGAGTACGGCCTGGCCGTCGACCGCATCGGACTGGCTGAGGATGAAATCTGATTGCGGCACCCCGCTCGCTTTCAGTTGCGGCAGGCCGAGAACGCAGACCACCAGCACCAGTAGTGCGGCCAGCCAGGTCGCACGCGGGTGGGAGGCAACGAGAGTGCCCACCCGCCGCCAGAGTCCGCTGATGCCCTCGAGCCCCGGCGCATGCGCCCCGGGGACGTGCGCCGGTTCCGCGTGCTCTCGCACCAGCGGGCGGAACGGCCAGAACGCGACCCGGCCGAAGATCACCAACAGCACCGGCAGCAGGGTGAGCGCCGACAGCAGGGCGAAGGCGATGCCCACCGCGGCGATCGGGCCGAGACTGCGGTTCGAGTTGAGGTCGGAGAACAGCAGGCAGAGCAGCGCGATGATCACCGTGCTCCCCGAGGCGATGATGGGTGCGAACGCTCCGCGCAGCGCCCGCCCAATGGCCGCCCACCGCGAATCGACCTGCTCGAGCGCCTCCCGGTAGCGCGCGACGAGCAGAAGTGCATAGTCGGTGGCGGCGCCGATGACGAGAATCGACAGGATGCCCTGACTCTGGCCGCTCAGCTTGATCCAGTCCCAACTGGCCAGGGCGTAGATCACGAGGATCGCCGCGCTGAGCGCGAAGATCGAGGTGAACAGCACCAGGAACGGCAGAATCGGGGAACGGTAGACCAGCAGCAGGATGAGGAACACCGCGCTGACCGCGACCACCAGCAGAATGCCGTCAATCCCGCCGAACGCGGAGACCAGGTCGGCGGTGAGCCCGGCCGGTCCCGTGACGTAGGCGGTCACTCCGGCCGGGGTGTTCTCGTCGACGACGTGGCGCAGGTCGGCGATCACAGCGGTCAGGCCGTTGCCCTGGTCGATCGGCACGATGAACTGCACCGCCCGCATGTCTTTCGATGGGATCGGGCCGACGACCTGGCCGGTGGTGGCGTCTGGGTTGTGGTGCACGCCGTCGACAGCGGCCAGCTTCGTGCCGAGCTGCGCATAGTGGGCCAGTTCGGACTGGGGGATCGGCGCATCCGCCACCAGCAGCACGATTGCGGGAATCGCCTCGGAGTCGGTGAACTTCTGCTGCCACGCCTGCACCTCGGTACTCTCTGCGCTCGCCGGCAGGAACGACGCCTGGTCGTTCGTGGAGACGCTCGAGATCTTGCCAAATGTTGGACCGCCGATCCCGGCGAGGGCCAACCAGATCAGCAGCAGAACCGTTGGCAGGGCGATGCGCAGCCAGCGAGGCGGTGCCCAGTCGCGTGGGTCGGTCGCGCGCGTGTATTTGGGGGCGCCCTTTCGGGTGCCTTCGTGTCTGTGGCCCGCAGGCTCAGGCATCAGCTTCGGTTTGGGGCAGGGACACGGATTCCTGCACGTCGACGCCGGCCTCGGCCAGTTCGGCAACAGCGGCCACCCGAGAGGCCTCGGCCACGGCCGCGGTGAGGTCGGTCAGCACGCGAACCTGCCGCTGGTCGCTGACCGCGTCGAGGGCGGATGCCCGAACACAGTAATCGGTGGCGATGCCCACCACGTCGATATCGGTCACGTCCAAGCGGTCGAGAAGTTGCGGCACGGTCTCGCCGTCGTCGGTGGTTCCCTGGTAGATGGAGTAGGCGGGCTTGCCCTGGCCCTTCTTCACGTGCACGTCGATGCGGTTCGTGTCCAGTGCGGAATGGTATTCGGCGCCGGGGGTGCCTGCGACGCAGTGCACCGGCCAGGTGGTGGCGAAGTCGGGGGCTTCGTTGGTGGCGAAATGACCGCCATTGTCGTTGTCGGCGTCATGCCAGTCGCGGGAGGCGATCACCACGTCGTAGCCCTCGGGATTGCGTGCCAGGTACTGGCTGATCCCGAGTGCCACGGCCGCACCGCCGGCGACACCGAGCGCACCGCCCTCGGTGAAATCGTTCTGTACATCGATGATGAAAAGCGCCTTAGCCACGGATTCGACTGTCCCCTTGTGTCATTCGGATCCGGGATCGGCCACAGATCCGTTTTGTTCGACAGGCTACCACCGCGGCGCCGGATGCCGGTGGGTGCTGGGCTACGTGGTGACCGCACCGGGTATGGGTGCTCGGCCACGATGCGTGTCTGGGCCGCGGCGCATCCCCACCGTTGCGAAGAAAACGCCGAGAACCGGGCGATGAATGCGATGGGCAGGGAGCTCACGAACTCAGGATGAGAGGCACGCCGAGGTTCTCTGCGCGCCGGCGGTACTCGCATCCTGAAGTTTGACACGAAGTTCTCACCCCACCAGGACCACCAGGATCACCAGGCGTCAGTGGTTCGAGAGGTTGTCTCCGCAGCGGTAGAAGCCGGTGGTGATCGTGTCGATCGCCTGCTTGGCGCTCTCGCCCACATCGTCGAGCGCGTAGACGGCGAAGGTGAGGGTGGTTCCGTCGTCGGCGTGAATGATCCCAGCCAGCGTATAGCCGGTGTCGATCCAGCCGGTCTTCGCGAAGACACTGCCGCGTGCCACGGAGTTGTCGCCCGTGAATCGGTCGCCATAGCCGAGCGAACCGGTCTCGCCCGCGACGGGAAGCCCGTCGAACACGTAACCGAGGTTGCCGTCGCGGTCATTGACCTTGCGCAGCAGCTGCGTGATGTATGAGGGCGGCACGGCATTGTCGTCACTGAGGCCTGAGCCGTCGACGATGGTGAGTGCGCCGGTGTCGATGCCGTAGCTGTCCAGGGCGCCAGTGGTGCCGTCTTGCAGGGCACCGAAAGTGTTTCCAGCGCCAGCAGAGATCGCGGTCAGCCTGCCGAGCATCTCGGCCAGGGCGTTGTCGGACACGATCAATGACTGTTGCACGAGCGTGCCGACCGGCTGGGAGGAGACCTCGCCCAACGTTTCGGCGCCGGAGTCTGCGGTGCCTCGGCTGATCACCAGCCCGCCGAATAACTCGGAGAAGGCGGCGCCGGCCCGGCCGATCGGGTCTTCGCTGCGTGTCGATACGTTGTTGTACGGATTGTCCCGGTCTCCGTCGACCTGCAGGGCGGTGATCTCTGGGATGTAGCCGTCGTAGAGTTCTTCGCGCTCCCAACTGGGCTGCCATGCAGGGTCGCCGAAGCGGCCGGAATCGAGCACAAGCGACGTGATCGGGGTGCCCGCCGTTTCTGGATCGGCTTCCCACGCATCCTTCGTCTGGCGGGCGAGATCGTCGAGGTGCGGTGCGCCGTAGTAGGCGGGCTCGTCTCCGCTCGGGGTGCGGCTGAGGGTCAGGTCGCCGCCGCCGACCAACACGATGCTGCCGGGCTCGCTTCCACGCACCACGGTGGTCGTGGCACGGTAGTCGGGGCCGAGTTCGGCCAGTGCGGCCGCCGTCGTGAGCACTTTCAACACGCTTGCGGTGCGCGCCGGGGTGTCGCCACGCCGGTCGAAGAGCACGTCACCGGTCTCGGCGTTGCGCACGTGGGCGTAAAACGTGCCCAGGCGGTCGTCGGTGGCGAGGTCTGCGACCGAGCAGGTGCGCATCCGGGAGCTGGTGCGTTCGTCTGGGGCTGGCCGGGCCTCGCCCGGAGGAGGCGGAAAGCTGGGGGCGACACTTGGGCTGGCCGAGACGGGGGCGATCGGCTCGGCGGTTGCATCATTGGCTGTCACGGATTTTCCAGCGAACACAGCAGCGGTGCCCGCCAGAACCAGGGCGAGCACGATCGCGGTGGCGTGCGCGGCGATCGGATGCCGGTGCCGCCAGTTGGTGGGTCCGGCACTGTGCGCGGGCGGTGTGTCGGGCCCGCCGAGGCTGTCGTCAACGGCATCCGGGCCGGTTACAGACCCGGTGAACGGTCCGGTTGGAGGGCCCCCGTTGCCGGGCCTGCCGGTTTCTGCCCCCGAACCGGGAGTCTCGCTCGTATTCACCCGACCATGGTAACCGTCTGGCCCGAGTCGCGTATTCAGGCACCAAACGGGGTGCGTTGGGGCTCTGTCACTCCTGGGGGTAGCGAAGCCCGATCTGTCGTCGAATCTCGTCGAGGGTTTCCATCACTCTGACGGTCTCGTCGGGGGAGAGGATCTCGCTGGCGGTGCGCCCGGAGGTGACCAGACGCTCCACCTCGAGTGCCTGAAATTGCATCCCGCGCCCGGTCACGGTCGACTCGTACGTCTCCAACACCTCGCCGGCATCGTCGTATACCCGGAACGACGTGGGGGCGTACCAGACGCCGTCGATATCGATCCGACCGGCGCTGCCGAGAATCGTCGCCCGGTTGGGCCCAGTGGTGTTGCTCGCCGACAGGGTTGTGGCCAACTGGCTGTCGCCGTAGCGAAAGATGGTCGCGACCTGGGCGTCGGCGCCGGTCGGTTTGAAGGTGGCGGACGCGCTGATCTGCTGGGGGGTGCCGAACAGTTGCGAGGCGAATGAGATCGGGTACACGCCGAGGTCGAGCAGGGCGCCGCCGCCGAGCTCCAACGCATTCAGCCGGTGCGCGGGGTCATCGGGCAGATGTTGGGTGTGGTCGGCGATCAGGCCGCGCACCTCGCCGATCGTGTCGGTTTCGAGAATCTCGATGATGCGACGCATATGCGGCAGAAACCTCGTCCACATCGCTTCGAGCACCAGCAACCCGCGCTCGGCCGCGAGGTTCACCACCTGCCTGGCCTCGGTCGCGTTCAACGTGAACGGCTTTTCGACCAGAACGTGCTTGCCCGCGTTCAACGCGGCGATCGCGTTCTCGGCGTGGAACGGATGCGGCGTCGCGATGTAGATGACGTCGATCTCCGGGTCATCGACCAACTCGCGGTAGCTCGCGTGGGAGCGGGCGATCTCGAAGTCCATCGCGAACGCGTCTGCGGTCTGCTGGTGGCGCGAACCGACCGCGTCGAGCGCGAACCCGTGCAGCACCAGGTCGTTCGCGAAGAGTCGGGCGATTCCGCCGGTGCCCAGTATTCCCCAGCGAACCGTGTCGTGTGACATCAACTGCACCACCTCCAGTCGGTAGCGTACTCGTGCCGGGCGTGACGCGCGCCAGTGCGGCATGAACGGCCGCGCCATCCGGCTGGCGCGGGAGGATGATGGAGAAGGCACCAACACGGGGAGAAGGAGTGCATCAATCCCGTGGGCGAGAGCGCATCCTCGGCAAATCGCGAACCACAGGGTGATTTTGCTCTCGTCACGGGCGGGTCGGGCCACCAGCAGACCGCAGACGCGTTCGGGTGAGGACGCCCGGGTCGCCACCGCGGAGAGCCTGGTGCGACTGAACCTGCTTCAGTGGGTGAAAGCTCTTGTCATGCCGCCGCTCCGGGAAGATAATGAGTCGATTGATGACTGACGTCGACCGATGATGTGAGTCGATCACGAGCCGCAAAGGAGACCGGCCATGAGCACGATCCTCACCCCGTATCTGAGCTTTCGCGACAACACGCGTGAGGCGATGGAGTTCTACCGCACGGTGTTCGGCGGGGAACTCACGGTCAACACCTTCGCCGACTTCCATGCCAGTGACGAACCTGACGATCAGGACCTGGTGATGCACGCCCAGCTGAAGACTCCGGCCGGGCTCACCCTGATGGCATCCGACACACCGAAGAGGATGGGGTACACCCCAGGCAGCGCCATCTCTGTCTCGGTCAGCGGCCCGGCCGAGGACGATGCCGCCCTGCGCGGTTACTGGGAGCGCCTGTCGGAGGGCGCCCGCGTGGACATGCCGTTGGAGAAGGCCATGTGGGGTGATGAGTTCGGAATGCTCACCGACCGCTTCGGCGTGGCCTGGATGGTCAGTATCAGCGCGGCCGAGGGCTGAGCGGTCATGTTCTGAATCGCGTCGCCACGCTGCGGTGCGGCTGTCTCGGGGCTGTCACGCGAGGGTGAGGAACAGTTTCTCCAGCTCTTCGACGGTCACCGACTTGGTGTTGGAGTCGTCATCGGCTTCCGTGGTGAGGCAGTCCTTCATCGCCGACGAGATGATCAGGAATCCGGCGCGGTCGATCGCACTGGACACCGCGGCCAACTGCGTGACGACCGCTCGGCAGTCGTTGCCGTCTTCGACCGCGGCGATCACCGCGGCGAGTTGCCCCTGCGCCCGCTTCAACCGATTGACGATCTTGCGTTGCTCGGTGGAACTCGTAGTAGCACTTTCAATCATGATCTGACCCTATCTCTCTCGTTGGCGTGCCGATATGACGGCCGATGTGGCGACGAATGTCACGTCGTCGCCGGCTGGCCGGAGACCACCGGGCCCCCATAACCCGCCCATTCGATGATGCCGCCCTCGATGTTGGTGGCATCGAAGCCGCGGCCGGCGAGATACTCGGTGACCCTGCCGCTGCGGTTCCCAGAGGCGCAGATGATGTACACCGGGGTGTCTGTGGGCACCTGGTCGAACCGATCGACGAAGCAGCTCATCGGAATGCTCAGGGATCCGGCCACATGGGTGGTGGCATATTCGTCGTCTTCGCGCACGTCGATGATGGTGGCGGAGTCTTTGAGTTTGATCAGGTCGCGGGCGTTGATCCGTTGCATGGGTTGCCTTTCTCGTGAATGAGTCCTAGTGTAGCACTATACCCCTAGGGGTATAAGACGTGAAAGAGGAAAAGATATGACAACCAAGCAATCGACCACACACGACCTCACCGAGGCCTCGTTCGCCGACGCGATCACGCAGAACGATATCGTCTTCGTTGACTTCTGGGCCGCATGGTGCGGGCCGTGCCGTGCCTTCGCGCCAACCTACAGCAAGGCCGCCGCAAAACACCCGGACATCTTCTTCGGCAAGGTCGACACCGAGGCTGAGCAGAGCCTGTCCGCCGCAGCGGCGATCCAGTCGATCCCGACCCTGATGGCATTCCGCGAGAAGGTGCTCGTGTTCTCGCAGCCGGGTGCCCTGGGCCCGGCGGCGCTCGACGAGGTCATTGCTGCGGTGCGCGCCCTGGACATGGACGAGGTACACCGCACGGTCGCCGAGCAGCAGAAGGCTGAGGCCCCGGTCTCGTAGGGGCTTGTCACTGTCGTGCGCTCCGTCGAACCTCACACCCCACCTCCCGGCTGTATTGCGGTGAGATTGCCCGAGCGGCCCTTGCGAGGCGCGGCGAAGGGCCGCTGCTGACACCTCAGTGTTGCGCGGCCCCGTCCCACCAGGCGAGCACGCGGGTGGCGTGGAAGGTGAGCCATTTCGACGGTTCTCCGGGCGGCACATCCATCTCGAACCACACCCGCCCGGGATGCCGTCTCTCCTGCACCCAGGTGCCGTCGGACTGCCGGGCGTCACGAATCACGGCGATGGCGTCGGCCAGGCGCGGGTCTGGTGCGGTGCCATCGTGGACCGCTGCCGCCCGAAAATGGTCAGCGGCGTGCAGGGCGCTGTAGAGCCAGCGGAACGGGTACGCGAATCGGGGCGCCCACGACCCGACAAGCTCCCCTGAGCTGAGGCTGTACAGCAACCGGCGTACCAGCAGGTATTCCTCGGCAGTGTGCCTGGCCGCCCGCAATCGGTCGGAGCCGCCGGTGGCGATCTCGTGGTACAGCAGTCCCTTCAACACATTGAGCGTGGAATGAAACGACGATCGCGTGGAGCCTTCGACCCACTCGCAGTTCCATCCGCCGTCGGCCAGCTGGTGCTCGGGAAACCATCCGGCCAGCCGTTCCACATCCGCTCCCAGCCAGGTTCCGTTGGCCAGTGTGGAGGCGTTGATGCAGCAGTCGACCTCGCCGCCCCAGTAGGGCAGGTTCTCATATTCCCAGCGGCTGTTTCTATCGAGCAGTTCTGCAGTTCCGGCGAGCACCGAGGCGTCCAGGCCCCATTCGCGCAAAGTGTTCAGTGTCCACGTGGTCGCTGTCCACGGTTGGCCGGCACCCTCGGCCGCCTCGGGGCCGTGGAAATCGAAATCGGAGGGGAAGAAGGCGCCGCCCGCCCATTGGCCGTCGGGATCCTGGAGTGCCAGCAACCGCGCCCCAAAGCCCTCGGTGGCGATGCGGGCCCTCGTCGCCCCCCACACGTCGTGCGGTGCGCCAGCCAAGTCGCGTTCGACCTGCCATCGCAACGCGGGGTCAGAATCGAGTAACCACTCGAGCAACCCGGCGTCGGTGTTCATGCTGGGAAGATTACCACCGGGCGGTGGTGCAGGGGAACCGCGAGAACTCGGATGCACGTCCTCCGTCCACGCTCGGCGGTGAAGGGTGTAGAAACGCACTTCTTCGAGTCAGGACGAACCCGGATCGAGCACTCTGACGCCGCTCAGTCGAATGCGGGACGGGCATTCCCCGTCTCGGAAGGAAGACCTTTGGAGAGGACTGCCCGTGGAGCCGCCTATCAGAATCGAACTGATGACCTTCTCATTACGAGTGAGATGCTCTACCGACTGAGCTAAGGCGGCGTGGCCCCAGGGGAACCTGTGGACACAGGAATAAAGCTTAGCCTGTCGGCAGGTACTCGCCGCAACACTCGCGTTGACTCATAGAAAACCTCCGCGTAGCTATATACGTTGCCTCATTTGAAAACCTCCGCTTGGGCGTGGTTTCTCAGAACCGGCCGCGATATGGGATATGCCCGTTTCTATGGAGCTGACGATG
>NZ_QJHB01000049.1 GCF_003260275.1 Homoserinimonas sp. OAct 916 | reverse complement strand
GCGGCAATGGACTCGTAGAGGTCCTGAGTAGCGTGGCTGTGGTTGGTGCCTCCAACCCTGACGGCGTCTTCCTCCAACAAACTCTTGACTCCGCAAGTGGGCTTCCAGTGGAACTTCACAAAGGTCGCTTTCCCAGCCTTGTTGACCAAAGTGAAGGAGTGAACCCCGAAACCCTCCATGTGCCTGTAGTTTATCGGAACACCCACGTCGTCGAACAGCCAGGCGAAGGTGAGCATGCTCTCGGGGTGGAAGGACAGGAAGTCGAGCACCCTCCAGTACTCCTGGATGTGGGACTTGGGGTTGGGCTTGAAAGCGTGGATCACATCCGGGAATTGGATTCCATCGCGGATGAAGAACACGGGGAAGTTGTTTCCCACTATGTCAAAGTTACCCTCTCTGGTGTAAAACTTGACGGCGAAACCACGAGGGTCTCTGATGGTTTCAGGGCTGCCACGCTCGTGGATGACGGTGGAGAAGCGGACGATGACGGGGGTCTGAACGCCGGGAGCGCGAAGGAAGTCGGCGCAAGTGAGGTGGGAGACGTCATGGGTGACCTCAAAGAAGCCCTTGGCGCTGGCTCCACGGGCGTGGACGATGCGCT
>NZ_QJHB01000048.1 GCF_003260275.1 Homoserinimonas sp. OAct 916 | reverse complement strand
TCGGTAATTAGGACTAAGTCGTAACAAGGTAGCCGTACCGGAAGGTGCGGCTGGATCACCTCCTTTCTAAGGAGCACTCGAGGATGCCTCTGTGATACAGGGCTACCAACCTCGTAGCCATTTCGGGGACACATGTTTCCCGGTGGCGCTCATGGGTGGAACATTGACATTGTGACCAGGACGAACATCGTCTTCCAAGTACGCCCTTCGGGGAAGGAACGGGGGCCGGCACTAGTTCTGGTCGTTGCACGCTGTTGGGTCCTGAGGGACCAGACCGGGGCTGCCTGAGAAGGGTGGCCTGGGACTGAGAACTTGTGGACCTTGCCCTGGTTCCCTTTGTGGGGGCCAGGTGGGGTACTACCCGTACTTTGAGAACTACACAGTGGACGCGAGCATCTTGGATATGCCGCAACAGACCCGGTTTACCGGTGAGTTGTTGGTGTGTCCAAAGTATGTATCAATGGCAACCCTTTGGGGTTGCGCATTGGTCTTTAGCAATTTTGTTGACAAGTTTCTAAGAGCAAACGGTGGATGCCTTGGCATGTAGAGCCGAAGAAGGACGTATAAATCTGCGATAAGCCTCGGGGAGCTGATAATAGAGCTGTGAG
>NZ_QJHB01000047.1 GCF_003260275.1 Homoserinimonas sp. OAct 916 | reverse complement strand
TGCTCTATACTGGCGGTATGACTGAAGTTGCAATCACGGATGCGCGAGGACGGCTCGCGTCAATCATCGACGCGGCCCGGCGCGAACCGGTGTATTTGACCCGCAGAAATCGCCCTGTCGCGGCAATCATCGACACCGATCAGCTGAGTCGGCTGCTCGAAGACGCCGAAGAACTCGCGGATATCAAGGCAGTGGATGCAGCGTGGGAGGAAACCGAACGACTCGGGGAGACTCCCATCCCGTGGGAGGACGTGAAACGCGACCTCGGGCTGTCGTGACGTATACGGTTCAGATTCTTCCCGTCGCAACTCGTGCGATCCGAAAGCTTCCTCCGGAAGCAAAACGTCGCGTTCAGGCGATTATCGAACTCCTTGCCGAGGACGCCCGGCCACCATCGGCAAAGAAGCTCACTGCACGACCCGAATGGCGCGTGCGCAGTGGTGACTATCGTGTTCTATACCGCATCGAGGACGCGATACTCACGGTCATCATCGTTGATGCCGGCCACCGCCGCGAGATCTACCGGTAGGCGCAGAAGTCTCGTTACGCAAACGAGGACGTACGCGGATACCTGCCCACTGCAAACGCCGGTGGCGTGCGGAAGCGGATCCG
>NZ_QJHB01000046.1 GCF_003260275.1 Homoserinimonas sp. OAct 916 | reverse complement strand
TCAACTGGTCGTTCCAGATATAAGAGGTGGACCCGTTGAAGACCCCGGTGGCGCTGCTGTCACCGGCGATGGCACCTGCGGCGTCGTAGGTCACACCGTTCTGTGCCAGACCGTTGAGCCCGGACGTGGTCGCGCCTGCGCTGTCCAGAACCCACGGGCCGTTCGTGCCGTCATAGCGCCAATACAACTCGGGGCTGTCGGAGATCACCCGCGAGGCGTAGTTATCGACCGCGCTCACGGCGCGTGCGCTTGCCACCGGCGACAGGTTGCTGGTGTTCGGTCCGTCGCTGGCGGTCACCCGGTAGGTGTAGTTGGTGCCCGGGGTCACAGCGGCATCGACAACGGTCACCTGGGGCCGCACCCACCACATGGATGACGCCGTTCCAGTCCACATCGGGGTGGAGGATCCGTTTCGGTACACCCGGTAGGTCAACAAGCTGTCATCGGTGTCATACACGGTACGGAACTTCACCTGGATGGTTCCGTTCGACATGGCCTCGGCCGCCGGCAGAACCGTGGGCGGCAACCCGGTGTCGTCGGGTCCGAAGCGGGTCAGGCTCTGCTGCGACTTGCCATTCACAAGCGTGTACTCGCCACCAACCCACAGATAGTC
>NZ_QJHB01000045.1 GCF_003260275.1 Homoserinimonas sp. OAct 916 | reverse complement strand
TCGGTAATTAGGACTAAGTCGTAACAAGGTAGCCGTACCGGAAGGTGCGGCTGGATCACCTCCTTTCTAAGGAGCACTCGAGGATGCCTCTGTGATACAGGGCTACCAACCTCGTAGCCATTTCGGGAACACATGTTTCCCGGTGGCGCTCATGGGTGGAACATTGACATTGTGACCAGGACGAGTCGTCGTCTTCCAAGTACGTTCCTTCGGGAATGGGAACGGGGGATGGCGGGGGTGCCTGGTCTTTGCACGCTGTTGGGTCCTGAGGGACCAGACCGGGGCTGCCTGATAAGGGTGGCTTGGGACTGAGAACTTGTGGACCTTGCCCTGGTTCCCTTTGTGGGGGCCAGGTGGGGTACTACCCGTACTTTGAGAACTACACAGTGGACGCGAGCATCTTGAATACTCGCAATGGTTGACGTACCGGTCTTCGGATTGGTGGGTTGGTTGTTGTGGGTTTCAAAGAATGTATCAATGAGGTTTCCCTTTATTGGGGGACCTGCATTGGTCTTTAGCAATTTTGTTGACAAGTTTCTAAGAGCAAACGGTGGATGCCTTGGCATGTAGAGCCGAAGAAGGACGTATAAATCTGCGATAAGCCTCGGGGAGCTGATAATAGAGCTGTGAG
>NZ_QJHB01000044.1 GCF_003260275.1 Homoserinimonas sp. OAct 916 | reverse complement strand
GACCTAGCCGAGGAAGGTACGGAGTGCTCTGCGGAGTTGGTGCGGCAGATCATGCGCGATCAGGGCCTGATCGCGTGTCAGCCGCGCCCGTTCCGGGTCACGACCGAGGCAGATGCCGGGGCTGCCGCGACCATGCCGGACCTCGTGAAACGGGACTTCACTGCGGATCGACCCGGGGTGAAATTTGTCGGCGATATCACCTACATTCATACCTGGCAGGGTTTCATCTATCTGGCCACCGTGATCGACTGTTACTCGAAGAAAGTCGTCGGTTGGTCAATCGCCGACCACATGCGCACCGAACTGGTCGAAGATGCGTTGAAGAACGCCGCGGCAACGACCGTGATCGAAGCTGACGCGATCTGGCACTCGGACCGCGGCAGCGTCTATACCTCGGCTGATTTTCGGGGCTTGGTCACTAGTCTCGGCATGCGTTCGTCAATGGGAAGGACCGGCGTGTGCTGGGATAACGCGATGGCCGAATCGTTCTTCTCCGCGTTGAAGAACGAACGCGTCTACCGAACCGCATACGCCACCAAGAGACAGGCCAAGCGGGACGTGATCCGCTACATCGAGGGGTTCTACAACAGTCGACGCCGGCACTCGGCGCTCGGCTACCGGCGCCCCAACGAAGTGCACTACGATTACCAAAAGCCAGCCACGGCAGCGTAAGAATTCAATCGAATCCGCTGTCCGAAATCACCGCAGCAGCCCA
>NZ_QJHB01000043.1 GCF_003260275.1 Homoserinimonas sp. OAct 916 | reverse complement strand
CGGGTCCGGCTGGTCGTCGATGACGCCTACTCGACCTTCATGCATTCCAAGGTTGTCGGGTTGATCCGGCGGGCGGGACTGCGTTATCCGAACGCAGATTTGCGGCGCATCGACCTGCTCGACGAGCGCGGTCTGAACCGGCACGTGCTGACCCAGCTCGGCACCTGCTCATTCGTGACCCGGCAGCAGAATGTTGTCTTCCAGGGCTTCACCGGGTCGGGGAAGTCGTATCTGGGCTGCGCGATCGCCAAACGCGCCTGCGAGCACCGCATCCGCGCCCACTACGTCCGCATGCCCGACCTCGAGGAAGCCTGGGTCGCCGCGCAAGACACACCAGGCGGGGCCGGCAAGTTCCTGCGAAAGTATGCCGCCTTCACTCTGTTGGTGATCGATGAGTGGTTGCTGGACCGGCCGACGGAATCGATGCGGACAATGCTGCTGGAGTTAATGGAGCGCCGTTACGGCGAGACATCGACGGTCTTCTGCACCCAGTATCAGCAGAAGGACTGGCACCAGCGCCTCGGCTCCGGTGTTCACGCCGACGCGATCATGGACCGCATCATCCACAACACCGTCTGGGTCGAGACCGGCACTTACAACATGAGGGAGCAAACCGCCCTCACCAGCGCCTAACGATCGGGCCGAGAGCCAGTGGCTCCCAACAACACCACCGCTGGCTCTCTTCCGCACGATCACTGGCTCTGAACCGCACGATCGAGTGG
>NZ_QJHB01000042.1 GCF_003260275.1 Homoserinimonas sp. OAct 916 | reverse complement strand
GTCGTTCAGAGCCACGATTGGCGTGGTTGAGAGCCACCTGAAAAGCTCCTTCCACCATGTGATGGCCACGTGGTGGAAGGAGTACGGGTAATGGTACGGAAGATCAAGGCGAAACTTGTCTTGCAGCTACGAAATCAGGGCTTGTCGGGCAGGGCGATCGCCTCGGCGCAGGGCATCGCCCGCAATAGCGTCCGCGCGGTGTTTGACTCGGCGGACCGCCTCGGCATCGGCTGGGATGACGTCGAGGAGATGTCGGAGGCCGAGGTGTATGCGGCGGTGTTTCCGGGCCGTGGGGTGCACGAGAGCGTGTTCGCGCAGCCGGACTGGGTTCGAATTCATACCGAGCTGGCCCGGGTCGGGGTGACGTTGAA
This sequence comes from Homoserinimonas sp. OAct 916, assembly GCF_003260275.1. Taxonomy (GTDB): domain Bacteria; phylum Actinomycetota; class Actinomycetes; order Actinomycetales; family Microbacteriaceae; genus OACT-916. Next base: position 426 of record NZ_QJHB01000042.1, on the reverse strand, counting down.
ACTCCTCCATCAGGAGTATGTTGACGCGACTTCAATGGCGCAGGCAACGATGAGTTATGACCGGTTCTGCCGGCTCTATGGCGACTACGCCGCGGTGTCGGGGGCGACGTCACGGGTCGGGCATAAGGCCGGTCGCAGTATAGAGGTCGACTGGTCCGGGCCCACGATGCAACTGCTGGATCCGACAACGGGCGAGATGTCGAAGGTGTATTTGTTCGTTGCCTGCTTGCCTTTCAGCCGGTATGCGTTCGTGGAACCCTGCCTGGATATGCGGCAGGAGTCGTGGCTGCGCGCCCACACATCGATGTTCACCTTCTTCGGCGGCAGCGTCCCGCGCCTGGTGCCCGACAACCTGAAGACTGGGGTCATCTCCCACCCCCGAGAGGGCGAAGTCGTCCTGAATGACGCTTACCGGGAGATGGCGGC
>NZ_QJHB01000041.1 GCF_003260275.1 Homoserinimonas sp. OAct 916 | reverse complement strand
ACAAGCGCAAGGTGAACAAGAACGCTCACGTGGTCTGGGCGAGGAACTTCTACTCCGTCCCCTTCAGCCACATCGGCGCCCTGGTAGACCTTCGCGTCACCGAGACGATGCTGGAGGTCTATCGGCGCGACGAGCGCCTGACCAGCCACCCGCTGCTGCCAGCGAGCACAACGAACCAGTATCAGACGAACGACGCCGACCTGCCGGAAGGCCGCAACTTCCAGGCCTGGGATCGGGCCCGGATCGAGGAGTGGGCGGCGCGGATGGGACCGGCGACCGTCACCGTGATCGGGAAGATCTTCGAGACCGTATTCATCGACGAGGCCGGCTTCGACGCGGCGCTGGCCGTGTTACGCCTATCGCGCCGGTTCCCTCCGGCCAGACTCGAAGCCGCCTGCGAACTCGCGCTGCGGGGCCCGGTCCGCTCCCCGCGCTACGCCCATTTGCGGCCGATCCTCGACACCGGGCAGGACAAAACCGGACACACCCGCGAACCGGAACCGGATGAAGGCGGCTATGTCCGCGGCGGCGCCTACTACGCCGGAGGCACCCGATGAGCGCGCTGGATGGAGAGACCAAACGCAAACTCCGCGAGATGAACGCCGGCGAGCTGCTGGCCGCGATCGATACCCAGGACGAGACCCTGTCGATCAGTTTGACGTTCGAGGAACGGGTCCGGCTGGTCGTCGATGACGCCTACTCGACCTTCATGCATTCCAAGGTTGTCGGGTTGATCCGGCGGGCGGGACTGCGTTATCCGAACGCAGATTTGCGGCGCATCGACCTGCTCGACGAGC
>NZ_QJHB01000040.1 GCF_003260275.1 Homoserinimonas sp. OAct 916 | reverse complement strand
TAGAGGGGCAGGCGGCGTTCGAGCCGCACTCTCGTCGCCCACATCATTCCCCGCAGGCGATCTCAGCCAGCACCGTGGAACTGATCCTCCGGTTGCGTGGTGAACTCACAGTCCGCGGTTCGGATGCTGGCCCCCACACCATCGCTTGGCACCTGCACCACCACCATCGGATGACCGTGGCCACCAGCACCATCTGGCGCACCCTGAAACGTGTCGGGCTGATCGTGCCGCAACCGAAGAAACGCCCCAAGTCTTCCTACATCCGGTTCCAGGCCGATCAACCCAACCAGTGCTGGCAATCCGACTTCACCCACTGGGCACTGGCCGACGGCACCGATATCGAGATCCTCACCTGGCTCGATGATCACTCCCGTTACGCTCTCAGTTGCACCGCGCACCACCCGGTGACCGTTACCGCCGTGCTGGCCACATTCCGCAGCAACACGGCCTGTTACGGCCCACCCGCGTCTACTCTCACCGACAACGGTTTGGTCTTCACCGCCCGCTTTCGCAAGGGACGCAACGCGTTCGAAACCGAGTTGCGCACCCTGAACATTGAGCAGAAGAACGGCCGCCCGAACCACCCGCAAACCCAGGGCAAAGTTGAGCGGTTCCAACAAACGATGAAGAGGGCCCTCACCCACAACCCGACACCGACCACCCTTACCGAGCTGCAGCAACAACTGGAACAGTTCCGCGTCTACTACAACACCCAACGCCCCCACCGGTCACTGCACGGCAGCACCCCGTCCGCCGCCTATGCCAGCCGGCCCAAGGCCACACCACGTGGCTCCAGCGCCGGCGAACACAACCGGATCCGCCACGACTCCGTCGACAACAACGGAAAACTCACCCTGCGACACAACGGAAAGCTGCACCA
>NZ_QJHB01000003.1 GCF_003260275.1 Homoserinimonas sp. OAct 916 | reverse complement strand
ACCGGCATCGCAGACACTCCTCGATCGGGAATGTCAGCCCCGCCGACTTCGAACTGCAATACTCATCACAGACCGCGGAAGTTCAACTCGCCGCTTAACCCGTGTCCACCAACCGGGGGCAAGGCCACTTTGCCGCCGCCCTCCTTGAACGTTCTCTGTATCAGTCGTACGTGAAGGGCCCCGGTCGGGCATGCCCCGATACGCCCCTGTGCACGGTCAAACCGGCCCCGCACGATTCATATACGACTGAGGAGACCTTCCACAATGCACACTCGTGCCGCTTTAACGACCGCCATCACACTGAGCGCTCTCATCGCGCTCTCCGGATGCGCGACAACACCCACAACCGATCAGGCAACCACCCCGAGCTCGGCCGCCCCCATCGCGGTCGGCGACGCGAACACGGCCGACGTCATGTTCACAACAATGATGATCCCGCACCACGAACAAGCGGTCGAAATGGCCGACATGGTCCTCGCCAAGAATGGAATCGATAGCCAGGTCACGGCACTGGCCGAACAGATCAAGGCCGCGCAGGGTCCCGAGATCGAAACTATGCGCGGCTGGTTGGAAGCGTGGGGCGTCGACAGCAACTCAGGGATGGGTGGGATGAATCACGGTGATGGGATGATGACCGGCACCGACATGGATGCCCTCGATCGTGCGAGCGGTGACGAAGCATCCCGACTGTTCTTGGAACAGATGATCCAACACCACGAGGGTGCAATCCAGATGGCCGAATCAGAAGTGGACACGGGACAGAACCCGGACGTCGTAGCCCTCGCGCAGCGGATGGACGACGCCCAGACCGCCGAGATCACCACAATGCGCACCATCCTCACCAGCCTCTAACACTGAGGGAGCCCACCGCCGGTGAGGTGGTGGGCTCCCACCTGAACACCCCTGACCCCAAGAAAGAGACCCCACCATGGCCATCCGCCCCCACCGACTCCTGCTCCCCCTCGCTCTGGCACTAACGATCCCTCTCCTAGCTACCGCATGCGCGACAAGCAGCCAAGATTCTGCTGCGAAACCGCCTGTGCTTCAACACATTCACCAGCTGTCCTTCACCGAACCCGAGCAGTTGTTGATCGGCTCCCACGATGGGGTCTACGCCACCGGAATGCAGGCGGGAACCGTCACCCTCCTCGGCGACGTCGCTTTCGACGCAATGGGAATGACCGCGCAAGGCTCGACCGTGCTCGTGTCCGGCCACCCTGGCGCAAACAACCACGACGCATTCGCTGGGCCGCACATCGGCCTCGTCAGGCACACCCCTGAGGCCGGTTGGGAAGCGGTGTCCCTCTCCGGATCGACCGACTTTCACATCCTGCAAAGCACGCCCGCGGATCCGAATCTCGTGATCGGGGTGCCCTCGGACCGTCCAGTGCTGTTGCGCAGCACAAATGCTGGCAGCACATGGGCCGAAGGGTCGCCGTTGAACGCTCGGGACCTGAGCATCGACAGCGTGGATCCAACCCTGCTTGCCGCGACCACGCCCGACGGTGTGCTCGTCAGCCACGACGCCGGAACAACATTTGAGCCGCTGGCGGGTGCGCCCCTACTCTTTTTGATCGCCGCCGACCCTACTCGTGCCGGCGGTTTGGTAGGCATCGATCAGCAAGGCGCACTGTGGCTTGGATCCGCCGAAGCCGACGCCTCGTGGGCTACTGCGGGCACGGTCACTGGTGCTGCGGCCGCCCTCACCGTCAACGGCAATGGTGTGATCGCCGTAGCCGACGACAGCGGCGTGGCCACCACCTCCGACGGTGGAAAGTCGTGGGCTGTCCTAGTACCGGCAGCCTGATGGGAATGAGGGTGATCCCGACCGCGGTCTCTTTCTGCACCGAATCGCTTCGGAAAGCCGTGTTAGCCTTTCCGAGGAGATTCTGTCCTGAGACATTCCCACGTATCGATCTACCGGTGGAGGTGACATGATACCGACTCGCGTTGATGCCCACAGTGGCTCACGACGCCATGCTGCACGGATCATTCTTCTCCCGATCTTCGCAATTCTCGCAATACTGATCGGGCTTTTCATCACTCCTTCGGTTGCTGCCTCAACTGCCGAGTCAGAAACAACCCACGCTGCGTCCGCTGTGCATACCAACGGTACGGTGGCGTTAACATCGTCACCGGTGAGCGCCACCACCACTGTCGACCTGACCGCATCCGGAGCGGGCGAGATTGCGGTGCCCGCCGCGACTGCAGCAGCCTCACACGACCATTCAGGCCATGATCCGCTGCACTGTGCAATTATCGGAATGGCCTGTGCTCTCCTGTTTGTGCTGGCATCGTTTGTGATTCTTGCTGTTCGGCTTCCTTCATGGTTGCCGCGCGTGGGGCCCGTTTTCTTTGCGTTGCCGTTCTTCCAGGTCTTGCTGCTCGAGGTTCACCGCCCGAACCTCCAACTCTTATCCATTAGTCGCGTTTAGACCGACACCACACCCACACGACCCCGGTTCGGCCGTGTGGGTTTGCCATGCCCCTGGCAAACAGGTGTCCCTAGATCTGACGACTAATGAAAGTTCAAGAATGCGTGATTCACAATCCACGCGCGCCACAGTTGCACCGGCCGCACTCATCCCCAAGTGCCCCGGCGACGGCGTGCTCCCGCGACAGGCAACCAGACAGAGATCAGCGGATGAGACCCTGACACCGTTAACGACAAGACGGCAGGCACGTCTCGCGGACGGGAGTTTGAAGAGCAGGCCGGACGCTCGCACCGGTCACGCCAGGGCGCGTACGAAACAGGTCAGTGCGCGTGCCGTGAGCGTACCGGTGACGTCGTCTCTGCGTAAGACCACCGGCGGCCTGGTAGTTGTCGTGGCGGCACTTTTCGCGGTGTCTGTCTCGGTGCCGGCCACGGCGATTGCGGCCACCGATGCGACCTACCCGAACCATTACGAATACGAGCCAGCGCCAAAGCTCATCGAGCCCGGTCAGTCCTTCGTCGCGCACGGAGGTGACTCCCTGGTGGTTGAGCGTGACGGGTATGACTCGACACTGGTGCCACAACCCACCGAGGGCTCATACGCCCAGACGGCTTCAACGTTCATAAATTACGCCGGTGCCGTGCAGTGGCCCTTCCTTGTTGGCGTGCCGATCACCACCGACTTCGGCCCCCGAGTACCGCCGTGTGGCGGGTGCTCCAGCTTCCACAAAGGCATTGACATGAACCCCGGCATCGGCTCCCCGGTACAAGCGATAGCCGCCGGGGTCGTGAGCGAGGTCTCCACGACTGATGCCGGTGGTTTGGGCGTCTACGCGGTGATCGACCATCTGGTTGATGGGCGACAGGTCAGTAGCGTGTACGCCCACATGATCGAGGGGTCTCTCAACGTCTATGTTGGCCAGTCGGTCGCGGTCGGTGACATTGTTGGGAACGTCGGCAACACGGGTCAGAGTACCGGGCCACACCTGCACTTCGAGATCCTCTTGGACGGGGTCTCCCCCACCGACCCTGTCACCTGGTTTGCAGAGAATGTGGCTGCGCAATGATCCGGGCGACCGGTCGACGGGTGTCGAATGCTCTCGTGGCGATCGGGGCCGTGGTGGTGATCGCCGCCGCGGTCGCAATTCCTGAGCCGGCCCGGGCACTGGAATACCCGTCCTGGTCTGATGTCGAGAGTGCGCGGTCGGATGAAACGGCGAAACAGGCGCAGATCAGTGAGCTGAAGGCGTATATCGCCGGGCTGGATGCGGACTTGGTAAGCGCGGAAGAAATCGCTCAAAGCCGAGGTGTCGAATACGAACGGGCCCAGGCCGCTTTCGACGAAGCCACCTATCGTGCAGGTCAGCTACAAGAGCAGGCCGATGAAGCAGAACTTCGTGCCGGTGAGTCTCAAGAGCAGCTGGGCCGGATCGCTTCAACGTTCGCGAAAACAGCGGCGGTGCCTGACCTATCGCTGGGTATCTTTCTTGACACCGGGGACGGCACTGATGTGCTCTACAAGTTGGGTGCGATGAGCAAACTCTCCGATCTCACCAGCACCTTGCTCTCCAACGCGGAGTCGGAGAAGAACAACGCGCGATCACTGGGCGCGCAAGCGGCCGTGGCGAAACAATCGTTGGGTGAGCTCGCCGCGGAGGCCGAGAAGTCGCTGAAGGCGGCCATGGCGGCACGTCTCGCGGTACAAGACAACCTGGATCGGCAAGAAGCGAACGCCGGCCGATTGAACGCGCAACTGGCTGTCCTGACCGAGGACCGAGCAGCTACCGAAGCCGATTTCGAGAAGGGCGAAAAGGCGCGTAAAGCTGCAGAGGCAAAAGCAGCAGCAGCAGCGGCAGCAGCAGCGGCAGCAGCAGCAGCAGATGCGGCGGATGCGGCCAGAGATTCCGATGATTCCGGTCAGCTGAGCGGCCAGGGTTGGGCGTTGCCGGTCTCTGGCTGGATCAGCGACCGGTTTGGGCCCCGCCCGGACAGGCCGGTTGCTGGCGTCGGAGCCTTCCATTACGGCACCGACCTCGCAGCTGGCTGCGGCCAGCCCGTGTACGCGGCGACGGCCGGCACCGTTGTGTATGCCGGCTGGCTCGGAAGCTACGGCAATTGGGTACTCATCGATCACGGCAGCGGGATCCAGACCGGCTACGCCCACAACAGTGCGGTACTGATCGGTGAAGGCGAACGTGTTGCTGCTGGTGAGCGCGTCGCACTTGTGGGAACAACCGGTGCCTCCAGCGGTTGTCACCTGCACTTTGAAACCCGCGTCGACGGCGCCCGCATCGACCCCCAACCTTTTATGAGCGCACGAGGAGTACAACTTGGATAGAAAACACATGACCCGATTCAGCTCCATCACCGCAATCACGTTCTCAACCGCGATACTGCTGCTCGTCGCAGGCTGCTCGGCAACCACAGTGCAACCCCCCGTTGCGAAAACAGCGGCCCCAGAGGCCGGGTTCGGGCACGTTCACGCGCTTGGGGTGGATCGGCAGACGGGGGAAACGTTTGCCGCAACCCATAACGGTGTGTGGACGGTCCCGACCGGCGACCTGCCGGAAACCTATCTCACCGGTGCCCCGCGAAGCACGCAGGAAGATGTCATCAAGGTGGGTGACGGCTCTCAGGACACGATGGGTTTCGTTGTCGCGCACCCAGGTCTGCTCCTGGCCTCCGGGCATCCCGCGCCCGGGGAGCAACCTGATCTGGCTCGACCGAATCTTGGGCTAATCTCCAGCACCGACAGTGCGAAGACGTGGGCCTCGATCTCGCTTCACGGTGAAACAGACTTCCACGATATCGATGCCGTGATGCTCCCCAACAATGCATTGCGCGTGTTTGGCTATGACTCAGGCACCGGGGAGATCAAGGTCAGTGATGACGGCGGAGCCACGTGGGCGACTGGAGCGAGCATCCCGCTGCGCAATCTGGTTGCAGACCCGACCGAGCCCGACCGTGTCTTTGCGACCACCGAGCAAGGGCTCATGGTCAGTAACGATGGTGCACGTTCGTTCGTTGTAGAGCCCAATGCACCAATGCTCTACCTGATCGACGCTGTCGACCCGGATGAGGGCGGCGGGTTCATCGGGATCGGCATAGAAGGCGATGTCTGGCACCAGAACGGAGCCACGGGCGAGTGGTTTGTGCCCGGCAAGGTCGAAAGTGTCCCGGAAGCGTTCAGCTATGCCGGCGGTGATGAGCCGTGGATTCTTGTCTCAAACGAGCGCGGCATCAGTGCGAGCCCCGACTACGGTCAGACCTGGGTCGTTCTGGCACCCAGCAAGGAGTAACACACGTTAGGGCCAAAACCCGGCGCGGGATTCCGCCGACCTGCATCATCCCGTGCCTGTCGAAACCTGCCCTCACCGCGGCGGGGCGGGCGTACGATAAATGTCGGAGGTGGTCAACACGGTCCGCGCCGCGTGGATCGCTGTAGGCGTGCTTGAGGATGGCCCAACTTGACGAACGACCGGATGCCGCGGCGCCCGAAGATTCAGCGCATCGCCACTCCGTCGTAGTCATCGTTACCCGCACGGGTGGATTCGCCGGGCTACGTCGGGAATGGCGTGTCCAGCCGGCAATCGATGACGAGTCGCGGTGGATCGCCCTGATCAAGAGCGCCCCCTGGGATGCGACGGCCGAGAACGGCAACGGCGCCGACAGATTCACGTGGTGGATCCGGGCCCAGTACGGCACCCGGGAACGCACCGTCGAATTGCCCGAACAAGCTGCCCAGGGGCCGTGGCGCGACCTCATCGATGAGGTACGAAGCGCAGCACCGAACCCTCACTCGTGAACTGCGCGGTTCACGCGCGGACGCCCTCGCGAATCGGCAGAAGGCATCTTGGGACTATGGGATACCGGCACATCATTGATCGAGCGACGGTGTGCTAATGCGTCGGCTGGCCGAGTCGACCCCAACTTCACGGTCGCGGCGCCATCGTGCCCGTAACAGCGTTTGCTGCCGTCCCCTTCCTCCCCCGGCTTTGGGTCGAACACAGAAAGCGGTCCGACACACCGATTGTGCACCGGCATCTCAGTAGAGGCGAACAGAACATGGCAATCCGCGGGGAGGCCAGACCCGTTGGGGAGCAGATGCGCACCTACTGTTCAGGAGGTGCGCCAGGCATGGATAGCCACAATCGGATACCGCCAGAAATCTACGCCCCAAAAGGGCTGCGCCACCGAGTTGAGGCAGTGCCGACATGCCTGCCTGAAGGCTTCCCGGGTTTCTGGGGAGCAGGTGTGCACCTATTGTTCAGGAGGTGACCCGAGTATGCATGAACATGACCCTTCGCATCGCGCCGACGGGTGGTTGTGTTGCCCGCATCCGGCGCGCGGCCGCCAGTATTCGGCGTTTCCCGATGTCGAACTGTTCTGCGACCGAGCGGGCTCGCCCACCGACTCTCACCCTGCGTTCGACGGCACCCCCGTTCCCGATACCGACCCTGGGAGAGTCTCGACCGGGCCGAGCATGTCCCGTCCGGCCGTCACGCGCTCGGCCGGCGCGGCTTCGCGGTCGGTGCTTGCCGCGGCGGCGGACTCCTGCGCAATGGTCGGTGCCCTCGGGAGCTCTCCCGTGTCGAGCGCTGCCAGCAGGTCCCGAGGTTCGGCCGGAGTGAACAGAACGCCAGATCACACGGTGCGGCCACCGTGGCCGCACCGTCAGCAGGCGCGAGGTTCGGCCGGAGTCAACAAAACGCCAGATCACACGGTGGGTTCACCGTGAACCCACCGTCAGCGGACACCAGGTTCGGCACGCACAGTCAAAACCCCAGATCAGGCGGTGCCGCCACCGTGGCGATGCCGTCCGGGAGGCCCGGCAGCCGGCTGCCGTGATGACCACCGACCGCAACGCCCAGATACTCCCGGATCGACACCTAGCCTTGCTACGATTCCGGTGCCAGCCCTTGCAGCACCGTCGCCGGCGCCGACTTCACCGTGCGGTCGAGCTCGGCGTGGTGCTCCCCGGCCGTTGACGTCAAGGTGCTGAGGCCTCGGCTTCACTCGATGTGTCCGTCCAGGTCAATGGAGCTCAGAGGGAGCTCCCCTCCGTCCGGCGCGAGCTGTTCGAGGATCTCTGCAGTCACCGGGTTCACACGCTTCGTGGGCTGGATATAGAAGGCCTCGGTGATCTCCCTCGACGTGTGCCCGAGCAACTCCGCGGCCAGATCGCTGGAGGCAGCCCGGTTGATCGTCGTCGCGACCGTCCGGCGGAACGTGTGCGGCGTGATGTCACTCAGTTCGATGCCCTCCGGCAGCCCGGCATCTGCGAGCACGGCCCGGAGCTGACGACGCAGGTTGTGCGGCGAGACGAATGTGCCGTTGCGGGTGCAGAACAGCGGAGCATCCTCCGGCGCAGCGCTTTGGGCGGCCAGCCGGGAGCGGATCGCCTGCGCCGTGTAGCTCGGCACCGCGATGATCCGCCACTGTTTCGAATGTTTCGTGTGCGGCTGCCGATACAGGCCCTGCCCCTTTCGGCCGACCAGGGTGCCGCTGATCGTCACCGTCGGCGGCGACACGCTCATGTCGACGTCGCACTTGCGGATCGCCAACGCCTCACCGATGCGTGCCGAGGTTCCAAGTAGCATCTCTATCACGTCCGCCAGCCGGCCATCGGGCCTGGGGCCGTACACATTCTCGCCCGTGCGCCAGGTCGCCACCGAGGCCCGCAGGGCCTGCAGCTGGGAGTGGTTTAGGCTGCGGATCTCCTTGCGCGGGTGCGGCACGGGCGCCGCGTCGCGAACCGGGTTCTTGCCGGCCGCATCGTGGCGCACGGCCAGATCGAACACCAGTGACAGCACAATCCTGGCCCGGCGTGCCCGTGACGGGTGGGCGGGAGCGAGCACCTTCAGAAATCGGTCGACCCGGCCGACGGTCACCTCGTGCAGTCGGAGCCGGCCCAGGGCTGGCAGGACGACGGCCTTGAGGTTTTGTTCGTAACAGTCAAGAGTCTGCGGCATTTGGCGTCCACCGACCCGGGCCTCCACCAACCAGTAGTTGGCCAGATCGGCAACGGTGCTGTTGCGGTTCAGGTCGCCGTCGCCACCGGCACGGGTGTGCTCGGCGACCTTGGCCTTGAGCGCATACGCCGCCTTCGTCTCGGTGCTGTCCGTGGCCTGAATGCGGGTGTACCTGCCGTCCATGTCCCGGTAGCGGGTGGTGGCGGCGTACTTTGAGCCGACTCTGCGCACAGAGATCGCCCCGTAGGTGCCCAACGGCTGGATGGGGCGGCTCACGACTGCTCCTCCAGCCAGACGATGACCCGGCTCTCCGGGTAGCGCAATGCCCGGCCGACCTTGACCGCCCGCGGGCCAACCTTCTGCGTTCGCCAGTCGTAGAGCGTCTTGACCGGCACACCCAGGTAGTCCGAAAGCTGCTGCACCGTGAGCAGCCGTTCCAGGCGGCTCGGTGGTTCTGTGAAGGGACGTAGTTCATTCATACCGGGTAGGTGGGCTGGGCGTGCCGGGTTCACCCAGAACTGGGCGGGGAACACACCGAAACAACCGGATGACCACGCCCACCCAGGGTGCCCCAGCGGAGGTTTATGACGAGTTTGTGACGACTTGAGTGTCGTAGACGGCATTGGTGTAACCACGTGAGCCCCGTAATACCAGGTAATTACTGGGATCGGGCCTCAGTGAAAGTGCACCCCCCGGGACTTGAACCCGGAACCCACTGATTAAGAGTCAGTTGCTCTGCCGATTGAGCTAGAGGTGCGTTTTGTGGCCCGAAAATAACAACCCGAACCGAGGGATAACACTAGCACCCTACAGCGCCCACGCGCGAATCAGTGCACGAGGGTACTGAGCCAGATGATGACCAGCCCAAACGCCGAAGTGAGCGAGGCGTTGACCAGCTGCCGGGGCCAGCTTCGCCCCCGCCGTCTGGCGTTCACGAACCCGAGAACGGCGAGGATCCCGACACCCACCCAGAGCGCAATGTAATAGGCGACATACTCGTCGAGCACGCCGACGGTCGCCAGTAGGAGGAAGACGGCGGGCACCAACATGGCAAGCACCATCCCGACCGACTCATGGGCTGCGGTAAGCCACTCAGCCATAAGCGCCCGGCCATGGGGCGCGCGGGCCTCTTCGCGGGAGATCACCATCGAATAGATGTGTGAGAGCCAGAAGACCGCAACAGTGCCGACGATGAACACGAGCACTTCCCAGTCAGTGTCGAATTTCCAGCCCACGGCAACCAGGGCGCTCACCAGCACCGTGCCGTAGATCGCGTGCTCCGTCTTGTAGGCGCGCAGAACCACTGCGACGGGCTTCACGCGGGCCGTGGCGGATGCACTGACCGTGGCGGTTCCGTGCCCCTGGTGCCGGGGTGAGTCACCCCCTGAGCGGGCCATGGCCTTCATTATCGTTGCGTGCGTTCCTGTCGTTGCGTGCGTTTCGCACACAACAAACGGTACCCCTGCCGCCGGTGTGCGGCCACAGTCTGATCAGACCGGCGACTGGCCCATCCGCATATCTCGGGCTTTCGCGACCGCAGCTGCCCGATCACGCACCTGCAGCTTGGTCAAGATGCTCGCCACGTGGTTTCGCACCGTCTTCTCCGAGAGGAAGAGTAGACCGGCGATCTCATGGTTGCCCCGCCCGGCGGCCACGTGCTCCAGCACTTCGTTCTCACGCGCGGTGAGCTCTTCGAAGGCCTTGCGGGTGTCGCGGCGTGGGCCGGCGGCGAAGTAGGAGGCAATCCGATGGCCGATCTCGCGATCGTAGACGGTTCCGCCTGACGCCACGGTGAGTACCGCGCGCACGATCTCGTCTCGCTCGGCTCCCTTGAGCAAGTAGCCGCGCGCGCCCGCCCGAAGCGCCCCAATGACTGCCTCATCCTCGGAGTTCATCGTGAGCACCAGCACGGAGGTTTCCGGAAACTGGTCGGTGATCATCTGCGTCGCGGTCTGCCCGTCGACTCCCGGCATCGCCAGGTCGGTGAGCACAACATCAGGTCGAAACCGGTCGACCATCTCACCGAGGGCGGCCCCGTCTGTCGCCTCACCGACCACGGCGAGTTCGTTGGAGCCGGCGAGGGCGGCACACAGTCCGTAGAGAAACATGGGGTGGTCGTCAGCGACCACTACGCGCACCGGTATATTTGTCACGACTCTCCCCCGATCGGAATGGTGAACGTCACGGTCGTTCCGGTATCGGCCGTGGTTATCTCACATTCTCCCCCGAGCGCTGCCGCCCGAGTGCGCATGGACTCCAGACCGATCCCGGCGCCTTCGTCTGTCTGGAACCCGATGCCGTCGTCGGTGACTCGCGCGACCAAGCGGCCAGAATACACGCCAACCTCAACCGAAGCCCGGTTGGCGTTCGCGTGTTTGAGCACGTTATTGACCGCTTCCGCAGTGACCAGGTAGGTGGCCTCCTCGACCTCGGCGGGCAGGGGCGGCAGAGGAAGGATCCGCACCTCGATCGGCATTGGTGAGGCTGCCGCTGTGACTCGTCGCTCGATGGCGGCGGCGAGCCCCTGTTCGGCCAGCACGACCGGCCCGAGGTCGGCGAGGATGCGTCGCACTTCGATCACCGTCGATTGCATCTCCTGGCGCAGGACTGTGGTGATCTGCCCGGCTGTCGCCCGGTCTCCTGATTCCAGCGCGTCACTCAGCGCCTCGAGGCCGAGACCGACACCGGTCAGCGACGGACCGAGCCCGTCGTGAAAATCTCGTCGCAGTCGTTCACGTTCCTGGCTGGTCGCGGCCGCGACGGCTTCGCGTTCCCGTTCCAACTCGGCAGTCAATTGGAGCGCCCGCACCACCACCGCCACCTGGGGCACGATCGCCCGAAGGAGCAACTCATCCTGACCTGAGTAGCGCTCCCCGGGCCTACGCCCCGCAACCTCCAGGCTGCCCACCACCGCACCGCCGACCGTGAGCTCTGCGACAAAACAGCTTGCCTGGGCATCCGCACCATGAAACGACGCTTCGTCGCCGAGCCGGCCGAGCAGGGTGCCGTCGCCGTGATGAATACGCACGCCCGCCGAACGCACGGCATTCTGCACGCCGCCCAAAAGCACCGCGACAAGTTCGCCTTCGGCAGCACCGACGACCCGGTGGCCCAGATCGCTCAGCGCGCGAGCCGGATCGGAGCGCTGCCCGTAGACCAGCCGATCCACCGCGTTCTGCAATCGGATGCGCAGCGGGTTGAGCCCGACCGCGACGAGGGCGGCGGCAATGACGGCGGGGAACGCGGCGCCGGTCAATTGGGTGCCCGCGAGCGCCGAGACCCCAGCGTAGGCGGCGACGATCACCGCAGTGAGCGTGCCGTAGACCAAGCCGCGTCGCAGCACGGTCTCGATGCCGAGCAAGCGGTAACGCACGATTCCGATTCCGATCGCGACGGGCAGTAAGTAGAGGCCGGCCAACTGTACCCAGAGCCCGATCGTGCTTTCGCCGGCAAAAAGGGTGATGACGACGACAACGACGGAGGCGAACAGCCACATCAGCTGTTGACGCTCAGGATATCTGGATCGGGCCAGCCTCACGATGCACAGCACCCAGACGGCCAGTACGCCAAGCAGGAAGACGGCCGTCGTCAGCGCCTGCAGGAGCTCCGACGCCGGCGATGCGCTCTGCACCGGGGCGCTGAGGTTAGCGGCGAGCCACTGCAGCTGCATGAGTGCGGCACCGAGCACGACGACCGCCGCCGGCCATCGCCACGATCGAGCAGGCAGTCGACCAGATGGATAGAGGGCTGGCAGGAGGCCGATCGTTACGTAGAGAGCGAACCCGACGAGCAGACTCAACAGCATCCCCACCGACCGATCAGTCCCCGGAGCGGCCGGGTCGAGCCCACCGAACAGGCCAGCCTGAGCCAAGGCTTCTTCCGTCGTGCTGAGTTGGGTGATGAATCCCACACCCAGCATCAGGGCGCCGAGTCGGTTGCGGGGACGCAACCAGGAAAGCACCCCGCCGATCATCGCCCAGCTGAGGGCCACGACAGTGAAGCCGACAAAGGCGAGGGCTCGCACGGTGGGCGTGCCGAGATCCTGTTGCCGGGTCCACTCGGCGACACCGCCCACAGTCGCGACCAGCGCGGCGATCAGCAGCACAACGACGATCACCACCCGGTATACCCGCATGATGCCCAGTCTGCTGGTTTCCGACTCGATCGAGCAAGGCTCGGATGTCCCGGGTGCCCGGGCGCACTGCCCGTAGGTGCGGACGGGTTGGCATCCAGAACCCTCGTGCGTGAACTGCGAGAGGGTGTCAATGCCCGTCCCCGCGGTATTTTGCGGCACTAGGACATTGCGATGGTCAACAGCGCGATCAGGGCGAAGGCAACAATGCCGTTGAGGATGTAGGCCAGTGTCTTCCAACCTTCCCTCCCCAGCCAGCAAAGAAGTGCTCCCAGTGCGAGCACCAGGCCAAACATCACCAGAGAGAGAACGCTGTCTTCGAGTGGGTTCTCGAAGACTCCCCCGCTCGCCCTCCAGATGATCGAGCCGACGGCCAGTCCCAGCCCCGCAAGGCCAATCACCAGAACTTCAAGCCGGAGAAGATTCCCGGGCCCCGCTCCCTTCCCCGGCAGCCCGCCACCAATGATTGCCGTGCGATGCGGGTGAAGCAATACCAGCGGCACACAAAGGACCACGGTCATGACCACCCCGAGAAGTGTGGTCTCGACCAGGCTGGTGCCCGCGAAGTGAGCGGTGAACATGCCCGCCCAGGAGATCATCAACAGGCCTCCGACAAGCCAGCTGACCACTGCCGAACGCCCCAGCGGGCGGATTACCAGGATCAACGCTGCTACTCCCAGGGCAAACTGAAAAAGAGCGGCGGCTGTATCTGGAACAAGGAACAATTCATGGTGCCGTGGCCAACCGAATTCAGAGCTGTCGACTTCCGGATAGCCGGTCCAGGGGAGCATCATCTTCCGCCACTCCTCAAAGAGGATGATGAAAAGAGCTGCCACCAATGCGGCAAAGAAGCGAAACGCCAACAACGACCAACTGAAGCGGCGGCTCTTATGTGCGGTGCTGGTGGTGCGGGCTGGAAGCGTTAACATGAGCGGACTCCTAGCTATCTACTGGCTGGGAAACAGCGGCCGAGCACGCCGGCCGATGTTTGGTTTCCTCCATGTTCGAGCTGGCATGTCCGGGCCGCCAGTGGACCAGGTCCCAAACATCCGGGCAATGCGCCCGGTTCACCCGGGGACGAACCGCTGCCCGGCCGGTGTGCCTCGTGGAGGCCCAACCTCCTGACACGGTGTCGTCGCAGGCTCCGGTTGACGGGTCAAGTCGGACACACCGCCGACGATCCCAGCCAGCACTACACCGACCAGCATGCTGCCGTCGCCGTCCGGTTGTCGGCCCGATCGGGCAGGACCGGATGTCCCAGGCCGCGGGCAGACTGCCCGGCTGCCCGGGACCGTGGGCCCTGTCGGGGACACCTCCGTGCCTGCAGGATGATCTCAGCCGGTCACCTCCCGGTGTCATCCCGAACGGCCGACAACTGCCCGACCGCTGCGGAACCCCCGAGTCAGGAAGCACTATGACCACCACAACCCTCGAACCCACCGTTCAACCGACCAGACGGGCATCACGGGCGATCATCTTTCGAATCGTTGCGGCCGTGGTGGCCGCCATCTACATCGTGCTGTTCGGCGCCTGGCAGACGATTCTCGCTCCATGGCTGGCGCTCCCCGACAGCGCCGATCACGGGTGGACGCGCACCAACGAGTTGCACGTTCTCGCCGACGCCGCCAGCGGGGTTCTGATGCTGGCCGTCGGCGTGACCGCCATGCTGCTCGCGATCCGGCCCCTCCGGCGCTCCGGAGTGGTCGCGTGGGTTGCCGGCACCCTCACGTTGATAAGCATCGGATCTGCCGTTTCCACGATGCTCCAGGGGCACGACGGCTGGATCGGCGCCGCGCTCACCGGGTTGGTGACGCTGTGCCTGTTCGCCGTCCCGCTTGTGCTCCTGCATCCGGCGCGGCGACAGATCGCCGCCGGTGGCGCACCCGACGCCGCCGGCGGCCCGACGCGGTCTCTGAGCGCCGTGTTCGCGGTTGTGGGCGCGATTGGGCTCGCCCTTGCAGCGGGTGTCATCGGGTGGAGGCTCACCGGCGGCCTGTTCGAGAACCCGGCAGAAGACGACGTGGTCGCGCTGGCGTTGTTGGGTCTGTCGATCGCGGTCGGCAGTGCGCTGTGCGCCCTGGGCCGGGAGGGGTGGCGCCTGCTCGGAGGCATCCTCGGGGCCATGGTGCTCTACGCCGTTGCGGCCGGCCTCACCATTGCCTTCGGCTGACCGGGCCGCCGCCGCTGCCGGCGGTGCTGCGCTGCCGATGGTGCTGCGCTGCCAGCGCCCCACACCGCCAATCTCCCACAGCCCATCGGCCCTCAGGGCAGCTCAAAACTCAGGAGCAGAGCACACCCGGTTCAGCTATAGCCTCGGTGAGCCCCTCCACCTGAAACTTCCGCACCACCCATCGGTCGGGTAGCTCCAGCACCACCGCACATCGGGCCCAGCTCCGCGCCCCCGGTCAAACTGCAGCACGTGACGCGACTCGAATGTTCAGGAGCAGGGCGCTGCCGACCCGCCCACACCCTCAGCGCCGCCCTGCTCCTGATTTCTGGTGCCGGTAGCGCCAGAGATGATCACCACGACGAACAAGCGCCAGCAACCCCTCCTCGACCCGCTCCCGCTCGAACATCACCATGGAGTAGCTGATTCGCACCACGTGGTATCCACGCTGCGTCAGCTCCCAGTCGCGCCGGCGGTCGGCTTCGAAGTCAGACCCGTGAAACTCGCGGCCGTCGAGTTCCACCACCAACCGGTCACCGATCAATAGGTCAACGCGACCCACACCAAAAATCGCCACTTGGGTGCGACAACGAACTCCGTGCGACCGCATCAGCAGGCGCACTATTGTCTCCAGGCCTGACTGGCCGCCCGCGTCGACCTTGGCGAGGCTGGCTCGCTTACTGGGGAGAATGAGTTCGCGCAATTCAGCCAACCTCCACGATGGAAACGCACCGGAGTTGAGCGCAGATTCCACGGAGACAATGGCGGCGACCTCATCGACGCAGGTGAACATTTCAGCAAGAGCCCGAATGAGGCTGTCAACGGCTGTCAACGGGAGCCTGGGACGGTAATGCACGCATACGCCGTGACGGGTCGGGTCGAGCGGGCTCGCCCCGTCCGCACTGGAGAGCCTGCTTGCGTTGAGCGCGACCCGCACGTGGAGGCGAGAATCAGGCATGGTCCACAGTCCGTGCAGCCGTGCGACCGAACCGGCCGTGAGGGAACCGCCGACACGGACCGCCCTGACCATTTCGACCGGCGCACCCACACAGGCGAACCAGCCGTTCCGCACCCGGGTGATCTCCCCGCGGCGCACGGCCGCAAGGACCTCACGCCGGCTGACGCCTGCGGCTTCGAGCGCCGAGTAGTGCCCGACTCCGGACAGTTGGGCCAGGGCATCCGCGGGCGTCATCGTCTCAGACTGCCGTCCCGGCCCGACAACCGGGGCGGCACGGCACAAATATGTGCGGGATCGTGTGGCGTGGATCCTGTGGAGGACGGGTTGGGAGGCCGAGGCGGCGGCGCAAAAGTTCAGGATGATGGCGGTGCCGAGCCTATAGCCGGGCCGGGCGTGCTCTGCTCCTGAACTTCGCGGACGGGTGTCAGCTCGAAGGCGAGGCGGAAGACCGCACGCCGAAAGTGCAGCGATGCCGCAGCGAGGCTCCCTCAGGTTCGGTGGCTACGCCAAAAGTTCAGGAGGAGAGGTGGGCCGATCCGGTATCCGGGCCGGGCGTGCTCTTCTCCTGAACTTCTGGAGTCACCCGTGTCCGTGCGATGCGCAGTCGCATCGGAATAGCGACTCGCGCTATTTGGTGCGGGTGAAACGTGAAATGATGCCGCCGTCGACTTCGAGTTCGAGCTCGTTCCCCGCGCAGCGGTAGATTGCCACGCCATCGAAGTTGTGGTCGCCGGTGATGTTGGGGATCTGACCGGTATAACCGAACAAATCCACGTCGGTCGGGCCGCCCAAGGACGTGCTGATACTCACCTGGATCTTATCGACCGTCATCGTGGCGTCCTCGAAGAGTGTTTCGGTCTCAGCGACCCAGAGGAACCCGTCAACAGCACCGTATGCACCAATACGCGCGCTGTCGAGCGTGGTCACCACCTCCATGGTTCTCCCGTTGGTCCCACCGACCGTGGTCAGGACAAATTTGTCGTCAGTGGCTCCGTAGTCGCCGTCACCGCTGAACCAGAGGAACCGGTCACCGGATGCCCGGAAATCCTGCGTCACCTTCGCGGCCTCCGGGTGCGCCTTCGCCATCGCGAGCATGGCCTTCGCGAAGACGTCGTTGTCCATCTTCCACTTGCCGGCCAGGCAGGCTTCATCCGACGGGGCCGAGCCGGGCGCGGTCGAGTTCGGATCGGATGACGGCGGTCCCGAAGAAGGCTGGGGATCCGTCAAAACACCGGGTTCGGCGTCTGTCTCGGCGGGGTCTGTCTGCGATGTGGCGGGCGTTTGAGCCACTGCCGACGCGCTCGGCGACAGGCCAGCGGGGGCCTGCGCGCATGCGGCCAGCAAGAGGGCCACGGCCACGACAGCTCCCGCCCCCATGAGTCGGCCACGCTTCGTTGTCATATCGGACATTGCACTTCCCCCTGTCTGCGCACCTCCCCGTGCACACTCCCCCGAGTGTAGGGGGAACCCGGGCCGTTGTCGCCTTTTCTCCGGGAGCTTATGCAAACGTTACACACCGATGAAGTGGCCATCCGTTGAACCGAGCGACCAGTTTCTTTTTGGAAGGTGCCACCGCGACAACGGGTCGCATGACTATCGCGATCACCGACGCACAATAATTCTGCATTTGTGCATAATTGCAACTCTTGCAAGAATGGCGCCAATGGATGGTGGCGAAGGACTGAGGGCGCGCAAACAGCGCGAGACCCGACGCGCCATTCACCGCGCCGCCGTCGGCCTGGCTCTCGAACAGGGCCCCGACGCGGCAACGGTCGCCGAAATCAGCAACAGGGCGAACATCTCGGTACGAACCTTCTTCAACTACTACCCCTGCAAAGAGGACGCGATCGTCGGGCTGCACGAGGGGCTCCCCAGTGACGCGGAGCTCGACGAGTTTCGTTCGGGAACCTGCGATGACCTCATCAGCGACATCATCCAGTTGCTGCTGGGGGTGTTCTCACCCAGTGACGACGAGCTCATACTGAAACACCGTGCGCTCATGACCGAACACCCGCGTCTGATCCAGCGCCAATGGGCCCGACTGATCGGGGTCGAACAACGCACGGCCGAGGTTGTTGCCGAACGCATGCGCGCATCCGGAGCCTTCGAGCATCTCAGCGATATTCCCTCGGCCGCGCTCGTACTCGTCGTGACCTGCAGCAGCATTCTGCGCCTCAGCATCCGCAAGACGATTGACCTCGGCGACTATCCTGCCGGCCTCGAGCACCGCCTCGGCGAAACCCTCACCACCTTGAGAGAGGTACTCCGCACACTCCCATGACCACCATCACGCCGCGCAAACAGTCCCACGAGTCCCGTCGAGGCCTCATCCTGCTCTTCATCGGCCTCATCCTCGCGATGCTTCTCGCGGCCCTCAGCCAGACAGTGTTGAGCGCCGCGATGCCCACCATGGTCGGCGAACTCGGCGGGGTCGACCAGATGCTCTGGGTGATGACGGCGTACATTCTCGCTTCCACCATCATGATGCCGATCTACGGAAAGATGAGTGATCTGATCGGTCGCAAGCCGCCGCTCATCGCGGCGATCCTGCTCTTCATCGTGGGCTCGGTCATCGGCGCGATCGCCCCAGACATGGGCATCCTCATTGTGGGCCGTGTCGTGCAGGGCCTCGGTGGGGGCGGTCTCATCATTCTGTCGCAGGCGATCATCGCCGACGTAGTGCCGGCGCGCGAACGAGGCAAATACATGGGCATCATCGGAGCCGTCTTCGCGGTCTCGTCGGTCGCCGGCCCACTGTTGGGCGGCTGGCTCACCGAAGAGGTCGACTGGCGCTGGACCTTCTGGATCAACGTGCCGCTCGGGCTGATCGCCCTCCTCGCCGCGATCGTTCTGCTGCATCTGCCCAAAGGCACGAACTCGAAGCCGAAGATCGACGTGGCCGGCATGATGACCCTTGCCGCTGGGACGGCCAGCCTGATTCTGGTCGCGTCGTGGGGCGGCAACGATTACGAGTGGAACTCCCCCGTCATCATCGGCTTGATCGTGGCCACCGTGGTCTTCTCCACGCTGTTCGTCTTTTTCGAGCGCCGGGCGGTGGAGCCGATCATCCCTCCCGCGCTCTTCCGCGACCGCAACTTCAATCTCACCACGGCGGCCGGGCTGCTCGTGGGGGTGACAATGTTTGGCGCAATCGGCTACCTGCCGACGCACCTGCAGATGACATTCGGGGCGGATGCGACCTTGGCGGGGATCCTCATGGTTCCGATGATGGGGGCGATGCTCGTGTCCTCGCTCGGGACGGGTTGGCTGGTGAGCCGATATGGCCGTTACAAGTGGATGCCGATTGCCGGCGCCCTCCTGATCGGGCTCGCCCTTGTCCTACTCGGGACGCTCACCCCCGAGACCCCGTTGTGGCTCTTCGGGATCTATATCGGAGTGATGGGACTCGGGCTCGGGGCCAACATGCAGATCCTGGTGCTCATCGTGCAGAACTCGTTCCCGAATCGCATCGTGGGCACGGCGACGGCGGCCAACAACTTCTTCCGGCAGATCGGTGCGTCGCTGGGCAGTGCCATCATCGGCAGCCTGTTCACGGTTCGGCTCCTCAGCATTATCGGCGAGCGGCTTCCTGCAGGTAGTGCGGCCCAGGTGGGCGACATCAGTTCCCTGACACCCCACAGCGTGCTCGCATTGCCGGTCGCCCTGAATTCGATCGTGGTGCACGGCTACAACGACGCGCTCGCGCCACTATTTCTATGGATGACTCCGCTCGCGGTCGCGGCCGTCGTGCTTCTGTTCTTCGTCAAGGAAGTTCCGCTGAAGACCACCATCGAACGCGACATCATTCCCGAATCCATCGGCGATGGCCAGGTCATGATCGAGAGCGCTGACGAATTCTTCACAGACGGATCGACTGTCGGCGACCCCGCGCGCGGGCCGAGCACACGCGGCCGCTGACCACCCCCAGGGCCAGGGCGCCACATTGCGTGGGCGCGCGACATTGCTGCCGGGGCGCGCGACACTATTGCTGCCGGGGCGTGCGACACCACGACAAACACGAAAGGGGTCGCCCGACGAATCGGGCGACCCCTTTCGGTCGCGAGCGTGCGATAGTGATCGATGGTGGAGATGGGGGGAATTGAACCCCCGTCCACTGCTGTGGTCATGTGTCTTCTACGGGTGTAGCCAGTGCAGGCGTTCTACTCGGCTCCGGAATTTGCCACTGGCACCTAATCCGACAAGCCCAGCCCTGGTTAAAGTCCCTTCATGCCCCAAGACAGAACATGAAAGCAATCTCTCTGAATGGCGCCAGGACCCGGGTAGAGAGCATTCCCGGCCTGACGGACTTCTTTAGTGCGCTCGCTTAGGCAGCGAGGGCGAAGTCAGTGCGCTTTGTATCGGCACTTATTGTTTTGCAGAGATCGTTTACGAGATAACTCTGCATCCTCGACCCGCTTCCCACAGTCGCTCAGGCAATGTCGAAACCGATCATCCCCATGAACACCGGTGAAGGTGGATCACTATCGCACGCTGTTGAATTACCAATTGCCATTCGTAGCCCGAGGACTTCTTCCTGACAGCCCTCCAGTATACCGGTTGCCGCGGCCGATCGCCACCGACGGATGTTAGAGAGCCGCTCTCGGCCGCCACACGGTTCCGGTCGCCCCTCCGCCGACTACGATCTAAGCACACCCGATATGTCTCCGGCCCGCTCGGCCCCGATCAAAGGAGCGGTGAGATGTCTGAAACACTCATCACGGTGCACGGCGAGTACGAGGCGAGACACGAGCCGGAGCGCGCCACAGTGCAGATCACGGTCTCGCACGACGGCGAGTCTCGCGACATCGTGCTCACCCACACTGCGCAATTACACACCGAGTTGCAAGCGGGTCTCGCCCCGCTGCACGACCCGAACAAGGGCCCGGTCACGGAGTACTCAGCAAGCAACGCCACCGCGTCATCGACCAGGCCGTGGAGCCAGGACGGCGCAGTCCTTCCGCTCGTGCACCGTGCGGATGCGACCCTCGCCGTGACGTTCAGCGACTTCGGTGAACTCTCCCGCTGGCTCGCCGACGTTTCGTCCCATGAGGGCGTGACCGTGCACGGGGTGAACTGGAGCCTGACCGAGACGAGTCTGGCCGAAGCGAACAAAGTTGCTCGCGACCGTGCCGTGCAGAACGCGGTTCTGAAAGCAACCGGCTACGCGCGCAGCCTCGGGCTGGAGAACCTTGACCCAGTCGCCCTGAGCGACGTCGGGCTCTCCGGCGACGGCGCTCAGCCCTTTCCGGGCAGGATGTTGGGCATGGCCCGAGCCTCAGGCGACCAGGGCGAGATTGATCCGGTGGAGTTCACACCGGAACCGATCATCGTGCACGCGGCCGTTGAAGCACGATTCAGCGCCCGCTGAGGCCTACCATTGGAATCCGATCAGGACACCACGCGCTGGATACTGGACGCGCTGCTGATGCTGGCCTATTCTCCGAGATTCCGCCTGGTCGACACGGCCCGGTCGGCCTCGCGCTTGTCCTGACGCTCTCTCAGCGTCTGGCGCTTGTCGTACTCCTTCTTGCCCTTCGCGATCGCGATCTCGACCTTGGCACGACCGTCAAGGAAATAGATCCGCAAGGGAACAATGGTGTAGCCGCCCTCTTTGGTCTTGTTGTGGATCTTGAGGATCTGCTCCTTGTGCAGCAGCAGTTTGCGCTTACGCCGTGGCGAGTGGTTGTTCCACGAGCTCTGGAAGAACTCGGGAATGTGCACCGCGTCGAGCCAGGCCTCGCCGTTCTCGATGAACGCGTAGCCGTCGACCAGGGATGCGCGGCCCATCCGCAGCGACTTCACTTCCGACCCCGTGAGTACC
Source organism: Homoserinimonas sp. OAct 916 (assembly GCF_003260275.1). Taxonomy (GTDB): domain Bacteria; phylum Actinomycetota; class Actinomycetes; order Actinomycetales; family Microbacteriaceae; genus OACT-916. The sequence goes on along the minus strand of NZ_QJHB01000003.1, from coordinate 293,244 downwards.
ATGCCGGCTTCGAACGTGGACTCGATGAGGTAGTCGTGGCGTGCCTTTCGGTTGGTCGCCACGACCTTTTCACCGTGTTCCTTGGCCACGTTGCTGAGCCTTTCATCGCGTTCTGTATGCCTGCCCGGGACCGGGCGGCCGACCATCCGGCATCCGCAGGACAGCCCTACATCTTACAAGACGCTAGACCTTCAGATAACGAGTGATCGCAAAATTCGCGGAGAGCGCCGCCAGAAGCACGCCCGCACCCAACAGGATCGGCACAACGACAAAGGCATCGGACACCTGAACGAATGTGGTCGACACGATCACCTGACCCAGGTAACCCTGCACGAAGAAGTGCACGATACCCACAACGGCGCCGCCGGCAAGAATCGATCCGATCAGCGCGGCGAACACCCCCTCGAGAACGAACGGGGTCTGAATGAAACCGTTGGACGCGCCGACCAGACGCATGATTCCCAGCTCTTTGCGGCGCGCGAACGCCGACAGTCGGATGGTGGTGGCAATCAGCAACGTCGCTGCCAGAAGCATCAGGGATGCGATGCCGATCGCCGTGTAACTCGCGGCATTCAACACCGAGAAGATCTGGTCGAGCAGGCTGCGCTGGTCGGTCACCCCCTCCACGCCGGCCATCCCCGACAGACTCTCTTTGATCACGTCGGCGTTGCTCGGGTCGATCAGGTTCACCCAGAACGTCTGGTTCAGCTGGTCCGGTGTCACATAGTCGGCGAACTGGGTGCCTTTGAACTGTTCCTGGAAGTTCGCGTAGGCCTGGTCGTGGTCTTCGAAGTAGAACTCCTTGATGAACGGTTTCAAGGTGTCCGAATTGAGTTGGGTCTTCACCGCCGCCAATTGCTCCTCGGAAGCCTCGCCGCCAACGCAGTTTTCGGTGCCTGACGTGGGCAGGCACATGTAGACGGCGACCTGGGCGCGGTCGTACCAGTAGTTCTTCATCTGGCCGATCTGCATCTGCATCAGGATCGCGGTGCCCACAAATGTGAGAGAGATGAAGGTGACCAGCACGACCGAGATCACCATCGACATGTTGCGTCTGAGGCCGTGCGTCACCTCGGACCAGACCAGTGCGAACCTCATGAGGTGGGCCCCACATTCTGGTCATCGGAGTCGTTGCGCGGGCCCGCCCGCAATCCGAGTTTTTCCGCAAGGCTCAGCGGGACGGGATGCTCGGAGCCGGCTGCGTCGCCGAATCCGTCGTCGTCTGAGGCGCTGGTGGGCACGGCGGTGGGCGGCGCGACCGGCTGCACCGGGCGTGTGGCGAAATGGTCGTTGAGCGGCACGGCGCTCGTGGTGGTGCCGGGTTCGGACTTTGCCGGCTGTGGGGCAGAAGCGGCGACCGGCTCCCGAACAGACTCGTCGGTCGAGCGCGATGATCGGGCAGCAGCGAGCGCGGGCTCGATGGCCTGTTCGTCGGCTGGTTCGGGTGCGAAGGTCGAGCGTTCCGCCCGTGTGCGCACCTCGGCCGGAACAGGAACCATGCCGGTCCAGTCCGGAACCAGCGGAACCTCGGCCGCCTGCACCTCAGGGGGTGACGCCGCTCCTACCGGCGCCGAAACCGGGGTCTGCCCCGATGCGGTGTCGAGCACCGCCTCATCGGCGATGATGTTCACCGCTGTGGTCTGGCCGTATCCGCCGTGTCGCTCATCACGCACGATCTGCCCGTTGACCAGTTCGATGACGCGGCGTTGCATCTTGTCCACGATGCCCGCCTCGTGGGTGGCCATGATGATGGTCGTCCCCCCGGCGTTGATACGTTCCAGCAGGCTCATGATGCCGGAACTGGTGACGGGGTCAAGGTTTCCGGTGGGCTCGTCGGCGAGTAGGAGTGCCGGTTTGTTCACAATCGCCCGGGCGATGGCCACGCGCTGCTGCTCGCCACCGGAGAGTTCGTGCGGCAATCGGGCTTCTTTGCCGGTGAGACCGACCATCTTCAGTACATCCGGAACCGCTTCCTGAATGAAACCCCGTGACTTGCCGATCACCTGAAGCGTGAAGGCGACATTGTCGAAGACGCTCTTGTTGGGCAACAGGCGGAAGTCCTGGAAGACGACGCCGAGATTGCGTCGGAAATACGGCACCTTGCGGTTCGAGATCGAGCCCAGATCCTGCCCGAGAACGTGAATGCTGCCGGTACTCGGCTTCTCCTCTTTGAGAATCAGGCGCAGGCAGCTCGACTTCCCCGAACCCGATGCTCCCACCAGGAACACGAACTCGCCCCGCAGAATCTCGAGGTTCACGGAATTCAACGCCGGGCGCGCAGTGCCGGCATACTTCTTGGAAATGTTGTCAAACCTGATCATGGCCATCCGAGCCTAAGCACCCCGCGGGGATTTGTCGGCAACGACATACCGTTCGGCGCCATCCCACAGCGAGCACTGTGACACTCTCCTGCCACCGCACCCGGTACCCCACGGTGCGGCTACTCGTCAACTGCCCGCTTGCGCCAGCGGATGCCCGCCGAGATGAATCCGTCGATGTCTCCGTCGAACACGTCAGACGGGTTGTTCACCTCATGGTTGGTGCGCAGATCTTTGACCATCTGGTAGGGCGCGAGCACGTAGCTGCGCATCTGGTCGCCCCAGCTGGCGGTGATGTTGCCAGCGATCTCCTTCTTCTTGGCGCTCTCCTCCTCGCGCCTGACCAGCAGCAACCGGGATTGCAGCACTCGCAGCGCGGCGGCGCGGTTCTGGATCTGGCTCTTCTCGTTCTGGCAGCTCACCACGATCCCGGTCGGCAGGTGGGTGATGCGAACCGCGGAGTCGGTGGTGTTGACCGACTGCCCGCCGGGGCCACTGGAGCGGTACACGTCCACCCGCATCTCGTTCTCCGGAATGTCGATGTGGTCGAGCTGCTCGATCAGGGGCACCACTTCGACGGCGGCGAACGAGGTCTGTCTTTTGCCGGCCGAGTTGAACGGGCTCATCCGCACCAGCCGGTGCGTGCCGGCCTCGACCGACAGGGTGCCGAACGCGTAGGGGGCGTCGACTTCGATGGTCGCCGACTTGATGCCGGCCTCTTCGGCGTAACTCGTGTCGAGCACGGTTGCCTTGTATTTGTGCTGTTCGGCCCACCGCAGGTACATGCGCATCAGCATTTCGGCGAAGTCGGAGGCGTCCACGCCGCCGGCACCCGCACGGATGGTGATCACGGCGGAGTGGTCATCGAACTCGCCGTTCAGAAGGGTCTGCACTTCGAGGTCGCCGAGTGTCTTCTGGAGAGCCTTCAGCTCATCCTGCGCCTCGAGCTGTGACTGCTCGTCGTCTTCTTCGTTGGCCAGTTGGACCAAGACTTCCAGGTCGTCGAGGCGTGCGGCGAGGTTGTTGATCCGCGCCAGATCGGATTGGCGGTGACTCAGCGCGCTGGTGACCTTCTGCGCCTTCTCGGTGTCGTCCCACAGGTCGGGCACGCCCGCCTGCTCGCTCAGATCGGCGATCTCGCGCTCCAGCCGGGCGGTGTCGGCCACGGCGGCGATGTCGTTGAAGGTCGAGCGCAACGCGGCGATCTTGGCGGTTATATCCAGCTCCATCATGGTGGCTCAAGCCTACCCGCCGACCGTCTCCGGCTTTGCCGGTGAAATCGCTCGATGAGACTGGCCGAAGCGGGCGATTTTCGATCGATGCTGGCACCGTGATCGACGCGACTACCATGGGGTTCAGCCATGTCCACCACCGACCGCCCCTTCTCATTCAGATCAATTTTTCTGCCGGTGTTCCTACCGACCCTCTTGTTCTCGATCGGTGAGGGCGCGATCATCCCCATGATCCCGATCGCTGCCACCAGCCTCGGGGCGAGCCTCGCGATCGCCGGGTTCATCGGCGGGATGATCATGATCGGCGAACTGGTCGGCGACATCCCGAGCGGCTGGGTCGTGAATCGGGTCGGTGAGCGAAACGCCATGGTCGGGGCGGCGCTCGTGGCCGTGGCGGGTCTTGTGGTCTGCGCGGCCGCCCAGGGCCCGGTGCTGCTCACCGCGGGGGTGTTCCTGGTCGGGCTGGCCACCGCGGTGTTCGCGCTGGCTCGCCACGCATTCATGACCACCTTCGTGCCTCTGGCCTACCGGGCGAGGGCACTGTCATCGCTCGGGGGAACGTTTCGCGCCGGCATGTTTCTCGGCCCGTTCATCGCCGCGTTCCTCATCCACCTGACCGGGGCCGTGCAGGTCGTGTTCTGGATTCACGTGGCCTGCTGCGTCGCTGCGGCCGCCGTGCTGCTCCTGCTGCCCGACCCTGAGAAGACCTTCGGCCAGGTCGTGCACGGTACGAGCCCCTCGTCAGCCGGCAGCGCGGGAACCCCCGAATCTGTGGGACTGTTCCGCACCATCTGGGAGTATCGCGGCGCGCTGGTGCGGATGGGTGGCAGTGCGGGTCTGGTCGGCGCGGTGCGCGCGGCACGGGTGATCATTCTGCCCCTGTGGGCGGTCTCGATCGGGGTGAACGATGCCAGCACGGCGTTGATCATCGGGATTGCGGGCGGTTTCGACTTCGCGCTGTTCTATGCCAGCGGTCAGATCATGGACCGGTTCGGACGCATGTGGACGGCGATGCCGAGCATGCTGGGCCTGGGGCTGGGGCTGTTGGTGCTGGCTTTCACCCATCAGAGCCCGGATGCGGTCAACTGGTTCATCGCTCTCGCGATGTTCCTGGGGCTCGCGAACGGTATCGGAAGTGGCCTCCTGATGACCCTCGGCGCTGACCTCGCGCCACCCGAGAACCCGGCACCGTTTCTCGGGGCGTTCCGGTTCACCGGCGACGGCGGCAGCGCGGCCGCGCCGGTGCTCATCGCCGTGGCCACCGCGATCTGGTCGCTGCCCGTCGCTGCAGCCATCACCGGCGTGCTCGGGCTCATTGGGGCCGGTACCCTCGCCCGGTACATCCCCCGCTACGTGCCTGGGCACCGCTGAGGCCAGGTCGCGGGTCACCAGAACACCGCGCGGGCGTCGGCGGTGACGCTCAGAGGCACCCCGCGTGGCAGCACAAGAGACGCGATCGGCGGCCGCCACTCGGCGGTGAGCTCGACAGTGGCGCTCATCCCGTCGCTCGTTTCGGCGCGGGCGAGCCTGAGGCCGTGGAACCGATGGTTCGCGGTGCCGGCGAGGTAATCGCTGACCGCCGCATACACATCCGTTGTGCGAAGGCCCGGGCGCACCTCGCCGTCGTGAGTGGCGACACCCTCAAGGCTGAACGCTTCGGCCCCGACCAGGGCGGCCGAGTCGGCGAGCGTGAACAGGCGCTTGCGCTCCAGGTAGAGGCTGGACGCCGCCAGTGTCACGAAGATCAGCGCGAGCGCCAGAAACCCGTAGAAGATCGTGAGCAGCAGGGTCGAGCCGCGGTCGTCGCCCGCACCATTTCGCAGCCGGTTCATGGCTGCCGCCAGAACCTGGACACCTGCTGGGTTGCTGTGGCCTCGATAGGCACACGTGCCGCCTGGGACAGGGTGAGCACGTCGGGTACCAGGGGCAGCGTCACCTGCACACGCACCGTCACGCTCACCCGGCCGAGCCGGGTCAGGCACTGCTCCGGGCTCGGCTGGCAGCTCACCGTCACGCTGGCGTCGGCGGCCGACACCCCGTGGTCGGCGAGCGCGAACTCGACGGCACGCGCTGCGCGTTCCTCCGCATCCACCATGGTGCCGGCCTGCACATAGACCCGCGCAGCCTGCCGTGCGGCTCCCTCCACGGCGAACGCTCCGGCCTGGATCGCAGCAAGCGCGAGCACCAGGTAGACGAGCGGAACCAGCAGGATCATTCCGGCTGTGATGAATTCGAGGGATGCGGTCCCCGCGTCACCGGTCAGTTCGTTGCCGGCAGGCTTTTTCCCTGCCGGGGGCGTGTCGGATGTCCGCTGCCCCAGGAGCTCAGCCCACTTCTTCGACGGCTGCATGCCCCGACACCTCCAACCCGCTGTCGATGCCGACCAGACCCAGCAGGGGCAGCGGAGTGCGCACGGTGATCGTGGCAGCCGGATGCCCGAGGTAGTTGTCATAGGCGGCGCGCACGTCATCGGCATAGCCCGCACCGATCGCCGCGCGAATCAACTGCTGCGTTCGTCGCACCCCGTCGGTGAGCGTGTTGTCGGCGAGGGCAGCGTATCGCGCGCCCTCGGCTGCCGCGTCAACCACCGTGTTGCGCACGTGCAGAGCGAGGCCCAATTGCATCACGCCGAGGGTCAGCACCGTCAGCAACGCTCCGACGAGTACGAACTCCACCGCGGCCGAGCCAGCATCTGAGCCCGACCGGTCACGGCATCCGCTCCCATTCCCCGATTTGGGCGCTCGGGAACGAGTCGGGGTCAGGGCAAGATGGCCGAGTGGCGCCGGTGTCATGGTCGGTTCGAAGTCGAGTGCGAGTGTCAGAACGAAGTGACGCGCTGGATGGCCTCGTCGAACACACCGCTGAGTGCCGGGCCGGCGACTGCCCAGATCAGGAGGACCAGGCCCGCGGTCATCAATGTGATCAGCACCCACCCGGGCACGTCGCCGCGATCGTCGATCATCAGGTTGCGCATGGAGCGCCTGAACCAGAACATGTCGGCCTACTTTCTTTGAAACGGTCGGGGGTCAGAATCCTGCTCGCAGCACGTGGATGCCCGGGAAGATCGCGAAGATGATGGTGGCGGGCAGAATCAGAAAGACCAGCGGAACGAGCATTGCCACTTCTTTTTTTCCGGCCATCTCGAGCAGGTCACGCTTGGTCTCGTCGCGGGAGTCCTGGGCCTGCGCCCGCAACACCTCAGACAGCGGCGTGCCGCGGTCGAGGGCACCGATGAGTTGCTCCACACACCGGCTCAACGCGGGCAGTCGCACGCGCGCGGCGAGGCGAGAAAGCGCTGCGCCAAGCGGTACGCCGGTGTTCACATCGGCCAGCACCAGTCGAAACTCGGCGGCGAGTTCACCGGTCGACACCTCGCTGACGCGCCGCAACGAACCGACAACCCCATCGCCAGCAGACAGGCTGAGGGTAAGAAACTCCAGAACTGTCGGCAATTCGGCTGCGATGCGTCGGATGCGCGCGGATGCCATCCGTTGCAGCCACCGGTCGCTGGTGAGCACCCCCAGCACGCCACCCAGCACGGGAGCGAGGAGGTAAACGACTGTCGGCGCAGATCCTCCGACCCCGGCGGCGACCAGCAGGCCGGCACCGCAGCCGGCGAGCCCCCAGACCAGTTGCCGGGACCGATATTCCTCCAGGGTCACGGATGAGCCCGCCTGCGCAAGGCGCAAGATCGTCGGCTCCGCACTGCCCACTGCCGCTGCCAGGAGCAGGCGCGCCCGCCGTGCCACCGGCGCAAACAGTCCTCCGATCACCGGCAACGGGTTGACCGTGGCGCGGCTCACCATAATCCGCGCCTCCGAAGACACGTCGAGGAGATAGGGGGCGAGCCGATCCGCCAGTCGGGGTCGGCGCAGGCTCGGCATCATGCTGACCAGCGACCACAGCCCAAGCCCCAGAACGGTGCCGCAGACGACACCCCAGGCTGCCAACGCTGTCATGAGAACCACCGTTTCTGCTCGGGCAGCCGGGCAATCAGCATCATCAGCCGGTAGGCGAGCACGGTGACCACGAGCCCGGCCATGATCACCAGAGCACCGGTCGGCGTGTTGTAGGCGTGGGCTGCCTCGGTGCGGGTGGCGAGCATCCCCAGTACGATCCACGGAGCGACCACCCCGAGCCGTGCCGCGTTCATGATCCAGCCCTGCCGTGCCTCCACCTCGGCCCGCACCGACGCATCTTCGCGCAGGTACGCGGCCAGATCCCGCAAAACCCGGGTGAGATCGTTGCCGCCCACGTCCCGTGCCATGCGCAAGGTCTCCACCAGCCGGTCGGCGACCGGGTCAGCCAGGGTCACTTTCAGCCGATTCGCGCTGTAGCCGAAGCTGCCGGTCGCCCGATAGTCGGCCTCGAACGACGCGAATGCGACCCGGGTGGCGAGGGGGCCCGACCGGGCAAGCGTGCTCACACTGTCAGGAAGCGCCAGCCCGGAGCGCACGGCGGAGACCAGATGGTCCACGACGTCGGGCCACACCGTGCGGCTGGCCCGCCTGGCCGCCCTGGCCCGGCGCCTCACCACTACGAGCGGGAGGATGGCACCGAGCAGGCCGGCGATCACCGAGAGCGCACCGACCCCGAACATGGCCTGGCACGCGGCCGCCGCCAGCACCCCGAGCACGGCGCAGATCACAAGGAACACCACGACGGGAACCCGTTCGAAACCGGCGAGCGCCAGGTGGGTCCGCAAAGATTCCAGTCGAGAGCGGACAGTCGCGGCCGCCCGTGGGCGCACACCCCGCGGCCACAAGAGCGGCGAGAATACGAGCAGCATCCCCAGACCGAGCATCACGCCGATGGCCGTGACCATCAGGTTCGCTCCCCCAGAACGACGACCGGGTCGAGCCCGTGGGCGTCGAACTTTGCGCGTTTGGTCGGATACCCGCCAGCCGTTACAAGTTCGCCCCGATCACGAGCGAAGATCAGGCTCGCCTCGATCACCTGGTCGGTGACCTGCCCGCTGAGAGCCAAGATCTCTGAAACCGTGCGATTGCCGCGCCGGTCCATTTCGCAGTGCACGACGATGTCGATGCACGATGCCACAGTAGGCACCACGAACGCTGAATCGATGTTGCGCCCCGCCAGCAATGGCAGGGTGCACAATTTGACCAGTGCATCCCTGCCGCTGTTGGCGTGGATGCTGCACATTCCCGGCAGCCCGGCGTTGAGGGCGATGAGCAGGTCGAGACTCTCGGCCTCCCTCACCTCGCCCACCACGAGCCTGTCCGGGCGCATCCGCATCGCCTCCTTGATCAGGCGGCGCAGGGTGATCTCGCCCGTGCCCTCCAGACTCGGCTGTCGGCATTGCATGCCAACCACATCGCGGCCGGTCAATTGCAGTTCGAAGGTCTCCTCCACCGTGACAATGCGCTCGCCCGCACGTGCGCCTGAGAGCAAGGCGTTGAGCAGGGTGGTCTTGCCGCTCTGCGTGGCACCGGAGACCAAGATGTTCTGACCGGCCAATACGCACATTCGCAGAAACTCCGAGGCCTGAACGGTCAGCGAGCCGAGGTGCACCAACTGGTTCAGCTCTTTGATGCGTTGGGTGAACTTGCGAATGTTCACCGACCAGTGCGTGCGCGTCACATCGGGGATCACGACGTGGAGGCGGGAGCCATCGGGCAGGGACGCGTCGACGAACGGACTGCTCAGATCGACTCGGCGCCCGGAGGACTGCAGCATTCTCTCCACCAGGTCGCGCACCTCGGACTCCGCGAGCACACAATCGGTCAGTTCGGATATGCCCGCCCTGGCGACAAATACCCGGTCAGGCGCGTTGATCCAGATCTCCTCGACCTCGGGGTCATCAAGGAACGGCTGCACTGCGCCGAATCCGGTCAACGAGGCCATGATCGTGCGGGCAGCCGCGAACTCATCGTGGAGGAGCGGCATCGACCCGCCCAGCGCCCGCTCGCTATAGCGCTGCACCTCGTCGTGTACGTACCGTTCAGCGACGGTCGCACTGGAGGCGAGGTCGACACCGTCTGTTCGCACCCGCGAGCGCACCCGGTCGGTGATCAGTTGAACCGCGTCGTCCATCCCAGCATCATGAACCAGAACCCCCCGCGGCCGTTTAAGTTATCCACAGGCCCGCAGTCCCCTGCTCCTGCCCGGGGTCGATGTTTGATTCTCTGGCGCGACGAAACCCTCTTCGGCTGCGCTCCGGTCGAGGATGGCGCGGCTGAGAGCTCGAGCCATTACACTGAATCGTCACGCGGGAGTGGTGGAATTGGCAGACACGCAGGATTTAGGTTCCTGTGCTTTCGAGCGTGGGGGTTCAAGTCCCCCTTCCCGCACCGTGGCCGACTGCTGCTGGCAGCACAAAGCGATCCGCACTGTGGCACGTGCGCAATGAGCCCTTCACCGCGGTTCAACAGCCGGCATCGACCCGGCGCAGAGCTCTCCTCCCGGCCCGGTGCGCAATCTGACCCTGGAGCCTGACGAAGATGGGGCGGCAGGTCGTCGGTGAAGAGCTGATCACCGCCGAGGGTCAGCTCCACGACGAACCCCCAATTCGGGGCGAGGAGGTTGCGGGGTCAAGCTGAAGCCCTCACGTGGTCAAGGGCCTCACCGACCGAGAGCTGATCCATGCAAATGCAGAATTCCGGCGTTCAGAATTCTTTCACTCAACGCCCACTCATTCTGACTAAACTGCAATCTGACCACTTCGGTCACCCTTTTATCTGATGGAGCCATATCACGATGCATACCGCTCTGATTCCGTGGCTCAACCCAGATGTCATTCTGGGGGGGTTCTTCGGTCCTGTGGCGTTGATCGTCGTCTGCGCGATCGTATTTGCCGAGACCGGACTATTGGTCGGTTTTCTGCTGCCCGGGGACACCCTGTTGTTCTTCACCGGCGTGCTCGCCGTCAGCGGCAAGTTCGATATCGACATCTGGTGGATCTGTCTGGCCATCTCGGTCGCCGCGTTTCTTGGCGGTGAAGTCGGGTATCTGATCGGGCACCGGTTGGGCCCGAAGGTGTTCGAGCGCAAGGAGACAGGGCTGTTCAGTGTCAAGAACGTCGAGCGCACCAACGCGTTCTTCAACCGGCACGGACCACTCGCAGTGGTACTCGCCCGCTTCGTGCCGATCATTCGCACGTTCGCCCCGGTTGCGGCTGGCGTTGGCCACATGGACTACCGCAAGTACTCTCTCTACAACCTGATCGGTGCGTTCATCTGGGGCACCGGCGTGACCCTGGGAGGCTATTTCCTCGGGCAGATCCCCTGGGTGGCCGAATTCGCCACGCAATACATCGATCTGGTCCTGCTCGCGGTGATCGTGATCTCGCTCACACCCTCGGTGATTCATTATTCGCGCGCCTGGTTGAAGTCGCGCAAACAGCATCGGCTGAACGCGCAGGCGGGAGCCAGCGATGCTCCGCAGGTGAAGATCACGCTCGACGAAGGCGTTTTCGACCACAAGCCAGCACCGGGACCAGAGTCGAATTAGGGCATGCCCCCTGTTTGACGCTTGCACTTCCCAACCCGCGCGCTCACTGGCCAACCCGCGACCCTGACCAGCACCCGGCTCACGGCTCACGGCTCACGGCTCACGGCTCACGGCGGCCAGTCTCAGCCGTGTTGGGTACCCTCGTGTTCCGAGTGCTCCCGCGGCTCCAACTGGATCGTGGAGTGCTCCACGTCGAAGTGCTCGGAAAGGCAGGCGCCGAGCTCGTCCAGCAGTGCGCCGGTGCGCCCACCCGTGAAAACCTCCGGCGCGACAACCACGTGGGCCGAGAAGACAGGAGCACCTGAGGTGATGGCCCACACGTGCACGTCATGCACGGCGACGACGCCTTCGGCACCGAGGATGTGGGCGCGGATCTCGGCCACATCGGTGTCGGCCGGAGCGGCCTGGCTGAGCACCCGGAACACTTCCCGCAAAAGTACGAACGCGCGAGGGACGATCATCAGCGCGATGAGGATCGACGCGATCGCGTCGGCAGCCACGAAGCCAGTTGTCATGATCACGAGCGCGGCGATGATCACGGCGATCGAGCCCAGCAGATCGCCGAGCACCTCGAGGTAGGCTCCGCGCATGTTGATCGACGTCTTCGCGCCGCCGCGAAGTACCAGTAGCGCCGCCACGTTGGCGACAGCACCGATGGTGGCCACCACGAGCATTGGGGTGCTGTGCACCTCCACGTTCTCCGGCGCGAGCAGCCGGCTGATCCCGCCGATGAGCACAAACATCGCGACCAACGATACGATCACCCCGTTCACCAGTGCCCCGAACACCTCGGCACGCTGGTACCCGAACGTCTGCCGGTCTGTGGGCGGCCTCGCGGCGATGATGGTGGCGAACAGCGCGATCAGCAGCCCGGCCAGATCGGAGAACATGTGCCCGGCATCCGCGAGCAGGGCCAACGATCCGGAGATTGCCGCGCCGATCACCTCCACGATCAGCACGACCGCGATGATCCCGATCGCGATCAGCAGTCGCGATCGGTTCGCAGAGTTCGCGTGGTGGTCGTGGGTGTGGGACATCAAGGGATCAATTGACGAGGTTTTCGAGGGTCGTCGCCAAAACTCCTCCGAGCGCGGACAGTGCGCGGGCCCGGTGACTCAGGCGGTTCTTCTCCTCGGGAGCGAGTTCGGCGCTCGTGGCCTCCATGCCCTCCGGGATGAAGATCGGGTCGTAGGCGAACCCATTCGTGCCCCGCGGGGCGGTGGCCAACGAGCCGGGCCAGATGCCCTCGACGATCTCTTCGTGGCCGCCTGCCAAAACGGTCTCGGGTACGACCAGCGCGATCGTGCACACGAAGCGTGCCGTTCGGTGGGGGTCACTGATGTCGCTCAACTGATCGAGCAGCAGATCACGATTGGCGGTGGCGTCGTGCGCGGAGCCAGCCCACCGGGCAGAGAAGATGCCCGGGGCACCGCCGAGTATGTCCACGCAGAGGCCGGAGTCGTCGGCGAGGGCGATCTTACCGGTGTGCTGCGCGGCAGCCCGCGCCTTGATGAGGGCGTTCTGGCTGAAGTCGGTGCCGTCCTCGACCGGCTCCGGACCGTCATAGCCGACGATGCCGATGTGCGGATGATCCCGCTCGAGCATGCGCCGGAACTCGTCGACCTTGTGCTGGTTGTGGGTGGCCAGCACGAGCTGCAGACTCATCAGAGGCTCGCCAAAGTGTCGGCCTGCAGATCCCTCAACGTGGCACAACCGGCGACCGCCAGGTCGAGCAAGGAGTCGAGTTCGGCGCGATCGAACGGTTCTGCCTCCGCGGTGCCCTGCACCTCGATGAACCTGCCGGCGCCGGTGACGACCACGTTCATGTCGGTGTCGGCGGCCACGTCTTCGACATAGGCGAGGTCGAGCACGGGCACCCCGGCGACGATGCCGACCGAGACAGCGGCCACACTGTCGGTCAGCGGCATCGACTTGGCGGCGATGAACTTCTTCTCGCGCGCCCATTCGATCGCATCGACCAACGCGACGTAGGCGCCGGTGATGGCCGCCGTGCGGGTGCCGCCGTCGGCCTGCAGTACGTCACAGTCGATCACAATCGTGTTCTCTCCGAGCGCCTTCATATCGACGACTGCACGGAGGCTTCGCCCGATGAGGCGGGAGATCTCGTGGGTACGGCCTCCGATACGCCCCTTGACCGATTCGCGGTCCATGCGCTCGTTCGTGGAGCGAGGCAGCATCGAGTATTCTGCGGTGACCCAGCCCTTGCCCTTGCCCTTCAGCCAGCGCGGCACCCCGTTCGTGAAGGATGCCGTGCAGAGCACCTTCGTGTTGCCGAACGAGATCAGTGCAGAGCCTTCGGCCTGGGTGCTCCAGCCGCGCTCGATGGTGATCTCGCGCAGGTCGGCGACCTGCCGACCGTCGGCACGGGAGTTCGGGGAAGTTGTTTCAGTCACGGTCACGTCATCTCTTGGGTCTGTGGGTATCAGGTGTGCGGGTATCAGGTCTGCGGGTATCAGGTCAGGTCAGGTCAGGTCAGTTCGAGAGCTGTTCAGCGCCCGGTCCCGGCGGCGTCAGCTCGGCTGCCAGGTCAGGTTGTCGGCGGAATCCAGGTCAGCGGTGTCCGGGGCGGCCGTCTCACGAGTGGCCGCTCCGTCGGCATCGATCAGGTCGACGGCCGATACCTCGGGCCCGAGAAATCTGCGGGCCAGTTGCAGAAATTCGCGTCGGGACTCTCCGGTGGCCTCCCAGCGGTAGCTGGGCGGGGTTTCCACCGTTCGTTCGATGCCGTGTTTCACCAGGCGGCGGTACACGTCGTCGGCGGTCTCTTCAGCGCTGGAGACCAGACTCACCTTGCGCCCCATCACGTAGCCGATGGCGGCGCGAAGCAGCGGATAGTGGGTGCACCCGAGCACCAGGGTGTCGATCTTGGCGTCGCGGAGCGGTCGCAGGTAGCCCTCGGCCACGTCGAGCAGTTCGTCGCCGGAGGTGATGCCCGCTTCGACGAACTCGACGAAGCGCGGGCAGGCCTGGGTGAACAGCTCCAGGTGCGGCGCGGCAGCAAAAGCGTCTTCGTAGGCCTTCGACTTGATCGTTCCCTCCGTGCCGATGACCCCCACCCGGTGGTTGCGGGTGTCACGCACCGCGCGTCGCACTGCGGGTTGAATCACTTCGAGCACCGGGATGCCGTGCCCCTCGCTGAACCGTTCGCGGGCATCCCGCAGCATGGCACTCGACGCCGTGTTGCAGGCGATGACCAGAAGTTTCACCCCTTGGGCGACCATTCCGTCGAGCACTTCGAGCGAATAGCGCCGCACATCGGCGAGGGGCTTCGGCCCGTACGGGGAATGGGCGGTGTCTCCGACGTACAGAATCGATTCGTTGGGTAATTGGTCGATGATCGCCCGGGCGACGGTCAACCCGCCCACCCCAGAGTCGAAGATGCCTATCGGTGAATCGGTCACGAGAGTCAATGTTAGTCGTGCCGCCGGATCGAAGGCCCGAAACGCCGTAGCATGGCCTCGTGACTACCGCCTTTCTCACCGATCACTATGAATTGACCATGGTCGATGCCGCCCTCAAAGCCGGCACCCATGATCGTGAATCCACCTTCGAGGTCTTCGCACGGCACCTGCCGGCCGGCCGGCGCTACGGCGTCGTCGCGGGCACCGGTCGCCTGCTGGAGCTGATCGACCGTTTTCGGTTCACCGATGCCGAACTGAACTGGCTGACCGAACATCGCGTGGTCAGCCCAGCCACCATCGACTGGCTATCCGGATACCGCTTCACAGGAACCATCCACGGCTATCGGGAGGGAGAACTCTACTTTCCCGGCTCCCCCATCTTCGTGGTGGATGCCCCGTTCGCAGAAGGGGTGATCCTGGAAACGCTCATCCTCAGCGTCTTCAACTACGACTCAGCCGTCGCAGGCGCGGCCGCACGCATGGTGTCGGCCGCGAGTGGTCGACCCCTGGCCGAGATGGGCTCCCGCCGCGCCAACGAAAACGCGGCGATCTGTGCCGCCCGGGCGGCGTACATCGCCGGCTTCAGCGCGACCTCGAACCTCGAAGCCGGTCGCAGTTGGGGCGTGCCCACCATGGGCACTGCCGCCCATTCGTTCACCCTGCTGCACGACAGCGAGCGGCAGGCGTTCCAGGCCCAGGTCGATGCTTTCGGGCCTCAGACGACCCTGTTGGTCGACACCTACGACATCCCGACGGCAATCGAGACCGCGGTCGAAGTGGCGGGCACCGCACTCGGAGCGGTGCGCATCGATTCGGGCGACCTGCCGTCGGTGGTGCGCACAGTGCGAGACCAGTTGGACTCTCTCGGCGCCACCACGACCACGATCACGGTGACCAGCGATCTGAACGAGTACGCGATCGCCGCTCTCTCCGCCTCACCGGTCGACTCCTACGGGGTGGGCACCGCCGTGGTGACCGGCTCCGGATCACCCGCGGCCGGCATGGTCTACAAGCTGGTCGCCCGCAAGAATGATGCGGGCGAATGGGTGGCGGTCGCGAAAAAATCTGCCGACAAGATCAGCGTCGGGGGTCGCAAGCAGCCGATCCGCCGGCTGAGCGGCCAAGGGATCGCCGTGGCCGAAGTGATCGATGTCGTCGACCACCGTGTCCCTGACGCGACCGGGGTCACCGATACCCGGCCAAGGGATCCCGTGGCCTCGGATGTCGCCGGCCGTGCGTTGCTCGTCCCGCTGATCGTCGACGGCGCCGTGGCTTCGGCATACACCGGTCCTGACGGGGTTTCGGCGGCGCGCGCCCACCACAAGCGAGCGATTGCGGAGTTGCCGCCGGTCGCGTTCCGGCTCGGACGCGGCGATCCGGTGTTGCCGACCATTTATGAGTAGTCGCGCGGCCGGGTCGTCGAGCAAACCGGCCTGCTACTTCTTCATCTTTTCGTAGATCTCTTTGCAGGTCGGGCAGACCGGAAACTTCTGCGGATCCCGTCCAGGCAGCCACACCTTGCCGCACAGGGCGATCACAGGCTTGCCCGTGATCGCCGACTCGAGAATCTTCTCCTTCGGAACATAGTGCGAGAATCGCTCGTGGTCACCGGGCTCGATGCTCTCCCGCTGAAGCAGTTCCTCAAGTTCGCGGTCAAGGGTGTCGGTGCCGCCTGTGCCGGGCGAACCCGGTTCAATCGTGCTGGCACTGTGCCGGTGTGCTCGGGTTTGATGCGCGCCCGGGAGGTGTGCGCTGGGCTGAATCATCATGATTCAATTGTAGGCTCATGAACCGTGACTCCGCCCGGCACTCGCCCCGGTTCCACACAGCACATGCCCGGCACACGGTTTGGTTCAGGTGCGTAATGATGCCTCGAGCAGCCGGGAGCCGCGCCGGGAGAAGGCCCAGCCGCCCACGAAGATGCCGATCAGCAACACCCCGATGCCGGTCCCCAGGCCGGTGACCAGAGCCGTCAGATGCCAGGCCGGGTCGACCCAGAATCCATACCCGGCGAAGACGAGGGTCGGCACAGAGAGCAGCACGGTGACGATGAACAGTCCCGTCTGCACGAGGGCGCCACGAGAACTCGCCGTCTGGGGGCCCGCAAACGCGCTGTCCCCGGGCCTGGTCGCCGGATACGGCAGAAGTGCACTTGCCATGCTGGACAATCCGAGTCCGACGAGAAGCAGGCTGGCACCGACGCCGATGAGTGAGGCGAACGCCGCGGGATTTCCAAACACGCCCGCGCTGATGATCGACCCGAAGAAGAGCACCGGCAGCCCGAGGATCAACGCCGGGGCGAGCCGTCCGAGCCGGTCGCTGAAGCCGTGGATGCCCGACGCCACGTTCATCCAGATCGCCGTGCCGTCATAGGAGACGTCGTTGTGGGGCAACCACCCCAGAAACAGACACATCACCGGAATCGGAATCAACGCGAGCCAGTTGGTGGGAACCCCGGCCACCGCCAGGGGCAGCATCATCAATATCGGCACGATCGGCACTATCACCAGCGACATCCGGTAGCGCGAATCGGTCATCCAATAGGTGATGCTGCGAGCCGCGATTGCCCCGGTCGGACCGAACGAGAGCAGCTCGAACCAGCCGAGCGCCGCATTCGCCCTACGAGGCCGGCCAGCCACGAGCACCAGCATGCGGGCGACACTCCACTGCCAGAGCCACCACAGGCCAGCCAGATAGCCGATGGCCACCAGCAGCTTGACCGCGGCCGCGCCTCCGTTTCCTGCCGCCGCCTCCCCCGGTACAGCCCAGATGGCGCCGAGCGGGGTCCAACTCAGAACCTCGGCGAAACGTAGGGCCAGCCCCGGTTCGGCAACCCAGCGGTAGGCCGCCGTGATCACGAGCAACGGGGGCAGGACGACCAGCAGAAAAACGCCGATCGTCCCTGCACTGTCTTGGGCGCTCTGGGTTCGAATCCACACCGCGGCCGCACTGGTCATCAGCCTCAGTATGAGGGTCGCGGTCGCGATCGCCAGAACACCGCAGATGATCGCGAGCACGGTCAGCCAGAACCCCCTGCTCCAGCTGACGACTCCGGCGAACACGACGAGGATCACCGCGGCGATCGGCACGCTGGCGGCGGCCGCAACCAGAAGCAGGTTCGCCAATTTCTTGTTGGAAAGCCCGAAGTCGGCAAACGCACGGGGATCCATCGGATCGGGGCCGCCGCGCATCAACGGCACAATGGCCAATCCGGTGAAGATCAACGCTCCGAACAGAATGGATGCCACCCGGACGAGATCCGCATCCAAGCCACGCATCGCGAGCTGAATGCCCATTGTCACAATGACGAGAAAGACCCCGAGTATGGCGGCAAGCAACACCGCAACGGTCAGCCAGGGGCCCCGTCGGAACGACCCCAGCGTCAGTTGCACCCTCAACCGGACGAACGTGGCGAACACTACGCGTCCTCGCCCTCGAAAGCTTTTCCGACCAACGTCGTGAAAACCTCGTCGAGCGACCTCCCGTCACGCACCTCATCGATCGGCCCGGATGCGACGATGGCGCCCTCCGACATGATCGCGACGTGGCTGCAGACGCGCTCGATCAGCCCCATTCCATGGCTGGAAAGAAGAACTGTTCCCCCCGCGGCAACGTACTCTCGCAAGGTTTCGACCACGCTGTCGGCGGAGACGGCATCCACCGACTCGAAAGGCTCATCGAGCACCAGCAGCTGTGGTGAATGAATCATAGCGACGGCGAGGCCAATCTTTTTGCGCATGCCCGCCGAATAGTCCAGCACCAGGCGATCGAGGGCCTCCGTCAGACCGAGGGAATGCGCCAGCTGCTCCGTCTTCAGCTGAATGAGCCTGTGCTCGAGGCCGCGCAGCGAGCCCGCGTAGTACAACAATTGCGCGCCGGTGAGTCGGTCAAAGAGCCGCAATTGGTCGGGAAGCACTCCGATCCTCTTTTTCGCCTGGATCGAATGCGCCCTCATATCGGTGTCGCACACTGTCACCTCGCCGGAGTCAGGGCGCATCAACCCGGCAATCATCGACAGTGTCGTGGTCTTGCCGGCACCGTTCGGACCCACGAGCCCGTAGAGCGAGCCTGTCGGCACCCGGAGGTCGATCCCGTCGACCGCTGTGGTGCTCCCGAACGACTTTGTCAGCCCGGCACTGACCACGGCTTCCGCCGCGAGCAAACGTTGTTCGGGTTGCGGCGATATGGGGGCTGGCTGCCGCTCTGCAACGCGGCGATCCTCGGCAGCGCGGCGCCGTTCGGCCGCGCGTCGTCGCGCTTCCTCGAGCTGCGCTGCGGCCGTCGTGCGGGCTCGTTCGCCGAGGCGAACCGTCGCGCGGCCGAACGAGCGTGCAATGGGCACCGTGGCCGCCGCGAGGGCGGCAACCCGCGCGCCGACGGCCGGAGCAGGCTTCGACCCCGCGGCCGCGGGTTCGACCGCGACCACCGGATCGGTCTCGGAGGTTGTTTCTTCCTCTACGTCGGCTTCTTCCTCGGCATCAGTTTCAGGCTCGGGAGAGGCTTCGGCCGCTGCATCAGCTTCGAGTGGTGTCTCGACTTCCGGCTCGGATTCGGCCCCAAAATCTGTCTCGATTTCGGGCTCGTGCTCGACCTCGTCTTCGGGGAGTGGCTCAGCCTGTGCCCCCGATTCGGACTCGGCGTCGACCCCAACCTCCGACGCAGCCTCGTCTTCAGCTTTCGGCTCCACGTCGATCTCTGACTCCACACCTGCATCTGCAACCGCATCTGCATCTGCATCTGCATCTGCATCTGCAACAGCCTGTGAATCCGGTCCTGATTCTGCCTCCGGTTCAGCTTCGAGCTCGGATTTCCGGTCCCGTTCGGCGTTCTCTTGCGGCTCCGGTGCCGCTCCCGAATCCGACTCGGTCTCGGTCTCGGTCTCGGTCTCGGGCACGGCTTCCAGCTCGGCTTCCGGTTCTTCTTCGGGTTCTGGAAACGTCGTAGCAAGATCTGGAGTGGGCTCGGGCCCCGCACCTGACTCAGGCTCGACTCCCTTTGCAGACTTGTCCTCTGCCCAAGAATCGCCAGTGAGGGAGGCCGGAATTTCTGTACCAACCATCTCCACCTCCACCGTCGTGGCAGTCTGCTCCTCAGAATTGAGTTTCTCAGTCGACGGCGCCGCTGTGGACACACCCTCCATTGACGCGTCTTTGGTCGCCGCGCCGGGCACGACCGGCTTCTTCGCCGCAGTCTTCTTTGCCGCCGCCTTCTTCGTGCCGGACTTTTTCGTGGCCGTCGTGTTCGTCGCCGACTTCTTCGCAGCCGGTTTCACAGCGGGTTTCGTCGCGGGTTTCATCGCGGCAGGCTTGGTACCCGCGTCAGCTGCTTCGGCGGCAGACGACTGCGCTGTGGCGCGATCAGCTGTGGACGACTCGGCACCGGATGCAGACTCGTGGTCTGATACGGTCTCGACGTCCTCCGCAGAGATCGAGTGCTCATCCACCACCGATCTTGCCTGGTCTGTCTTTTTTGCCGTGGGCTTGCGCACGGCGGTGCGCCGCGCAGCAGTCGCGGCAGACGGCTCGGTTGCAGGCTTTGGGGTTGTTGTCGCGCGCGCGGCGGGCTTCCTGGCCGCAGGCTTTCTGGCCGCCGGCTTCCGTGTCGCGGGTTTGCGCCCCTCTGGTTTCTGCACGGCCTGGCGTTTTGCGCCGGTTTCGGCTGATGCGTCGTGCGCATCGCCGCCGGCAGTTGGTTTCTCAGCGACAAGCTTCGAGGAGAACACTATCGCAGCGGTGCCTGCGCGCTCTTCCGGAGACCGCGCCGCAGAACCCTCTGTGTTCTCAGCAGATTCGCTCGGTTCGGTGTTGGAAGTCACTGCTCCAAAGTATCAAGTGCAACCGGCAACTGTTTGCCACCTCCGGGTGTGTGACGCTTTCGGTCGATCCAGAACTGCCGGCTTTAGACTTACCGGCACCCAATTGTGTGGAATTCAGCACATGAAACGCAGTTTGCAAGCGAAATTGCATGAAATAAGGAGATTCTGCCATGGCGCGAACTCGCGATGAGAACCACATCAGCCCGCCTGCCCCGCACGTGGCGATGCCTGAGCCGGTGCCAAAATTTTCTCGTGTCTTCTCCGGCTTCGAACGGGTTCTCTCGGTGCAGCGGCCCGTGGTGCTCGCGCACATCCGGCGGATCAGGCGGCGCAATCCGAACGCTACTCCGGCGCGGATCATCCAGATTCTTGAACGCCGGTACCAGGCCGCTGTCACCACCGGCGGTGCTGCGGTCGGTGCCACCGCAGTTGTGCCGGGGATCGGTACCGGCATCACCCTGTCTCTTTCCGGGATTGAAACCATGGGTTTTCTCGAAGCCAGCGCACTTTTCGCGCAGTCCATCAGCGAGGTCCACGGCCTGGCTGTCGAGGATCCTCAACGAGCCAGTGCCCTCGTGATGACCATGATGCTGGGCGATGCCGGAGCTTCCATGGTTCGGCAACTAGCTGGTGAGTTCACCGGCATCAGCCCTCTGCGTTCCGACTATTGGGGGGAATTGATCACGGCCGGGCTTCCCCAGTTCGTTGTTTCTCCGTTGTCGAAGAAGCTCCGGTCTGAATTCACCCGCAGATTTGCCGTGAGTGGTACTGCTGGGGTGGTCGGAAAAGTCATTCCATTCGGAGTGGGTGCCGCTGTCGGCGGGGTTGGCAACTTCATGCTGTCCCGCAAGGTCGTCTCGAGCTCTCGCCAGGCGTTCCTTGTGGTTCGAAGCACCTTCCCGGCCGAGTTGGAGCCTGGCAGCCGCCTCGGCCTGACCGACACGGAGCAAACTGCCGTGCGTCGGATCTTCTCCGCCACGCGTCATGGCCGACTGGTTACTCCCGAGCACGAGGAAGCGGGAGCGCCGAGGTACATTTCCGTCGACGCCCCCGCGGTCTCGCGAGATTGAGCCGGTTCTACTGAGTGAGCTCCCCGAGCGTCACCGACGCCGTCGCTGAGTTGCCCGAACGAACATAGGTCAGTTTGGCGGTCGCGCCGCCGGCCAGTACCCGCACCTGAGCGGTCAGGTCTGACGCGTTGGTGATCGGCGAACCGTTGAACTCGGTCACGACGTCACCAACCTGCAACCCGGCCTTCGCGGCCGCCCCATCAGGCGTCACGGCCTTGATCTCCGCACCAAGAACTCTGTTGGTTCCGGTGTTGGCTGCGTCGGAGACCGACGCCCCCAACAGCCCGTGACTGGCCTTACCCGAATCAATCAGCTCGTTGGCCACGCGCTGGGCGAGGTCACTCGGAACGGCGAAACCCACACCGATGTTGCCCGATTGGGCGCCCGCCGACGAACCACCGGCACTGGCGATGGCGACGTTGACCCCGATCACCTGGCCCTGGTCGTTGAGCAGCGGTCCACCCGAGTTGCCGGGGTTGATGGCTGCGTCGGTTTGGATGACCGGCAACGAGATGGTCGCCGATGGGGCCTGTTGTTGTGGTTGTTGTGGTTGGGTGCCCGGGGTTCCGGGCAGCGGGAGGTTCCAGAAGTTGAACGGGCTCTGGCTGGAGTTGTTGCCCTGGTCATTGTTCGGAGTACTCGGCGCAGCAGATGAGGCGATCGTAATGCTGCGGTTCAGCGCGCTGACGATTCCGTTGGTCACCGTGCCGCTCAATCCGAGCGGGGCCCCAATGGCAATCGCGGCATCACCGACGTTGAGCTTGCTGGAGTCGGCAAAGGTCGCGGGGGTGAGTCCAGACGCGTCTTGCAGCTTGATCACCGCGAGGTCGGAGATCGGGTCGGTGCCAACAACTTTCGCGGTGTACAGGTGGCCGGAATTGTCGCTGACCTGGATCGAGGGATCGTTGATCGCGCCATCGAGAGTCACCACGTGGGTGTTGGTGAGTACATAGCCGTCGGCACTCAAGATGATGCCGGTGCCCGTACCGCCCGTGTTGTTCCCCTCGACCGAGATGGTTACCACGCTCGGTGAAGCCTTTTGAGCCACCGCTGTCACCATGGTGGCGTCATTGGGGTTGTTGACGGTGATGTTCGAGGGTGCGCTGGCCGTACTGGAGGTGGATGAACCGTTCTGGTTCAGGGCATACAGGCCGACGATTCCGCCGCCTGCGGCCCCGCCGACAACCGCTCCGACTGCCAGAGCACCAACAATTGCGAGCGCACTACGTCGGCGCGGCGTGTGCGGGTGGCCCGTCGAAGCTGACCCGTGGTTGCCCGTTCCGTTTCCTCCAGAACCATTGCCTGCACCGTGGGGCCGGCCCTGGGAATGATCCGGCGTCGGCAACGTTCCGAATGCGGACTGCTGCGTGTACGGGCCCTGTCGAGGTGCGCCCTGCTGAGACATTGGCGTGCCGGGGTTATAGGGCGCGGGCTGGCCGTGAACCGGCTGAGCCTGCTGGGCGTAGGGAATCTGATCCTGATAGAGGTACTGCGATGACTGCAACGGTGGCAGTGGCGCAGTCGGCTGGGTTGCGGAAACCGGATTGAGGGGCTCGGTCGGCTGAGTTTCGCCAGCCAGCAGAGCCGGCTGCGGTGCCTGTGTCGGCTCGGCGTCCAACGGAGCCGACTGCTGTGCCAGCGTTGACCCGGTGTCCGGGGTGGCCGCACCCGGCTGGTAGACCGCCGATTGGATTGCCGGTTCCGAGGAAACGGGCGATGGTTCAACTGTTGCTGCACGCTCTGCATCGGGCGTCGATGCTGGGGGCATCTGGGGTGTTGCAGCAGCCGGGGCTTCAGTACCTGCCTTCGGTTGCTCAGGAGTTGAATTGGCGCCTTCGCTGTTCTCGGTCATGAGATGCTCCTTCCAAGCAGTCTTAGCTTCCCTGCTGAAGCTGAACGTTTTCTTGGCGCCACCTGTATGTGGGCATGCGAGATGCCGAGTAACTGATGAAGGGCCAAAAAGTGGTGACGCGCCTGTCTACAGTAAACTGCGCCCACGGCCATTCGGTGAGGGCTTCTCTGCAAACATCCGGCCATCAGACAGCAAATGATTGAGGAAATGGTATGACGATCTCCGGTGGTTGGAAGCGAACGGCACGCGGGGCGGGATTGCTCGGCCCTGACGGAAGCATCGCCTCCACGATCTTCGCAGAGATGAGCGCTCTCGCCCAGTCGACCGGTGCGATCAACCTCGGCCAGGGATTCCCCGACGAGGACGGGCCACCTGAGGTGCTCGAAGCAGCCCGGCGCGCGATCAGCGAGGGCTACAACCAGTATCCGCCCGGGCTCGGCATGCCGGTCCTTCGGGATGCGATTGCCACGCATCAGAAGCGTTTCTATGGTCTCGATGTGGATCCGGACCGGGAGGTCCTGGTCACCGCGGGAGCGACAGAGGCGATTGCTGCCACGCTGCTGGCGCTGCTGGACGCGGGTGACGAAGTGGTCACCCTCGAACCGTTCTATGACGAGTACGGCGCGATCGTCGGCCTGGCCAACGGAGTGCACCGCACGGTGCCGCTCCTGGCCCCACACTTCCTGCCCGACCATGATCGCCTGCGCTCGACGATCAACGACCGTACGCGCGTCATCCTGGTCAACAACCCGCACAACCCCACCGGCGCGGTTCTGCCGAAGGAGACTCTGGAGCTCATCGTCGAGTTGGCGCACAAGCATGACGCGCTGATCGTGACCGATGAGGTTTATGAACACTTGGTCTTTGACCAACCGCACATCCCGGTGGCGTCGCTGCCCGGCGCGCGGGAACGCACGGTCAGCATCTCATCGGCTGGCAAGACGTTCAACACGACCGGGTGGAAGATCGGCTGGCTCACCGCCCCACGAGAGATCCTCACCGCAATTCTCGCGGTCAAACAATTTCTGACCTTTGTGAACGGCGCACCCTTCCAGCCGGCGATCGCGGTCGGTCTCGCCCTGCCCGATAGTTTCTTCACCGGGGTCGCGGCCGGGCTCAAGGCGAAATCTCGGTTGCTCTCGGCCGGGCTCACCGCTGCCGGTTTCGAGGTGTCGGCCCCCGAGGGCGGATATTTCGTGGTGGCGGATGCCCGCCCCCTCGGTTTCACCGACGGGGCCGCATTCTGCCGCGAGCTCCCCCGGCTGGCAGGGGTGGTCGGGGTTCCGATCTCCGCGTTCTGTCATGACGAGCTCGCAGCCGAGTACTCCTCGCTGGTGCGCTTCGCGTTCTGCAAGCGAACCGAGGTGCTCGAGCAGGCCGCGGCGCAACTGGCCGAGCTTCAGGTACCGGCCGCCCGCTGAGTGATCATGCCCTCTGCTGAAGGGTCAGAATCGGCACGTGAGCCGATCGAACCGGCGTTGTGAAGCGCCGATCCTGACCCCTCACCGCCACGCGCGCGGGGATGTGCTGGCCGGGGCAGATGTGACGAGAGCGCGGGAGTGCGTCAGGCCGGTTCGACGCGAAAGCGCCGCAGGGTGAGTGCTGGGTTCTTGCGGCGCACCTCGGCGATGCGACGCTGGTCCACCCAGGCGACCGCGACACCGGCGGCCTCCCCGATCGAGGCCAGGCAGACGCCCATCGGGTCAACGATCAGGCTGTTTCCCACGCCGATGGGCGGCGCCTGGTCTGAGGCGGCGATGTAGACGGTGTTCTCCAGCGCCCGTGCCGTGACCAGCGTGCGCCAGTGCGCCTCCTTGAGCGGGCCACGCACCCACTCCGACGGCACTACGAACAGGTCCGCACCGGCGTCGACGAGGCGCCGGCTGACCTCGGGAAAACGCAGATCGTAACAGGTCTGCATGCCGACGGTCATCTCCCCCACCCGAAAGGTCTCCGGCTCGGCGATCTCGCCGGCCAGCACCCAGTCGCTCTCCTTCTGGCCGAACGCGTCGTACAGGTGCAGCTTGCGGTAGGTGGCAAGCAACCCAGTGCCGTCGACGGCGATCGCCGTGTTGGCGAAGCGGCGATCGTCGTCGGTTGCTTCCAGCAATCCGGCCACGATATGGATGTCCAATCGGCGGGCGAGTGCTGTCAGCGCGTCGACGAACGGGCCGTCGAGTGGTTGGGCGTTGCGTTTGAAGTCGTCACCCATCGGATCGTTGAAGTAGCTGGTGTACTCCGGGAACACCACCAGCGCCGCCCCGCGTAAAGCGGCAGCCGTTGCGAGCTGTGTGACCTGGTCGAGGTTGGCGGTGGTGTCCGGACCGGGCGCGAACTGCGCAACCGCGACTCCAACAGAGGAACCGGACGAACTTACGAATGTCTGCATCTCTCGACCCTACCGAAGGAGGCTGGGTTCACGTGGATCGGGGTTCGCTCAGGGCT
This sequence comes from Homoserinimonas sp. OAct 916, assembly GCF_003260275.1. Lineage (GTDB taxonomy): Bacteria > Actinomycetota > Actinomycetes > Actinomycetales > Microbacteriaceae > OACT-916. The sequence continues at coordinate 267,620 of NZ_QJHB01000003.1, read as the reverse complement.
GCGTTCACTCAGTGAAGCGTGCCTTAAAGATGTGAGTCCCGGTCTCCTCGTGAGAGACCGGGACTTGGTGCCTTCGCAAGCACTTCCGTTGCGGGGACAGGATTTGAACCTGTGACCTCCGGGTTATGAGCCCGGCGAGCTACCGAACTGCTCCACCCCGCGGCACAAGAACTAACTCTAGCACAGGCCAGAAGCGGGTGCCGACCAACCCGGGAGTCAGCAGCGGCCGACCCCGAGAACACCGCAGCCCGCGACCACTGAAGTGGCCGCGGGCTGCGGTTTCGAACAGGTTGGACCCGGGTTACGGGGCCGGCGACGGCGCGGGAGACGGCGCGGGAGTGGTGGATCCGCCCTCGGCCGCAATGGCCGCCTCGATCGCCTTCGCGAGTGCGGCATCGGCTTCGCCGTATGCCGTCCAGTCGCCCTTGGCAAGGGCGGCCTGCTTGGCGAGCAGTGCGGTCTGCGCCTCCTTGAGCGCCGCGGTCACTGCCTCACTTGCCGTGCCAGGCGTTGTCGGACTCGGCACGGGCTTCGCGCCGGGAGTGTCCGGCGGCAGTGCGTTGTCGCCCGCACTGGCACCAGAGCTGCCACCGAACAACGTGTCGAGTGCTGTGTCCAAGGTCGCTTCAAAGGCGATCTTGTCTCCGAAGGCCACCAGCACCTTCTGCAACAGCGGGTAACCAGTCTCACCAGTCGATTCCACGTAGACCGGCTGCACATACAGAAGACCGCCACCGACCGGCAGCGTCAGCAGGTTGCCATTCAGCACCTTCGTCTGCCCCTGACGCAACAGGTTCAGCTCGGTCGAGACCGACGTGTCGGAGTCGAACGACGCCTGCACCTGCCCCGGGCCCGGGATCGTGACATCCTTAGGCAGAACCAGCATGCGCAGCTTGCCGTAGGTGTCAGCCCGCACTCCCTTGGTGGAGCCGGCGTCGGCATCCGCTGCGAGGTAGCCGGTCAACACGTTTCTCGTGGTGTCTCCCGCTGCGAGCGGGATGTACGTCGTGTACAGCGAGAACGACGGCTGCTTCTGTCCCGGCATCTGCAAAGTCAGGAAGTAGGGCGGCTGCGTGGTCGGGTTTCCGGCGGGCGACGTCGGGTCGTTCGGCGGCACCCAGGCGTCATCACGCTGGTAGAACGACTGTGCGTCGGTGACGTGATAGAGCCCCAGCACCGAACGCTGCACCTTGAACAGGTCGGCCGGGTAGCGAACGTGGCTCATCAGATCAGCACTCATCTCACTGAGCGGCACGGTCGTCGCGGGGAAGATCTTCTGCCAGGTCTCCAGAATCGGATCGTTCTCGTCCCAGACGTAGAGAGTGACCGACCCGTCGTAGGCATCGACGGTGGCCTTCACCGAGTTACGCATGTAGTTGATGTCGTCCAGTGCGAACGGCTTCGGCGGCGTCTCGGTATCGGTGATCGCGCTGCTCAGGCTCTCGATGTGCGAGTAGGGGTAGCGGTTGCTGGTCGTGTACGCGTCGACCACCCACTTCACCCGGCCGTCGACCACCGTCGGATACGCATCCGAGTCGAGGATCAGGTACGGGGCGACCTTCTGTACCCGCTGGATCGGGTCGCGGTCGTACAGAATCTGCGAGCTGTCACTGACAGCATCGGAGAGCACGATCTGCTCCGACTGGAACTTCAGCGCGAAGATCAGGCGCTTGAAGATGTTGTCGAGCTTTGGCCCACCGTCTCCGTCGAACGTGGTCTGCTGCTGGGTCCCCTCGGAGCCGCTCGGGTAGTCGAGTTCGATATCTTTCGCCCCTGCCACCTTTCCGACGATGGAGTACAGCGGCGAGTTCTCACCGAAGTAGATGCGTGGCTGGAACTCGCCAAGCTTTCCGGTGGTCGGGATGCCCGATTCGAGGAACACCGGCTGCCCGTCGACCGAGCGCTGGTTTCCGAATGCTGCGACGACGCCATAGCCGTGGGTGTACACGACGGTGTTGTTGTACCAGGTCTGCGACCCGCCGAGGCCGGCTTGGTTCAGCTCACGCACCGCGATCACTGTGTCCTGGACGGTCTCGCCGATCTTGTACCGATCGACGTCGAGCCGCTTCGGGAAACTGTAGTACTGCCGGAACTGCTGCAGCTGGCCGAAGGTGGCGCTCACCAATGCCGGGTCGATGATTCGAATGTTGGCGGTGGTTGCGGCGTCGTTGCGCAGTGCGTTGGGTTCGGCATCCGTCTTCGCCTTATACGGTATCTCTTCCACGTCAGAGACACCATAGGCTTCGCGCGTCATCTCGATGTTGCGCTGGATGTAGGGCTCTTCCATCGTGAGCTCAGTCGGGTCTACCTGGAACTTCTGCACCACCCAGGGGTAGACCGCGCCGATCAGCAGGCCGCTGACCAGCAGCAGGGCGGTGCCGATGATCGGCAGGCGCCATCTGCCGTTGACGGCGGTGACGATGAAAAGGATCGCGACGAGTGCGGCGATGCCGGCCAGGATGGCACGCCCCGGGATGGTCGCGTTCACATCCGCATAGGAGGCACCGGTGATCACCTGGCCGGTCTCGGTCAGGGTCGAGTACTGGTCGAACCAGATGCTGGCCGCCTGCAGCGCCAGATAAACGGCAGCAGTGATCGCCAGCTGCACGCGCGCCGACTTCGAGATGCGCACCTCGCGGCCGCGCACCCGGAAGGCGCCGTAGAGGTAACTGGTCGCGATCGCGGCCAACCCGGAGAGGATGACGACGGCCGAGGCGAACGCGAGCACGCTGTGATAGAAGCCCAGCTCGAACAGGTAGAACGAGATGTCCAGGCCGAACTGCGGGTCGGTTTTGCCCGTTGGCGTGCGGTTGAGCCAAATCAGCGTTTCCTGCCAATGCGTCGATGCGGACACCCCCGCGAAGAAACCGAAGACGGCCGGGATCCCCCACATCGCAAGTTTGCGCAGCGGTTCGATCACTTCCTGGTAACGGTCGAGCTGATCATTGAGTTTCGCGTAGACCGGTCGCAGCCTGTACGCCAGTTGAATGCTGACCCACACCGGGATCGCCATGGCGAGGAACCCGATCACGAACAGTAAACCGCCCGCGAGCCACTGGGTGGTCAACACATTCAGGAAACCGAGCTGGGCGTACCAGAGCACATCGGTGTACAGGTTCGCGAAGATGAAGAAGAGAATGACCAGCACCGCCACCGCGATGATCGTGACGGTGAGCTTGGCACGTGACTTGTGCTGTGGCTGCTGTTCTTGGGCGGAACTCACTGATGGGCCTCGTGTTCTGTGGCTCGTCTACTGATTGGGAAGTACGGGTCGACAGTTTGGGTCAACCCACCAATCGTATGCGAAACGTGACTGAGTTTTCCCCGGGCTCCTCATTGCGTTACCCAGCTGTGACTGCACCCTGCGTTATCCGCCGGTGGTGCAGCGGGCCAGCGAATCGAGATCCGTGCCTCCCCGGATGCCTTCCAGCACGTGCAGTGAGTCGTCCAGGGTTGCCACCGCGAACACCTCAAGGTCACCCGGAATGTTGCCGACCACCTCAGAGCAGTTCTTCGCGGGAGCCAGGAACCACGCAGCACCCGCGTCTTTGGCACCGTACATCTTCTGCCGGATCCCGCCGATCGGGCCGACATTTCCCGCCGCGTCGATCGTGCCCGTACCCGCGACTTCGGTGCCGCCGTTCAACTCGCCCGGGGTGAGCTTGTCGATGATCCCCAGCGAGAACATCATGCCGGCGCTCGGTCCGCCGACATTGTCCAATTCGATCTTCACGTCGAACGGAAATTCAAAGGTCGTCGACACCGTCACCCCGAGAATGACCGAACCCTGATTCTCGACCGGGGTCACTTCGACAGTGTGCGGCTTCCCGTCCCGGGTGATGCCCAACTTGGCCGCCTTGGTGGTCCCATTGTCGTTGATCGCCTGGCGCAACGCCGTGATATCGGACACAGCGGTCCCGTTCACCGAGACGATCACGTCTTTCGCGTTGAGAATGCCCGTTGCGGGAGAATCAGCCATCACCTGCTGGACCGAAAGCGTCGCGGTGTAGGCGATGTCGAGATTGGTGAACGCCGCGGCGATCGCCTCCTGCTGGGAGTTGACCATCATCTCCTGGTTGACCTGGTTGCGTTCATCCACCGTCTGGTCCGGCGCGTACACCTGGTCGACCGGCAGCACCGCCTCGCTCGGGTCGACCCAGGCCCGCGCCACCTCGAACCAGTTCGGCAGGTTGCCCGGCTGGCCGACCGCGGAGACCGTGAGCAGGTAGAGGGCCCCGGCGGTCGGGTAGGTCTTGTGGTCGGGAATCGTGATGAGCGGCACCGGTTCACCATCGTGGGTCTCCTCACCGAGCGTGTTGAAAACCGGTCCCGGCTTCTCAATCACGTACGGTGCCGGGATGGACCCGAGAACCACTCCCAGCAGCAATGCGGCAAACAGGAAGATCAGCCCACGCCCTCGGCGGCGGTCACCAGCAGAGCCCGTGGATCGGCGCGGACGGAGGCCAGGGGTCGAGTCGTCGTTCAGGTCGTCGCCGGGGAAGAGGGCCACCGCCCATCCTTTCGCTTGTCTGTTCGCGATCAGCGCACTGTGAAGACACTTCAGCCTAGGCGAAAACCCATCATATTCAGACGTTCTGCGGCTACCGTGGAAACAACCGAGTAGAACGAGGGAGCCACAATGGCCCAGGATTCCGACAAGAGTCCCGAAGACGAGTTCCGCGAAATGCTGAACCAGTTGCTTTCCGGTGCCGGTGGCATCGACCCCAGTCAATTGGCGAGTGCTGCCGGACTGCCCGACGACCCGGCCGCGATGGCGCAGCTGATGCGGCAGCTGAACATGGCGATGGCCGGTGGAACAACTGACGGGTCCATCAATTGGTCCCTCGCCCTCGACCAGGCCAAGACGACGGCAAGCGCCTCGGCGACACCGACCAGCACAGCGCTGCGCCACGACATCGAACAGGCGTTCCAGGTTGCAGCCCTGTGGCTGGATGACGTCACCTTCGTGTCGGAGCTGACGGCGACCCCGCGGGTGATGACGCGCACCGAATGGGTTGTCGCCACCATGGATCTGTGGACTCAGATGGCCGAACCCGTCGCTTCCAGCATCTCTGACTCCCTCACTGACATGCTCACCGAACAGGCGCCCGAGGAATTCCAATCGATGATCGCCGGAGCCGGCAAGATCATGCGTTCGATCGGCGGCACGCTGTTCGCAGTGCAACTGGGGCAGGTGGTCGGGCAGCTTTCCACCGAGGTGGTCTCGGGCGGCGACATCGGCATCCCCCTGCTCAACGAACAGCAGGCCGCATTGCTGCCCCAGAATGTGCAGGAATTCGGGGCTGGGCTAGACATCCCCGCCGACCAGGTGCAGATCTATCTTGCGGTGCGGGAGCTCGCCCATGCCCGCCTGTTCAGGCACGCCCGCTGGTTGCGTCTGCACCTGATCTCGGCAATCACCGAGTTCGCCCGAGGGGTGCACATCGATACCTCCGCGCTGGAAGAGCTCGCATCGAGTTTCGATCCGTCCAACCCGGAGGAGTTGCGACAGGCCATGGTCAGTGGCGCATTGATCCCACCCAAGTCGGATGCCCAACTCGCGGCCCTCGGGCGGCTTGAAACCATGCTCGCCCTGGTCGAGGGCTGGGTCGATCAGGTCACCGCTGACGCGACCAAGCGCCTTCCCAAGTCTGACGCAATCGCCGAAACGGTGCGCCGCAGGCGCGCTTCCGGCGGGCCCGCTGAGTCGGCCTTCGCCACCCTGGTGGGGCTGGAGTTGCGGCCACGCCGCCTGCGCGAGGCGGCGATCATGTGGCAGGCGGTCAGCGACTCAGTCGGGCCCGAGGCCCGAGACCGATTGTGGGCACACCCCGATATTCTTCCCGGCGCCAGCGATCTCGACGATCCGAGCGCTCTGGTGGCCAGGCTCCAGGCCGAGTCCTCCGACACGGCGCCGGAACCGGACGAGTTCGATCAGGCGTTGGCGCAGTTGCTTCGCGACGAACCTTCCACCGACCACGGAGCCGACGATGCCACTGGCGACGGGACCGACGGCAACGACGCCGAAACCAGCGACGGTGGCGGCACCGACCGCAATTCTGGCGACGACACGGACGCCACGGACTCGTAGGCGGGGAACGCCCGGCTCCCCCCTTCGGCTCGGGACGCCTGTGGATAGATTTCACGCCGGTGCGCCGAAACACGGCACAATCGGCGCATGGTACTGATCCTGGATCCCCGATTCGCGGTCGTCTGGCGCACCCCCTGGATGCTTCAAATCGGAGTGGACCGACCTCGCGCGCGCGTCGACACGATGTCCGCCGCCAAAGAGCGAATGGTGGCGGCACTTCGGCTGGGGATCACCCGCAGCGGCCTCGAGATGATCGGGATGCAGGCGGGTGCCGACTCCGATGATGTCGAGGCGCTCCTGGCCGCGCTGGGGCCGACCGTTCTGACCACGGAGAAACCCGTTGAATCCTTCCCGCTGATCGCCATCGATGGCGCGGGTCCCACCGCGGAACGATTGGCGGCGTTGCTGCCAGAAGCCGGGTTCACGGTGGTTTCGGGCTCAGCGGAGCGAGCCCCAGCCGAGGTGGCCGCGGCCGTACTGCTGGCGCACTTCGTGATCACCCCGCCCCGTGCCGGCGCCTGGTTGCGGCGTGACATTCCCCACCTTCCGGTCGTCTTCGGAGACACCGAGGTGGGCATCGGCCCCCTGATCTCGCCCGGTGTGAGCCCGTGCTGGCACTGCGTGGAACTCCATCGACGCGATCTCGACCCGGCCAGGGTCGCCATCGCCGCACAACTGCTCCACCGTCGTGCGACAATCGAGCAGCCCCTCGTCGCCTGGGAGATCGCAGCGCTCGTCACCCGCATCCTGGTGCGCGCACTCGGCCGCGAGCGAGCCGTGAACCGCGCACCGATCTGTTCGATGAGCGAACCGGTCGCGGATCTTGGCCGCATCAGCAGGCACTTCGTGGTGGCGACAGGGGCTGCTACGACGCGTCCGGTCGTCTTCCATCCGGAGTGCGGATGTCAAGCTCTGCCAGGAACCGTGACGGCCTTCGCACCTCCCGCCGCCCCGCCGAGGATTCGGCATACGACAGCTGCAGCGCGCGTTTCGCCCGTGTGATGCCGACATAGAGCAGCCGCCGCTCCTCGTCCTGCTGCGGCCGGGTGGTGGCGTAACTGATCGGCAGCAGGCCTTCACTCAACCCGACCAGAAACACGGTGTCCCACTCCATGCCTTTCGCGGAATGCAGCGTGGCGAGGGTGACGGCCGAAAGATCGGGAGCATGGTGCGCGGCCTGTCGCTGCAGCAGGTCATCGGTGAAGTCGCGGAATGTCGTGCCCGCCGGAACGAGGTCGACCAGCCCCATCAACGCGTTGAGCAATTCCCAACGGTCACGGACCGCGCCGGCAGTCTCTGGCGGGTGCTGGCTCCAACCCAGCGAACGCAACACATCGCTGACCGACTTGAACAGGGGCTCACCCACGATAGACACCGATGCGGCACGCAGGGCCATCACGGCCTGGCGCACCTCGGGGTGATCGAAGAATCTCGTCGAACCCGACAACTGTACGGGCACGCCGAGGTCGGCCAGTGCTGTTTCCAGCACGGCCGACTGCACATTGATGCGGTAGAGCACCGCAATCTGCTTCGGTTGCACCCCACTGTCGATCGTCGCCTTGATCGCCTGCGCCACGGCGCGCGCCTCCAGAACGTCGCTGGGATATGCCGCACGAACCACCGCGGCACTCGGCTCCGTCACCCGGGCAGCCGCCGGCCGCAACTCGAGCGATCCCGCCCGCCCGCGCATCAACGCGTTCGCGGTCTGGATGATCTCGGTCGTCGACCGATAGTTCTGCTCCAACCGCACCACCTGGGCGTCGGTGTACTTCTGCTCGAACTCAAGCAGGTACGTCGCCGTGGCCCCGGCGAACGAATACACGGTCTGGCTGGCATCGCCGACCACGCAGAGGTCCCGACGGTCACCGAGCCAGGCCTGCAACAACTCGTACTGAAGCGGTGAGACGTCCTGGTATTCGTCCACGACGAAGAACCGGTACTGCTCCCTCACCTGGAGTGCCACCCGGGGCTCCGCCTCGATCATGCCGGCCGTGGCGAGGAGGATGTCCTCGAAGTCGATCAGTCGACGCTCGTCCTTGATGTCTTCGTAGGCCTGTTGCAATGCCACCGCCTGGTCGACGCTGAGATTGCCCGGCACCGGCCGGGACTCCAGGGCCTTTGCGTACTGTTCGATGCCCAGCCGGGAAACCTTGCGCCATTCCACCTCGGCCGCGAACTCGCGCAACGAACCAGTGGTGACGGGTACCCGGATCATTTCGGCCGCGTGCCCGAGCAGGCGCCCCTTCGACTCGACGATCTTCGGCATGTTGCCGCCGACGACCTGAGGCCAGAAATAGCTCAGCTGGCTGAGCGCCGCGGCGTGGAACGTGCGGGCCGCGACATTCGGTGCCCCGAGCATTCGCAGACGGCTGCGCAATTCTGTGGCGGCCTTGGCCGTGAAGGTCAATGCCATCACGCGGCTCGGCGCGTACACCCCGCTGGCCACGCCGTATGCGATGCGATGGGTGATCGCCCGCGTCTTTCCGGTGCCGGCCCCGGCGAGGATGCACACCGGTCCGAGCACCGCTTCGGCCGCCACCCGTTGTTGGTCGTCGAGACCGGCCAGCAGCGATTCGGGTGAATCATTCGTCATCGAGCGGGCCGCCGTACCACTGTTCGATGATCGCCCGGGCGATCGACATCCGCCCCGGAAGCACGAGGTGCGGTAGGGCGTTTCTCAACTCGTCTCGACTGAACCAGCGCAGGTCAAGGATCTCGTCACCGTCAGGCACGAGCTCACGAGCGTCTTGATCGGGGGCGAGTCTCGCCTCGAACCCACACATCAGTGATGCGGGAAAGGGCCACGGTTGGGAGCCGAGATAGACGGGGTCGACAACGCGTAACCCCGACTCCTCCTCCATCTCCCGAATGACCGCCGACTCCAGCGACTCCCCCGGTTCGACGAATCCTGCCAGCAGCGAGAACCGGTTGGCTGCCCAGAGTGCGTTCGAGCCGAGCAGGATGCGGCCCTCATCATCGAGAATCCGTACGATCACGGCGGGGTCGGTGCGCGGGAAGACTTCCGAATTGTCTGCGGGTGATCGACGCACCCAGCCGCCCTGCTCCACCCGCGTCTCGTCACCGGAGCGGGGTGAGTAACGGCTGGATTCGTGCCAATTGCCGACGGCGACCGCTTGGGTGAACAGGGCCAGGTCAACATCGGCCAGATCTTCGCCGACGGTCAAAAGCGGGTGCCACCTGGTCTCGTCGGGCTCTTCGGCCAGCGCCGTTGCATCGTCGAGGAGAACGGCGAACACGGCAGCCCGGGCGTCGACGGTTTTGGACGCGCGCAACGTCAGGCCGAGGTAGATCCGGTGTGGCCAGCGAACCCATCGGGAGGCAGCGACCAAACCGATGTACTGATCCTGTACCAACAGTGTGCGCCCCCGCCAGAGCAGAAGCACTCGCGCATCGGGGCCGCTCATCAACTCACGCAGACGCTCGGGCGACGGCCTCGAACGATGATCGCGGTCAACGACATCCTCAAAACGCTGGTGCCGGGTCAGTTCGATTCGAGACATACGACCAATCTGCGCGGGGAAGGACTCTAGAGGCGTGGCGAATGCCCCCGGAAACACGGAACCGACCTAACCTAGAAGGCATGGCCAGATCCCATCTCACTCTAGCGGCGTTGGCCGCTTCTGCCGTGGCCGGTCTCACGATCACCCACGCCCGCCCGTTCTCCACCGGTGAGCAGGGAGACTACGACTCCGCGGTGCTCACCGAAAAAGGCGGCGGCCTGCTTCTGGTGCGGGTGCCGAACGGCGAGACAGCCGAAGCTGAACAGGCCGCCGAGGTTGCCGCGCTCGCACTGCTCAGCCACGGGGTTCGCAGTCGGCTCCCGTTCGACGTTCCGACTGTGGTGGGTGAATTGCGCACCAAGGCCGCCCGCGCGATCGTCTATGAATTTCTGCCCGGCCGCAGCATCGCCCCCGGCCAGGTTCCGCCGGCCGGGCCGGTCGCGGTCTCGATCGGCCGCACGGTGGCCGCGATCCACGCGCTGCCCACTTCGGTGATCGTGAACTCCGCGTTTCCCTCGCTCAGCACCGAACAATGCCAACAATCCACTGCCGCGCTCGTCGAGCAGGCGGCCGGCAGCGGATTGTTGCCCGCGACCATTCGCACCCGGTGGGAGGGGGCGATGGCAGACACGGGAATGTGGCAGTTCTCCCCGGCGCTCATTCACGGGTCAATGACCAGTTCGTCCTTTCTCACCGACGGGGAGTCGGTGACAGCCGTGCTCGGCTGGGCCTCTCTGCGAGTCGGCGACCCTGCCAGGGACCTGCATTGGCTCTCGAGTCTTCACCCCGAAGCCCAGGACTCGGTGTTCGATGCCTACGCGATGGCCCGGTCGTCTTCGACCGATCAGAAGATCAGGCAACGCGCGACACTGTATTCGGAGCTGGAGGTGGCCCGCTGGTTGCTGCACGGGCTGGAGCAGCGAGATACTGTGGTCGTCGACGACGCCGTTCAGATGCTCGACCGGATGGTCGACAGCGTGCGCGATGATGCGATGAACCCGTTGACCGATGCGACCGGCCCGATCATGGCGGTCGCCGACGTCGAGGCGATGCTGGAGACCTTACCCGGCGACGACCTGAACTCGACCTACACCGGGCTCCCTCCGGTCACAGACGACCAGAGTGAGCGGAGTTCCGACTCGGAATAGAGCCGCTTGGGTCTGACCACGGTGTCGACCGACACATAGTAGAAGACCGCGTCGACCTGCGCCGGGTCGACTCCGTGGGCGTGAGCGAATGCGAGGCGATACAGCGCGAGCTGCAACTGCCTGGATTCCAGGTCGGCCTCGTCGTTCGGGGCCTTACCGGTTTTCCAGTCAACCACTTGGTACCGTTCGAGGCCGTCGTCGCCGGATGGTTGCACATAGACAGCGTCGATCTTGCAGATGACCACCCGGTCCCCGAACGGAAGGTGGATCTCCTCCTCCACGTATTCCGGGATGCGCTGGCCCCATTCAGAAGCCTCGAAGACGGTTTGCAGCCGCGCCAGTTCTTCGGTATCGATGCCGGCGTCAAGCCATTGGTCGTCGAGTTCCATCTCGGAGGCGTCGATCAGGTCGCCGGTGGCAGTGCCCCGGGCGGCGCCGATCGTGCGCTGCTCCACCCAGCTGTGAAAGAGGGTTCCCAGCCGTGTCTGTCGGTAGGGGCGCACCGGCATCGGGCGACGCAACGATGCGACCACTTCGTTCGGGGTGTACACGAAATCCTTGAATCGGGAAGCCGGGATCCTCGTGGGCAGCTCGATCTGGTGTGCGGTACGCCTCCTGGCGACGCGTTCGGCCAGCAGCAGATCAATATCACGCTCCCAGCGGGACGAACCGGCGGTGTTGACCGCGGTACTGCCTGATTCGGCACCGCCGGATTCGGCACCGCCGGATTCGGCACCGCCGAATTCAGCACGGCCCGATTCAGCACGGCCCGATTCAGCACGGCCGGCTTCGGCGACCGCGATGGCTGCTGCCTGCACCGCGCCGCGGCGCTCACCCAGCGGGTCGAGCGGCCACGGCTCGACGCGGCCGTTGTCGGCCAGCGGGTTGTCCTCGTGTTCGCTTGACTCGGGCAGTGCCGGAAGAACCCCCGCCTCGACCAATTCGGCCAGGAACGGGCTCGGGGGCCTCGGTTTGGTCTGTCCCGACCAGAACGATCCGCTCATGAACAGGGCGGAACGCGCGCGAGTGACCGCGACGTAGGCCAGGCGACGTTCCTCGGCCTGATGACGCTCGGCCAATTCGGCCTTGAACCGTTTCTGCTCGTCGTTGAACTGACTCTGCGCTGCGAGCCCGCGCCAGCCGAGCTGGGGAAGCTCCGCGCCGTCGCCGCGGAATTCGAAAGGCAGGGTACCGAAACGCAACCAGCCGGCGCCCTCCCTCGACGAACCCGGCATTTCTCCGACCACCATTCGTGGCACGGCCACGGCATCCCATTCCAGCCCTTTCGCCCCATGGATCGTCAACAGTTGTACGGTGCCGGCCTCGGGCTCCTCGGTGCGCGGCGCCATCGAGTCCTGTCGCTCAGCCCGTTTCAGCCAGGACAGAAAGCTACCGATCGTGCCCAGGTCGTCAGCCGCGAGAAACGAGCTGATCTCGTCGTGGAACGCGTGCAGGTTCCCGTGGCCGACCGTCTGGGTCTCGTTGGCGACCACCTCGATATCGAGCAGCAGTTCCTGTTCGATCAGGCGCGCCAGGTCGAGAAGTCCGAGGTCGCGTGAGCGTAACGAGGCGAACAGGCGCCCGGCGTCGCGCAGCCGGGCGAGGCCCGGCTCGCTGAACCCCGCCATCTGGGAATGTGTCGGCGGCGCGCTGGCGATGAAGTCGAGTGCATCGATGGTGGATCGCCCGTCGCTCAAGGCCACTGACTCCCGCATGCGTTGCTTCACCTCGTCACTCAACGCGGCCATTCTCCAGTCACGCGAGTGCAGCCATCCCGCCAGATCGGCCAGCGCCTTCAGATCATGCACGCCGAGCCGCCACCGACCGCCGGCCAAGAGGCGCACGAGCGCGTCTCCGGCATACGGGTCGTGCAGAACCCGCAACGTGCTCACAACATCAACGACTTCTGGGGTGCTGAGCAAACCGCCGAGCCCGAGGATGTGATGGGGAACACCGCGTTCGGCCAGTGCCCTGGCAAACAGTTCCATGTGCCGTCGGGCACGGAACAGGATCGCCGCCGACCGGCCGGAGTTGATGGAGCCAGGGGTGCGGCGATCGATGTCGAGCACATCAGCCAACCACTCGGCGACGCCGGTCGCCTCAGCCTGAATCGTTTCGGCCATCAGCGCGGTCACGGCGCCTTCACCCGCGGCGGGGCTGGCCGCCAGCGGCAGAACCGGTGTGCGCGCAACCTTACGCAGCGGGTCCACCAGAATGTTGGCTGCATCGAGCACGGTGCGATCGTTTCGCCAACTGACCGACAGGGCGAACCGTCCCGTGGAGTGCGAGGCGCCGGAGAAATCGTTCGGAAACCGGCTGAGGTTCGCTTCGCTGGCGCCGCGCCAGCCGTAGATCGACTGGTGTGGGTCGCCCACGGCCATCACACCGTGCCCGGCGAACAGAGTGCTCAGCAAACGTGTCTGCACAACTGACGTGTCCTGATACTCGTCGAGAAGAACGACCTTGTACCGGCTTCGGTACCCCGCGACCACCGTCGGTACCTTACGGCAGACGGCGAGCGCCAGCGCGACCTGGTCGGAGTATTCCACCAGGCCCTGACGCTTCTTCTCCTCGGCATAGCGCATGGCCAGTTCGGTCAGCACGGGCAACGCCTGAACATGGCCGACCGCCTCGGTGACCGACGCGTACGGCGTCGCCTTGGCCCGGCCCTCGGTGTACGGGAGGTTGGCCAGGTAACCGAAATCGTTGGCCAGTTCGCGGATCTCGTCCGGGCCGGCATCGCTTTCGCTCAGTTCTCGGCTGAGGGCGAGCACGGCGTCGGTCACCTGGTCGACCGTCTTCTGGAAGGGGACCAAACGGTGATCACCGTGCTCGATGACCACGCGCCGGGCGAGCCGCCAGCTCGACGCCTCGTTCAACAGCACCGATTCGGGCTCCCGCCCCACCAGAAGCGCGTTGTCATGGAAGATGCCGTTCGCGAAGGCGTTGTAGGTCGACACGGTGGGCTGCTCGAAAGACCCGACGTCGGTGGGCCCTGCCGCAGCATCGCCGGAAGCGCTTGGTGCTCCCAGCAGCCCCGCCTCACGGAGCTGCTGGATTCTGCGGTTGATGCGCAGGGCGAGCTCCCCCGCCGCTTTACGGGTGAAGGTGAGCCCCAACACCTCGGCGACGTCGATTCGATTGTTGGCCAGCAGCCAAAGCACCCTGTTGGCCATGGTCTCGGTCTTGCCGCTGCCCGCCCCGGCAACGACCAGTGCCGGGCTGAGGGGTGCTTCGATGACGGCCTGCTGCTGCTCGGTCGGCTCGGGCTGGCCAAGCGCCCTGGCGAGTTGCACCGCAGAGATGCTCACGCGCTCACCGCCTTGATGATCTGCACCCGGCAGTCACCGAACGAATACGGGTCGACGCAGTGCGATGTGACGTTTGCTACGAAGATGGCTCCGGCCATGCCCGTGGCGTCTTCGACCACGCGGTTGCGGAACGCGGCCAACTGTTCGTCGTCGAACGGCAGCTGTCCGGGGTCGTAGTAGTTCTTCTTCTGGGTTCCGGCTGAGATGATCACCAGCTTGGCGCCGCCCGAGGCGAGGTCGCCGGTCACCTCGGCGAGTGCACCGTCGGCGAAGGCGAGTTGGTAGGCGCCGAGCTGTGAATGCTTGGCCACCGCAGCATCCGATGTGGGCTCGTTCTTTCCGGTCTTCAGATCGACGATCACTGCGGTACCGTTCGGGTATGCCTCGACGCGGTCGATCGATCCGCTCAATTGCACCGTGCCCTGCTCAAGCGGTATCGGCAGCTTGAAACGCAACTCGGCCCCCAACAGTGTGGCCCCGGCCGCCTGGGCGTCGCGCAGATACGAGGCCAGTCGCCCGGTCATCTCGCGCGCCCTGGCCCGGGCGACCTCAGACTCCCACGAGGCATCGAACGCCAGCTCGCCCCAGCGCCCGTCGACAGAGTCCCACAACGCGTCAGCGCTCGTGGGCTCCTCGCCCTCGGCCGCGTGTTCCATGGCCGAGTGGATGACCGTGCCGAGCCCCTGGGCCACCCCCGACGCCCCGGGGGCGATCTGGCCGAGCAGCCAGTGCAGCGGGCACTTCTCGTATGCGTCCATTCTCGACGGTGACACCCAGACGGTGGCGTCCGGGGCTTCCAGGTCGACCAACGGACGCTCGACACTGATCGGGGCGAGGCCGTACCACTGGTGCGGGTCGGCCCCGGGCACGTTCTCGGCCGCCAACCGTGCCAATGCCCGCGCGGCATCGGCATCACGGTTGCGAGTGAGATCGCGGCGCAGCCGGCCGACGAGCCCACGCAGAGAAAGCGGATAGCCGCCGACGGCGCTCTCGTCGGGTGGTGGCAGCAGGCGAAAGAACGGGGACGGCACGCTGTCCTCGTCGGCCACTGCGGTGATGAAGACCTCTGACCGGGCCCGAGACGCAGCCTGGGCGAACATGCGCAATTCATCGTGGAGCACTGCGGTTCGCGCCTCGGAAGGGTCATCCTCGATTGCTCCCTCGTGCGGTGCGGGGCCGCCAGAGGCCAGATCGGCCAGCAGTTGGGCGCCGAGCAGAGAGCCGCGCACCCGAAGGTCGGGCCACACGCCCTCCTGCACCCGGGCGATCACCACCACGTCGAACTCCTCACCGATCACTCCCGCGGGGGTGCTGACCGTGATCGCCTGCCCGGCGGCACGCGGCGCCAGGGAGTCTTCGGGCACGTCGGCGTCAGCGAGCTGATCCAAGAACTGGGAGGGCGGGAAGTCGGGGGTGCGTTCGACGAAGCGCCTGGCTGATGAGAACAGCGCAACGACAGCGTCGAGGTTGCGGTTGGCCTCATCGGCGATGATGCCCTGCCCCAACGCCTGCTCGTACCAGGGCATGGCCAGGCCACTGCGTTCCCAGAGCCCCCAGAGGAGCTCTTCGATGCTCGCACCGCTTCTCGCAGCTTCACCCGCCGCGTGGAGATTGGA
Organism: Homoserinimonas sp. OAct 916; assembly: GCF_003260275.1. Taxonomy (GTDB): domain Bacteria; phylum Actinomycetota; class Actinomycetes; order Actinomycetales; family Microbacteriaceae; genus OACT-916. The sequence goes on along the minus strand of NZ_QJHB01000003.1, from coordinate 251,933 downwards.
CCGCAGGCGTTCGGCCCGCCTGGCGACGGCCGTGTCGATGGCCGCGAGCGAGCCGGGCAGTGAGATGGCTTCGACCAGCAGTTCGTCGGCGCCGCGACGGCCGTCTGATTCGAGCTCCTGGTGACGCAGTGCCGCTTTCAAACGACGCAGCCCGACGGGGTCGAGCCCGCCGAGTGGCCCGGTCAGCAACGCGATGACGGCCTCCGCATCGACGTGGGTGCGCCCCAGCGCGATGTCGAGTGCCGAGGTCATCGCCCGCACCGCCGAGTGATCGCGCAGGGCTGTTTGCGGGCTCTTCTCACGGGTGGGCACTTCGAGTGCGGCCAGCCCGCGCACGAGCGACGGGACTGTGGCGCCACTTCGAACGATCACGGCCATTCTGCGCCATGGCACGCCGCCGAAGATGTGGCGCTCGCGCAACCGCCTGGCGATGATCGCGATCTCATCCTCGGGGCTGGTTGCGTGGGCGCAGCTGAGGGGGATCCGATCAATGTCGCCGGCTCGCGTTTCGCCGGCCTGAACCTCGGGGCCCGAGCCGGCCGCCGCCGCACTCACGACCCGACGATGGCCGAACGCCCCGGCGGTTCCGATGTGTCCGACGATCTTCTGGTGCAATTCACCGAGCTCTTTTCCGCGTCGGTGATCAGTCGTCAGGCTCATCGTTGTCACGGCCGGCCCGACTCCGCGGGCGTCGGCCAGATATCGGCCGAGCCGGCTCAGGGTGTCGGGACGCGCACCTCGGAAGGTACCGCAGGTCAGATCGGGGTCACCGAAAGCGATCACGGCGGCACCACGGGCGTGCAGCGCCCGCACCAGGGTCATCGTGGACTGGGTCGACTCCTGTGCGTCATCGAGTACCACGAGCCTGATCCCGGCCAATGGCGACGTGGCCAGGGCACCCGCCTCGGCCGTCGGCCAATCGTTCAGGATCCACGTGGCCTGGCGCACCAGTTCGGCGGAATCGAAATGGCGGTCGCGAAAACTCGCCTTCACCTCGTCATAGACCTGAATGAACTCTGCGGCGGCCGACCACTGGGGCTGATGCGCCTGTCGGGCGAGTTCCGCGAGTTCGGTCGTGCTCAGCCCATATTCGACGCAGCGGGCCATCAGGTCACGCAATTGCGTGCGAAAGCCGCGCAGCCCGCGCACATCGGCATCCAGCGGTTCTGGCCAGTCGGGCCCGGTCCCGGATTCCAGGTCGCCGCGGATCAGGTCGGCGATGATCTGGTCTTGTTCGCCCCCGGTCAGCAGCGTGGGCGGCTCGAGCCCCCGGATCGCGGCATCCTCCTGAACGATTTGAAATGCCACCGAGTTCGCGGTGCGCGCGACAGGGCCGCCGGTGGGGATACCGAGCCGCAGCGCGATCCGATCACGCAATCTGGTGGCCGAGGTGCGCGTCGCGGCCAGCACCAGCACCCGGTCAGGGGACCAGCCGCGCAGCTCGACGCGCTCGGCGACCAACTCGACGATGGTGTGCGTCTTGCCGGTTCCCGGGCCACCAAGCACCGCGGCCGTTTCGTCGTCGTCGAGCGCGAGAACGGCACGCTGCGAGTCATCGAGCCCTGTGGGCTCCGCATCGACGAGCACCTGTGCGCCTGCGAAGGCGGACGGAGCCGTGTCAGCCTGCGCGCCCGGACCATGACCGGTTTCGATGATTGGTGAATCTTCCACGGCACCACGCTATCGGCTGCCTGGGACATTCCTCCTCTGGCCCAGATCTGCTCCAGAGGATCGATCCACGAAGCGAAGACGTCTGCGACTGCCAGAGAACTACCGTAACCTGTCTATGGCAGTGTTCGGCGGGGTGTTCCCCCGCATTCGTGAAAGGCAGACCACGTGGAAATCCGTATCGGCGTCCTCAACACGACGCGCGAGCTCACGTTCGAATCCGAGGACAAGGCGACCGAGGTCGAGGAGACCATCGCCGCCGCATTAGCCGGCACGACCGGTTATGTCCGGCTGACCGACAGCAAGGGTGCCGTCTATATCGTGCCCACCGCCACGATCGCCTACGTCGAGCTCGGCAGCGAAGAGACCCGCCGCGTCGGATTCTTCGCGTAGCCGATCATGGAACTTCTCTTCGTCTGCCTCGCCGGCGCCGTGTACGGAGCGATTGGCCGCTACGCGATGCCGGGGCGTGAACTGCACGGCAGCATGTTGATTCCCGCCATCGGCACCGGGGCGGCCGCCCTGATCTGGGTCGCCCTCACCTGGCTGGGCATGCCCTGGGCCGGTGGCTGGATCTGGACCATCACCCTGATCCTCACGCCGTTGGTTGTGGTCGTGTCCAACCTGGTGATCGTGCACCGCCGCCGTGAAGACGACGCCCTCATGCTGGACACACTCAGCCGAGCCGTCTGAGAATCAGGCGGTGAGCCCGAGCGCATCCATCCGCCGGGTGTGCGCCGCAATCAACTCGGTGAACACCGGCTCGATCCGAGACTCGTCGGATTTTCTGTCGCCGGTCACGTGTAACGCCGACCGTGCCATCAGCAATGTGTCTCCGACCAGCCGCCTGCCCCACATCGCGAGCCGGGACGCCAGTCGCGGGTCGTGGGCGATGGCGCGCTGGAGAATCTCAATGATCACGTCGTCGCGGCTGTCTGCCCCCAACAGGGCCGCGGCACGTGGCCCCACATCCCCCGGCAACCCGCCGCTCAACCGTAGGAAGAAGTCATCCAGCAGGCCCATGGTCAGATAGATACTCGTCAGCCGCTCGGCCCAATCCTTGCCGCGGGTCAGTTTCTCGAACTCGTCGATGGCGTCGGTGAACGGCCCCATCACCTCAGCCGGGTCTTCACCCGCCCGACGGATCTCCGCCACGAAACCCTGCTGCTTGGTCAATACGGTGCCAGCGGTCTCGCTGAGCATGGCCTTCTCGTTAAGGTCGGCCGCAGCCGATATCAGACGAGACAGCGACTCGAACACCACCAGTTGCAGGTAGGCCACCTGGCCGAGGTACGGCAGCAGCGCGGGCGTCAGATCGGTCAGTTCGACCCTGTCGACCTCGACCGAATCGCCGCGCGCACGAAGGCGGGGCAACGGTGACAACGGCCGGCGCTTACTCATCTTGGGTACCACGATGCAAGCTTAGAGGTTCGCCGTGCATGGTGGCCGATTCGGTCCGTTCGGCCGGTTCGGGCCCGCCCGCCACCCGAGTCTGAAGGCGTGATGGCCCGGAACACACCCGAATTACAGACAATTGACGGCCCGCGCCCCTAGACTTGACCTGTCCCGGCGCTGGATCGGGATCATACGCCTGTGATGATGACGCAAAATTTGAGGCGTATCCCCTCTTTTATTCTGCACTTCATCTCTGCAACGAACAGGCTAATCACAGTGACTTTCTCTGATCTCAACATCGACCAGGACATGGTCGACGCGCTCGCTTCCAAGGGCATTATCGAACCATTCCCCATCCAGACCCAGACCATCCCGATGGCGCTCGGCGGTCAGGATGTCATCGGCCAGGCCAAGACCGGAACAGGCAAGACCTTCGGATTCGGCCTTCCTCTGATCCAGCGTCTGGGTCCCGACCCCGCCCCCGGGGTGCAGGCCCTGATCGTGGTACCCACGCGTGAACTGTGCGTGCAGGTCGCCGAAGACCTGGCACTCGCCGCGTCCAACCGCAGCACTCGCGTGGCGGCCATCTACGGCGGCAAGGCCTACGAGGGCCAGATCGAGGAATTGAAGGCCGGTGCGCAGATCGTCGTCGGCACCCCGGGCCGCCTGCTCGACCTCATGAGCCAGCGCATACTCTCCTTTGCAAACGTGAAGGAGATGGTTCTGGACGAAGCCGACCGCATGCTCGACCTCGGATTTCTGCCCGACGTCGAGAAGCTGTTCGCCCAGACCCCGGCGAACCGACACACCATGCTCTTCTCGGCGACCATGCCGGGGCCGATCGTGGCCCTCGCCCGCCGATTCATGATCAGGCCGATCCACATTCGCGCCACTGACCCCGACGAGGGCCTCACCCAGGCCAACATCAAGCACCTGGTCTACCGCGCCCACAACCTCGACAAGGATGAGATCATCGCTCGCATCCTGCAGGCGGAGGGCCGCGGCAAGACCTTGATCTTCACCCGCACCAAACGTTCGGCTGCGAAGATCGTCGAAGAGCTGAACGATCGTGGCTTCAACGCGGCGGCAGTCCACGGCGACCTGAACCAGGAGCAACGCGAACGGGCGATGGCCGCCTTCAAAGCGGGCAAGAAAGACGTGTTGATCGCCACCGACGTGGCGGCCCGTGGCATCGACGTGGCCGATGTCACCCATGTGATCAACCACACCATCCCCGAAGACGACAAGGCCTACCTGCACCGTGTCGGTCGCACCGGCCGCGCCGGTAAAACCGGTATCGCGGTGACCTTCGTCGACTGGGACGACCTGCACAAGTGGTCGCTGATCAACCGCGCCCTCGAGTTCGGGCAGCCGGAGCCGACCGAGACCTACTCGTCGTCACCGCACCTGTACACCGACCTGGACATCCCTGAGGGGATCAAGGGTCGCCTGAAGCCGGCCGTTGTCAAGGCCTCTGACGGCCGCACTCCCCGTGACCGCGCCCCCAGGGACGGGCACACCCCCAGAGACGGCCAGCGGCCACCGCGTTCACGCACCCGTCGCGCCCCGGCCCAGGGCTCGGATGCCGCGGTGAAAGCCGATGCACCCGCCCAGGCGGCGGGAACCCACGACGGGCACGGCCCACAGCACCACGACGGCCAGCGCACGCCGCGCAAGCGCACCCGCAACCGCACCCGCAGGCAGGCACCGACCGCGTAAGCAATCGGGCTGACCGCGCCATTCAGTCGGGGTAGACCGGTTCCGAGCCGGTGGCCTGCTCGATGATGCGCGCCAGCGCATCCGGTGCCGTGGTGCACTCCCCCAGTCGGTTCACCTTGCCGGTTCCGTGGTAGTCGCTGGAACCCGTGACGATCAGGTCGTGCTCCACGGCAAGTTCGCGCAACCGCGCCATGCCGCTCGGCTCGTTCTCCGGGTGGTCGATCTCCAGCCCGGCCAACCCGGCGTCGACCAGCTCCGCGAGTCGCTGCTCGTCGATCACATGCTCGATGCCGCGAGTGGCTGGGTGGGCCAGAACCGGCACTCCGCCGGCCGCCCTGATGAGCCGGGCCCCGGTCACCGGGTCTGGTGCGTAGTGTGGCTCGTAATAGCCGTGCCGAAAATTCAGGATGCCTGCGAACGCATCCTTCCGAGATGTTGCGTGGCCCCGCGCCACCAGTGCGTCGGCGATATGGGGCCGACCGAGCGTCGTACCGACGGCGGATTGGGCGACCACATCATCCCAGGTGAAGTCATAGTCGCGGCCGATCCGAGACACCATGCTTTCGGCGCGGGTGCGCCGAGCCTCACGGATGCGTTGAAGTTCTTCGACGAGCTCCACGTTCTCAGGGTCGAACAGATACGCCAGCATGTGCACGCTGGTACCGCCGACCTTCGTGCTGAGCTCCATGCCGGGTATGAGGGTGATTCGTTCCTGGCGCGCTGCCTCGGCCGCCTCGGCCCAGCCCTTGCTGGAGTCGTGGTCGGTGAGGGCGACGGTCCCCAACCCGGCTTGCTGCGCAGCCCGCACCAGTTCTTCTGGCGTCTGGGTGCCGTCAGAGATGCTGCTGTGGGTGTGCAGATCGATGGGTACGGCGAAACGCTGAACGACTGACATGATGTAATGCTAGTTGCGATGCTAAATCGAATCCTCCAAACCGTTGCCGGCGTAGCCGTCGCGTTCGCCCTGCTCGCGCTCGCGTGGCCGCAGATTTTCAGCGCCCAACGCACGGTCATCGTTGCGCAGGCGGTGTCGTTTCGCGGCCTGTCGGCGCTTGTGGCCGTGGCGGGCGTCGTCGTGCTGCTCGTGGTCTCCCTGTTTCTCCCGCGCCTCAGGCGGTTCATAGCGACACTCGCAGTGATGCTCGCGGTGTTCGCCCTGGTCAACGTTGTGACCGTGGCCGGCCGCGGCCTCGGCTCGACGCCGACGGGTTTCGGCTCGACCGTTCGAGTGCTCAGCTGGAACACGGGCGGCGCGGTCAGTGCGGAGCAGATCGCCGACCTGGCACTCGATTACAATGCGTCGATAATCGCACTTCCAGAGACGTCAGCGGCGACCGCGCGGAAGGTTGCCGCGTTGATGGCAACCGCCGGAAACCCGATGAGTGAGCTGACCCGGGAGGCGTATTCGGGTGACCCCGCCATGGCGACGTCGTTGTTGACCAGCGTTTTGATGGGTGAGTACACGCTGGAAACCGGCCGCGGCAACACCAACGCAGTGCCGAGCGTGGTGGCGACCCCGGTCAACCCCGCGGGCCCGACCATTGTGGCGGTGCACGCGATCGGCCCGATCCTGGGTGAAATGGCCAACTGGCGCGCCGACCTGTCCTGGCTCAAGAACCAGTGCCGCCGCGGAAATGTGATCCTCGCCGGCGATTTCAACGCGACCATCGACCACATGCATTCTCTCGGTGCGGCGACCCTCGGCAATTGCACAAGCGCCGGGCAACTCACCGGTTCTGAGGCCGTCGGAACCTGGCCCACCGCACTTCCCCCGGCCCTCGGCACTCCCATCGATCACATCATGTTCTCCCCCGACTGGCATCCGACCGGCATGCGCGTGGTGTCCGACCTCGACGCGGCGGGAAGCGACCATCGGCCCGTCCTGGTCTGGCTCGCACCCGTCGAAAAGGCGGTCGCCCCTCCCGAGGAATGACGCTCGGGTCGGAGACCCACACCGCTTGAGCCATTCGCCTGTTGGCCGCACCCATCGATCTCCCCGCCGACGGATGGGAGAATGGGGTTATGACCGACATTGCAACAAACACTGACACTGACCCCGCAACCGAAACCGTCGCGAAGAAGAATTCCGCTGTCCGGGGTCTGAAAGATTCGAACACCAACCGTTCGACCACTCCCGGCTCGGACGCATTCAAGAACTACATCGGCAGCCGCTGGGCCCCGGCAGACGATTCGCTGCCGCCTGCGCGGGAGCAGGCCGCCTGGGCGGCCTCGCGTCGCGAGCACATCTCCCGGCTCCACCCCGGCAAACGACTGGTGGTTCCCGCTGGCAGCCCGAAGCAGCGCTCCAACGACACCGACTACCCGTTCCGCGCCCATTCGGCTTTCACTCACCTCACCGGTTGGGGATCAGACACGGTTCCCGGCTCCGTACTGGTTTTTGAACCGCATGCCGACGGCTCGGGGCACGAGGTGACGCTGTACCTGCGCGAGAGCGCAGGGCGCGACTCCGACGAGTTCTACGCGAACCCGGCAATCGGCGAGTTCTGGACCGGCGCGCGCCCCTCCCTGACCCAGGTCAGTGCCGACCTCGATATTGCCACCGCCGCACTCGCCGAGTTCGAACGGGTGCTCGCCGTCACGGGCAATGACACGCTGATACTTCGGGAGGCCGATCCGGCCATCGCCGACCAGGTGGACTCTGCGCGCATCCGACACACGGCCGAAGCAGCGCTCGGCGGCACCGCAGGCGACTCCGCATTCAGCCTGGAATTCGGCGGAACCCACGAACCCGACACCCGGTTCGCCACTGCACTCTCCGAACTGCGCCTCGTGAAAGACGCGTGGGAGATCGAGCAGATGCGTCAGGCCGTCGAGGCAACCGGCCGAGGTTTCGAAGACGTCATTCGTGACCTGCCCCGCATCAGTGCCCATAGCCGCGGCGAGCGATTGGTGGAGGGCGTTTTCTACACCAGGGCACGTGCCGATGGAAACGCGGTCGGCTACGACACCATCGCGGCAGCCGGGCCGAATGCGTGCGTGCTGCACTGGACCCGCAATGACGGGCCGGTTTCGCACGGCGACCTGATTCTGATCGACGCCGGGGTGGAACTCGACAGCTACTACACCGCCGACATCACCCGCACGCTGCCGATCTCGGGCCGGTTCTCCGACGTGCAGCGGATGATCTACGAGGCGGTGCGTGAAGCCGCAGACGCCGCCTTCCAGATCGTGCGCCCAGGGATCATCTTTCGCGATGTGCATGCCACCGCCATGGAGGTCATCGCCAGGCGCACCGCCGAATGGGGGCTGTTACCGGTGACCGCAGACGAGTCGCTCCTGCCCGAGAATCAGCACCACAGGCGCTACATGGTGCACGGCACCAGCCACCATCTGGGCCTTGATGTGCACGACTGCGCACAGGCCAGGCGCGACATGTACCTGGATGGTGTGGTCGAGGAGGGCATGGTGTTCACCATCGAACCCGGCCTGTACTTCCAACCGGATGACCTCACCGTACCGGCGGAGTTCCGGGGCATCGGCGTGCGCATCGAAGACGACGTCCTGGTCACCGCCGACGGCGCCGAAAACCTGTCGGCGCACATCCCACGCACCGCTGACGACGTGGAAGAATGGATCGCTCGCCTGGCCGTCTGACGGACATGGGCTGAGAATCTGCCGAACCGGCCAGACTCTCGGCCCGCTCCGCCGCTGCGCACCGGCCGCCGCGGATCGGCCACCGCGGAAAGAGAGCCCGTGCAGGCCATCCCGGGCGACGATCTGCAGCGCGGGCGTCCGGCACGGCTCAGCGGATGGCGGGCCGGCTCAGATCCGCTCGCCGTACTGGGGCGGTGGCAGCGGGTCAGACGGCGAATGAGCGGGGTCCTGCTTGGTGGGCCCAGGCTCATCTGGCGAACCCTCCGCGCCGGGAGCTTCGTCGCCGTCTCCGGCGGGCGCGGTGCCACCGGTGCCGGCAGTCGGGTGAACGGCCGCCGAGGCTCGGGCCGGGGAGTGCCGCATTCCGATGTGCTCGAGCGCGTTGCGCGCCGTGCTCGCCGACTCCGCACTGACGATGATCTGGTAGTTGGCGGCGATCACCTGCATCACCGAGGTGAAGTCGCGGCGACGCCGATTCATCAGGTACGAGATGATGCCGAAGAGCATGCCGAACCCCGCGCCGATCAGCAGGGCCGCGGCAACGAGGCCGTAGTCAGGGGTGGGCGAGAAGATCAGCATCAGCAGGCCGAAGAACAGGCCGAGCCAGGCACCGGAGGCTGCACCCGCCACGGAGGCACGACCGTAGTTGAGCTTGCCGGTGACCCGTTCGACGCTTTTCAGGTCGTTTCCGATGATCGACAATTCCTTTACCGGGAAGTTTGCCTTGGCGAGCGCGTCGACCGCTTTCTGGGCGTCGTCATACGTTTCATACGTGGCCAGGACCTCTCCGCGCGGAATGCTCGGGAATGCGACGCGTCGTCGACCGAAAACACTGGGATTGCTCACGCCTTCATTGTTCCACGCCTCAGTCGAGCATTGGCTGGGCGAATGCCAAATTCCGCTGAGAGCATCATCCACGTCGGGGGGTCTCGCGATTCGTTCCATCCGGCCGGGCGGTAAGTTGGTACCTGTGAGCGCCACGAGAGTCTTCGTCGCCCGGTTGGCCGGCTGCACCGTCTTCGATCCCGCCGGCGACCGGGTCGGCCGTGTGCGCGACGTGCTCGTGGTCTACCGTCGGTCGGAACCCCCGCGGGTCGTCGGTCTGATCGTTGAGATTCCCGGCAAGCGTCGGGTGTTCCTGCCGATCGGACGCGTCACGTCGATCGCAGGCGGGCAGGTGATCACCACCGGGCTGATCAACGTGCGCCGTTTCCAGCAGCGCGGTGGTGAGGTACGGGTGATTGCCGAACTGCTCAGCCGGGTGATGGTCTTCAACGACGGCTCCGGTGAGGGCACCATCGAGGATGTGGCCATCGAATCGCCCGGGCACGGCAACTGGGCCATCAGCCAACTCTTCGTCAGGCGCCCGAGAACCGGGCCGTTCACCAAGGGTGCAACCGTGTTCGCCTCGTGGAACGACATGCACGAGCGCACGGGGGCCGGCACCCAGGGTGCCGAGCACCTCATCGCGACGTACGCCGACCTCAAACCCGCCGACCTCGCCACCACTCTTCTCGACCTGCCCACCCAGCGCATGCTCGACGTCATCGACGAGCTCCCAGACGCCCGTCTGGCGGATGTTCTCGAGGAGATGCCCGAAACGACCCAGGTGAGCGTACTCGGCCACATCCAGGATGTGCGCGCTGCCGATGTGCTCGACCAGATGCAGCCCGACGACGCCGCCGACCTGATCGGCCAGTTGAGTCTGGAGCGCCGCGAAGCGCTGCTCACCCTGATGGAACCGGATGAGGCCGAGGACGTGCGCATGCTGCTGACCTACCCGGCTGAGTCAGCCGGCGGTCTGATGACCACCGAGCCGGTCATCCTCTCCGCGGACGCGACCGTCGCCGAGGCACTCGCCCTCATCCGGCGACAGGACCTCGCGCCTGCGCTGGCCGCTGCCGTTTGCGTGACCCTGCCGCCCTACGAGCCGCCAACCGGGCACTACCTCGGAATCGTGCACTTCCAACGCATGCTCCGCTACGCCCCGCACGAGCGCCTGGGCACTCTGCTCGATACCACTCTCGAGCCCGTGCACGCACGAACCTCCGCGGCCGAAGTGTCCCGCATCCTTGCCAGCTACAACCTGGTTCAGGTACCGGTCGTCGATGACAGCGGCCACTTGGTCGGGGTCGTCACCATCGACGACGTGCTCGACTACCTGCTGCCTGACGACTGGCGCAGCCACGATGAGCCCGGAGGTGCCTATGTTGTGGGCACATAGGTCTGATGGTCGCCTGGACGCCCCCAAGGGTCTTCGCCAGGGGATGCTCCCGCGGCCGAAACAGTCGACCGATCGCTTCGGCCGGGTGACCGAGGCGATCGCCCGCGGCATGGGAACGCCCTGGTTCATGCTCGGCCTGACCCTGTTCGTCGCCTGCTGGATCCTCTGGAACACCCTCGCGCCGGACGCGTGGCGATTCGACTCCTTTGCGCTCGGCTTCATCGCGCTGACGTTGATGCTCTCCCTCCAGGCGTCCTATGCGGCACCGATGATCCTGCTCGCGCAGAACCGGCAGGACGACCGCGACCGGGTGCAGATCGAACAGGATCGCATCCGCGCCGAACGCAATCTGGCCGATACCGAGTATCTCGCCCGGGAACTCGCCGCACTGCGCCTGGCCATGACAGATATGGCCAGCAGGGAGTTCATCCGAGCGGAAATGCGCGCGCTGCTCGAGGAACTCGATGCTCGAGACCAGACGCAGGGGCCGGAGGTCGCATCGTGACCGAGCACCACACCACCGGCAGTATCAAGGGCGCAGAAGGCACTGAGGGCACTGAGGGCACTGAGGGCACTGAGGGCGACGGTGCGGTGGGACCGTACGCTTACCTGGTGCCGCGAATCCGTGGGGCACTGGCGCAGGTGATCGACCCCGAGCTTCGCAAGCCGATAACCCAGTTGAACATGGTCGCTGCGATCGAGGTCGACGACAACGGTGCTGCGACGGTGACCATCCGGCTGACGATCGCCGGCTGCCCCGCAGCCCAGTCGATCACCGCTGACACCCAGCAGGCCATCGAGCGCGTGCACGGCGTCACGGCGGCAACGGTCGTCGTGACCGTGATGACCCCGGATGAGCGACGAGCCCTGACCGCGAAACTGCGGGGAACCCGAGCCGACCGCGAGACGCAATTCGGCCCAGAGACGCTCACCCGCATCTACACGGTGACCAGCGGCAAGGGCGGAGTCGGCAAGTCAACCCTGACAGCGAACCTTGGCGTCGCACTCGTCGAGCGCGGACTGTCGGTCGGCATCATCGACGCCGACGTCTACGGCTTCTCGATCCCGGGCCTGCTCGGCCTGGTCACGAACAACGCCGATGGAAGCCAGAGCGTGGCACGACCGACCCGTGTGGACGAGATGATGTTGCCACCGGTCGCACACGGGGTCAAGGTGATCTCGATCGGAATGTTCGTCGATCCCGATTCCTCCGGTGGGCAGCGCGCAGCGGTGGCTTGGCGCGGCCCGATGCTGCATCGCACGATCACACAGTTTCTCACCGAGGTCTATTTCGGTGACCTCGATGTTCTGCTGCTCGACCTGCCGCCGGGAACCGGTGATGTCGCGATCTCCGTCGGCCAGCTGCTGCCGCACGCCGAGGCTCTCGTGGTGACCACACCACAACCGGCCGCCGCCGATGTGGCCGAGCGCAGTGGTCTGGTCGCTCGCCAGACCGGGCAGGAGGTGTACGGCGTGATCGAGAACATGTCGGGTCTGACGCAGCCAGACGGAACGATTCTGGAACTGTTCGGCTCGGGAGGCGGCGACGACGTCGCCCGGCGTCTGGGTGTGCCGCTGGTGGCACGGGTGCCGCTGAGCATGGGCCTGCGCGAAGGAGGAGACTCCGGGCTGCCTATAGTGCTCTCCGACCCGTCAGACCCGGCCAGCGCGGTGATCAGTCAGCTGGCCGACGAATTGGCCGGGCGCGGCCGCGGCCTGGCCGGACGCAGTCTGAACGTCAGCGTGCACTGATCCGGGCACAGGCCAGGGCAGGCTCAGAGCCGTCTCTCGGGTTTCAGCCTCGAAGCAGGGCCCTCGCACCGATCACCGGTCGGGTGTGAACAGCCGGCCGAACAGCTCGATCAGCAACCGCTCGCCCGTTTCAGACGGCAACGCCTCGAGCAGCGCGACGATCGGCGCCATCCGATCGGGCAACGTCGTCTGGCCGGATTCGCCGAGCAGGCCCGCACCGCGCAGCACCTGGAACGCCGTCTCTGAATCACGGATCGGTGCAGAGCCGAACGGAAACTCGGCGAGCACCTGCCGTCGATCAATCGGGGGCACCCCCCGAACCTGATCGGCCGCCGTCGCCAGGGCCTCGGCCAGTTGATCGAGCCGTCCTTCGGTGACCGGGGTGATGGTCAAGTGGGTCGTGGGTGCGAGGTACGTGCCGTCGGGCTGGGTCAGGCCGGGTTGTGGTTGCAACTGCCAGCCGAGCTCTCGCAGTTGGTCGGCCCAGTGGTGCGGGTCGACCTGGTGTTCGGGCGCAACCGTGGTGTCGCGGGCCACCGCCAATAGCGGGCCGACCGGGTCGCCCACCACGTGCAGTCCCTCGATCGCGTCGACGGCCCTCCAGAGTGCGTTGGTGGAGCGCTGGCACGATTCAGACAGCGCCTGGAAGCCGGCCTCGCCGAGAGTCTGGGTGATCGCCCAGGCGGCCGCCAGCGGTGCCGCCGATTTCGACCCCAGAATCGTTGGGTTGATGACCGGGTACCCGGGCCACCCGGTAGTCGCAAAGTACTGGTGGCGTTGGCGGTCGAGATCGCGCTGCAACAGCACCGAGGCCCCTTTGGGGGCGTAGCCGAACTTGTGCAGATCAGCCGACAGGCTCGTCACCCCGGGAACGCGGAAGTCCCAGAGTGACGGCGTTCGTCCGTCCGTCGTCGTCCACCACGGCAACACCCAGCCACCGATGCAGGCGTCGACGTGCACCGCGACCCCGGCTGCCTCGCATGCCGCAGCCACTTCGGCCACGGGGTCGAGCCCAGCGAACGGGTACGACGGCGCCGAGAGCACCATGATCGCGACATCGGGCCCGATCCGGTTGATCAACGCCTGCGCCGACACGGCCCCCGTGGACGGGTCGACCGCAACCGCGTCGAAGTCGAGCGAGAAGTAGTGCGCCGCCTTCCTGAAGGCGGCATGCGCCGTTATGGGTGCGACAATGCGCGGAGTGCCAATTCCGCCGGCCGCCCTCCAGACATCCCTGGCCGTCTTCACCGCGAGCAGGCAACTCTCCGTGCCGCCGGTGGTCACCGATCCGGCCGTCTGTTCGTCAGCGTGGAGGACACGAAACGCAAAACCGAGCACCTCACGCTCCATCACAGCGACGGACGGGAAGGTGGTGGGGTCGAGACCGTTCACCTGCTGCACCGCCGCCATCGCATCGCCTGCGAGTGCTTCAATCTCACGCAGCCCGGAGTCATAGATATAGCTGAGAACCGAGCCGCCGCATGTGGGGGCGTCTTCGGCCCGCAACCGCGCCAGACGCGCGAGAACTTCAGACGGTTCCTTGGCGAAGATCGAGGCCGCGTTCATCGTGCGTCCACCGACGGTTGGTCACGTGCGAGTGCTTCGATGTCGGCCTTGCGCAGCCGATATCGCCGCAAGGTCACCAGGCTCAGTGCGACGATGGCGGCCGGGAGCACGCTGAAGCTCAGTGAGATTCCAGTGATCGCACTACCCGGTTGCACTACGCCCGGACCGGTCGATTCGATATAGCCCGTAACAGCGAGTACCAGCGTGAACGCCGTGGCGCCGAGGGCCATGCCCGTGGTCTCGCCCGCCGTCCAGACCCCTCCGAAGGCGCCCGCCTGACCATCGCCGTGGGTGGCCGCGTCATGAGTGATCACGTCGGGCAGCATCGCCATCGGCAGGGATTGCATGCCGGCGTATCCAGCACCGGCCAGCGCCACCGGCAGATACACCCAGGCCCCCGGCATCCAGACCAGTGCGATCATCGACGTCAGAGCGACAGCGAACAGTGCGCTGGCGATGAAGTAGCCGCGCTCCTTACCCATGCGCGCCGAGATCAGGCCCCACAGCGGGGCACAGAGCAGTGCTGGAGCGATCAGCGCGGCGAACAGGAACGTCAGCGCAGCCGTTGATTCGAGCACGTACTTGGCCACAAAGTTGGCACCGGTCAGCATCACCCCGACGGCGAGCCCTTGGAGCATGAAGGTACCGAGCAGCGCACGCATCGGCTGGCTGCGCTTCAAAATCTGAATGCTCTGGGCATAGTTCTGGCGGATCGATGTTCGCGGCACCTCCACCCGCGCCGATTGCGGATACCGAGGTGCCACCCGGCTGGAGATCAGCATCCCCGCGCCGATTACGACACCGGCGACGATTGCCATCAGCAGGTAGCCCAGAGGTTCGTCCGCTCCGCCGAGCGCGCGCAACGCAGGCCCGCCTGCGCCGAAGAGCAGAATTGCGAAACTGAGCACCACCACACGCCACGTCAAAAGCGTGGTGCGCTGGTCATAGTCATCCGAGAGTTCGGCCGGCAATGCGATGTACGGCACCTGAAACAGGCTGAACGCCGTGGCCGCCGCCATGAAAGCGATGAGCACCCACACCCCGGAAGACCACTGCCCGAGCCCGGGGGGAACGACGAACGTCAGCACAAAGAACACCGGCAGCAGGATTGCTCCCAACACCATGAATCGCCGGCGCGAATGGGTGCGGGCCAGGCTGCGATCGCTGTAGGCGCCGATCACCGGATCGATGATGACGTCCCACACCTTCGCAAGGGTGATCATGATTCCGGCGATCAGCGGGGCGACCCCGAGGGTGTCGGTCATGTAGATGACGAGAACCAGACCCGGGAGTGTGGCGAAGCCCCCGGTACCGAGCGAACCGATGGCATACCCGGCTACAGTCGTGCGGGTGAGGACCGACCCTCGCGGAATATGCGAACTTTTCTCAGCTGGGGCCATGTCTCAATGCTATCGTGCGGGGGACTCGCGACCGGAACCGGGGCTGCCCGTCGGGGAGTGTTGGTCGCCAGACAATCGTCGGGCTCAGGTTGCCTCCGCGTCGAATGGCACGGTGACCATTTGAGTCGTTTCCGCTGTCATTCCGACGGCAACGCCGGCCGCCACCGCGCTTGCTGCGCTCGCATTTGCCGTCAGGTCGCTCATGGTGCGGTTCGCCCGTCGCGGAGCAGGCGCCGGTTCGTCGTCGATCAGCGCTTCGCGGATGATTCGGCGAGGATCGTATTGCCGGGGGTCGAGCTTCTTCCAGTCGACCTCGTCGAACTCCGGCCCCATCTCCTCGCGCATGCGCTCCTTGGCGCCGTTGGCCATGTCGCGCACTCCCCGCACGAGGCGCCCCAGCTGAGCGGCATAGTGGGGCAGGCGCTCGGGGCCAAGCAGGAAGACCGCGATCACACCGATGATCAGCAGCTTGTCGAAAGTCAGTCCCATGCCCACTCATTCAGACTATCCTGATCAGGCTGAGTGACCGGTGGGATTCAGCGCGCCTCGCCGTTCAGCCGCCCGAGTGGCCGTACCCTGAATACCGACGCCCGACCCGATGAGCAGGAGTGACCGTGTCAGACAACGATGCAAATTGGAAGTTCACCGAGGACCTGGTCATCGAGTCCGAGATCCTCGCCGAGGCACGCGCCTTGTCCCGCGAGTTGGGAATCGACACGATCTCACCGGCGACGGGGGCGCAGTGCGCGGTCGTGGCCGCGGTTTCCGGCGCGCGGCAGATCATCGAGGTGGGCACCGGCGTCGGCGTTTCCGGCCTGTGCCTGCTGGCCGGCGCCCCGGGCGCCCATCTCACCTCGATCGACACCGAGGTCGATCACCAGCAGCATGCCCGCACCCATTTCACCCAGGCGCAGGTCAGCGCGAACCGCGTACGATTGATCACCGGGGATGCCGGTGATGTGTTGCCCCGGATGAACGAGAACTCGTATGACGTGGTCTTCGTCGACGCCGACCCGTTGTCTGTCATCGAATACGTGGAACACGGGTTGCGCCTCGCTCGCCCCCGCGGTATCGTTCTGGTTCCGCACGTACTGTGGCGCGGCCGTGTGGCCAATCCCGCGCAGCGCGATGAAATTGCAACAGGCTTTCGCACGTTGCTGCGCGAGATCTCCACGTCGAGTGCCGTTGTCAGTGCGGTGTCTCCAGTCGGCGACGGATTGCTTCAGATCATCAAGCTCGGCGATTGAAGCCGCCGGTGCGAGCCGACCGTGCGCTGCGAACGTTATTTGACGTTCGCAGCCACGACGCCCGCGAGGACATCGTGCAGTTCCTTGGCTTCTGCGTCATTGACTGACACTACGAGCCGCCCGCCGCCTTCAAGAGGAACGCGAACGATAATCAGTCGGCCCTCTTTCACAGCCTCCATTGGGCCGTCTCCGGTCCGTGGTTTCATGGCCGCCATAAAGCTCCCCTTTCAATTATGTATACCTCCATTATCGCGCATGCCACTGTCTTCCCGAAAACACCGCCCCAGGACCCCCCTTCTTGACGACAGACCATGGTGCTGCTCCGATGGCGCGCCAGTACTCTGGAGACATGCCTGAACCACGTCCCACGACCGTCGCAGCCGAGTCGCCCATCCACGCATGGGGAAACGGCCTGACCACGATCGCCGATGATGGCACCGTGCTGGATGCGTGGTTCCCCACACCTGCCCTGGGGCCCATCCCGCCCGACCACGACCGATGGATCGCCCCGGCCTGGCTCGAGGAACTCGCGGTGCCCGACAGGCGGCGTGGTGTTCGTGTCGACTACATCACCTGTGAGATCGACCTGCGGCATGGCCCGGTGAGCACTGAGGACGCCTACTTGCGACTGCAGCTGCTCTCACACCGCATTGTTAGGCCGAACTCGATCAACCTTGCGGGCTTACACGCAAAGCTGGCAACCGTGGTCTGGACCAACGCCGGCCCGATGCTGCCTTCCGATTTTGAGGCACGTCGGCTGTTGTTGCAGCGTGCCGGTATCCACGCACTGGCAGTAGACAGGTTTCCGCGCTTGACGGACTATCTGTTGCCTGACGGGGTACGGATCGCTGACGCCTCACGCGTGCGCCTGGGCGCGTACCTGTCGCCCGGCACCACGGTCATGCACGAGGGGTTCGTCAACGTCAATGCGGGGACCCTCGGCGCCTCCATGATCGAGGGCCGACTCTCCGAGGGTGTCGTGGTCGGTGACGGGTCGGATGTCGGCGGTGGTGCATCTGTGATGGCCACCCACTCCGGCGGCAGCCGGACCGTCTCCATCGGAGAACAGTCCCTACTCGGCGCGAACTCGGGCCTCGGCATCTCGCTCGGAGACAATTGTGTGGTCGAGGCCGGCCTCTACGTGACCGCCGGCACGAAGGTCGTTCTGGCCGACGAACCGCCGCTCGCGTCCGGTGTCCGGCAAACAGTGAAGGCTGCCGAGCTCTCCGGGGTTCCCGACATTCTGTTTCGGCGCAACTCGCTCAGCGGCCAGATCGAGGTACTCTCCCGCATCCCGGCGCGATCCACATCCGCACTGTCAGAAGCCTGACAAGGAGTGCGCCCCCTGTGGGTCGAGGGGTTGAAAAAGCACGAGGAATCACTTCGAAATCAGTTCCCGAGACGACAGAGTCCACCCGTCGGCGCTTCGAAGGGGAGGTGGATTTTACGGGAGTCAGCGGCGGGAGTGCGGGTAGTCGCGGGCCGGGGAGCCCAGGTACAACTGCTGCGGGCGGCCGATCCTGGTCGCAGGGTCGGAGTTCATCTCTCGCCACTGGGCGATCCAGCCCGGGAGCCGCCCGATCGCGAACAGCACGGTGAACATGTGGGGCGGGAACCCCATCGCCTTGTAGATCAGTCCGGTGTAGAAATCGACGTTCGGGTACAGCTTGCGCTCAATGAAGTAGTCATCCGACAGCGCGATGCCCTCGAGCTCCTTCGCCAACTCCAGCAGGTCATCCTTGATGCCCAGGGCGGCCAGTACCTCATCGGCGCTCTCTTTGACCAGCTTCGCCCGCGGGTCGTAATTCTTGTAGACACGGTGCCCGAAGCCCATCAGCCTCACGCCCGCCTCCTTGTTCTTGACCCGCTCGACATACTTCTTCACGCCCTCTCCCGAGTCGCGGATCTCGGCGAGCATGTCGAGCACAGCCTCGTTGGCGCCGCCGTGCAGCGGCCCGTAGAGTGCGTTGATTCCGGCCGAGATCGAGGCGAACATGTTCGCCTGGGTGGAGCCGACCAGGCGCACCGTCGATGTGGAGGCGTTCTGCTCGTGGTCCTCGTGCAGGATCAACAGTCGTTCCAGAGCTCTGCTCAGCACGGGGTTGACCTCATACGGTTCGGCCAGGTTGCCGAAGTTCAGACGCAGGAAGTTGTCGACGAAGCTCAGCGAGTTGTCTGGGTAGAGGAAGGCCTGGCCGATGCTCTTCTTGTGCGCGTACGCCGCGATCACCGGCAGTTTTGCCAACAACCGGATGGTTGCGAGCTCGACGTGTTCCGGGTTGTCCACGTTCAGCGAGCCCTGGTAGTAGGTCGACAGCGCCGATACCGCACTGGACAGCACCGACATGGGGTGGGCATCATGCGGCAGGGCGCGGAAGAAACGCTTGAGGTCCTCGTGCAGGAGGGTGTGACGACGAATTCGTTCGTCGAACTCGGCGAGTTCAGCGGCCGAGGGAAGCTCGCCATAGATCAACAGCCACGCAGTCTCCAAGAAGGTCGAGTGCTGGGCGAGCTGTTCGATCGGGTAGCCGCGGTAGCGCAGGATCCCGGCGTCGCCGTCGATGAAGGTGATGGCGGAAGTCGTCGCCGCAGTGTTCACGAAACCGTGGTCGAGCACCGTGTAGCCGGTCTGCCGGGTCAGCGTGGAGATATCGATGCTCGGAGCCCCGTCCACGCTTTTCAACAGGGGGAAGCGGGCGGTTCCGCCAGGGAATGTCAGCACCGCTTCATCACCGGATGCCGGCTCCGGAACTGTGCTCTCCCGCGCCGTCTTCGGCTGTTTGCTCGGCTTTGATTCAGCGCGCCCAGAAACGTCGTTGTTCTTCGGTGCCCGGGTATCGGCTTCGCCTTCGGCGACCTGCTTCGAGGCGGACTTCGGCTTGAAAAGCGTGAACTGCGATTCGCTCGCCGAACCTCTCCGTGGTTTTCTCACTTGGTTCTCCTCGAAAGCTCCGGCGGTTCGTGCCGCGTCTGGGTGTCTCAGGGGTCTGGCCGACTGACCGCTCATGACGGATTCGGCACAGCTGGATACAGCCTAGAGCGTATCTCAGGCAACTGTTGCACTCCACAATAGAGTGCAGGATCCGTTGGTGATTGTCTCTCA
Source organism: Homoserinimonas sp. OAct 916 (assembly GCF_003260275.1). Taxonomy (GTDB): domain Bacteria; phylum Actinomycetota; class Actinomycetes; order Actinomycetales; family Microbacteriaceae; genus OACT-916. Next base: position 232,244 of record NZ_QJHB01000003.1, on the reverse strand, counting down.
GCCCTGCGGCGGCAGCGCCGCGACCAGAGGGTGATCCTTCGGAATCACACCGAGCTTCGCCGCCCCACCCGGTGAGCCGAGGTCATCGAAGAACTCAACGTTCGCCTTGTAGTAGTCTGCCCACTCGTCGGGGGTGTCATCCTCGTAGAAGATCGCCTCCACCGGACAGACCGGTTCGCATGCCCCGCAATCGACGCATTCGTCCGGGTGGATGTACAGCATCCGTTCACCCTCATAGATGCAGTCGACCGGACACTCGTCAACACAGGCCAGATCTTTCACATCGACACACGGAAGAGCAATGATGTACGTCATTACCTACCCTTCATCACGCTGGCTCACCATCTTACGCTGAGGTCTCCGCGGGAAGCCGGGGCCAGATCACCACGCCCAGGGAAATCACCGCGGGCGCGATGTTCCAGACCACACCGAGCAAATTGTCGGGCACCAGGACAGACCCGCCCGGGCCTCTGCCCGACAGCATGAGGATCGCGCCGATCACTCCCAGAGCGGTGGCCAGAACAAGCGCCCGCGAGGCACTGAGTCGCACACCGATCATCAGGCACAGGATCGCGGCTAGTGCAGCCACGAGGCCCAAGGGAACCACCGGCCAGATCGGGAGAGTCGCCTGGTGGGCGATGGTGCCGAGTAGCCCGAAACCGGCGCCGACTGCAAACATCCCCAACCACGAAAGCAGGCGCCCGTACCACGTCCGCGGGACTTTCGGGAGATCGCTCGGGCGCGGGTCAACCGCTGGGATCAATGCGTTCTGCACCCTCGCATCATAGCGACGACGAACGCCAGCTCGCAGGTGAGATCTACTCGAGGTTCTTGTTGACCACGTAGCTCACGAGCACCTTGCCGCTATCGTCATCGATCATGATGCTGATGATCACATTCGTCTTGTTGGCTTCCGAGGTAAACATGCCGGTGACCATTTCATCGCCTAAAGTACCCCAACTCGCCTCCTCCCAATCGCCCTGTTCGAACGCCGCCTGCACCTAGTCGGAGACCTGGTCCAACGAACCGGCCGCACGCACTCCGATCGTCCACGCCTTGCCGTCCTCGACCTTCATCGAGAAACTCGTGACCACATCGGTGGAGACCAGGGGAACCTCGGCCGGAAAGTCTTTTGGCATGGATCCCTCGCTGCCGACTTCGAGTTGGCCCCCCGTTGCCTGCTCGACAATCTTGCCCACTGAACCGGAGGCAATCTTCTCCAGGGGGTTGCCGAAACAGGCGGTCAATGTGAATGCGAGTGTCGCCGCGATGATCGCCGCGGTAGTTGTTTTCAGAAAACGTCGCGTGCTGGCAGGTCTCAACATAATTGGCTCCTCGAGGTTGACTCATTATCAGTTCCCCAGCGTAGGGGCTTGGCTGTGATTCAACTTAAAGTCGGTATCATCTGGTAGGGATATGGTTGCGTTCGATGAAGTGCTTCTGGGGTCAGGAAGCCCGGTGACCAAAAAATCGGACACCCACGGTTTCGAGTTCATCGGCCGCGAACCCGAATGCGCGCACCTCAGGGCTCTTTTGCCTCGTCCCGGCTCTCGTGCCCGGTTGCAAATCGTGTCTGGGGCAGCAGGGATCGGAAAATCGCGGCTGGTTGCGGAGATCGCCGCCCACGCGAGGCAGAACGGTAATCGGGTTCTCTGGGGCCGCTGCTGGGATGCCTCCATCACCCCTCCCCTGTGGCCGTGGAGCCAAGTGGCCAGAACACTGACGGGCAATCAGGAGCCGACAGATCTTGCCACTGTGCTCCTGAGCGACTCGGCATCCGATCGCTTCGAACTCTTCGATGCGCTTGCCTCGTGCATTCGGGTGGCGACCGAGGAAGCGCCGGTCGTGGTGATCCTGGAAGACGTTCACGAAGCAGACGGCCCATCCATTCTCCTGGCCGACTTTCTGGTGCAGCACCTCGCCGACTGCCCGCTCCTGATCATCATGACGTTCCGTACCGACGATGCCGCCGAGCGGCCCGGACTCCGCGAGCAACTGTCGACCCTCCAATTGCCGGAGGACTGGCTGCGCCTGTCAGGTTTGGCCGAGGAGGACGTCCGGTCGGTTCTCACAGCGCCGGAACAGGCGAGCGACATTCTGTCGATCACCGGCGGAAATCCGCTGTTCATCGAATACATCCTGCGAAACGGTGCGCGGTCCGACCCTTCGCCGGGTACTGAGGAAGCCAGTACCGGGGAACCAGGCGCCGGAGCCCGCAGCGCCGCGGCGCAGTCCGCCCTGTTGCGGCACATCACCAGCCGACGATTGGCCTCTCTGCCCGTCAGTACTCATGCCTTCGTCAGCGGCTGCGCCCTGGCTGGGCCGCAGCCGACGATCCAGGTGGTCGCGGAGTTGGTGGGGCTCAGCCCGGATCAGGCCGTCGCCGCATTGCAACCGGCACTGGATTCCGAGATTCTCACCCTTCACCGCTCGCGGTCGACCTCCTCTGCCCCAAGCATCGAGTTCACCCATCCGTTGCTGGCTGAGGCTGCGTCGACACTGGCGGCACCCGCCGTGCTGCAGAGCGTGCACCTCAGACGCGCCGACATGCTTCGCGGCCTTCCCGGGCGCCACGCAGAACGCGCGCATCACCTGTTGCAACTCGGGCCCGATCACAGCCCAGACGCGGTTGAGGCCTGTCTGGGCGCGGCGCAGGACGCCCATGCAGCCTATGCCTATGACGAAGCGGCCGGCCACATCGAGCGGGCCCTGCACACTGTGGACTCTGTGAGCCTCCGATCCCCGAAGGCGAAAAAGACCAGGCTGCGCCTGCTGGTCGAGTATGGCATCGCCCTTCGCCTGGCCGGCCGATCTGAACAGGCCCGTGACGTCGCAGACACGGCATGGGAGCAGGCGGTGTTGGCTGCCGACGGTGAGGCCCAGGCACGTGCGGCACTCGAAGGCGAGTTCCGCTTCTCGTTCGCCGGAAACGAACGACACGTTCGGGCCGCGCGCTGCCAGGCGGCGCTTGACGCGTTGCCGAAGAAGCCCAGCGCATTACGTGCTCGGCTGCTCGCCGCCCTTTCTGCCGCGCGTCTGTCCGACGACGGTGAAGCCCAGGTCCTGGCGCGTGAGTCACTCGCGATGGCAGAGTTCGTCGGCGACCCGATTGCGGTCGGCTACGCCCTGAGTGCGATGACAGTGACCGACCTGTCGCCAGACTCCCTGGAATTTCGACTACGTGCTGCCCACCGCATCCTCGCAATCGCTCGCCGCGAGAAAAATCAATCGCTGGCATCGCACGGGTACTTCTTTCTTCTTGCTGCGCTGCTCGAGAAAGGCGATATCCGAGCGCTGGACGCCCAGCTTGCGCTGGCCGATGCCGACGGGGGGCCACTGGCCGACCTGGCCGACGGGCGCCACGCGGGGTGGTTCCGATGCACCCGAGCACTGCTCGATGGCCGAACGGATGACGCCGAGCAGCGGGCCAACGAATCGTACCTGGCTGCCACGCGTGCCGGCGATCCGGATGCCGGGGACGTCTGGGCCGCGCAGATCGCGATCGTGCGTTGGCTTCAGGGCCGCGTCGAGGAGATCGAGCCGCTCTTTCTGGAAGCGCGAAGGCAGCAACCGGATGTTCCGGTCTGGAGTGCTGCACTCGCCTGGCTGTGGCTGCGCACCGGCCGAAGCAGCGCCGCGCGTGGCGTCCTCGCCGAGTTCGGTGACCTCGAACACATTCCCCGTGACCGCAACTGGCTGATGACGATGGCCACGTTGGCAGAGGTAGTCGCTGAGCTGGGCGAGGACCAGAGGGTTCTCGACCTGCGGGAGTCGTTGCTGCCGTACGCCAGGAACCTGGTGCCCATAGGGCTGGGAGTCGCCTGCTGGGGCACCATCGCGCGTCCGCTCGGCCTGCTGGCCAGAAGGCTCGGTCGCGTGGACGAGGCTCGCATCCACTTCGATGCCGCCATCGAGGTCAGCGCCCAGATGGGGGCGCTTCCCTGGCTTGCCGAAGCCCAGCTTGACCTCGCCGAACTGGAACTTGACGAGCTGGCGCTCGCCGAGGTTGAAACCGCTTCGACACCCGGTGGCACCGATGGCGGCAGCGAACGGCGCCGCGCCTCACAACTGATCTTTGAGGCCGAAGTCACGGCGAGGACGCTGGGACTGCGGTTATTGGAGAATAGGGCCGCCGCCCACCGTTCGCGCCTGGGACCTCACCAGGTATCGCCTGTCGGACCCGAGCAGCACCATTTCGCCAGGTCGGCTCACTCCGTGCCACGAATCAGCGTTCTGGGCACTTTCGAGGTACGCGGAACAGACGGTGCCGTAGCGAACTGGAACTCCCGCAAGGCCAGAGAACTTCTCAAAATCCTTCTCACGCGGGGCGGCTCTCCGGTGGCAAAGGACTCCTTGATGGACCTGTTGTGGCCCGGGGAAGACAGTTGGACGCTCGGAAACCGGCTGGCCGTCGCAGTCTCAGCTGTTCGACGGGCCCTGGACCCGGGCCGCAGACACTCAAGCGAGGTGTACCTGGCCACCGACGGCATGACGATGTCGTTGTCCCCGAGTCGGCTGAGGGTCGACGCCTGGGAGTTTCTCGCCGAGGCACAGACGGTCACCGAGCAGGTGAGGTCCGGTGGCGAGCCCGACCTGATCGAGCTCCGGCGGGTGGTGCGCCTGTATCGTGGCGACGCCCTCCCCGATGAACCGTACACCGACTGGGCACTGGACTTCCGATTGCGATGCCAGTCCGCATTCATCGAGGTCTCGCAACACCTGGCAACGACTGCCGCGACGCAGCACGCACCGTTGGTCGCGGCTGATGCGTGTCGCGGAATCCTCGATATCGATCCACTGGACCGACTCGCCCACACGACGTTGATTGCCGCGCTGAAAGAACTTGGCGCGCACGGGCAGGCACGCGCCGCCGCTGATCGGTACGACCAGATCAGGCAGACCCTGATCACACCGAGTGACCAATCAGCGAGCTGAGTGTCCCCTCCCCGCCGCGGTCAGGCGTCCTGCTTCTTCTGCCTGCTCAGCGACCGTGCGCGCGCGTTGGCGTCCAGCTCGACCTTGCGGATGCGGATCGCATTGGGGGTCACCTCGACGCACTCGTCCTCCCGGGCGAACTCGAGGCACTCCTCCAGGGTGAGTTGGCGCGACGGTGTCATCGACTCGAACGTGTCCGACGTCGACTGGCGCATATTGGTGAGCTTCTTCTCCTTGGTGATGTTCACGTCCATGTCCTCGGTGCGCGAGTTCTCACCGATGACCATGCCTTCATAGACCTCTTCGGTCGGGTTCACGAAGAAGCTCATGCGCTCCTGCAGGGCGATGATGGCGAACGGAGTGACAACGCCGGAGCGGTCGGCGATGATCGAGCCGTTCGAGCGGGTCGTGATCGAGCCGGCCCACTCCGCGTAGCCGTGCGAGATGGCGTTGGCGATGCCCGTACCGCGGGTGATGGTCATGAAGCCGTTGCGAAAACCGATGAGCCCGCGAGCCGGAACCACAAATTCCATCCGCACCCAGCCCGTGCCGTGGTTGGCCATGCCGTCCATGCGGCCCTTGCGCCCCGCCAGCAGTTGCGTGATCGCACCCAGGTACTCCTCCGGCGCGTCAATGGTCAGGTGCTCGAACGGTTCATGCACCTTGCCGTCCACTATGCGGGTCACCACTTGTGGCTTGCCGACGGTCATCTCGAAGCCCTCGCGGCGCATCTGCTCGACGAGGATCGACAGGGCGAGTTCACCGCGCCCCTGAACCTCCCAGGCGTCGGGGCGTCCGATATCAACAACCTTCAGCGACACGTTGCCGACCAGTTCCCGGTCCAGGCGGTCTTTGATCATACGGGCGGTGAGCTTGTGGCCGCGAACCTTACCCATCAACGGCGACGTGTTGGTGCCGATGGTCATGGAGATGGCCGGGTCGTCGATGTGGATCAGCGGCAGCGGGCGCACATCATTGGGATCGGCGAGCGTGTCACCGATGGTGATGTCGTCGAATCCGGCGACCGCGACGATATCGCCGGGGCCCGCTTCCTCAGTCGGGTAGCGAGTGAGGGCTTTGGTCGCGAGCAATTCGGTGACCCGCACGTTCTGGATGGTGCCGTCGTGGCGCACCCAGGCGACCGTCTGGCCCTTGTGGATGGTGCCCTGGAAGACGCGCAGCAACGCCAGTCGGCCGAGGAACGGCGATGCGTCGAGGTTGGTGACGTGTGCCTGCAACGGGTGCTCGTCGTCATAGACGGGCGCCGGGATGTGAGTGAGGATCGCTTCGAACAGCGGTTCGAGGTTGGGATGGTCAGGCAGGGTGCCGTTCTCGGGCTTCACCGTCGACGCCATCCCGTTGCGGCCCGAAGCGTAGACCACGGGTACGTTCAGGATCGCGTCGAGGTCGAGGTCGGGGTGTTCGTCGGCCATGTCACTGGCGAGGCCGAGCAACAGGTCCTGGCTCTCGGTGACGACATGGTCGATCCGCGCATCCGGCCGGTCGGTCTTGTTCACCAGCAGGATGACCGGCAACCGGGCTTCCAGCGCCTTGCGCAGGACGAAGCGGGTCTGTGGCAGCGGGCCCTCGCTCGCGTCGACCAGAAGTACGACGCCGTCGACCATCGACAGCCCGCGCTCCACCTCGCCGCCGAAGTCGGCGTGCCCGGGGGTGTCGATCACGTTGATGGTGATGGGTCCGTTCACCGCGTGCTCGCCGTTGTAGGAGATCGCCGTGTTCTTGGCGAGGATCGTGATGCCCTTCTCACGTTCCAGGTCATTGGAGTCCATCATGCGGTCGTCGGTCTCGAAGTGCGAGTCGAACGAATTGGTCTGCTTGAGCATGGCATCGACCAGCGTCGTCTTGCCGTGGTCGACGTGGGCGACGATGGCAACATTTCGGAGGTTTTCGCGGGTGGCTAGCGCCATGTGTCTTTATTCCTTGGAGGCTGCGCGCCCTTCCCGCCGTTCGCGCTGCTTGATCGGATCGGGCAGGGGCACGGCGGCAATCAGGCGCTGAGTGTATGGGTCTTGTGGATTGCGCAGGATCGCTTCTGTGGTGCCCTGCTCGACAATTCTACCGTTATGCATGACCACCATGCGATCAGCCAGCATATCGATGACCGCGAGGTCGTGGCTGACGAACATGCAGGCGAAGCGCAGGCGCTGCTGGATCTCCTGCAGGATGTCGAGCACTCGGGCCTGCACCGACACGTCCAGCGCCGACGTCGGTTCGTCTGCGACAAGGATCTCGGGGCTGAGCGCAAGCGCCCTGGCGATGCCCACGCGCTGCCGCTGGCCGCCGGAGAGCTCGTTCGGGTAACGGTTGCGAAACTCCCTCGGCAATTCGACCTGATCGAGTAGTTCCTCGACGCGGGTGTTCATCTGGGCTTTGGTGAATTCGTCGGACAGGAGCATCGGCTCCCCGATCGACTGTCCGATCGGCCAACGCGGGTTCAGGCTCGAGCCCGGATCCTGGAAGACGATCCCGATCTTGCGCCGCACGGCGCGCAGCTGGTGGCCGGTCACCTCGGTCATGTCCTGCCCGGCCACGCTCATCGACCCTGCGGCAACCGGGAGCAGGCCGACCACGGCCCGCGCGACCGTCGTCTTTCCCGAGCCGGATTCGCCGACCACACCGACGATCTCTCCCGGGTAGATGTCGAACGAAGCATCGTCGACCGCCTTGAACGCCGGCACCCGCCCGCGCTTGGGATAGACGACATCAACGCCCCGCAGCGACAGTGTCGGCGCCTCGGTGCGGACGACCTCGACGTCGGCCGTGGCTTCGCCGAGCCCCAGGTGAGGCACCGATGCCAGCAACTCCTGGGTATAGGGCTCCTTCGGGCGATGGTAGATGTCCTCCACCGTGCCGCGCTCGACCACCCGCCCGCTCTTCATCACGATCACATTGCTGGCAAGGTCGGCGACGACCCCCATGTCATGCGTGATGATCACGATGGCCGAGTTCAGGCGTTCGTGCAGGCTGCGCAGCAGGTCGAGGATTTCGGCCTGGATGGTCACATCCAGCGCCGTGGTCGGTTCATCGGCGATCAGCATGTCCGGGTCGCAGGAAAGCGACTGGGCGATCATCGCACGCTGGCGTTGCCCGCCCGACAATTGGTGCGGATACGAATTGAACGCCTTCTCGGGGTCGGGCAGCTCAACCAGGTCAAGCAACTCCAGCGCGCGTGCCTTGGCCTCGGATGGCGGCATCGGGAAGTGCACCCGCAGTGCCTCGACGATCTGAAACCCGATCGTATAGACCGGGTTCAACGCGGTCATCGGCTCCTGGAAGATCACCGCGATCGATTTGCCGCGGGCCCGACGCAGTGTCGCCTGGTCAGCACCCACCATCTGCACCCCGTTGAGCAGGGCGCTGCCGGTGATTCGGGCGTTGTCGGGCAGAAGACCGAGCAGCGCCATGGAGCTGACGGACTTGCCCGACCCCGACTCGCCCACGATCGCCAGCACCTCACCGGGCCGAACCGTGTAGTTGATGTCGATCGCGGCCGGAACCCATTCGCCGTTGACGAAGAACTCAACGCCAAGATTCGAGACCTCGAGGATCGGGTCTCCCACGCCGCGACCTGGGCGCTCATGGACACGGGCGTTCACGCTCGTGCCCCCGGTCGGCATGCTGCGGCGCTCATCCGTTCTGCCTGAATCCGGAGGGTGCCCATCCGGGGCTCGCTCCTGCGGGGTGTGCTCATGCTGTGCTCCCGTGCGAATATGGGGAAATGGCATCCGACATCATCATCAGACCCGTTTTCGGCAGGATTCTGTCGATCATGGTCTCCCTCATCGTTCTGGTCTCTGTCATATCCCTCGTGGCCGCCGCAAACCTGGAGGCCCTGCTGCGCTATCTCTGGCCGCTGCTGTTGTTCTGGTTCGTGGTGTGGCAGGCGTTCTGGCTCCCCCGCGTCATCATCGGCAACGATGCCGTGCACCTGATCAACGTGTTCCGTACGATCACGATCGAGTTCGATGCCATCTCCCGGGTGGATACCCGGTTCGCGCTGACCCTGTTCACCGCTCATGGCCGCTATGTCGCCTGGGCCGCGCCCGCCCCCGGCCGGCACACTGCAGCACGCACCACTGAGTCCGATGCCAAGAATCTGCCCGACTCCAGCTACCGGGGCGGTACCGTGCGCGCCGGCGACGTGCCACGCACCGATTCGGGTGACGCTGCGACCGTTCTGCGTACGCGCCTGGCCGGCCGCGAACCGGCACCCCACACAACCACCGGTGAGACGGTTCGCATCCGATTGCACGTGGTCTCGCTGGCCATAGTGGGCGTATTGCTCGTGGCGAGTGTGCTCGGCTGGGTGTTGTAGGAGCGCCGTGGGGCCCGCCTCAACGGGCGCCGGCATCATTGAATCTCTCCCGGCGGCGGCTTTCGATCGCCCGGGGGCACTGATCGGTCATTCGCCCCCGACGATCCGTCCGAGCCGATGGCGTAGATCTGCGGTGTGCCCTGCCGCCCTCGACCAAACATCATCCCCCACATCTGGCGATACGGCCCTGAGGTTCCCGGGGCACGCTTCTGCCGGGGATCGAACGCGTCACGCAACCCGTCACCGATGAAGTTGATCGTCAGCACCAGGATGATGATCATCACGCCGGGCCACCAGAACAGCCACGGCCTGGTCGCGAATGCGCCTTGATACTCATTGATGATCTGACCCAGCGAGACATCCGGTTGCCGAATGCCGAAACCCAGGAAGCTGATCGCCGCCTCCAGCAGAATGGCGGCACTCATCAGCAACGTCATGCTCACAATCACCACACCCACCGCGTTGGGGAGAATATGTTTGAACACGATTCGGGAATCGGATGCGCCGGCGACGCGGGCCGCATCGACGAACTCCCTCTCACGCAGACCCAAGAATTCGCCACGCACCAGCCTGGCCAGCCCGGTCCAGCCGACCAGCCCCAGCAACAGGCCGAGCACCACCGCGCCGCTGGCGCCGACGCCGCGGCCGATCACGGCCGCGATCACGATGATCGGGATCACGATGATGAGGTCGGTGAACCGCATGAGCAGGTTGTCGAGCCAACCGCGGTAGTACCCGGCGATGGCCCCGATGACCACGCCGATGAGACTGGCGATCAGCCCGTACAGCACCATGACGACGATCGACTGCTGCGTGCCGCGCATGACGCGGGCGAAGATGTCACGGCCGATCTGGTCCTGGCCGAACGGATGCTCACCCGGAGCAAACAACGTGTTCCAGGTGGGGTTGCCCCCGTTGACGATGGCGGAGGTCTCGGTGTAGTTCCAGATCCACCAACCGGGGATCTTGAAATCGTAGATCTCGACGCCGATCGATGAGTACACGAAGATGATCGTGAACAGGAGCACCGCGCTGGCGGTCATCGCGCCCTTGTGCCGAAAGAAACGGCGACGCACGACCTGGCTCTGGCTGAGTCCCTCGGTCTCTCGTTGCTCGATCGTGAGTTCTCGGTTGACATCGTCGGGCAACGCGGGGTCCGAGGGAAGAATTGTGTTCGTCATTTGTCTAACCCACCCTGATCCGGGGATCGAGAATCGAATATGCGACGTCGGCCAAAAGATTGGCGATCACTGTCAGTGCGCTCACGATGAGGATGAAGGCCATCAGCGGATTCATGTCGACGTGGTCGAGTGCATCCTGAAACAGGGAGCCCATACCCTTCCACGCGAAGATGCGCTCGGTGATGATCGCGCCGCCGATCAGCCCGCCGACGTCGAACGCGATGATCGTCGCGATTGGAATCATCGCGTTGCGGAAGGCGTGGCGCATGATCACCGTGCGCTCGGTCAGACCCTTTGCCCGTGCGGTGCGCACGTAGTCCTGGTTCATCACTTCGAGCAGGCTCGCCCTGGCGTACCGCGAGTAACTGGCCAAGGAGATGAGCAGCAGGGCGACCGTCGGGAGGAGCAGGTGCGTGTACGAGTCCAGCATCCCTATCCAGATCGAGCCGTGCAGATCGGGGGTCGAACCGCCGATGGTCGCGATCGGACGCCCACCGGTGTTGGTCACGTAGTCGGGCCACGATTGCATGATCCGGTCGAGCACCAGCAGGATCGCTACGAACGCGCCGCTTGCGGCACCCCCGCGAGCGGCGACCCACTTGTCGTGGAGACCCATCGCATAGCCGATCGCGCCGCCGCCGACGAGGAATGCGCCGATCAGGATGGGCACCAGCCACGCGCTGGCCTGCACGGTCATCACGAACTGCAACGGATACCACAGGAGCGCACCGAGGACCGGTGGAACAAGCGATGCATACAAGGCACGGCGGTTGCTGATTCCGGTCGAAATCGCCGTTCCGGCCACTGCCCCCAGTGCCCCGAGACCGAGGATCAGCACGGGGCCGAGCCCCGGGTACTGGAACCAGTTGGTGACCAACAGGTAGCCGAGCACGGCCGCGGTGATGAGGGTCGCTGAACCGAATACGATCAGTCGCGGTTTCGGATCCCCGCCTATGATGCTCATCCACACGAAGCCGGATATCAGCGAGAGTACGACGATCGTGACCGGTGGTATCACCGGATCCGCCAGAAAATTGTTGAAACCGATTGCCACGTACTGTTTGAGCAGCACGGCCACGAAGAAGACGGGCAGTGAGAAGAACAGGAACGCCAAGAATGTGACCGAGTAGTCGTAGCCGCTGTATTGGCGCAGCGCGGTGGTCATGCCGATTGCCACACCGATCACGATGGCGATGATGGTGGCGAAGGTGACGAGTTGGATGGTCTGCCACATCGAGGAGCCGACCAGGGCCGTGACTTCCTGCCCGGCGAGGTTCTTGCCGAGGTCGAAGTCGCCGATGAAGAAGCGGAGCACGCCGCCCAGCCAGATGAAGTACCGAAGCGGTGCGGGCACATCCAGATTGAGCAACGTGATGCGTGCCTGGATCAGTTGTTCCTTGTTGATGGCCGTCGATGCACGCAGGTCTTCAAGCGGGTCTCCCGCGTTCGCCGCGAGCACATAGATGATGAAGCTGGCCCCGAGGAGTACGAGCACCGAGGCGCCCAGGCGCCGAATCACAAAAGTTAACACAGCGGTGTGTCGCACCCTTCTTCAATTCTTTCCGGATGGGAAAGCGGGTCAGCCATTCGTGTTCGGATTCTATCCGCTGACACCGGTTTGTGGACTGGCCCAGGTGCCGGGCGGTAGAACAAGTTGTGTTCTGCACCCGGCCGCACGATCCGGCCGCACCGCGTGGTGCGACCGGATCGTGAAGGTATTGCCGTGGTGCTGTGATGCTACTTGCTGGATGCCGTTGAGACCGGCGCCCACTCCCAGTAGTTCCAGAAGTAGGTCGGCGACAGAGGCGCCGCGCTCACGCCGGTGATCTTGTCGCTCCACGCGGTCACGCCAGGGAACTGGAAGATCGGGATCGTCCACGCCTCATTGACGATGTCGGTCTCGGCCTTCACCAGGATCTGGATCTGCTTCTGGGTATCGGTCTCGGTCTGCAGCGCCTTGAACTCGCTGTCAACGTCGGCATTCGACCAGCCGTAGGGGTTGTTCGCCCCACCCGTCTGGTAGTTGGCCGACGACTCGCCCACAGCGAGGCTGGTCGACTGCCAGCCGAACAAGGCCGCATCATAGACATCCGGCTTGGCGAACACGTCGTTGCCCCAGGTGCCGGATGCACCGTCGATCAGGGTGAATCCGGCTTGCTCGGCGCTCTGGCGCATCAGTTCGTATTCCTGGGCACGGCGCGTATTTCCCTCACCGTAGATCAGGCGCACCTTGATCGGAGTGGCGACACCGACCTCAGCCAGCAGAGCCTTCGCGCCCGCGATGTCCACCACGTCATAGGCGGAGTAACCGTTGACAGCCACCGAGGCCTTGTAACCCTCCGAACCCGGAACGAAGACGTTCGAGTTACGAATCTCGGCGTTCTCCTGCAGCGGCTTGATCAGCTTGTCGAGAATTTCCTGGCGAGGAATCGTCTTCAAGAACGCCTGGCGCACCTTGAGCGCCTTGGCCTCATCGCCGCCGTAGCTCTTGGCGTCGAACGGCCCGCCGTTGGTGACCTGCATGTCCACGTGCTCGTAGACCGCATCGATGGAACCCACGTAGGTGACGCCCTGCATGCCCTTGAGCTGCGTGATCAGGTCAGCGGTGGGTTGACCCGAAGCGATCTGCACCTCGTCATTCTGGAGCGCCTGGATCTGGGCCTGCGGGTCGCTGATGAACCGAACAGTGATCTTCTCGTACTTCGGTGACGGGCCCCAGTTGTAGTCGGGGTTGGCCGTCAGCGTCACGTACTGGTCCTTCTTCAGATCCGTGATCGTGTAGGCACCGTTCGACAGGGTCTTCTGCGCCTCGGTCGGCATGTCGACGTACTTGTAGTCGACATTCCAGGAGTGCGCGACCGGCTTCAGCCAGGCGAAGTCCTTGTCCTGCACGGCCTTGACGAAGTCCTTCTTGGCGTCTTCGCCCGTGTACTTCTTGTCGGGGTAGGCCATCTGCACCGTACCGTGAGCGGCAACGCCCACGCTGAGTCCGAGTTCCCAGTCCACGTAGGGCTCATCGTAGATGATCGTCAACGAACGATTGTTGTCCCCGAGCACCGGGGTCTGGGTGACCAGGTCGAGGGCCTGGCCGGCAACGGCGCCACTGTTCCAGTAGGTGCCCGCGTCCACCTCAGCCTGGTTGGTGATCTCACCGGTTGCGTCGTCGTACTTCGGCTCGACGCTGTTCATGTGGGTGGTCGTCGCCGCCCACTGCATCAACAGGTCGACACCGTCGACGGGAGTGCCGTCGGACCACTTGACACCGTCGTTGACGGTGTACTTGACCGTCAACGGGCTTTCGTTGGTGACCTCGTACTTGCCGAAATCGGTGTCCTGCACCAGCTTGGGTTCCGCGTTGTAATAGTTGAAGTTGCGGTTGGCCAGATAGACAATGTTCGCGTTCGCACTCGCATTGTCATCAGCGGTCGACGTATTGTACGCCTGGAATGGGTCGTTCCAGGCCACGGTTATCGACGTGCCCTGAATAACCTCGGACTGTTGCGGCAGTGCGCAGGCGCTCAGCACGAGTGCGCCGGCGCTGACGACGGCACCCGCCGCCATTAGTCGTCGTAGTCTCACGGTGTTCCTCCCTATTGATAAACATGGGTCTGAGACACCGTGATGGATAACACCGATGTCTCCTCTTGACTTGACCCTAGATCGGGGGGCCCACTTTTTACAGAGCAACGCGCCGAATGTTATCGATCGGTAACCGAAATTCTCCGTCGCGCAGGTGTCCACCACCCAATGCTCCGCACCAGCCCCTGTATACACCGCCGGGCTTCAATCCTGTTAGCCTTCAACACTGTGACCAAGAACCCCGCCCCCACGCTCCGCACGGTGCTGCGCAACCCGCGCACACTCAGCGTCGAGGTGCTCGCCGGCATCGTCACGACCCTCGCGCTGATCCCCGAGGTCATCTCCTTCTCCATCATCGCCGGGGTCGACCCGAAGGTCAGCCTGCTGGCATCCGTCGTCCTTGCCATCTCGATGTCGATTCTCGGCGGCCGACCGGCGATGATCACGGCAGCCGCGGGGGCGGTCGCCCTGGTTGTCGCCCCCATGGTCACCGAACACGGGGTCGAGTACCTTCTCCCTGCGGTCGTGATGGCCGGATTGATCCAAATACTCTTCGGTGTGACAGGGATGGCACGACTGATGCGCTTCATCCCGCGCTCGGTGATGATCGGCTTTGTGAACGCCTTGGGGATCCTCATCTTCGTCGCCCAGGTGCCACACCTTTTAGGCGTGCCCTGGCTGGTCTACCCCCTGTTCATCATCACAATTCTGATCGTCACGGTGTTGCCCCGATTCACCAAGACCGTGCCGGCCCCATTGGTGGCCATTGTCGTGGTCACGGCGATCACGATGATCGCCCACCTGAACGTGCCGACTGTGGGCGACCAGCGCGCGGTCTCCGGCGGGCTACCGGGGATCACGCCACTTCTGGTGCCACTCGATCTGGAGACGCTGCGCATCATCACGCCGACGGCGCTCAGCGTTGCGTTCGTGGGGCTGATGGAGACGCTGCTCACCGCAAAACTCGTCGACGACCTCACCGACACGCGCTCCAACAAGACGCGCGAATCATGGGCGCTCGGCGTCGCGAACATCCTCGCCGGCCTGTGGGGTGGGATCGCCGGCTGTGCCATGATCGGCCAGACCGTGGTGAATGTGAAACTCGGCCGGGCGCGCACCCGCGTGTCCACGTTCGTGGCGGGGGTGTTCCTACTCCTGCTGATGACGGTGCTCAGCGACCTGATGGAGCAGATCCCGATGGTCGCTCTTGCCGCGGTGATGATGGTCGTGGCCATCAGCACGGTGAACTGGCACAGTGTGCGACCGTCAACGCTTCGACGCATGCCCATCCCAGAGACCGTGGTCATGCTCACGACGGTGGGGGTGGTGGTCGCGACGAACAACCTGGCGATCGGTGTCGCCGCCGGCGCACTGCTGGCAATCGTGCTGTTCGCCCGCCGGGTCGCCCACGTCATCCGGGTGGAGCGCATTCTGACGTCCGATCTCACGTCGGTGCGGTACCTGGTGCACGGTCCGCTGTTCTTCGGCAGCAGCAACGACCTGGTGGAGCAGTTCTCCTATACAAGTGACCCTGCCCGGGTCACGATCGACTTCACAAACACTCAGATCTGGGATGCGTCATCCGTTGCCGTGCTCGACTCGGTCGAGGAGAAGTACCGCGCGCAGAATACCCTCGTCAGCTTTGTCGGGCTCGACGACCGCAGCGCCGAGTTCCACCGGAGGCTCACCGGCCGGCTGTGAGCCTCTCCCCTGCTGGTAATCCCCGGGTGAATCGTCGCGCTGAACACACGGAAAATTCAGGTCGACAGGACTGCCGACCGTCTCTGGTCGTCCGCTCGCCTGTCATCCTGAATCTTCGACGGCATCGGTGCAGGCCGATCCAGTTGGAGGCGCGACCCACCGACCGAAGACCTACCGACCGAACTCGAAGCCCGCGCCGGGGATCGCCGAGAGCAACTCCTGCGTGTACAGCTCCTTGGGGTTGTCGAACACCTCGTCGGTGGTCGCCGTCTCCACGATGCGACCCTTCTGCATGACGCAGACCCGGTCAGCCACCAGCCGCACGACTGCGAGGTCGTGGGTGATGAACATATAAGTCAGACCGAGCTCCTGCTGCAGCTCGGTCAGAAGGTTCAAGACCTGGCCCTGCACGAGAACGTCGAGGGCCGAAACCGCCTCGTCGAGAACCAGTATTTCAGGCTTCAACGCGAGCGCTCGCGCGATCGCAATGCGCTGGCGCTGACCACCGGAGAGCTCGCCCGGGTACCGGTTCATCGTCGACTGGGGCATGAGCACCTGGTCGAGTAATTCCCTGACCCTCGCACGCCGCTGCTTGGAAGTACCGATCTTGTGCGTGTTCAACGGTTCGGCGATGGTGTTGGCGATGTTGTACATCGGGTCGAGCGTGCCGTACGGATCTTGGAAAACAGGCTGCACCTTGCGCCTGAACGCCAACAACTCCTTGGCACCCTTGATGCTGTCGATGTCCTTCCCGTCGACCGAGATCGCCCCACCAGACAACGGCTCCAGTTTGAGCATGAGCTTGGCGAGGGTCGACTTACCGCTGCCGGACTCCCCGACGATGCCCATCGTCGTGCCTTTGTCGATCTGGAACGAGACCTTGTCGACCGCGGTGAAGAGATCCGCCTTGAAACCACCTCGGCGAATCGTGTACGTCTTCGAGACATCCGACACCGTGATGTAACCGCGACCGGACTTTGCCCGTTCCTCTCGCTGCTCAGCCCGTTCGATCATGGTCACGTCGAGCGCGTCGGTCAACTCGGTGGCGTCGGCGTCTTCAACCTTCTGGATCTGCATCCGCTTCGACGCCAGGCTCGGAGCCGCAGCCACCAGGCGACGAGTGTAGGGATGCACCGGGTCGGCCAGAATGTCTTTGGACCGCCCCGACTCGACAATCTTGCCCTGGTACATCACCACCAGCTTCTCCGCCCGCTCGGCAGCAAGACCCAGGTCGTGGGTGATGAACAGCACTGAAGTGCCTGTCTCCCGCGTGAGCATGGCCAAGTGGTCGAGGATCACTTTCTGTACGGTGACATCCAGCGCCGAGGTCGGCTCGTCGGCGATCAGCAGCTTCGGCTGCGAAGACAGTCCGATACCAATCAGCACCCGCTGGCGCATGCCTCCCGAGAACTGGTGGGGGTACTGCTTCAATCGGCTGGCCGCGTCAGACAGGCCGGCCTCCTGCAACACTTTGATTGCCTTCTGCCGAGCATCCGTCTTCGAGTCGGCCAGGCCGTTCGCCCGGAGGGTCTCCTCCACCTGAAAACCGATGTTCCAGACCGGGTTGAGGTTGGACATCGGGTCCTGGGGTACGAAGCCGATCAGGCGCCCGCGCACATCCTCGATCTGTCTCGCGTTCATCGCGCTGATCTCTTCACCGTCGAAGAAAACCGAGCCGCCGGTGATCTTGCCGGTGCCGGGGAGCAGATTGATGATCGCGTGCGCCGTCGTCGACTTGCCGCTTCCGGACTCTCCAACGATCGCAAGAGTCTCTCCTGCGTTCAGCGTGAAGTTCACACCGCGCACGGCAGGCACGATGCCCTTGTCCTGGGTCGTGAACCCGACCTGGAGGTCGCGCACCTCCAACATCGGCTTGCGCTGGTCAGCGGTGGCCGCCGATGCGGTACCGACGTTGGCCTGAGTGTCGATGCTCATCGAGCACGCTCCTTCGGGTCGAGCGCGTCTCGCACGACGTCGCCGAGCATCAGAAAGCTCAGGACGGTGAGCGACAGGGCTGCGGCCGGGTAGAACAGGGTCATGGGCGCTGTGCGGATGGAGACCTGGGCCTGGGCGATGTCATT
Organism: Homoserinimonas sp. OAct 916; assembly: GCF_003260275.1. Classification (GTDB taxonomy): domain Bacteria; phylum Actinomycetota; class Actinomycetes; order Actinomycetales; family Microbacteriaceae; genus OACT-916. The sequence continues at coordinate 214,431 of NZ_QJHB01000003.1, read as the reverse complement.
GCCCCAACTCATCACACTCGGCGGGAGTCCGACCCCCAGGTATGAAAGCGTCGCCTCGGCGACGATGAAGATACCGAGAGATACGGTTGCCACCACGATCACTGGTGCGATCGCGTTCGGCAGAACGTGCTTCAGAAGGACCTTGAACCGAGTGACGCCCAATGCGATCGATGCGGTGACGTAGTCGGCTCCGCGCGCTTCGAGCACGGCGCCCCGCGTGATCCTCGCCGTCTGGGGCCATCCGAAGAGCGACAGGATCAGTGCCACGATGATCGCGTTCGACGGACCCTGGAACACCGACAGGAGCACGATAGCTCCCAACACGAATGGGATCGCGAAGAAGATATCGGTGGCTCGGGAGATCAACCCGTCAGAAAAGCCGCCGTAGAAGCCGGCAACAGCTCCGAGAACCACACCGATGAGCACGACGACGACCGTGGCGACGACACCGACCGTCAGCGAAGCCTGTGCCCCATAGATGACGCGGGCGAAGACATCGCATCCCTGCTTGGTGAAACCCATCGGGTGGCCGGCGGTCGGCCCGCCGTTGCTGTTCGCCAGCAAGCAGTTGTCGTTCGGAAGCTCGTTCGTGAACAGCTGCGGAAAGATCCCGACGAAGGCGATGAAAAGGATCATCACAGAGGAGAACCAGAACAGCGGTCGTGCGCGCATCGCACGCCAGGCGTCGGCCCACAGACTGCTCACCTTGGCGTCGACCTTGACCGAGTCCACAGCTTGCAGCGGAGTGTCTTCGATCGGGGCGACGTAGTGGTCGGGGCTGCGCCCACCTCGGCCGGGTGGACTTACGGTATCAGTTGGCATAGCGGATCCTCGGATCGAGAACGGCGTAGAGGAGGTCGACGAGCAGGTTCGCGACCATGAAGATGATCACGAACACGGCCACGAAGGAGACCACCGTCGGACCCTGCCCCTGCTTGATCGCTTGGAACACGGTGCCTCCGACGCCAGGAATGTTGAAGATTCCCTCGGTCACGATCGCACCGACCATCAGTGCTCCGAAGTCGGCGCCGATGAACGTGACCACCGGGATCAACGAGTTGCGCAGTACGTGAACGCGAACCACTCGGCCCCGAGTCAACCCCTTCGATGACGCGGTGCGCACGTAGTCGGCACCCATGTTCTCCGAGATGCTGGTGCGGGTGAGCCGGATGATGTAGGCGAACGAGACAGAGGCCAGCACGATCGCCGGGAGCACCAACTCACTCCATCCGGCCTGAGGACCGACCGTGGCCTTGGTCCAGCCCAGTTGCACTGCGAAGACGTACTGCAGCACGAAACCGATGACGAAGGTCGGAATCGAGATCAGCAGAAGGCTGACCACGAGCGCCGAGCTGTCGAAGAACTTGCCCTTGCGCAGGCCCGAGATCAGGCCGACTGTGATACCGGCGACGGCCTCAAAGAGAACTGCCAGGGTGGCAAGCCTGAGAGTGACCGGGAATGCCTTCGCCATGACGTCGGCAATCGGGCGGCCGGAGAACGAGTTGCCGAGATCAAACGTGACCAAGCTCTTGAGGTAGAGCAGGTATTGCACAATGAATGGCTGGTCGAGGTGGTATTGAGCCCGTAATTGCTCGACCACTGCCGGTGACGGTGTCTTCTCGCCGAAAAGGGCGAGGATGGGATCGCCGGGAAGGGCGAAGACCATGAAGTAGATGAGAAATGTCGCCCCGAAGAAGACGGGAATCATCTGCAGGAGGCGGCGCCCGATGAACCAGAGCATCAGAGGGTCCGAATCGCGGTTTGTGTCATTGGGACTTCATTCGTGAGGGGAAGAGATGTGGTGAACCGAACGAAATGTCCGGGGCGGATTGCGTCCGCCCCGGACACTTCAGTATTTTCGTTACGTCAGTCTATGCGACGTTACATTAGTCCTTCGTGATTTCGTAGTACAGCGGAACCGAGTTCCAGCCGAACTTCACGTTCTGAACCTGGGTCGAGAAACCACCGGTCACGTTGGAGTACCACAGTGGGATCGCGGGCAGGTCCTGCAGCAGAACCTCCTGGGCCTTCTGGAAGAACCCAGTTGCGTCGTCGACCGACTTGGCCGAAGCGCCCTCCTTCAGCAGTGCGTCGAACTCAGGGCTCGAGTAGTCACCGTCGTTGGAGCCGGCGTTCGTGGCGTATAGCGGCCCGAGGAAGTTGAACATCGACGGGTAGTCCGCCTGCCAACCGGTGCGGAACGCGCCCTTGATTTTGCGGTCGGTGACATCGGTGCGCAGTTCGGCGAATGTCGCGTAGGGCTGGCCCTCCGCCTTGATGCCGAGCGTGTTCTTCAGGCTGTTCGCAACAGCGTCGACCCACGGCTGGTGGCCACCATCGGAGTTGTAACCGATTGTGAACGTTCCGGTGTAGGGCGAGATCTTCTCAGCCTCGGCCCACTTGGCCTTCGCCTCGTCGGCGTTGAACTTCAACACGTCAGAACCGGCGAGCGAGTCACTCCAGCCGGCGATCACCGGGGAGGTGTAGTCGCTGGCAGGGGTGCGGGTCTTGAAGAAGATCACATCGGTGATCTCCGGGCGGTTGATGGCCATTGACAACGCGGCACGACGCAGCTTGCCCTCTTCGCCACCGAAGTGCTCCAGCTTCTCCGGAATGGTGAACGACTGGAAGACCGCAGACGGCTGGTTGATCGCACGGTCGCCCAAAGTCTGTTCGAAGGTCTCGAATGCACTGGCCGGGATCGCGTCGAGCACGTCGAGGTTGTCGGACTGCAGGTCAGCATAGGCGGAGTCCTGGTTGTCGTAGAACTTCAGCGTGACGCCGCCGTTCTTGACGGTGCGGGTGCCCTTGTAGTCCGGGTTCGGAACGAGATCGATCTGCACGTTGTGCTGCCAGGCATCGGCCGAGGCGAGCATGTACGGGCCGTTGCCGATCGGGTTCTCGCCGAACGCGGTGGTTGCCTTGCCATCGACCAGTGCCTCCGTCGGCAACGGCATGAATGCCGAGTAGCCCAGACGCAGCGGCCAGTCGGCCTCAGGTGCTGACAGCTTCACCGTGAAGGTGAGGTCGTCGACCACGTTGAGGGCCAGCTTGCTGTCCTTGTCGTAGCTGAAGCCGTCGATGGTCTCGAAGAAGTAGCTGGACAGTTGCGCATTGCTGAGCAGCGCGCCGTACTGCCAGGCGTCGACGAATGAGCTGGCGGTGACCTTTTCACCGTTGGTGAAGGTCCAGCCGTCGTTGAGCTTGACGGTGTAGTTGGTTGCGTCATCCGACTCGACCGACTTGGCAACCTCGGGGATGGCCTTGCCGTCGGCGTCGTAGTAGTACAGCCCGGCGAACACCATGTCGAGAATCTTGCCGCCACCGACCTCGTTGGTGTTGGCGGGGTACAGCGGGTTCTGCGGCTCGTTGCTGTTTGCGGTGACGATGCCGGTGCTGGTGGACGCGCCGGGCGTGTCACTGGTGCCGGGAGCCGGGGCTCCGCCGTCACCTGATGCGCAGCCTGTGAGCACGAGCGCGCTTGCAGAAAGCAACGCGGCGGCGCTCAGGCCAATGCGTGAGATTTTCAATATTCCTCCATGTGCGGAAAATTTTGCGGCGGCACGATGAATAATGACCGAACCGACACTCTGATACCGACGATCCTAAGCGAGACGTCACGCTGTTAACGACCTGAAACTCAAATCGATACCGGACGGTGACTTTTGAGACACCACTCATCTTCCCGCTTCTGAGGTCTGGTCAGGTGTGCCTTCACCACGTTCTCCGCCCTACTACAGGGGCTCCCGATGCGCGAAGATGGGAGTCATGAGCAACTCCGAGGGGCCGTTTGACCCGGGTCCCATCTCTGGCACCGGGCCGGCGCAGACGCCCGGGGACGCCAGCACCGCGGGGCCCTGGTTCCCTCGTGAGGTGATTACAGCGGCCGGGCACGGCCGGAGACGCCTGTGGCTGGAGGTCGTCATCGTGCTCGGGCTGTCGCTCGGGGCATCCGCAATCTATTCGATCGTGAACATCATCGCCCGGCTGACGGTGGAGACGCCGTTGGCCGACCAGTCGGCGACCATCAACGCGCCATTGAGCCCGCGGCCCTGGCTGGATCTCACGTACCAACTGCTGGCAGTCTTCTTCGCACTGTTCGGGGTGGCCCTGGTGCTCTACCTGCTCTGGGAGCCCGGTCGAAACGCATTTCGCCGGATCGGATTCGATGGCTCCCGGCTAGGCCGCAATGTGCTGGGCGGCGTTGGTCTGGTGCTGGTGATCGGTATTCCCGGGCTCGGCCTGTACTGGCTGGGGCGAGAGATCGGGATCACGGTCAACGTGGTTCCGACCGCGCTGAACACCTATTGGTGGACGGTGCCCATCCTGGTGCTGGTTGCGCTTCGGGCGGCGCTGACCGAGGAGCTGATCGTGGTCGGCTACCTGTTCACGCGGCTGAAGCAACTGGGCTGGGGCCGCTGGCAGATCATACTCGGCAGTGCGGTGCTGCGCGGTACGTACCACCTCTACCAGGGCATCGGACCGTTCTTCGGCAATGTGGCCATGGGGGTTGTTTTCGGCTGGTGCTACACGCGCTGGGGCCGCACGGTGCCGCTGGTGGTCGCGCACTGGATCATCGACATTGCGTCGTTCGTGGGTTATGCGTTGGCCGTCGCCTGGTGGCCGGGCCTGTTCGGCCCCTCCCCCACGTAGCTCCAGGCCGCTGATCGCTGGCCGCGGCCGCGCCATTTTCTTGCCGCGCCAGTTGGCACGCTTCGCCCCGGTTCAAACCGGCGCGAAGCGTGCCAGCTGGCGCGCGGGTTCGTCAACCCGCGAAAACAGTCAGTCCTCGAAGGCCTCCGGCGGCGGGCACGAGCAGACCAGATTGCGGTCGCCGTAGGCCTGATCGACCCGGCGCACCGGCGCCCAGTACTTGTTGCGGATCAGCGAGCGCACCGGATACACCGCGGTCTCGCGGCTGTAGGGATGCGTCCACTCCCCCTCCACCACCGACTGCGCGGTGTGCGGGGCGTTCACCAGCGGGTTGTCCTCGGCGGTCCACCCGTCTGAGCCCACCCGGTCGGCTTCGGCCTTGATCTGGATCATCGCCTCGATGAACCGGTCGATCTCGCCGATGTCTTCACTCTCGGTCGGCTCGACCATCAGCGTTCCGGCAACCGGAAAACTCATGGTCGGGGCGTGGAATCCGTAGTCGATCAGACGCTTGGCCACGTCGTTCACCGTCACGCCGGTTGCGTCGGTCAAAGGTCTGATGTCGAGAATGCACTCGTGGGCCACCAGCCCGTTGTCCCCCGTGTAGAGCACCGGGTAGTGCTCCTCGAGGCGCTTCGCCACATAGTTCGCAGCCAGCACCGCCGCCCCAGTCGCCTTCTTCAAGCCGTCGGCGCCCATCATCCGGATGTACGCCCAGGTGATCGGCAGGATGCTCGGGCTGCCATACGGTGCCGCCGAGACCGGCCCGCCGCCGTGCACGATCGTGGAGCCCTCGACGCCGGCGAGATAGTGCTCGGCGCGCTGCGCGAGCGGATGCCCGGGCAGGAACGGCGCCAGGTGCGCCTTCGCCGCGACCGGCCCGACGCCCGGCCCGCCGCCGCCGTGGGGGATGCAGAAGGTCTTGTGCAGGTTCAGGTGCGAGACGTCGCCGCCGAAGTCGCCGAACCGGGAGTGACCGATCATGGCATTCGCGTTGGCACCGTCGACGTAGACCTGACCGCCGGCATCGTGCACGATCTGGCAGAGCTCCTTGACCTGGTGCTCATACACCCCGTGCGTCGATGGGTACGTGATCATCAGTGCGGCCAGGTTCTCGGCGTGCACATCGATCTTGGCGCGAATGTCGTCCAGGTCGACGTTGCCCTCGCTGTCGCAGGCGGTGACCACGACCTTCATCCCGGCCAGCACCGCGGAGGCCGCGTTCGTGCCGTGGGCGCTGGACGGGATCAGGCACACCGTGCGGTGGTCGTCGCCGCGCAAGCGGTGGTAGCCGCGAATCGCGAGCAGGCCGGCCAATTCACCCTGGCTGCCGGCGTTGGGCTGCAAAGACACGGTGTCGTAGCCGGTGACATCCACCAGCCAGCTCTCGAGCTGGTGAACCAGCTCGAGGGTTCCTGACACATCGGCCTCGGGCGCGAACGGATGCAGCCGGCCGAACTCGGGCCAGGTGACCGACTCCATCTCGCTGGCCGCGTTCAGCTTCATGGTGCAGCTGCCGAGTGGGATCATGCCTCGGTCAAGCGCGTAGTCGTAGTCGGCGAGGCGCTTGAGGTAGCGCATCATGCTCGTCTCCGACCGGTGCGTGTTGAACACCGCGTGGGTCAGGTATTCACTGGTGCGCGCCAACTCGGCGGGCAACCGGTTGGCGGTACCGGCCGCGAAGCCGGATGTCTCGGGCAGCGTGATCAGAACTGCCGCCACCCGCAACAAGTCATCGGCGGTGGTCGTCTCATCGCAGGCGATGCTCACGATGTCGTCGTCGATCTGCCACAGGTTGGTGCCAGCCGCCGCGGCCTGCGCGACGACTTCGGCCGCGCGCCCCGGAACCCGCACCTGCACGGTGTCGAAGAATGTCTCGTGCACAAGCTCCACGCCACCATCCGACAATAGCTGCGCCAGTGTCGCGGCATGGCCGGCGACCTGCTCGGCGATGGCCTTGAGGCCCTGCGGCCCGTGGTAGACGGCGTACATGCTGGCCATGACGGCCAAAAGCACCTGGGCGGTGCAGATGTTGCTGGTGGCCTTCTCTCGACGAATGTGCTGTTCTCTCGCCTGCAGGCTGAGCCGGTAGGCGGGGAACCCGGTGGCGTCCACGCTCACACCGACCAGGCGGCCCGGCAGTTGGCGTTCCAGGCCGGCACGGATGGCCAGGTAGCCCGCGTGGGGCCCGCCGAAGCCCATCGGCACCCCGAACCGCTGGCTGGTGCCAACGGCGACATCGGCGCCCATCTCTCCCGGCGACGTGATGAGGGTGAGCGCCAGAAGATCGGCGGCCACAACCACGAGCATGCCGGCCTTCTTGGCCCGGTCGATCGCGGCTGCCGGGTTCCACACACGCCCGGACGCACCTGGATACTGCACGAAGACGCCGAACGCGTCGGGCAGCTCGGCGGTGTCGGCGAAGTCGGTCTCGACCAGGTCGATGCCCAGGGCCTCGGAACGGCTGGCCAGCAGTGCTTTGGTCTGCGGCAGGGTGTCCGTGTCGACGAGGAAAGCATTCGACTTCGATTTGCTGGCGCGACGCACCAGAAGCATCGCCTCGACCACCGCGGTGCTCTCGTCGAGCATCGACGAGTTGGCCGTGTCCAGGCCGGTCAGGTCGGCGACCATGGTCTGGAAGTTGATCAGAGCCTCAAGGCGTCCCTGCGAGATCTCCGGCTGGTACGGAGTGTAGGCCGTGTACCAGCTGGGGTTCTCCAACACGTTGCGCTTGATCACCGCGGGGGTGATCGTGTCGTAGTAGCCGAGCCCGATCATCGACCGGTTCACCGAGTTGCGGTCTGCGAGGGAACGCAGCTCCTCCAGGGCTTCACGTTCGGTGGCGGCCGGCGGCAAGATGCCCTCGCCGTTCTCCCGGAACAGGTCGACGTGGATGTCTTTGGGAACAGCGGCGCTGACCAGCTCGTCGGCACTGTCGTAACCCACGACGTCGAGCATCCGTGCCGTGGACTCCTCGTCGAGCCCGATGTGACGGTCTTCGAAAATGTCGGCCATTACTTGGTCACCAGGGCGTTGTACTCGTCCAGGCTGAGCAGTTCGACGCCGTCGAGCGAGTCGAACGACACCTTGATCAGCCAGCCGTCGCCGAGCGGGTCGCTGTTGACCAGTTCCGGTGCGTCGACGACCGCGTCATTGACCGCGGTGATGGTGGCGTTCATCGGGGCGAACAACTCGCCGACCGACTTGGTCGACTCGATCTCGCCGACGACGGTGCCTGCCTCGACCGCGTCATCCACGCTCGGCAGTTCGACGAAGACGACGTCGCCCAACTGGTCGGCGGCGAAGGCGGTGATTCCGATCGTCGCGGTGTTGCCGTCGATGTCCAGCCACTCGTGGTCGGAGGTGTACTTGAGGTTTGCTTCGTGGGCCATGATCAGTTCTTCTTTCTGCTGTAGAAGGGCAATTCGGTAACGGTGTAGGGGAGGCGTTTGCCCCGGATGTCGACGCTCAGCTGGGTGCCGGCGGCGGAGGATTCGTGGGCGACGAACGCCATTGCGATCGGGTGCCCGAGGGTCGGTGACAGGGCGCCACTGGTGACGCGCCCGATCGGCTGCTCCCCGTCGGCGGCGTCGGGGAGGTAGATGTCGTAGTCGGCGCGGGCTGCCCGCTTGCCGTCGGCGGCGAGGCCGACCAAGACTCGGGCTCCGGCATCCGGGCCCTTCTCGACCGCGGCACGACCAACGAAGTCACTCTCCTTCTTGAGGCTGACGACGCGGCCGAGGCCGGCTTGGACAGGAAGGATGTCGAGAGTCAACTCATGCCCGTAGAGCGGAAAGCCGGCTTCGAGGCGCAGGGTGTCTCGGCAGGCGAGCCCCGCAGGGACGAGGCCATACGATTCGCCGGCGGCCTGGATCGCTGTCCACAATGCGACCGCATCCGCGGCGTCGACGTAGAGCTCGAAGCCGTCCTCGCCGGTGTATCCGGTGCGGGCGACCAGAACCGTGCCCTCGCCGTATCGCGCGCCGGTTGCCCAGTAGTTCTTCAGGTCGGAGAAGGACGGCTGGCCGTCGATCACGGCCAGGGGTGCAACCGACTGGAGGATGTCGACCGCGTTCGGGCCCTGCAGGGCGAAGATCGCCGTGTCGTCGCTGATGTCGCGCACCGAGACACCGTCGAATGTGCTGACGCGTTCGGTCAACGCCTGGACGACTGCGGCACGGTTGCCTGCGTTCGGCACGATCATGTACTCGTCGGGTGCCGTGTGATACACGATCAGGTCGTCGATGATGCCGGCATTCTCGTCGAGCATGAGGCTGTACTTGGCCTGCATGGGCTTGACGAGAGACATGTTGCCCGCGAGCGCGTAGTCAAGGAACTTCGCAGCGTTGGAGCCGGACACCACCACATTGCCCATGTGGGAGACGTCGAAGACACCGGCTGCGGTGCGCACCGCGTGATGCTCGGCCAGGTCGCTGGTGTAGCGCACCGGCATCTGCCAGCCGGCGAAGTCGGTGAAAGTCGCGCCTTGGGCGACGTGCACCTCATGCAACGGAGAGTGACGCTCGTCGGCGCCGGTAGAAGATGATGTTTGGGTCATGAGTTCTCCAGGTCTGCGCCGAGCCGACTCATCGGGCTACGGGCAAGATCGTATGTCGACCCGGCTGGGCCGACACGGGAACTCCCCCTCTGTCATGGTGCCTGAGAGTTTCGCCCCGGTCTCCGATCGTGACGATCGGAGACTGAAGGCTTTCACCGTGGGCGGAACCTGCTGCGCCTTCGGGGGCTTCGAGACGGTCGCAAGCGACCTTCTCAACCCGAAATTGCTGCACCTTCAGGGTTTCGAGACGGTCGCAAGCGACCCCTCAACCCGAATTTGCTGCGCACATTCGCTTTTCAGAGTGGCCAGTTCGACGCGGTACGCGTACCTGAGAGATTTGCGGGGAGAATTGCTCCTTCGGTGCCTGCTCGGGCATCGCATTGACGATTCTTGCGGTGCCGGGCTGGCTCTCCCGCGTCGACCTTGTGGCCTGATGCGTATTCAGTTGTCTTGGGGCCCATCTTATCGGATGCGCTGTTCCTATTGGGCGTGCACTGTTTTTGAGCCCATCCGCACCCTCGACCCCGGCACCGATTGCGGGCGTGAATCACAGCCCGGCCACGGATCTCACCGGATCATCCGACGATCTTCACGCGTGTTCGGTTGGCCGCCAAAGCGGGAGTTCGGGCACATCCGGCGGCGTGAAACCGAACACCTGGCCGTAGAAAGACAGGCTCGCCTCGTGCGCGCTGATCACCGTGTCTGCTCGCCGAAACCCGTGTGACTCCCCCTCATAGGCGATGTAGGCGTGCGGGATGCCCTTCGCGACCAGCGCATCACGGAAACGTTCGGCCTGTGCGGGCGGCACGATCGGATCATCGAGGCCCTGCAGCAGCAGCACCGGTGCGTTCAACCCGGCAACGTTGTTCAGCGGGGCTCGCTTCTCGTACAGTTCGGCGCTGGCGGGCAGTGGACCGATGAGCCCATCGACGTACCGGGATTCGAAGTCGTGGGTCTCTGTGACGAAGGCAGTCAGCTCGGCCACGCCGAAATAGGACACCCCGGCGGCGAAGACATCAGTGGAAGTGAGCGAGGCGAGTACCGTCCAGCCGCCAGCCGAACCGCCCTCGATGCCGAGCCGGGAGGGGTCGGCCATTCCTTGCTTGGCCAGACCGAGAACGGCTTGAACCGTGTCTTCGACGTCCACGACGCCCCACTGCCCGCGCAGCCGGTTGCGGTATTCACGCCCGTAGCCGGTCGAACCTCCGTAGTTCACGTCGATGACGCCGATGCCGCGGCTGGTGTAGTACGCATAGGTGAGGCTGGGTGTGGCCTGCACATGGGAGGTCGGGCCGCCGTGCACGAAGGCGATATAGGGTGGTTTCTCACCGGGGAGACCGACATATTTTGGATTGGTCGGTGGATAGACGAACGCGTGCACCTCACGCTTTGGGCCCTTGAAAGTCATCGGGCGGCCCTCGGACAGGTATCCCGTGTCGGGCAACTGGTCGACGTTGCGCCGCACGTCCTGGATCCGGCCGTCGTCGTTCAGGATGCGCAGTCCGCGGGTGAGCTGCGCGCTGGCTGAAACGAGCAGCAGGCGGCTCCCCCGCATGTCGCACAGCCCGACAGTGGTGAACGGGGTGTCGAGTTCGTTCAGCTCACCGGTGCCCGGGTCAAGGATGCACAGGTGATCGTTCCCGAACGTGTTGACGGTGACGATGCGGCCATCGTCGAGTTGTTGGTACCAGCGCCGTCCGAGCGTCCAGAGTGGGCCGCCGACATCGGCCTTGCTCTCGCTGACCAGAGTCATCTCTCCCGCCAGGGAGACACGGTACAGATTCCAGAAGCCGGTGCGGTCGCTGAGCGCGAAGAGCACCTCAGAACCGCCTGGTGTGGCATCCCATTCCGGTTGCAGCACCGACTCGTCGGTGTTGCCTGCCACGGTCGCCCATTCACCGACCGTTCCACCTTCCTCAAGCGGAGCGGTCAAGTCGCCGACCCGCAGTTCGGTGCCGTCCCACGGCATCTGCGGGTGTTCCCACGCGATCCAGGCCAGTTTCGTGCCGTCGGGCGATTGCCTGGGGTACGCAAGAAAGTGCGACCCTGAGACGACCTGCACGATGTTCTCTGCGGCATCCGCCGCTGACCCATCAAGCGGAACGGTGACGATATCGCGGGTGAGGTCAGATTCGGCGTGCACCTCACGAACGGCGAGCACACGGTCGCCGACGATCGACAACTCACCGAACCGGAAGCCGGCACCGGCCGGCGTGAGCGGTCGCGGCGTTCCCCCTTCGGCGAGCGTATACAGCCGCTGATCGCTGAACTCGACGAAGACCAGCGCGCGGCCACTCGTGGCCGCCCAGGCGCCGCCGCCGTATTCGTGCACCCGGCTGCGGGCGTTCCAGGGCGCGGGCAGCACGTCGATCGGCTGACCGCCTGGGCCGGTACGGCGGATGGCGTACCGACCACCTTCAGCGCTGCGCAACTCCGCCCACCAGACGTCGTCACCGACGAACGCGCCGCCGTCGACCGGATGCACGCTGCCGGCGAGGTCCGACGCGGAGATGGGTGAGGGCCAGGAACCATAGGGGGCTTGTTCAGTCACCCCTCTAGCCTAGGACTCGGCCGAGCCGTGGGCGCCGTCGCGAGGCTCATGGGGTCGCTTCGGTCGCGTGGCTGCGTTGGTCTCAGGCGAGTTCGTCGTCCTTCTTCTTTCCGAAGCGGAAGATCAGCCAGTAGTAAACGCCAATCATCAGGCCGCCGCCGACGATGTTGCCGAGGGTGACCGGAAGCAGGTTGCCGACCAAGAAATTGCCCCACTCCAACGATGCGTAGGCCACGGGATCGGTGGCGATCTGAACCCAGTACTCAGCTGGCGCGAAATTCTTGATGAGGATGCCGAGTGGGATCATGAACATGTTGGCGACGGAGTGCTCGAACCCCGCCGCGACAAAGAGAGCGATCGGGCCGGTGACTGCGAGCACCTTGTCGGTGATGGTTCGGCCCGCGAACGCCACCCAGACGGCGAGGCAGACCATGAGGTTGCACAAGATGCCCAGCACGAATGCTTCCAGGAAGCCGTGGTCGAGTTTGGCCAGCGAGGTATTGAGCACGACCTTGCCCCACATCCCCCCGGCCTGGTGCCAGGAGCCGGCGAACCAGATCAGCGCCACGATAGTGGCTGCTCCGACGAAGTTGCCGATGTACACGATCGACCAGTGCGCTATCAACCTGCGCCAGGTGATCAACCCGGATGCCCTGGCCACCAGCGTCATCGATGTCGAGGTGAACAATTCGGCGCCGGTGAGCACGACCAGCGCGAGGCCAACCGAGAAGGTCAGTCCGCCGATCACCCTCGATAGTCCGTAGCCGAGCACTTCGACAGTGCCGACCTGACTGGTGATGAAGAAGACGAAGCCGAGCGCGATGTAGCCACCGCCTGAGAGGGCGAGCATGAACGCCCGTGTCGGATTGTTGAGCGCCTTGTGCGCCAACGCATTCTCAGCCTCCGACGCCATTTCGGCGGGGGAGAACATGACCGGGCTTTTTGCTTCTGGCATCCGTTGACCTTCGATCTTGAGGTGGATCAGGGGTGGAACGATGAGGTGCTGGCGTTCGGGCGCTTCACCATCTGCATTCGGCAGAATGCATCGGAATGCTTTTCTCCAACTTTTTTTGAACTGTCTTTTCTACACCGTCTTTTCTACACTGTGTAGTATACCGGGCCGGCGGGTGCCGGATTGTACGTTGCATCGGCCCGTCTCGTGGTGCACCGGCAGGCTACTGGGCATCGCAGCCCGACTGCCTGCGCCGCTTGTCCCACTCGGCCTCGAGGCGCCTCAGGTGCTCTTCTTCGATCTCGCGCTCGAGGTCGGCCAATTCCTGCTCGGTCGAGGTGACCGGTTGGCCCGTGGTGACGGCGGGTCGCTGCCGCCGGAGCGATTCGCCGAAGCCTCCCCGGCCGGACTGTTCCTCGTATTCTCGACCGATCGCGAACCAGAGAATTGTTCCGATCAGCGGGAGCAGGATCACAAGGATGATCCACGCCATCTTCGGCAGGTGCTTCACCTGTGAGTCCTGCTTCGTGACGATGTCGATCAAGGCGCCCAGAAGCGCAACGAAGGTGATCACCGAGAGCAACACTGCCATGCGACCCATCCTAGGGTCCTCGTCCAGCCCTCAGCACACTCCTCACCTGGCGCAGGCAGCGGAAGGCGCCCGGCAATCCGAGAAGATTCCTCTTGACACGCGCATTGCAAGTGGGTTAACTGGTTGAGTAACTAACCAAGTAACACGCGGAGGACAGCTGAATGGAAGAAGGCAGGCCGATCTTCCATCAGATCGCCGAGCGCATCGAGAACGACATCATCAGCGGTTCTCTTCCCGAAGAGGCCCAGGTGCCGTCTACCAACGAGTTCGCCACCTTCTATCGAATCAACCCGGCAACGGCAGCCAAAGGGGTGAACCTACTCGTTGACGCGGGAATCCTCTACAAGAAAAGAGGCATCGGAATGTTTGTGAACGAGGGCTCCAGGGAGATCATCCTGAAGGGCCGCCGCAAACAATTCGAGGCCGACTATGTGCGGCCCCTGGTGCTGGAGGCCCGCAAGCTCGGCATCCCAGAATCTCAACTGGCCGAAATGATCTCCGCCATCACGAAAGAAGACATCGCATGAGCCCAGTCGTCGAGGTCTCCGGCCTCACCAAGCGCTTCGGCAACTTGAATGCTGTAGACGACGTCAGTTTTGCCGTCGAAGAGAACACGATCTACGGCCTGCTTGGCCGAAATGGTGCAGGAAAGACCACGCTCATGCAGTTGCTCACCGGGCAGGACTTCGCAACGCGGGGACAGATCCGCGTTTTCGGCGAATCCCCGGTCGAGGCGGCCCGGGTACTGCAGAACCTCTGCTTCATCAAAGAGAGTCAGAAGTACCCGGATGAGTTCATGGTCAAACACGTGCTGAAGAGTGCGCCCTGGTTCTTCCGTAACTGGGACGCCGATTTCGCCGAGCGATTGGTTCAGGACTTTCGCCTACCGACGGACCGGCGCATCAAGAAGCTCTCCCGCGGGCAGCTCTCCTCCGTCGGGGTCATCGTCGGTCTCGCCTCCCGGGCGCCTCTCACATTCTTCGACGAACCGTACCTGGGCCTGGATGCCGTTGCTCGCCAGATCTTCTACGACCGGCTCCTTGAGGACTATACGCAGCATCCGCGCACAGTCATCCTGTCCACACATCTGATCGACGAGGTCAGCAACCTGCTCGAACACGTCCTCGTGATTGACGAGGGCCGCATCATCATTGACCAGAACGCCGAAGACCTGCGAATGTCGGCGACCACCGTTGTGGGCCCCCGGGGAGCGGTGGACTCGTTCGTCGCCTCCCACTCGGTCGTGCACCGCGAAGGAGTCGGTGGGCTCGCGTCCGTCACCGTCGAAGCGCTCAGCCCGGCGGCACGCCAGAAGGCCACCGCAGCCGGCCTGGAGCTGTCTCCGGTATCCCTCCAGCAGCTCATTGTCCGCAAGACCGACACCTCCACCACAGAATTCGAGCAGAGCGCATGACAACCCTCACCGAAACCACCCACCGGCCAGAAAGTGCCACACTGGCCCGAATCTTCAACGTCACCAGGCTGCACCTGATCAACCGGTTTCCGATCATGGTGCTGCCGTTGTTGATCCTCGCCTTCATCTTCCTGGTGAACTACGTCATCTGGTGGCTGCTCTTCGACGCCGTCGGCGTGGCAGACCGGCAGGATGCCATCGACGGGATCCAGTTCAGCGGGGCATCCTCATTCATCTTCATCTACATGCTGGTCGTGGCGGTGCAGGCGGTCAATCTCACCTTCCCGTTCGCGCTCGGCTTCAGCGTCACCCGGCGCGACTTCTACCTCGGGACATGCGTTGCCTTCGTGCTGCTGAGTGCGTATTACGCCGCGATCATGACCGTGATGGCTGTGCTCGAGAGAGTCACGAACGGCTGGGGTCTGGGCGGGTCGATGTTCGATGTCGTCTACTTTCGCGAAGAGAACCCCGTTCTGCAATTCGTCCTGTTCCTCCTGATATTCCTGTTCTTCTTCTTCATCGGCGCGGCCACCGCATCGGTCTACGTGAGGTGGCGCGCGAACGGAATGTACGTGTTCTTCGCCTTCCTCACCCTGCTCGTCATCGGGTTCGTTGCTCTCACCACCTTCGCCGACAACTGGCCGGCCGTCGGCGCCTGGTTTGCCCGGAACGGTGCCATGGGCGTGGCCCTGTGGAGCCTGGTGCCCACGACGCTCGCGGCGATCACCGGCTTCTATCTCATGCGTCGGGCAACCCCGAAGAACTGACACGTCGACACACGATCAATTGATTCTGGGCCGCGACCCGGCTGACGTGAGGCTGCACTGGAACATTGCGCAAGGTGCTCTCTGGGCCAGCGGCGTCACGGACCTGCGTGCTTTCACTGACACATCATTCCAAACGCTCGGCTTCGATCAGTCGAGCTTCCTCGCTGTCCTTTCGAGTCAAAAGAATGGCATCGTTCCTGGACAGGGTTTGTTGTGCCAGAGAACGGAAACGGTCGCCCGGGAAGACGCTCTGGTGAGTCTCCCCAGGGTATTCAGCGTCTCACAAACGGCCTCGCGTCAGGCCGGCCGCGCAAGACCTGCGGGGGTGCTGGACGCACCAGGATGGCATCCTCGGCGCAGTCTGTGAACTCCGCCCCGCGCAGCGCTGCGGCCAGCACCTCGGCCAGATGCACGCCCTGCCTGCCCACCCCGGCCTGCTCGATCTGGGTGCGGCAGCTGAACCCGTCGGCCAGAACCAGCGCACCAGGATCGGCTGCCCGCACCGCGGGAAGCAACTCGGTCTCGGCACACGCCATCGACACCTCCAGGTGGCCGGCCTCGAAGCCGAAATTTCCCGCGAGTCCGCAGCATCCGCCGACGGTTTGCGGCTCGATACCCGCCTTGCGCATCAGCTCCGTGTCGGCCTCCACCGTCAACACCGCGTGCTGGTGGCAGTGTGGCTGCACCACGGCCGACCGGTCGATCTGTGGCAGCACCCAGTCGGTGTCGTTCAGCAGTTCGGCGAACGTCACGGTGCGTTCCGCGAGCAGGGCAACATCGGCATCTTCGGAGAGCAATTCTGGTCCATCGGAGCGGAAGACGGCGGTGCAGCTCGGCTCCAGCCCCACCAGACGTGTTCCGCCGCGCAGGGCGGGTGCGAGCGAACGGGCGGTGTGGGTCAGCACTTTCTTGGCGCGATCCAGCTGGCCGGTGGAGATCCAGGTGAGCCCGCAGCACAGGTCGTCGTCGGGAATGACCACCCGGTAGCCGGCATCCTCGAGCACCTCTACGGCGGATTGCGCCACCGCCGGTTGCAGGTAGTTGTTGAACGTGTCGGGCCAGAGCATGACCTCGCCGCGGTTGCCGCTTCCCCGTGGGCCGCGCCGACGATACCAGTCGGTGAACCGCTCGGCGGCAAAATATGGGATCGGCCGGCGTGGCTCCAACCCTCCGACGCGAGATGCGAGCCATGCCAGGCCCGGCGCATGGGTGAGCAGGTTCACCAGACGCGGCGCCCAGCGCACCAGGCGAGCCCAGTAGGGCAGCCAGCCCATCGAATAGTGGGCGGCCGGGCGGATGCGCCGGACGTAGTGGTGCGAGAGAAACTCTGCCTTGTAGGTGGCCATATCGACCCCAGTTGGGCAGTCGGATTTGCAGCCCTTGCAGGACAGACACAGATCGAGAGCATCCCGCACGTCGGTGGAGCGCCACCCATCTTGGACGCTGCCACCGGAGCGCGGCCCATCGAGCATCTCGAACAGCAACCGGGCGCGGCCGCGGGTGGAATGCTCCTCTTCACCGGTGGCACGATACGACGGGCACATCACACCGCCGGAATGTTCACGGCACTTACCGACGCCGATGCAACGCAACGCCGCGTTGCCGAACGCTCCGCCGTCATCTGGGTAGTCGAACTGCTGGTGGCGCACAGCCCGTGGCCGGTACCCGGTGACGCGCAGGTTCTCGCCGACCCCGTAGGGCAGCACCATCTTGCCCGGGTTCATGCGGTTGGTCCGGTCGAAAAGCGTCTTGGTGCGCCGGAACGCCTCCACCACCCGGTCGCCGAACATGATCGGCAACAGTTCAGCGCGAGACTGGCCGTCCCCGTGCTCACCGGACAGGGAGCCGCCGTAGCCGACGACCAGTTGGGCCGCCCGCGTGACGAATTGGCGAAAACGGGCGACGCCGCGCAGCGATCCCAGCTCGAACGGGATGCGGCAGTGCACGCAACCCTGCCCAAAATGACCGTAGATCGTGGTGGCGTCACCGTAACCGAACTCTCCGAGCAGCCTGTCGAAGTCGCGCAAATAATCGCCGAGCCGCGCGGGCGGGAGCGCCGCATCCTCCCAGCCCGACCAGCTCGACTGCTCCGCCGGTAAACCGGCGGCGGCACCCAGAGCGTCTTCGCGCAGGCTGACCACCGCTTGCTGGGACCGCTCGTCGTCCAGGATCGTGATAGACGGACGCGGGCTCACGTCATCCAGCGAATCGATAAAGGCGTTCACCCGCGCTTGTGCCTCGTCGCTGTCAGAGCCTCCGAATTCGACCATGAGCCACGCGTCACCGTGTGGCAGAACATTGATGCCGGCAGCGTTCGCCCCCCGAGCCCGTTCCCGGTCGACGAGGTGCGCGTCAAAGCCTTCGAGTTGCAGCGGCTGGTGGGGCAGGATCTGTGGCACTGCGTCCGCGGCGTCCGGCAGCGATGAGTACCCCAGCAGCACGGTCGACGTGACTGGCACCACGGGCACCAGCGTGAGCTCGGCACGGAGGATGGTGACCAGCGTCGATTCAGAGCCAACCAGCATCTTCGCGAGGTCGACCCCGCGCTCGGGCAGCAGGTCATCGAGGTTGTAGCCGGACACCCGGCGCGGAATGTCTATGAATTTCTGCCGGATGTCGTCGCCGAACTCGTCGACGATCGTCTTGAGCCCTCGGTGGATGTCGCCCACCCTGCCTTCGGCCCCGAGATCCAGGGTCTTCTCGCCGCCGACCCAGAACCGGGTGCCGTCGTAGCAGAGCACCTCGAGCCGCACTAGGTTGTCGACGGTCTTGCCGAACGCCTGGGCAGTGGCACCGCACGAGTTGTTGCCGATCATCCCGCCGAGCGTGCAGCGCTTGTGCGTAGCCGGCTTCGGACCATACATCAGGCCGTGGGCGCCGGCCAGATCGTTCAACCGCTCCAGCACCACCCCGGGCTGAACGATCGCGGTGCGCGCCGCCGGGTCGATGGATTCCACTTTGTTGCAGTATTTCGACCAGTCGATGACGACCGCCACGTTGCAGCACTGCCCGGCCAAGCTGGTCCCGCCGCCGCGGGACAGCACCGGGGCCTGAAATTCGGCGCAGACCGCGACCGTTTCTGCCGCCGCATCCACCGTGTGCGGCACGACCACCGCGATCGGAACCTGCCGGTAGTTGGAGGCATCGGTGGAGTAGGCGGCCAGCGAACCGGCGTCGAGCCGCACCTCGCCGTCGACCCGGGCGAGCAGTTCGCGCTCCAGTCCAGCGATATCAATCGACTGCTCGGTGAGTATGGGATCGGGGAGTCGAATCGCGGCCATATCCCATCTTGCGTCGTGCGGCTCATCGCGGCAAGACGCACCCGTCGTTTGGATCTGCACGACTACGCTGGCGTGCACACTGGCAGAATTCGACCCGCGCAGTTGGAGTTACAGTGCGTCATTCGCGTTACATTATAATGCGGCGTTCGGTAGAGCGGACCCACGCCAGGGAACGGAGAGCATGAATGCGTTACAAACTGATCGACGAGGATCCAAAGACGTTCGCTCTGATCTTCGATGCCGGTGACGAGTTGGTAGCCGGGCTGGAGCGTTTCGCGGTGGAGCAGGACGTCTCGGCCAGCAGCTTCACCGCTATCGGGGCGCTCTCATCTGTCACCCTCGCCTGGTTCGATTGGGAGACCAAGGAATACCGAACCTCCGTAGATCTGAATGAGCAGGTCGAACTCCTTTCCCTGATCGGCGACATTGTGCTGAAAGACGGAGAACCGGTGGTGCACGGCCATGTCGTCGTTGGCAGGCGAAATGGCACAGCGCACGGTGGGCACCTGCAGGAAGCGATCGTCAGACCCACCTGCGAGCTGATCCTGACCGAGACGCCGGCGCACCTGACAAAGCACATCGACCCTGAATCGGGCCTCGCGCTGATCCACCTGTGAGCATGCCGCGCACGCCGCCTCGGGCAAGCTGAACGACCCCAAGGGAAAGCTGTTCACGTTCACGGCCAACATCGCTGACTTTGACGACGTGGCCGGGTTGTGCTCGCAGACCGAGGGCGCGGTGGGTGATATCGACATCCTCGCCCAATCCTCCGGCGCTACCGGCGCCCAGGGGCAGTTCCACGAGATCGATGACCAAGGTTGGGTGAACACGATCACCGTGGATCTGCTCGGCCGTGCCCGGCTCACGCAGGCTTTCCTTCCTGTCCTGCGCAAGGGATCGAGGATGTCAATGCGACCCGTGTGGACGACACCGTATCAGCGATGTTCCGGGATCAGGAGATCCGACGACGGGTGGACCTCCTGCCAGAACGGGAAGCAAAGCTCATCAGGTTGCGTTACGGCGTGGAGTCCGAGCCGATGACTGCGGCCAGGTGGGCGTGATCCTCAGCTCGAGTTCACCGCATCTGTTGTCACCGGAACAACACCGTCCAACGGACCTCTCGCCGAATCCGAGAGCAATACAGTGACGCGGCATCGGCGACTTGCACCCGATCGATGATTTCGGCGATCCGAGCGCTGGGAGGACGCTTGTGGGCGCCCTCAGCGAAGATATGCGGTCAGGCGATGCGGAATTCGGCGGCGTCGGCCTCTCGCAATGTCAAGCCGTTGCCGGGCTCCTCGCGCGGTCGCAACACTCCCCCGCTCGGATCCAGCGTGCCGTCGAAGAAGATCGTCTCGATGCGTACATGGTCATGGAACCACTCCAGGTGGCGCAGGTTCGGCGTCGCCGCCGCAACGTGTACGTGCAGGTGCGGCCCGCAGTGGCCCGAAATCTCCAGCCCGTGACTTGCGGCAACGGCGGCTGCGCGCAGCCATTCGGTGATGCCGCCGCAACGGCTGGCATCCACCTGCAGGCAGTCCACGGCGTGTGCGTCACACATCCGACGAAAGTAGGTGAGGTCGAAGCCGTACTCCCCCGCGGTCACGTCTGCGTCGACAGCGTCGCGCACCTCGCGCAGTCCTGCCAGATCGTCAGAAGACACCGGCTCTTCGAACCAGTGCAGGTTCACGTCTGCCGCCCGGTGGGCGATGCGGATCGCCTGTTTGCGCGTGTAACCGCCGTTCGCATCGGCGAACAGTTCCACGTCGTCGCCGATGATGTGCCTGGCCTGGCGCAGCCGCGCGAGATCCCGGGTCGGGTTCGTACCCCACGATTCGCCGATCTTGATCTTCACTCGCGGAATCTGCTGGCCGTGTGCCCATCCACCCAACTGCTCAGCGAGCCGTGCCTCGGAGTACGTGGTGAAACCACCGCTGCCATACACCGGAACAGTGTCCCGAACCGCACCCAGCAGCCGGTGTAGCGGGAGGTCGAGCAACCGCGCTTTAAGATCCCAGAGAGCGATATCGACCGCAGATATGGCATAACCGATCGCGCCCTGGCGTCCGCTGTTTCGCACTGCTTTCACCATGGCGTCGAACCGGCCCCCGAGGTCCAGTGCACTCTGGCCGACGACCAACGGCGCCAACGTGTTCTGCACCACAGCGCCGCACTCGGCGGCGCCGTAGGTCCAGCCGATGCCAACAGAGGATCCGCTATACGCCTGAACCAGCACCATTGTCGTCGAGTCCCAAGTGATGGTGCCGTCTGCTTCCGGTTCGTCGGTCGGTACGGTGTAGACGCGAGCCTCGACCCGCTCGATGATCGGATCACTCAATTTCTCACTCATCAGAACCTGACTTCAGTGCAGCTGATACCTTGGCGTCCCCGCCCAGAAGTTCCTGCTGGATCTGCTCCAGCGACTTGTCCTTCGTCTCGGGCACCTTCCACGCGAAGAAGACGATCGCCAGAATACCCATGCCTCCGAACACGAAGAATGCGCCCTGTGTGCTGATGAGGGCGATCAACGTCAGGAACGTTCCTGCGACAACGAAGTTGGCCGCCCAGTTGAGCACCGTCGCGAACGACATCGCCTTGCTGCGGATTCCGGTCGGGTAGATCTCAGAGATCATCAGCCAGAACACCGGCCCGAGGCCGACTGCGAATGCTGCGATGTAGACGATCAGAGCGACCAGCGCGAGATAGCTGGCGTTGGTCTGCAACCAGGATGATGCGAAGAACACTCCGAGGAAGATAATGGCGACGGTGAGCCCCACCGTGCCGATCAGGAGCAACCGTCTGCGCCCGACCTTGTCGAGCAGCAGCACGGCGACGATGGTGAACACCACGTTGGTCACACCGACGAACACGGTCTGCGCGATCGAGGCGCTGTTAGTCAACCCCGTGCCTTTCAGAATCGTCGGCGCGTAGTAGATCACGGTGTTGATGCCGACGAACTGCTGGAAGATTGCCAGGCCCGCACCGATCCAGATCAGTGGGCGAATATTCGGCTTGAGGAGGTCTCGTACCCTCGACGAACTCTCCATTTCCTTGGCCTTCTGGATCTCTTCGATTTCTTTGTCGATGTCGGCGTGCGGGTCGCTGCCGCGAAGCTTCGTCAACACAGCACGGGCTTCGTCCTCCCTGCCCTGCTCCATCAGCCAGCGAGGCGTGTGCGGGACGGTCAGCATCCCGATCGCAAGTGCCGCTCCGGGGATCACGCCGACCCCGAGCATCCAGCGCCATCCGTCAGGCGTGGAGGAGAAAGCAAAATTCACCAGATAGGCGAGCAGGATCCCCGAGGTGATCAGCAACTGATTGAAAGACACCAAGCCAC
The DNA here is from genome assembly GCF_003260275.1 of Homoserinimonas sp. OAct 916. Lineage (GTDB taxonomy): Bacteria > Actinomycetota > Actinomycetes > Actinomycetales > Microbacteriaceae > OACT-916. The sequence goes on along the minus strand of NZ_QJHB01000003.1, from coordinate 192,326 downwards.
CCCGCACCCTCGGTGGAGAGACTTCGGCGATATAAAGCGGTGCAACGAAGGATGCCGTTCCGACGGACAGCCCCAGCAAGAACCGAAAGCCGATCAGCATCGGGATCGACACGGCGAACGCACAGCCCAGCGCACCAACCACGTAAATGCAACCGGAGATCACCTTCGTCCACTTTCGGCTGAGCTTGTCCGCCAGATAGCCTGACCCGATGGCGCCCAGGATGGCACCGAGCAGCAGCACCGAGACGATCCATTCCTGTGCCGTGCTGTTGGCGTTCAGATCCTTCTTCAGATAAAGGAGCGCGCCGGAGATGACTCCCGTGTCGAACCCGAACAGCAACCCTCCGATGGCCGCGATGATCGATATTCGCACGAGCATTCCGTTGCCGCTGGCTTTCAGCCCGGTGATGAAGTTGCTCATGACACACTCTCCGTCCCGACTTGCGAGGGAGGGGCGAATTGCCGACAGTCTCACGATCAGAGAGCAGGCATTATGTCCCCTATTCGCAGTTTGCCCCTTGCCGTGGGTGGCTGGCAGGCCCGGATTTTCACAGTGTCGCACCCGCTGAAAAGGACGCACTTCGCACTGGGAGGTACGGGACGGCAGACGTAACATGGCGAAAAGCGGGCTTTAGCTCGAAGTATTCTCACGCCGGAAAGAGAAACTACATGACAAATCGCCTGGAAGTAGTGCGTGGACTGTACGGCCTCTGCCTTCTGATTGCACCACGCCTCGTGGCCGAATCAGTGGTTCGGGTGCCGGTGAGTGAATCTGAGGCCACCGTGATCCGGGTGCTGGCTGGGCGGCACCTGGTGCAGGCGGTGCTCACCCTGAGGACCCAGCGCAGCAGCGTCCACGATCTCGCCGGGATCGTGGATGTTCTGCACGCGTTGAGCATGATCGGCGTGGGTATCATCAGCAGCGGCCATCGCCGGGCCGCCCTGTCGGATGCCGCCGTGGCGAGCACATTCGCGGTCCTCGAGTTTCGACGGTGAACTTTTTCGAACTCAGGTTCTCTTATCCTCCAAATGACGCCGGGCACGAGTCGCCGATGGTTCAAGATGGGAGCACACCATGACCGGGATGCCTTCCGGAAATCAGTGGGAGTTACGACGCGGCGAACAGGTCGTCGAGATCGCTGAGGTCGGCGCAGGCTTGCGGTCGTATACGGCCGGATCCCGCCGCGTGATCGACGGCTACCCGGTATCACAGATGTGTACCGGCGCGCGCGGCCATTCGCTGATCCCGTGGCCGAACAGGATCAAGTCCGGTAAATACACCTGGGATGGTGTCGATCGGCAACTTGATCTCACCGAACCGGCGACCTGCGGTGCGATCCACGGGCTGACCAGGTGGGCATCGTGGCAGGTGGTCGAACACGGTGATGATCATGCTTCCTTCCGCCACATCCTGTACAACTGCCCCGGTTGGTCATGGGTTCTGGATTGCCGGATCGACTACTCCTTGAACGACACGGGCCTCACCGTTCGGACAACGGCGACGAACATCGGCGAGGGCACCTGCCCGTACGGCACCGGTGCCCATCCCTACCTCACCGTGGGGACCGAGACGATCAACCCCGCGCTGGCTACGGTGCCCGGAGACATCTACCTGCCAGTGGACGACAAAGGGATTCCCACGGGGAGACAAACGGTGGAGGGCACCGAGTACGACCTGCGCAGTGCCTCCGAGCTGGGCACTCGAGAAATCGATGTGACCTATACCAACCTTACCCGGGACGCCGACGGGCGGGCCCGCGTCAGATTGTCGACGCGCGAGGGTGTCTCAGTGGCGCTCTGGGTGGACGACGCATACCCGTATCTCGAGATCTTCACGGGCGACGCGTTGCCTGAACCCGGGCGGCGGCGCACCGGATTGGGTGTGGAACCGATGACCTGCGCACCGAACGCCTTCAATTCCGGCGAGGGCCTGATCACCCTGAAACCGGGGCAGAGCCACAGTGCGACCTGGGGTATCGAGCCGTACGCCTAGGAACAGTGCGTCGTGAGCCGAGACACCAAACCATCTGGATGAAAAAAGGACATGACAAGGAAGAAGTTCCCATGAAAGATCCACAAGTAGTCGTCATCACGGGTGCCAGCGCTGGAATCGCGCGCGCCACGGCGAAGTTGTTTGCGAAGACGGGCGCCAACATTGGGCTCATCGCCCGAGGGGAGACCGGTCTGGCCGGGGCCAAGAAAGATGTGGAGGCTGCCGGGGGGCACGCGTTGACGATTCCCACCGACGTGGCCGATTACGACCAGATGGAGGCTGCGGCGGTCGCCGTTGAAGATGCCTTCGGGCCGATTGACGTCTGGGTCAACGTGGCTTTCACGTCTGTGTTCGCCCCGTTCACCGAGATCAAACCGGATGAATTCAAACGGGTGACTGAAGTCTCCTACCTCGGCTTCGTCTACGGCACCCACGTCGCACTGTCCCGGATGATCAAACGCGACCGCGGCACCATCGTGCAGGTCGGATCCGCCCTCGGATCACGCAGCATCCCGTTGCAGTCCGCCTACTGCGGCGCCAAGCACGCGATCAACGGCTTCACGGAATCCGTGCGCACCGAGCTGATCCACGACCACAGCAAGGTGAAGATCACCGTCGTGCAGATGCCGGCGGTGAACACGCCGCAGTTCTCCTGGGTGTTGTCGCGCCTGCCGAACCATCCACAACCGGTACCGCCGATCTACCAGCCCGAGGTCGCCGCCCGCGGAGTGCTTTACGCGGCCCGGCACCCGTCGCGCAAGCAGTACTGGGTCGGGCTATCGACGGTCAAGGCCATTGTCGGCAACAAGTTCATTGCGCCACTGTTGGATCACTACCTGGCTCGAACCGGCTACAAATCCCAACAGACATCCGAGAAGGTCTCACCGGACCGTCCGAACAATCTCTGGGAACCACGCGACGGCGCCGACGGTCACGACTTCGGGGCGCACGGCATCTTCGATGACAAATCAAAGGGACACTCTGGGCAGATGTGGTTCTCTCACCACGTCAAGCTGGTCATCGGCTCTGCTGTCGGCGGACTCGGGCTGATGGCACTGATCACGGCCAGGACGGTACGACGATGACGAAGACGCATCGATCTGGCCGGGCAACCGTGCCAGGATCACCAGGCAGCGTGATCCTGTGCGAAATGGCACCGGATCAGAGCATCCAACAGATCAAGGCGCTCATGATGGGCGGATATGGGGCCGGGGCCAGCCAAGCGACCATCAACGCTATGACACGCGACCGTATGGTGATCGCCGGACGGCCGATACCCCAGCAGCGGGAAGACCTGGCGGAACAGACCCTCAGTGCACGCGGTGACACGACCGGCCTGCTCGGACGCATGCTCCGGATCGCCCAGCGGAGCCTGTTCATGGTCGGCCTGGTGTCTCTGGTTCTGGTCGAGGTGGTGCGTCTGACCACTCGTTATTCGCGTGTTTCTGCTGGTGACCGCAGGCTATGATGCGGCCCACGGACCGGCGAGCCGTGCGGAGCATTCCAGCATCAGCGCATGCACGAATGCCTGCGGCAGGTTGCCACGCAACTGGCGCTGGGTCACATCGTATTCCTCGGTGAAAAGACCGGGAGAGCCGCAGGCGGCCCGATTTCTTTCGAACCAACGGGCAGCGGCGACTTCGTTGCCCTGCTGGTGCTGGGCAAGCGCCATCGTGAACCCACAGAGTAGGAACGATCCTTCCGCCTGCGCCAGTGGTCCTGGCCCCTGCCGGAACCGGTAGAGATAGTTGTCGTCGACCAGTTCGTTCTCAATCGCCCGCAGGGTGGCCAGTGTGCGCGGATCATCTGCTGCGACAGCGCCACGGATCGGAGGAAGCAGCAGCGCCGAGTCAAGTCCCTCGTCGTCGGGCGCCCGTTGCCAGCGCCCGGTCGGGTGGGTCGATGTCGAAGCCGTCTCCGCCAGAATGGTGTCAGCCAGAGAAAGCCAGTCGCCGACTTTGCTCGCCGGAGCGCCGACTTTGCTGATCGCCTGAAGGCCCGCAACGCAGATCAGGCGACTCTCGGTCCAGTTCTTGTCGTCCAGTTCCCAGATGCCGGCCTCCGGGTCACGCCAACGTGCACCGATCGCGGCGGCAGCCGTCTCAGCAGCCCGCCAGCCATCGGCGTCGAGGTGATCATGCCTGGCTGCAGCAGCCAGCAGGAGCAACGACTCGCCGAGCGCGTCGAGCTGGAACTGAGCGTTGGCATGGTTACCGGCCACATCGGAGCCGCCCGGGTATCCCGGCAGTTTCAGGGGCTTCTCATCCGGGACCCGGCCACCGAGTGTGGTGTATGCCGGTTTCAGGTCGGGGCCGTCTGCCAGCACTCGTTCGGAGACGAAACGAACGGCGTCATCGAGAAGCGGATGCGTGCCGCTGGCGGCGATTGCCTGACCGGCAAAGCACTGGTCCCGGATCCATACATAGCGGTAGTCATAGTTGCGGCCCTGCTTGGCGCGCTCTGGGAGGCTCATGGTCGCGGCGGCGACCATCCCACCTCCCGTGCTGGTCAGCCCACGCAACACCGCGTACGAGTGCCTGGAGTCCGAGGGAGCGATTGTTTCCCCGAACTCTGGAACGGCGGCGCGCCACGCGCTTGACGTGGCTTCCCATGCCGTGTCCGCATCGATGAGTTGCTCGGGCACGGCCCTTTCAGAGATCTCCAGCACGAAATCGTGGTGACCGCCGACTGGAACGGTCAGATCCATCGTGAGCGGTTGTGAACCGTCGCCCTTCGGGCGTGCGTCATCCGCGCCCGTCCAACGAACCTTCAGCTGCCCAGATGTTGCCGTCCAAACCCCGCTCTTTCGAGAAAGCGAGTGGGTCTTGTGTCGGCCGAACCCGGCGCGCGGCTCCAGCACTATTGTGACGTGGGCTTCGCCGTCGACGGCGATGACCCGTCGCAACAACACCAAACGGCCCGGCTCGGCCGGGAAAGCCAATGCTTCGCGGCATTCGATGATGCCGCTTGTGGTCACCCACCGGCTGCGCCAGATCAGGCTGCCCTCTTCGTAGTAGCCTCCCCAGACGAACTCGTCGACCGGCGTGATCGCATAGATTCCTTCACCACCGATCAGTTTCGAGAACACGGCGTCGGAGTCCCACCGTGGAGCGCACATCCAGACGATTTCACCGCGCGGACCGATCAGGGCGCCACGCTCCCCGTCGGCGATCAGCGAATATTCTCTCAGAACACGGGGAGGAAACTGGGGTTCATCTGTGGTGTCTGCCATTGCGATACTTCCTTGATTGTGTGCCTCCGGCCAGTCGACGACCCTCGCCGCCCCGTTGCGGGGAGACGGCCACCGGACGTGCCAACAGAGTCATATGCCGGCCGCATTGGCGTAGAACTGCTGATCTTCGCGCCACCCGCCCTGGCCCATGCCTATGTTGCGGTAATCGGCGACGAATTCGATGGCGCACACCCACTTCACCATCTTGAAACCGAGCTGGGTCTCGAGTCGGACCCGTATCGGGGCACCGTGTTCAATCGGCAGTGGTGCACCGTTCATCTCCAGAGCGAGGATCGATTGCGGGTTCTTGGCGAGGTGCAAGGGGATGCTGCCGTAAAAAAAGCCGTAGCGCCCCTCCCCCTCCGTGAGCCCCTTGTCATCCATGGCGTAGAACACGACGTGCTTGGCGGCCTCCTGCGGGTGCACCAGTTCGATGATCGTCGCCAATGGCACCCCGCCCCATTCGGCGACGGCGGTCCAGCCCTGAATGCAATTGTGCTTGGTGATCTGTGATTGCTCACCAACTTTGCGAAGGTCTCCCAGTGAGAGCGAGACCGGATGGTCGACCAGACCGCCGATCGGCAGGCGGTACTCCGTGAATCCGCTCGCCACCAACCGCTCGTACGCATGATCGACCGGGGGGTAGCCGTTGACCCGGAAATACGGTGAGATGTTCCTGCGCGTGAACCGTTGGCGGGAGGTGAACGCCTTGGAGAACATCTTCTCGAAGGGGTTCACCATCACTCCGAGCGTTCGTTGGGTGGCGCGGCGGTACCGCAGAGAGAACCAGGTGATCACCACATGCACGATGACGATCAGAGCGATTCCGGTAAGGCCAATGATGATTGCCTTCGTGCCGTTGGCATTCTGGTCGGCAAGGACGATACCGGCTGCTTCGTTCGGGATGTTGTGAACCAGCACCATGAACGTGTGGATGACGGTGAACACGCCGAAGGCAGCCAGCCCGAGAAAGTGCAGGCTGCGCGCTCCTTGTTTGCCTTTGAAGATTTTTCCGTACCACGGGAATCGTGCCAGTACCGACGGTGACATCGCAGCGCCGGTGAGCACCTGGAATGGTGCCAGCAAAAAGATGACCATGAAATACGCCAGCTTCTGGGCGGGCTCGAACGGTTCGCCGACAATCTTTGCCGGGATTTCGAAGTGCAGGTAGGTGCCGATGGAGTTGATCGAATCGGGGACGATCGACCAGTGCGTGGGGATCAGGTACTGCCAGTATCCGGTGGCGAAGACCATGACGATGTAGACCACCCCGGTGAGGATCCAGAACTGCACCCCGGAGAAGTGCCAATGTCTGCCGATTCCGATGTTCCTCTTGCCGGGCAACGCGATCATCGGCCACCAAGCCTCTTCCTCGTCCAATGACGACCAGAGTTTGCGTGAGTCCGCCCCATACATCTTCTTCGAGAACCTCAACCATTCCCGGCCGGGAGGGCAGTTGTCGTACCAGTACAGCTTGGGAAATGCGGACAGTACTTCTAGCCCGCTCCGCGCCAGGAGAAGCAGGAAGAAGATGTTCAGGAAGTGGGTGACCGCCACCCACCATGGAAAGAATTCAGGCATCGCTTATCCTTATCCACCCTTCGAATGGTGCACAATGCGTTACTCAGTCGCGATCATCCTCGTCGTCCTGACCAATGTGGAGTGTTCCTTTGACCCGTTCGACACCCTCGGTGAAGAGTGCTTTGGCCGAATCCTTGATAACCGCGAGTTCGTCGGGGTCGCCTTTCAGCAGGGCCTTCGCTGTGTTCTTGGCGTACTCAAATGTGATGTGCGGCGGAAGCGGTGGCACGTTCTTGCTCGTGTAGGCGTCGATCAGGGTGACACCCCGGTTCGCAAAAGCGGTGTCCCAGGCCCTCCCCACCTCGTCGTCGGTCTTTACGCGGATTCCCGTGAAACCGAGCAGTTCGGCCCAGCCGGCATAGTCCACCGATTCGACATCCTGTGAGGTGGACCACACCGGGTTGGCGTCTTCGGTGCGCATCTCCCACGACACCTGGGTGAGGTCATCGTTGTGCAGCACCATGATGATGAACTGTGGATTGTCCCATTTCTTGAGGTACTTCTTGATGGTGATCAATTCGTTCATACCGAGCATCTGAAATGCACCGTCACCGATCGTGCACACCACCGTCCGGTCAGGGAACGCAAACTTCGCGGCTGTCGCGTACGGCATAGCGGCCAGCATGCTGGCCAGCCGCCCCGACAGGTCACCCATCATTCCATCACGCAGCCGGATGTGGTGCCCGTACCAGTCCGCGGTCGACCCCGCATCGCAGGTCACGATGGCACGGGCAGGAAGACGCTTGTTGAGCTCATGGTAGACGCGCCGCGGGTTCACCCCATCGTCATAGGTCTCCATCGCCTGGGCCTCCATCTCGTTCTCCCACTCGACCATCTCGTCGGCGACGGTCTTCTGCCAGGAGAGATCTGACTTCTGCTCCAAGAGCGGGATGAGTGCGTTCAACGTCGCCTTCACGTCACCCCAGAGGTTCACCTCCGTGGGGTACCGCAGACCCATCTGTTCAGGCTTCAGATCCACTTGAATCGCTCTGGCCTGCCCACTCTTCGGCAGGAACTGGCCGTACGGATAGTTGGTTCCGAGCAGCACGAGGGTGTCGCATCCGCTCATCTGGTGAAGACTCGGCAGGGAGCCGAGAAGACCAAGTTGTTGTGAGTAGTGAGGCACATCGGAGGGGATGACCTGCTTGGCCCGGAGGGCGGTGATGATGCCGGCACCACAGAGTTCTGCGGCTTTGAGAACCTCATTTGTCGCACCGTTCGAACCATGGCCCACGAGGAAGGTGACTTTGCTCCCCGCGTTGATGATGTCTGCGGCGGCCCGGAGGTCACTCTCGGCCGGGGTGATCCGGATCGACGGGGCGACTGCGCTGGAGCGGGACACCCAGTTCTGTGGCTCGAGTTCGGGCATGTCCATTCCCTGCACGTCATGCGGGATGATGATCGCGGCGGGTCCGAGGTGCACGCGAGCAGTGCGGAACGCCGTGTCCACGACGGCTTGCGCCTGCGCTGGTGAGACTATCGTCTGCACGTAGACGGCCACATCGGCGAGACTGCGCTCGAGGTTGTTCTCCTGCTGGGTAAAGGTTCCCAGCGCATCCAGGCCCTGCTGTCCGATGATGGCCACCACCGGCTGGTTGTCCGACTTCGCGTCGTACAGACCATTGATCATATGGAACGCACCAGGGCTGGAGGTCGCGATGCACACCCCGACCTCCCCGGTGAACTTCGCGTGAGCGGTGGCCATGAGCGAACAGATCTCCTCATGGGTCGGGCGGATGTAGTCGAGCCCTTCCCCCTTACGCTCGGCTTTGCCGAGCGCACCGTCGAAGTCGCCGATTCCGTCGCCGGGAAACGCGAAGACTCGCGTCACACCCCATTCTTTGATTCGTTGGATCACAAAATCACTTACTGTGCCCATGGTGGGGCCTTCCTACGTGCGTTGTTGGGTCAGCCGAGCGGCGGCGCGGGCCGCGACGGCCATGATGGTCAGCGCCGGGTTGGCGCTTCCCTGGGTCGGCAGTACGCTGCCGTCGACGATCAGCAGGTTGGGCACTGCGAAACTGCGGCAATCGGCATCCACGACTCCCTTCTGCTCGGTGGCGGCCATGCGGGCGCCACCCACCAGATGCGCATACCTGTTTATGGTGATCACCTCGTCGGCACCGGCGCCCTTCAGGATGTCTTCCATGACTCCGGTCGCGGCTTTCATCAGCGCGCGGTCGTTGTCGCACTGGCTGTAGTCGAAGCGGGCGATCGGCATTCCGTGGCGATCCTTCTCGTCTGCGAGGGTCACCCGATTGTCCGGCAGCGCCAAGAATTCACACAGCGACCCGAGGCAGGCCCAGTGCACGTAGTCACTCATGTAATTGCGGAGGTCAGCACCCCAGTAGCCCTGCGCCGAGACGTGTTCCGCCCACGTGATCGGCAACGGGGAGACCGTCTGGATCGAGAAGCCGCGCTTATATGGCTTGCCTGGATCAGTCTCATAGAACTGCTCCGAGCTGACTTCGGGGGGTGGCGCCTTCCACATGCGAACCTCGTCGTCGAACCGGCCCGCGGTCTGCGGCGCTCCCTGCACCATCAGGTAGCGGCCGACCTGGTCGAAGTCGTTGCACAAGCCGTTGGGAAACCTGTCAGACGTGGAGTTGAGCAGCAACCTGGGCGTCTCGATCGAGTAGCCAGCGACGGCGACCATGCTCGCTCGTTGAAAACGGGAGACGCCTCCTCGGGCGTAGTGCACGCCGGTGGCGCGCCCGGTGCGCTGGTCGATCTCGATTCGGGTGACCATCGAATCAGGGCGCACCTCGGCGCCATGGGCCAAGGCATCCGGCACATGGGTGATCAACGGAGATGCCTTTGCGTTCACCTTGCAGCCCTGCAGACAGAAGCCGCGGTAGATACAGTGCGGCCGGTTGCCGAACCGGCCGTTGGAGATTGCCACAGGACCGACCTTCGCGGTGATCCCACAGGCGAGCGCACCACGCTGGAACAATTCCCCGTTACCCCCGACCGGGTGCGGACGTTGCGGATAGCCGTGTGGGTCGCCCCAGGGCCAGTCCTCACCGGAAACCGGCAGCTCTTCTTCGATCAACTCGTAATACGACTTGAGGTTGCCGTAGTCGATCGGCCAGTCTGCGCCGACGCCGTCGTTTGTGCGAGTACGAAAATCACTGGGATGAAACCTCGGGGCATACCCGGCGTAATGGACCATCGATCCGCCGACACCGCGCCCGGAGTTGTTCGACCCGAGCGGCACCGGGTCGCTCCCGCCGATCTTCCGCGGTTCTGTCCAATACAGGTGGTGCGAGCCCGCCTCATCGCTGACCCAGTCGGTCTCCGGCTCCCAGAACGGGCCAGCGTCCAATGCGACCACCCGCGCACCCGCCCTGGCCATTCGCTGCAACAATGTCGATCCCCCGGCCCCGCAGCCGACGATGACCAGATCGACCTCGTCGTCGTCGTCGAATCGGCGCATGTTGTCGCGCAGCCCCGGTTCCATGCGCGAGCCGTCGGCTGTCATCAGCCAGGCCGATTCGTTGCGTTCCCTGACTTCGCTCATTGCCCTTTTCCTTCCACCGGGTCGTCACCGGGGCGGGCGTCGTGCACCTCAAACGATTCGAGCCGGTTGACGCCGATGTTCTTGTAACCGCGCGGGTAGGCCGGACCGTCGAAGCCGATCTCGTTCCACGCCTGCGGATGCGAGTAGAACGCGGTGCACGCATAGCGCGTCCACAGGCTCCACACCTGCGCGGCGACCATTCCGTGCCACTGGTCGCTCCCCCGGTTCTGTATCGCCGTGAGGATGGCCGATTGGTCATCCCAGTCACATTCCGCGAAGAGGCAGCCGTGTGCCTCGCGGCTGTCGTCATCGAGGTTTGTAAGGGACGCACGCCAGGCGGCTTCATCCGGCGGCATGGTCTCGTAGTGCCAACCATCGGTCAGGTTCTCCGCGAGCCGAGCGTCGACCATCTCGGTGACCGGTACCCGTGGTTCGGAACGCTGGTAGAGCAGTTGGTCGAACAATGCGGTTGCCGCTGCCTGTTCCGACTCGGTGAAGAAGCGCACCGGGGTCTGCATGCCGAGGCGCTTCTCGACGACGGCCCGCGTGGTCTCATCCCAGTGCCGTGCCTGGGTGGTCACGTCGAAATCGGGAAAGCGGCCACCGCCGTGGCGGGGGTCAAGAGGGAGAGTGCTCATTTTTCGCGCCGAAGAATCGCGGCCAGCAACCCCATGCCGCCGACCAGGGTGACCAACAGGGGCGCCATCAGTGGCGGCCCCATCTCCATGTTGTAGCGAAAGTTCTTCCAACCACCCGGTTTCTGCTTGATGCCGCGACCATGAAACCAGACCCCCTGCAGACCGTTGGCGACGATCGTTGCCGACACCAGGGGAAGCACCGTCTTGGCCGCACGATGGTTGACCACGCCCGCGACCCCGGCGACCGCACCGATCGGACCGAGTACGACCGGTACCCACATCCACTTGTTGCCGTAACTGGCCGAGTCGTGTTCAAAGAAGATCTCGGCGCTGACCGCCAGTGCCCCACCGGCGGTCAGCGCCGCCAGGCTGCGTTCGAAACGGCCGGTTCGCACGTTGCGCACCAAGCGGTCGATTCCGTGAACCACCTCCACGGCTTTCACCGATTTCTTCGCCATTGCCCGACCTCTTCCTGACTTCGAACACGGTGCGCACTCAAGTCCCACCGAATGCGTTGCTCCTTTACACACTGCGTCGGACAGGCAGGACGTGCAAGCCTCTTCACCCGATTCGCCGGTGAAGAATCGGTGGACCTTCAGATTCATCCCGCGCGCATGTTTCGCGCTAACGGGCCTTCCTGGCGCCCCGGAATGCCCGTTAGCGCACACTCGGTAAAGCCGCCCGTCTATCAGTTGAAATCGAACGCGTTGCGCAACCGAATGACGTCAGTGCGCAGCCCCAGCAGATCCCAGTGACAGCGCGACACCATCGAGGATGTCGTGATCGCTTGTGGTGACGGTTTCGAGGGGGCGACCGGCTTCCGCCGTGGCCTCCGCGACCCGGTGCAGAACAGTCGACCAGATCACCGCGCCGGCGGCGATGACGTCGACACGGCCCGGGTGCATGTATGGCAGCGCCACCCGCTCCGCGCGGGGCATGCGGCTGAGCGCCGCGCATGCTTCCAGCACATCGGCCAGTGGGAGACGGCTGCCGCTGATGGACTGCACGTCGTAGGAGCTGAGGCCAAGGGCGTGTGCCGTGATGGTGCCGATGGTGCCGGCCACTCCGACGACCTCGGTGGCCAGACCCAGATCAACGGCATCGGTGGCCGTGTCCAGCGCCTCGTTCACGTCGCGCCGAATGCTGTCAAGCTCTGCTTCCAATGGTGGGTCGCTGTGCAGGTGTCGCTCGGTGAGACGCACGCATCCAACGTCCATCGAATAGGCGGAGTCGGGGGTGTGGGTGCCGAGCACCAACTCGGTGGATCCGCCCCCGAGGTCGACAACGAGATATTTGTCGGTGACGGCGGGTGCGCCCGATGCTGCGAGCGCAATCAGCGCGCCGCGAAAGGACAACGCCGCCTCCTCGGTGCCCGGAATGACTTCGGCGGGCACACCCAGGATCGCGTGCACCGCGTCGGTGAACTCCGCTCGGTTGGCAGCGTCTCGGGTCGCCGAGGTGGCCACGAATCGAATGCGCTCCACCCCGTGCTTGCGACACATGTCAGCGTAGTTTCTCGTTGCTGTGAGGGTGCGCTCGAGCGCAGCATCGCTGAAGCGGCCGGTGCGGTCAACGCCCTCTCCGAGCCGCACCAACTCGCGGGTACGCACCACATCGAGAAGGCCGCCCTCGCCATCGAGGTCGGCAATGAGCAGGCGGATTGAGTTCGTTCCGCAATCGACGGCGGCAACACGGGTCATTGATGGCTCCTCAGGCTGTGCACGTGCTTCGAGGCTACCGGAGGTGCCGCACACGCCGATGCGGCCAGGCATCCGTGATCCACACTCTGAGGCGGGCCGCTCATAGTCAGTACGGCTCGCGCTGAACGTGGCGCCTACGACTATCCGCGAGACTTCAGATGAATGGATGCACGAATTGGTGCGTTGCTCAGGCCGCACCGACCGACGACGGTCGTTGCGTCCGTTCACGCACGACGTGTTGTTGCGGATCCCATGCCCCACAAACAATAATCAACTCTTACGATGAACTCCGTTGCACCGTCCACACTCGCACCCCCACTCGGCAGGCGCGCTATTCTGCGACAACGGTGGAGCGACGTGACGCTTCTGCACTGGCGGGTCGACCCTAAGGTGGTCGAACGCTACTTGCCTGCAGGGTGCACTCCCGATGTGATTGACGGGAGCTCCTGGGTGGGTCTCATCGCGTTTCAGATGTCGAAGAGTTCGTTCTTCGGTGGCCCACCCATCCCGTGGCTCGGTGACTTTCCTGAGGTGAACGTTCGTCTCTACTCGATTGACGAACGGGGCCGGCGGGGAGTTGTCTTTCTCAGTCTTGAGGCATCGCATCTCATACCGGTGCTCATCGCACGGGCACTATTCGGTCTGAAGTATCAGTGGGCGGTGATGAAGCTGGGGCGACGCAACGGCAAAGTCGCGTACCGTACGAAACGCCTCGGTCGGCCTGATGCCGCATCGCACATTATCGTGCGACCGAGTCACGACCCGGTGGCGAATGCTGCGATCTCCGCCGATCCTGTTTCTATATTTTTGACTGCACGCTGGGGTTTTCACGAAACCCACCGCGGTCGCACCATATTTTGTCGCAATCACCACGAGCCCTGGCCGCTTCAGCATGCTGAACTTGTGCATGTGAAAGACGGGTTGCTGGCTGCGGCCGGCTTCTCAGACCTGGCGGATCGAGCTCCCGATTCGGTGTTGTACGCCGCTGAGGTCATCACCGACTTCGCGTCTCCGCAGCGGCAGAAGCGTCTCCGTTAGCCAGAATTGAAGCACCTCCGTTTTCTCGGAGTGGGGTGCTCCGTGGCTGTGGGAGCAGCCAGTTCCCTTTTGCAGCTTTACTGCCACTGCTCCAGCAGATCCGCGACAGCCCGGGCTGCACGGTCACCGGAAACGAGCGCGCCCTGGATCGAGCCTGTTCCCCGGTGATCCCCCGTCACGAGCACGCGGTCACCCGTCCACGTGGGTCGGCGATCCTCGAGTGGCGGCAGCTGGGCCGGGAGCGCGTGGGGTACGACGTGGTGCACGAACACCTCCCAGCCCTGGGTGGATCTCTGATACAGGCGCTCGAGGTCACGGCGAACGTCGTCCTCTCCCGCGAGGCCGTCGGGGCGGTCCAACAACGTGGTCGCCTCGACGAGATGCTGTCCGGCCGGGGCGTAGGACGCTGCAACTTCGGAGACCACGGCGGTGTGCCAGATCGGTCCGGCAGGTCCGCCACCTGGTGTGCTGGCGTCGATCATCAAGAACGGCCCTGCGTGCGGCCGTTCTGGAGCCCGGAACCACCACGTGGTCAGCCCGCGGGTGAGAGGTGCGGGTAGCTCTGTGAGTTCAGCGAGATCCTGAGGGCCAACGGCGACAACCGCGATTCGTCCCCTGATCGTCCCGTTGTCTGTCGTGACCTGGACGCCGCCCGGCACCTCGCGCACCTCGCGCGCCGCGGTGCCCAGCCGCACCGGCTCCACCAACGAGGCAGCCATCTGCTCGGGCAGCGCCTGCATCCCCGCGCGTGGCAGCCCCGGGGCACCGAGTGCAAAGTAACGCATCAGCTGCCGAACGTGGTTGGCGGAGCTCTCGCCCGTGCTATCGGCAAGTACCCCCGCCAAGAAGGTGTCGAGCACGTCGCTTCGCAACCGACCGGTGAAACCTGCTTCGTCGAGAGACGTGCGAAGTGCCTGGTCGCGCGCGGAACGGGAGGCGGTTGTGGGTCGCAGCAGGGTTGGACCGAACCATCGGGCGAGAGCGACCAGGTCAGGAAGGGGCGTGAGCTCGCTCCGCAGCGTGGGGAGGGCGAGCCGCGGATGACGAATCGGATGAGCAAGGGTGGTGGTGGTCGCGCCTGTGCGAACCACTACTCCGACGCCGAACTTCTGCAGCTCGAGCGCCTGCACGTCGATCCAGTCGCGCACCGCCGGGTAAGCCGGGTTCAGCAGTTGGAAGCCTCGGTCGCACTGAAAGCCATCGATATGGTCAGTCCTCACCCGGCCGCCGACAGCCTCCTCGGACTCGAGAACAATGACACTTCGACCGCTGCGCTGGGTACGACGTGCGCACTGCAGACCGGCGAGGCCTGCGCCGATGACGATGACGTCGGTGTCCATGGGCTCCATCCAGTTGCGTTCAAGTCTGGCTCTGGCCGGCATTCCGAGCAACTTGGATTCGCTGCACCGTTCGGCGCCTGGTCTCACCTATCCGGCGCTGAAAACAGGACGAATCGCGGCCCCGCCAGCGATGACAGGTCGGATCGCACGCTAGAGGCGAATCCCTCCTGTTTTCGAATCCGCCGGGCCGCGAATCTCGACCGCCCTTCGGCCGTGCTGGAAATATATGAGGCGGTTGTCGCCCGATATGGATACGAATGCACAGGTGGCCGTGCCGCGTTTCCAAGCCCGTGACTGTCGTACCCTGACCGCGCATCCGGCGCCGAATACAGGACGAATCGCAGCTCCGCGTACGAAAACAGGGCGGATCGCCGCCTTCGCGTGATTCCCCCTGTTCTCGAAACAGCGGGGCGTGGAGCTATACGTTCAATCGGAACTCCACCCCGTTACGTCGCCGAATTGTATGGCGGCTGCCTGAAACCTTTGCCTCCGCTCGAGAATCCCACACCAGAATGACCTGGTGAGGCTGACGCCGAAAAACCGCGGCCGGGGTGAGTGCGCGTAATTAGACGTTGTGGATGCTGGCTCTTCAACGCCAAGGAACGGCTGGATCGCGCGAGCGTACTCATCTGATTTTCCTGCACGCACCACAGTCGTGCCGTACGAGATGCGGAGATTGTCGAGAAGTTGAAGTTGAAGTTGAACCCGATCGAGCACCCTTTCGAATCAACTCGCTGATGCGATTCAGCGCGACTCGTAGGCCGCGATCTCCTCGAGCTTCTGCCCATAAGCGCTCGACGGGTCATGGCGCAGATCCAACCAGATGTCCACGAGCGCTTTGGCCGCAGGAGGAGTGATGACGTTCTGCCCCATGCAAAGGACTTGGGCGTTGTAGTTCTCGACAGCACCGTGCACCGTCACCAGGTCGTGAGCCGTCGCGGCCCGCACCCCAGCGACCTTGCTCGCTGCGATTGCGGTCCCGATGCCGGTCCCGCAGACGAGGATTCCCCGATCTGCCTTTCCATCGAGGATGGCCTGCGCCGCCATGAAGGACACCGCCGGGTAAGTGATATCCGCGGTCGACAAGTCCACGACTTCGCTGACGCGCGTATCCGCTTCGAGCAGTGCTTTCAGCTCGTCTTTCAACGCCGCGCCATTCGCCGGCGCCCCGATCACAATCCGCATGTCCAAACCTCTCGTTTTCGTCTAGTTTATAAGCTCGCGCCACAGCACCTTCCGATCTGAACGCCGAGCCGTCCACGCGGTCGGGTTTCTACCTGCGACAGTCGCAGGTGCCGAAATCAGGGAAAAATCGCGGCCCCGACAACGAAAACAGGACGAATTGTCTGCTCCAGGCGAATCCGTCCTGTTTTCGCCACAGCAGGGGTGTGGAACTACACGTTGAAGCGGAACTCGACCACGTTCCGTTGCCAAAAGGCATGACCAAAATCTGAAGCAGTTCGATTCCGCTCGTCAATCGCTTCAACGGCAGAACTCTTCCCGGCGAACGCCTGTGCCGAGGCGAGGGCATTTAGTCGGATGTTGTCGAAGCGGGCCGTTCTCGGCCGAGGAACGGTTGAATCGTACGAGCGTGCTCATCGGATTTCCCCGAACGCAACACGGTCGCACCGTAGGAGATGCTGATGTTGTCGAGCCGACCGTCGGCATTCTCATCCCAGGTGGCTGCTTCCCCCGTCGGGTCAAGATTTCTTGAGGCCCAGTTCACCTCGAAGTCCCCGACGGTGGCGTTTCGACGCGCGTTGTCAGTCCCCGAACGCAGCTTTCATGCAGCGCATGGCCGCTAGGGTCTTCGGAACTCCGATGTAGGGCATGAGATGCACGAAGCATTCCGCTACCTCTTCTTTGCTCATGCGGGCGACATCTACCGCCGTCTTGATGTGACCGGTCAGCTGCGGTTCAGTTCCGCCCATGGCCGCGAGCGCCGCCATGTTCAGCATCTGGCGATCACGCAGCTCGAGGCCCTCGCGCTGGTATGTGCCCCCGAACACCGCACCGACCACCCAGTCAGACGCACCCGGAGCGAACTCGTCCAATTGCCTCTTCCACGCCGCCGCACTCTCTGCAGACTGAGTCTCCTCGACGAACTGGTTGCCCTTCGCCATGTTCAATTCCATGCTGTCCTCCTCGGTCAGGAACGATTCGACGATCACGATAGCCCACCGAACTGAGTCGACATCCGCACCCTACGACATGAATGCGCACAACCCGTGCGTCAGGTCATGAGGTGCGCGGCGAGCGGTGGACGCCGCGTATCGTAACCTCGAGAAGCTTCCGAACACTTTCGGTCGGACCATGGTGAGTTACGAGAAGTTCCGTCATGTGCAGTGGACTCGACGAGCCGCTCCTGACCTCGAGTCTTCGGTGGCATCATGAAAACATGTCGGAAGGGGAAGCTGTGAGAAAAACCGTTGACCTGCTCGATGGTGCTGTGCTCATGACCAAGCGGATGGAGGGTACCGACGGCGCTGAGTTCCCGAAGCACACTGCTTCGCTGGAGTCGGCGCTGGTGATACTGGAGGGGTCGTGCACTATCGCCTTCCCGGATGCCGTCCACGAGTTGCGGCCCGGCGACACCTTCCTCGTCCCCGCCAATGTGGTGCACCACGTGGTGGGTACTCCTGACTTCCAAGCCATCCACATCATGCCGAAAAACATCCGCTTCGACTTCACTGTGTGAGGAGAGACCGCTGGAGAGTCAGACGTTGAAGCGGAACTCCACCGCGTTCCGTAGCCGGATAACATCTGGGGCGGGTCGTTCGCACGCAACGACATACTGGGAAAGTCCGAGTTTCAGAGCGGTGCGGACTCCCTTTCCCCGCTCAGCCTCGGCGGGAAGCGACTCTCTTGAAGCGAGACCAACACCGCGGCGGCGACGCTTGAGAGCAACGCCAACACTGCAGTAATTCCCAGTTGAAACGCCGCCTATGATGTTGAACCATCAACCAGCGCGATCGACGCAGAAACATCGACTCCGAGCACAAGAGCTCCGGCTGCGGCACCGACCACGGAGGCACGGACACGGACGCCCGGCGGCCTCTGGATTCCTCTGTCGACGGCCACAATCGAAATCCCGCTTCCCACGATGGAAGCGACCGCAACGCCCACCCCGCACAGTCCATAGAAAGCGACCGACCGCACAACTTCCTCGGCGGTCAGGTATGACCGCCAGTCTGGATTCCCGATGGCGACTAGGAGCCCGAAGAGCGCTGCCCCCAGAGTGAATCCGAATGCCATTCCCAGCACACCGACTCACCAATATCTCTGGAACATGGCCCGACTCTATGCGCACGCTCAAGCAACGACGGCCCCGCCTGCCGAAGCAGACGGGGCCGTCTCAGAAACTCAAAGAGCTATACATTAAAGCCTCAGCCAGCGATCCGGATCAGCAGGGCGTAAATTCTGCTTTCACGGATTCCATTACGTTATGCACATTCGATGAATCGAGTTTAGGTTCGCTCAGGAGAGTAGCGTGAGCAGGCCGAGTGGCGCTGCCGGTACCTTTCCCGGCCATGAACCGAAGTGTTCAGCAGCTTCCGTATGCCCCGTGAAGTAACCGTTCTCGTGCGCGAAAACGCCCCAAAGCTCACCGACGTACTTGCCACGAGTGGTTTCCCAGCCGTTCGCTTGCAGTGCCGCAACCGGGTCAAACTTCGTGCCCTGCGGGAGGTTCAATGTAACGGTGAGCTTGGGCGGTTCGTTGCGAGTTTCAACCGACCAAATGACTTGCAAGAAGAACTCCGCCAACTCTGCGGCACCCTTGACTTGATAACCATCCTCAACGGTGACCTCGAGTTGGCAGAAGGCGGTACCGCCAACATCAAGGAATCGCGGCGCTGTTTCAGCGCACATGACCTCCGCATTGGAGAGACCATCAATCTCGTTGACCATCGACGCCGCTTCGCTCGGGCTCAGTCCGCCGCGCCCATCGATTCCGCATCCGGTAAGAAGAAGCACTGCGGCAAGCCCACACAACACCCGCCTCATCGCTCAATCACCATGCTTGGCTCACGGGACATGCGCCCACCCTACCAAGAAGCACTGTCGGGCCCGCCGCTCTGGGAGCTTCACCATTCGTGCGAGCCTCAGCCACCGATCCGGTCTCACGGCGGCCCGCCCGTACAGGCGCCCGCGCGGATGAGAGTGGTGAGTGACCTGAATCAACATGCTGGTGTTGTGTTGCACGTGGCCCTGCCCCCGGTTCGTGGACACGGGGTTATGCATCTTGTTGAAGCTCCGCGGTCTGGTCTGAGTATCGCAGCTCGAAGCTGACCGGGGTCACCTGCCCGAGTGAGGCGTGCCGGCGGCGCCGGTTGTAGCGGTCCTCGATCCATTCGCCGACCTCGAGTTTGGCCTGCTTCTTCGTCGGCCAGACCCGGCGGTGATAGAACTCGGTCTTCAGCGTCGCGAAGAACGACCGCTGCCTTAGGTGCGTGCCCCGCTTTGCCTAGTTAGCGATCAGCGCCTCCATCCTTCATCCGAGTCAACTAGATCGACAGCAGTCCCTCCCGGGCCGTCCCAGAAGCTAGCGAGAACTACACGTTGAAGCGGAACTCCACGACGTCGCCGTCCTTCATGACGTAGTCCTTGCCTTCCATGCGAGCCTTGCCGTGGGCGCGCGCCTCGTGCACCGAGCCGGTGGCGACCAAGTCGTCGAACGAGATGACCTCGGCCTTGATGAAGCCCTTTTGGAAGTCGGTATGGATGACCCCGGCTGCTTGAGGCGCGGTCCAGCCCTTGTGGATCGTCCAGGCCCTGGCCTCTTTCGGTCCCGCCGTGAGGTAGGTCTGCAGCCCGAGCGTGTCGAAGCCGATTCGGGCGAGTTGGTCGAGCCCGCTCTCGGTCTGGCCGGTCGACTCCAGCAACTCTGCGGCATCTGCGGCATCAAGGTCGATCAGTTCGCTCTCGAGCTTGGCGTCGAGGAAGATCGCCTCGGCCGGGGCGACAAGGGCGGCCAAGGCGGCCTTCTTCGCGTCATCCGTCAGCACAGCCTCGTCAACGTTGAACACGTAGATGAACGGCTTCGCGGTGAGCAACCCGAGATCCTTGATCGGGGTGAGGTCGATGTCTGAGCTGGACAGCGGCTTGCCGGTGTCCAGGAACGCCTGCGCCTCTTTCGCGGTTGCCACGACGATCGGCTCGACCTTCTTGCCCTTCAACTCCTTCTCCAGGCGTGCCACGGCCCGCTCGAGGGTCTGCAGGTCGGCCAGGATCAGCTCGGTGTTGATGGTCTCCATGTCGCTGGCCGCATCGACCTTGCCGTCGACATGCACCACGTCGGGGTCGTCGAAGCCGCGGATGACCTGCGCGATGGCGTCGGCCTCACGAATGTTCGCGAGGAACTTGTTGCCGAGCCCCTCCCCCTCGCTCGCGCCGCGCACGATGCCGGCGATGTCGACAAACGACACCGGAGCGGGCAGGATGCGCTCACTGCCGAAGATCTCGGCCAGCGTGTTGAGTCGTTCATCCGGCAGCGTCACCACGCCCACGTTCGGCTCGATCGTGGCGAACGGGTAGTTCGCGGCGAGCACGGTGTTCTTGGTGAGGGCGTTGAACAGGGTTGACTTGCCCACATTGGGGAGTCCGACGATTGCAATAGTAAGGGCCACGTTGGTCAATGGTACTTGGTTGACCGCCCCGGCCGATGGCGCGGCTTCCCAGCGGCCGCGTGAGACGATGAATCAGTGCCATTGAATTTCACCGCCATCGACTTCGAGACCGCAAACTCTGCCAGGGAGTCTGCCTGTTCGGTGGGCCTGGTGAAAGTGCACAACGGAGTGGTGGTCGACCGGGCCGGCTGGCTGATCCGGCCCCAGGCGGGTTTCGACGAGTTTCTGGAGTGGAACACCCGCATCCACGGAATCACCGCGGCCGATGTGACGGATGCCCCGAGCTGGGCCGAGCAGTTTCCTGATCTGGTCGCCTTCGCAGACGGCGACCACCTCGTGGCACACAATGCCAGCTTCGACATGAGTGTGATCCGGGCGTCGTGCACCGCGGCATCCGTTCTCTGCCCCGACCTCGCCTATGTCTGCAGCCTGCAGGTCGCGCGCAAGACCTACGAGCTGGACTCCTACCGCCTGCCGGTGGCGGCGATGGCCGCCGGGTTCGAGGATTTCGCCCACCACGATGCGTTGGCCGATGCCGAAGCCTGCGCTGCGATCATGGTGCACGCGGCGAAGCGGCACGGAGCGGCAACCGTCATCGAACTGGCGAGGGCAACCGGAATCGGGATCAACAGTCTGATGCCGCCAAAAGAGCCGGCGGTCTCGGCCGTCTCGTAGTTCGGCCACGGTTCGAGACCGAGCCGGCCTGATCGCTCGGGTGGCACCCGGACACCGGCGGCTCGTCACTCAGGCATCAGCCGGGCGTCATTCGCCCAACAGCCCGGTTTCACTCGATGATGAGCGTCAACTCCTGGGAGTGCATGGCCGGATCGCCGTCGACCTTCCACGCCAGCCTGACCCGTGGCGAGCGCACGCCCTTCTCGGGGAAGGCCTGGAACTGGAGGTGATCACCGGGTGCCACATCGCGCGGGATGACCTCTTCGGGGCGAATCGGCTTCGGCGGCTCGGTCGCATCACTCAGGAGAGCTGTACGCGCCACGAGGGTGCCGACGTTGCGCGCCACCCAGAGCGATTTCTTGACCTGCTCGCACTCCCAGCGAACGACGCCCGCCTCGAGTCGGGCTTGACCTGATTCATCCACCCGCTTCACCACGGCGGTGATCCCCTGCATGGCGGCGCCCGAACGCGTCAGCGCCTCATCCGAGGCCTGCAGCGCCCGATCAGCCTTGCGATCGGCCAACTGGGCCACATCAGCCAGGTCGCCGGCCTGCCGGGCCACACCGGCGGCGGCCGCAGACGCCGCTTGTGACCGGCCAACCGCATCGGACGCACGGGCAAGTGCCTCCGCCGACTGGGCGAGCGCGTACTGCACGGCCTTCTGCGCTTCCTGCTCTGCAGATTGCGCCCGAAAATAGGCGATCACCCCCGCAGCGAGCCCCAAGGCCCCCACGATCACACTCAGCGCAGAAAGGAACGTCACCCTCGAATCATAGTGAGGAGCACCGACTGGTGCACAGCTGGCCTCGTACAGACGACGAAGGGGGCCGCGGACAGTGTCCGCGGCCCCCTCGTTGTCACTTCAGGTGATCAGTCGTGCTCGGGGAACCCGAGGTTGATGCCACCGTGGCTCGGGTCGAGCCACCGGCTGGTGATCGCCTTTTCGCGAGTGAAGAAGTCGAACCCCTGTGTGCCGTACGCCTTGGCGTTGCCGAACGCGGAGTCCTTCCAGCCACCGAACGAGTGGTAGGAGACGGGCACCGGAATCGGCACATTGACGCCCACCATGCCGACCTCGATCTCGTTCTGGAAGCGGCGCGCGGCACCGCCATCGTTGGTGAAGATGGCCGTGCCGTTGCCGTACGGGCTGTTGTTGATCAGCTCGACACCGGCTTCGTAGCTCTCCACGCGAACGACTGCCACGATCGGGCCGAAGATCTCGTCGATGTATACCTTCGACGATGTCTGCACGTTGTCGATCAGTGTCGGGCCGAGCCAGAAGCCATCGTCCGCGCCATCGACCTTGATCCCGCGGCCGTCCACGGCTACAGTTGCGCCGTCTTCTTCAGCGATCTCGATGTAGCTGGCAACCTTGTCGCGGTGCGCCTCGGTGATCAGCGGGCCCATGTCGCAGCTGCGACGGCCGTCGCCGACCTTGAGCCCCGACATGCGCTCGGCGACCTTGGCGATGAGGTCATCGGCGACGGGTTCGACGGCCACGACGACGCTGATCGCCATGCAGCGCTCACCGGCCGAGCCGAATCCTGCGTTGACAACCGCGTCGGCGGTCACGTCGAGGTCGGCATCCGGAAGCACCAACATGTGGTTCTTCGCGCCACCGAGCGCCTGCACCCGCTTGCCGTGCTTGGCTGCGGTCTCGTAGATGTAGCGAGCGATCGGCGTCGATCCGACGAAAGAAATCGCCTTGACATCCGGGTGCTCGAGCAGGCCGTCCACGGCGACCTTGTCCCCGTGCAACACGTTGAACACGCCGTCGGGCAGGCCCGCCTCGGTGAACAGCTCAGCCATCCAGTTCGCGGCCGAGGGGTCCTTCTCGCTGGGCTTCAACACGACCGTGTTGCCGGCGGCAATAGCGATCGGGAAGAACCACATCGGCACCATCGCCGGAAAGTTGAACGGGCTGATGATGGCGACCACTCCGAGTGGCTGGCGCAGGGTGTACACGTCGACACCCGTCGACACATTCTCCGAGAAATCACCCTTCAGCAGGTGCGGGAAGCCGATCGCGAACTCGACGACCTCCAGGCCGCGCGCGATCTCGCCAGCGGCATCTGAGATGACCTTCCCGTGTTCGCTGGTCAGGATCTCTGCGAGCTCACCCTTGCGCTCATTCAGCAGTTCCCGAAAACGGAACATGATTCCCGAGCGCTTCGCGAGCGACATGTCGCGCCAGCCGGGGAACGCAGCCTTGGCGTCCGCGACCGCTAGGTCGATCTCATTCGCGTCGGCCAGTGCGACCGCCTTGGTCTGCTGTCCCAGCGCCGGGTCATAAACGGGGGCAGTGCGCCCGCTCGTGCTGGTGTGTGTTCTGCCTGAAATCCAATGGTCAATAGTCTGCATACCAACTACTCTATGGCTTAGAGGGAGATGTCGGTGGCTGCTGGCACACTGGCAGGTATGGATTCCTCTGTGTACCTCCTGATTGGCTTGATTCTCGGCCTGCTCATCGGCGTTCTTCTCGGCGTGATGCTGCACAAGAGGCGTGTGACCGGCGGCGCCGACGATCCGGCGCTGATCCGCGCCCGGCATGAGGCCGAGTTGGCATCGCTCCGTGCCGAAGGTTTCCAGGAGCGCTCTGACCTCCAGTCAGAGTTGGCACACGCGAGTGCCACAGTGGATGCCCAACGCGAACGTGTCGAGGGCCTGCAACAGCAACTGCGTGAGCAGTTGGAGCTTCGCCGCAGTGACGAGGTCGCCCAGAAACGACGCGCCGAGGATGAGAGCCGCGTGCTGCAGGCGTTATCGCCGGTGCAGGAGGCGCTCAGAACCATGCAGGGGCAGGTCACCGAATTGGAGAAACAGCGCAGCGTGCAGCATGGCGAGCTGAGCCAGCAGTTGTTGCAGGCAACGGCATCTGAGGAGCGACTGCGGTCGACCGCCGAGTCGCTCGCATCGGCGCTGCGCTCCAACGATGTGCGGGGCGTGTGGGGCGAGACCCAATTGCGCAATGTGGTCGAAGCCGCAGGCCTGCTCGAACGGGTCGACTTCGACGTGCAGGCGAGCATCCAGTCTGATGCCGGGACAGGACGCCCCGACATGGTCGTGCGGCTCCCCGGCGGTAAATCGATCGCCGTCGACGCCAAGGTTCCGTTCAGCGCCTATTTGGAGGCAAGTCACATCTCCGTCGGGGCGAACGGGGAAGATGCCGATCGGCGACGCGAATTGATACTCAAGCACGTGAAAGCCGTTCGTGGTCACATCGATGCGCTTGCGTCGCGCAGTTATTGGCAGGGCTTGGCGGCAAGCCCGGAACTGGTGATCGCGTTCATTCCGAGTGAATCGCTGATCTCATCGGCGTTGGAGGCCGACCCTGCCCTGCTCGACTACGCATTCAGTAAACGCGTTGCACTCGCGTCACCCGTCACGCTGTGGTCCGTGTTGAAGACCGTGGCGTACAGCTGGCAACAAGACGTACTGACTGAAGACGCCAAGCACCTGTTCGATCTGGGCAAAGAGCTCTATCAGCGACTGTCGACCCTGTCTGAGCACGCTGATAAGTTGCGCCGCTCGATCGAAGCGACGGTCAGGAGTTACAACCAGTTCGCGAGCTCGCTGGAGTCACGGGTGCTGGTCACCGCCCGCAAGCTCCAAGCACTCGACGAATCGAAGGTACTCGGCACCGTCGAAGGCATCGACACATCTCCCCAGCAGCTGACCGCGGCCGAACTGATGCCCGCCGAACCCATGGATGGCAGAGATCCGGTGCACACCAGAGAACTGGTGCCTGCCGAAGAGCCTGTGCACAGCGCCTGATCCGTTCGCGCAGCGCCTGATGGGTTGGCGCAGCGCGTGATGGGTTGACGCAGCTCCTGGCTCGTTCACACTGCAGAGACCTCGCTCGCCGAGAGCGGACGGCGCTGATTCAAACGTGGGCGATCCGTTACAGCCACTTCTCCACGAGGTGTTCCGCGATCACGCGGCGCATGGTGCCGGTCTTGGAACGCAGCACCACAGATTCAGTCCGGATGATCCGGTCGAAATGTTGCACGCCCGACACCAGCCCGCCGTCAGTCACCCCGGTCGCGACGAAGTAGGTGTTGTCGCCGCGCACCATGTCGTCGCCGTCGAGTACTCGGTCGAGGTCGTGGCCGGCATCGATCGCCTTCTGCTTCTCGGCGTCGTCCTGCGGATGCAACTTGCCCTGGATGAACCCGCCGAGGGCCTTCACCGCACAGGCCGTGATGATGCCCTCCGGGGTTCCGCCGATCCCGGCGCACATGTCGATGCGGGTGCCTTCGCGCACCGCGTTGATCCCGCCGGCCACGTCGCCGTCGAGCATCAGCCGGGTGCGAGCGCCGGCCGCGCGGATGTCTGCAATCAACTGGGCGTGTCTCGGGCGGTCAAGCACGGCAACGGTGAGGTCACCGACGCTCTTGCCGCTCGCCTTGGCCAATGCGCGCAGGTTCTCACCGATCGGCTGGCGCAGGTCGACCACACCGTGCCCCTCGGGCCCCGTCACGATCTTGTCCATGTAGAACACCGCTGACGGGTCGAACATGGTGCCGCGGTCGGACACGGCGATCACCGAGATCGCGTTCTGGCGCCCCGCCGAGGTGAGGCTGGTGCCGTCGATCGGGTCAACCGCCATGTCGCAGGCGGGCCCGCGGCCGTTGCCCACGTGCTCGCCGTTGTACAGCATCGGCGCCTCATCCTTCTCACCCTCACCGATGACGACGACACCGTCGAAGTTGACGGTGCCCAGGAAGGCTCGCATCGCATCGACCGCCGCGCCGTCAGCGGCGTTCTTGTCGCCGCGCCCGATGAAGGGGAACGCGCGAATGGCTGCGGCCTCGGTCGCCCGCACCAACTCCATCGCGAGGTTGCGATCCGGGTGCAGGTAATGGGAGGCGGTGTCTGTGCTGGTCACGTTCATATCCTTCGTGTGGGGCCCGTTCAACGCGCACATCACCACTGGCTGTGTCGCGCATAAGCGGACGGCTTTCACCGGAATAACTCGTTGTCAGCCTAGCCGTGCCCGGCCCCGCCGGCGCCGCCCTGAGTAGACTTTGACCAAGAACGAGCCCACTGCCAAGGAGTTTTCATGCCCATCGCCACACCGGACCAGTACGCCGAGATGCTCGACCGGGCCAAGGCGGAGCAATTCGCCTTCCCTGCGATCAACGTGTCCAGTTCTCAGACGGTCAACGCGGTGCTGCAGGGATTGAGCGACGCCGGCTCGGATGGAATCATTCAGGTCTCCACCGGAGGAGCCGACTATTTCGCCGGTCAATCGGTGAAGGCCCGTGCTTCCGGGGCCCTCGCCTTTGCTGCATTCGTTCACGAGGTTGCCAAGAACTATCCCGTGACCGTCGCGCTGCATACTGACCACTGCCCGAAAGATGCGCTCGACGGATTCGTGATGCCGTTGATCGAGGCATCCGAGGCGGAGGTGAAGGCCGGCCGCAATCCGATCTTCCAATCACACATGTGGGACGGCTCCGCGGTTCCGATAGCCGAGAACCTGCGAATCGCGAAGGAATTGCTGCCGCGCATGAAAGCGATCAACTCGATTCTCGAGGTTGAGATCGGTGTCGTCGGCGGCGAAGAGGACGGGATCAGCCACGACATCGGCGAGCACCTGTACACGACACTGGAAGACGCTGTGAAGATGGTCGAAGCGCTCGGCCTCGGCGAGAACGGGCGCTATATGGCCGCACTCACCTTCGGAAATGTGCACGGTGTGTACAAGCCGGGCAACGTGAAGTTGCGACCCGAGCTGCTGAAAGAGATCCAAGAGGGTCTGGCTGCGCACTACGGCACAGGAGAAAAACCGCTCGACCTGGTCTTCCACGGTGGTTCAGGATCAAGCGACCAGGAGATCTCGGATGCCGTCTCCTACGGTGTCATCAAGATGAACATCGACACCGACACCCAGTACGCGTTCAGCCGTTCCGTC
Organism: Homoserinimonas sp. OAct 916; assembly: GCF_003260275.1. Taxonomy (GTDB): domain Bacteria; phylum Actinomycetota; class Actinomycetes; order Actinomycetales; family Microbacteriaceae; genus OACT-916. Next base: position 165,065 of record NZ_QJHB01000003.1, on the reverse strand, counting down.
GCGGATACCGTGCTGCGTAACTACGACGGGTTTCTGAAGGTCGACGGCGAGGTCGGCATCAAGAAGGTCTACGACCCGCGCTCGTGGGGCAAGACCGCGGAGACAGCGATGGCCGCCCGTGTGGTGGAAGCCGCCACTGACCTGGGGTCGGCGGGCAACTCGATCGGCTGAGCCCATGCTCAGCCGCCGAGCGTCTTGACGTACGCCAGGTAGGCCGGGTCGGAGAAGACCACGACCGCCATGACCACCATGAGCGTCACGTAGAAGATCACGAAACCGACCAATGGCCAATAGAAGGCGAGCCGGTCGCGCCGGAGCGCTCGGTAGGACCGCCAGATGGTGAGTGCGAGTAAGAGCACCTGGATTCCGGCGAGCACGAATCCGGCAGTACGAGCCTCGTCCACGAGGGTGAAGGTGCCGATCCCCAACTGCGCGTAGATGACGTTGAGGGTTTCCGAAAGCTGCGGAAAACTGAACAGACCCTCGATAGTGAGAATCGTCCACAGCACCAGCAGGCCGAATGTCACCGCCCGGTCCCAGGCGCGGGCAAGCGGCCGTCGGGGTGATAGCGGGCCAGCAGATGGGGCGCGCCTGTCGGGCTGACGCTGCAGTATCGACTCCGGTGCGTGTGACACCGGCTGTTGCACCGGTGAGACCCACCCGGGCGGCGCATATTCGCCGTATTGGGGTTTTGGCCTGGGGTCGGTCATCGCATCTGCCAATCAACTGTTCTCGTGGGTGTCCATTGTGCAATACCGGCTCAGTTCTCGCCTGGGCCTGGCTCCGGTGCCAGTTTAGGTCCGCCGACTGGGCGGCGAATGTGCGCCTCGGAAAACAGCGTGCTCGGGCCACCACAGGCTCAGGAGCGCAGGCGATGCTGGTGGTATCCCGTAGCCTGATATCAGCCATTGTCGGGGGTCAGTATCCCCATCACAATCTTTCAGGAGCCCGATGAACAACGTTCCGACCGCCCCGCAGAAAACCTCCCGACCGGAGATGTACTTCAGTATCGACGTGGAGACGGCGGGTGCGGCGCCCAGCAGGTTCTCGTTGTTGTCGATCAGTGCCTGCGTGGTGGATCAGCCCGATCTGCAGTTCTCTATCGAGTTCGCTCCGGTGAACGATCGCTCCACTGACGAAGCCCGGGCAGTGAGCGGCCGGTCGCTCAAGCAGTCGGCGATCAACGGAACTGACCCGGTCGCGGCCATGACGGCATTCGCCGACTGGGTCACCGCGCAGGTGGGCGAGAGCCACGCACCGGTCTTCGTGGGGTTCAACGCTCCGTTCGACTGGATGTTCGTGTGCGACTACTTCGAACGGTTCGGCGTGACCAACCCGTTCGGCAACGCCCCACTCGATCTGAAGTCGTATTACCCGGGCATGGCAGGCGGCTCGTGGGCCGATACCAGCATGCGGTGTCTCGCTCCACGCTATCGTGAAGGAAGAGCGCTGTCTCACAAATCCTTGGACGATGCCCGCGTCACTACCTTCTTCCGCGAGCGTCTGGTCTCGATGTCGACCGTCGATGACTACATCGTGCGGGTCCACGAGGCGCCCGAAGCATGACCGAGACCCAGGGCCCAGCCACGGCCGAGGCACCGTGGCCCGTCAGCCTGCTAGCGACGAAGATCCGCGCATACATCGAACGCCTTGGCACGGTCTGGGTGGAGGGTGAGATCACCCAGTGGGGCGGCAGCGGCGGGAATGTCTACGGCAAGCTCAAGGACCTCGACCAGGACGCCACCGTCAGTTTCACGATCTGGTCTTCAGTACGCCAGAAGATTCCTGCCGACCTGAAACAGGGTGACCGGGTGGTCGCCCTGATGAAACCCAATTACTGGGTCAAGGGCGGCACTCTCACGATGCAGGTGTTCGAGATGCGACACATCGGTCTCGGCGACCTGCTGGAGAGGCTGGAGCGACTGCGTGCCACCCTCACAGCGGAGGGCCTTTTCGACCCGGCCCGAAAGAAGCGTCTGCCCTTCCTGCCCGGCGTGATCGGCCTGATCACCGGCAAGGATTCAGATGCAGAGAAAGACGTACTGCGCAACGCCCAGTTACGCTGGCCGGCAGTGCGATTTCGCACCATCCACACGGCGGTGCAGGGCGATCGCACCGTCGGAGAGGTGACCCAGGCTCTGCGCACCCTGGATGCCGACCCCGAAGTCGAGGTGATCATCGTTGCCCGCGGCGGTGGTGATTTCCAGAACCTGCTCGGCTTCAGCGACGAGAACCTGGTGCGAGCGGCCGCAGCCTGCAGCACCCCGATCGTCAGTGCGATCGGCCACGAGGCCGACCGGCCACTGCTCGATGACGTGGCCGACCTGCGCGCGTCCACCCCGACTGACGCCGCCAAACGGGTGGTTCCGGATGTCTCCGAGGAGCTGACCCTCGTGCAGCAGGCCCGGCTGAGGCTTCGCCAGCGGCTAACAGGGTACCTAGCGACGGAGATCGACCGGCTCGGGCAATTGCGTTCTCGTCCGGCGCTGGCCTCTGCAACTTGGATCATTGATTCCCGATCGGAGGATCTCACGCGTTACGTGGCGCGCGGGGTCGAACTGACCACGCGACTGGTCGAGGACCAGACCGCCCGAACCACCCAGTTGCGCTCTCACCTGCGGGCGCTGTCGCCGCAACGCACCCTCGATCGCGGGTACGCGATCGCGCAGCTGGCAGACGGGTCGGTCATGCGATCGCACACCGACGCCCCCGACGGCACCGTGTTCACTCTGACCCTGGCCGACGGTACCGTCGATGCAGCCTCCCGAGGGGCCCGGCGAGACCGGACGACCGACGGTTAGAATGGAAGCCATGCCGAAATCTGATGCCACCGCGCCCGAAACCGTCGACCCGCATGCCGATATCGAGGAATTCACCTACGAGCAGGCCCGCGATGAACTCATCCGGGTGGTGGGCGACCTCGAACAGGGCGCCTCGACGCTGGAGCAGTCGCTTGCGCTCTGGGAGCGGGGTGAAGCGCTTGCCCGCCGCTGCGAACAGTGGCTGATCGGAGCCAAGCAGCGCCTCGAGGCCGCGCGCGCCTCCATCGCCGAGCCCACCACCGACGCGAACGAGAAGGCCTGATGGCTCACGAGCCACGAGTGGTGGCCGAGTTGGGCCGCCCAGAGACCCCCGAGGAGACAGCGGCACGCAAGGCCCAGAACTCGAAGAATCACCGCGCGCGCCAGACCCCCAACAATCTGGTGCTATCGCTGCTGGCGACAGTCGGCGTGGTCATCCTGATCGTTCTGATCGTTCCGCGGGGCGACCAGGATCATATGCCAGATGTGGACTATGCCCAGGTGGCCAGCCAGGCGCAGACCTCTGTCGCCGAAACGCTGTTCGTGCCCGCGCTCCCGGAGAACTGGACAGCGAACGTCGCAGCATTGCGTACCGGCGCAGACGATGTGCTGAACTGGCAAATCGGTCTTCTGACGCCGTCCGTCGAGTACATCGCGCTGAAGCAGGGCCTCGATGCGAGCCCCACTTGGCTCGCCGCCGAGTTGCCCACGCTCCAGGTCACCGGTGAGGAGACCGTGGATGGAGTCACTTGGCAGGTCTATGACAACCGGGCTGCCAGTAAGGGCGAGGGCAACCTGCAGTTCGCGGTGAGCACTGTCACAGCGTCCAGCATCCTTGTGCTGCACGGCACCGCATCCGATCAAGAGTTCCACACGGTCCAGGCGACGCTGGCCGACCAGATCCTGGCGGCCGGGAAGGCGGTAAATCCATGAGCGAACCGACCACGCTCACCCCCGGCGAAGTCTGGCATGTCTTGCAAGAGGGCAACCGACGTTTCATCGACGGCACACCACGCCATCCGCGCCAGGATGTCGAACGCCGCACCGAACTCGCGCACCGGCAGTATCCGGTCTGCGCAATCTTCGGTTGCAGCGACTCGCGTCTGGCCGCAGAGATCATCTTCGACCTGGGCCTTGGCGACGCCTTCGTGATTCGCAATGTCGGACAGGTGAATTCCACATCGGTGCTCGGTTCCATCGAATACGCCGTCGGAGTGCTGCACGTTCCGCTCGTACTCGTGCTCGGCCACGATGAGTGCGGCGCAGTGCAGGCTGCAATCGACTGCATGGATCCCGACGTTCCCGCGCTTCCGCCTCACATCGACGTGTTGATCCAGCCGATCATCCCGGCCGTCCGCCGGGCTGCAGGCGTCGCCGATGGGGCCGAGGTCGACACCAGCCTCGTCGACCCGAGTGTCGTCGGCCGCGAACATCTGCGCGAGACGGTGGCCGAGTTGTTGTCGAGTTCCGAAATGATCAGCGACGCCGTTGCCGACGGCACATTGGCTATCGTTGGAGCCAACTACGTACTGCAGGACGGGCGGGTTGTCTCCGACATTGTTGTCGGGAATGCCTGAACACATTTGCCTGAAATGGGCGCCAGTATTGCGAACATCTGCGCGGCCCACGATTTTTTGCCAGCCTAAGTTCATTCTCACAGAAAGAGGAAAACACCGTGGTGGACAACAACACCGAATACCGGATCGAACACGACACGATGGGTGAGGTTCGCGTACCCGCTCATGCGCTCTACAGCGCACAGACCCAGCGAGCGGTCGAGAACTTCCCGATCTCCGGCACCGGATTAGAACCCGCGCACATCGCGGCATTGGCTCAGATCAAGAAGGCCGCCGCACTGGCCAACGCGAAACTGGGCAAGCTCGAGCAGCCGATGGCCGACGCCATCGCGCGCGCCGCCGACGAGGTGGCCGCCGGCAAGCACGACAACCAGTTTCCGATCGACGTCTACCAGACCGGCAGCGGCACGTCGTCGAACATGAACATGAACGAGGTGCTCGCCGCCCTGGCCACCAAGAGCCTGGGCTCACCAGTGCACCCCAACGACCATGTGAACGCCTCCCAGTCGTCGAACGACGTCTTCCCCACTTCGGTGCACGTCGCCGTCACCAGCGCGCTGATTTCGAACATGATCCCGGCGTTGGAGCACCTCGCCACAGCACTCGAGGCCAAGCAGGCTCTCTGGTCTGACGTGGTGAAGGCTGGCCGCACCCACATGATGGATGCGACCCCGGTCACACTCGGTCAGTCGTTCGGTGGGTTCGCCGCGCAGATGCGCTACGGGATCGAACGCATCGAGGCCGCGCTTCCCCGTGTTGCCGAGGTTCCACTCGGTGGCACCGCGGTCGGTACAGGCATCAACACGTTGCCCGGCTTCCCCGAACTGGCCATCTCGTTGCTGGCTGAGCAGACCGGACTGCCGATCACCGAGGCGCGCGATCACTTCGAGGCGCAGAGCGCCCGCGACGGGCTGGTCGAGGCATCCGGTGCGCTGCGCGTCATCGCAATCGGTCTGACCAAGATCTGCAACGACCTGCGCTGGATGGGCTCCGGCCCGAACGCAGGTCTCGGCGAGGTGCACATCCCCGACCTGCAGCCCGGATCGTCGATCATGCCCGGCAAGGTCAACCCGGTGGTTCCCGAGGCCGTCCTAATGGTCTGCATGCGCGTGCTCGGCAATGACACCGCCGTGGCGTACGGTGGCGCATCGGGAACCTTCGAGCTCAACGTGGCGATCCCGGTGATGGGAACCGCGCTCCTCGAATCGATCCGACTGCTCGCGAACGCCTCCCGCCTGCTCGCCGACAAAACCATCGATGGGCTTGAGGCGAATGTGGAGCGGATGCGCGCCCAGGCCGAATCCTCGCCTGCGATCGTCACCCCGCTGAACAAGGTCATCGGTTATGAGGCGGCTGCGACAGTGGCAAAGCGTGCAGTGGAGAAGGGCATCACCGTGCGCGAGGCCGTGATCGAACTCGGATTCGTCGAACGTGGTGAGCTGACGGAGCAGATCCTCGATGACGCACTCGACGTGCTGTCGATGACGAAGGCACCGTCAGCGTAGGGCGGCAGCTGGTAGAGCAATCCGTTGAGCGGTGCGCACGTGCGCACCGCTCGCGACCGATCGTCTGTGACCGGCTTCGGTCGCGTGCCCGCGAAGAAGACCGAGCTCGTCGGCGTTGCGGCGGTCTTAGCTCGAACTCGTCCGGGTCTCGCCGCGATCGCTCCCCTGAGCCTGATACTTCAGTTGATGCTCCGGCAGCGCGCGCTCACGCGGCCACAGGCACGGATCGATGCGGTAACGAGTTCTATGACTGGCCGTCCCGGGAGTTGACCCGTTAGTTCTCCGTCCAGGTGGAAGTGATCGGAGTTATCCACAGTTTTACCCGTTGCTGGGCGGATGTCGGTGGGTCATGGTTGACTGCTTGCATGGAACATATGTTCGAACCTAGCGCGGGGGAAGGTCCTCACCTCCTGGGGGTTCCAGCCGACCACAAGGTGCCGGGTCCGTCGAATATCCCGGCCAACCCGACCCGGTCCGACGACTCCGCTGTAGCTGGGAACGCTGTCCTGTTTGGTCCCGGTGATGAGGAGGCGGCGGCTGCGATCGCCCGCACGGTGGTGATCCGGCAGCAGATGGGTGCCCTGCAGGCCCAGGAGTTGCACGAGTTGGCGACCCTGGCGGTGTGGGTGCGGGCCGGCAACACCGAACTGTACGGTTGTGACACGGCGATCGCGCACCGGTCCCTGGTCGCCGACCTCGCCGCGGCCCACCGGGTCTCTGACCGCACCATGGGTCGCCGCCTCGCTGACGCGGAACGGTTCGTCACCGACTACCCGGCAGCGGTTGCCGCTCTCAACGACGGCCGCATCGACCTGGGCCATATCCGGGTGATCGCCGACCACGGCCTGCCCATCCAGGACGACACCGCCCGGTCCGTCTACGAACAAGCGGTGTTGGACAAAGCGGCCGACACCACCCCGGGCAGGCTCGGCCGGTACGCGCAACGGGCGGCCGCGACGTGCGGCGAGGTCACTTTTCAGCAACGGTACGACCAGGTGTACAAGCAACGCCGGGTATGGGTGCAGGACATCGGTGACGGCCTGTCCGAGCTGGGTATGACCGTGCCGACCGTGTTGGCGGAGGGCATCCTGGACCGGCTCACCCAGCAGGCCAAAGCCATCACCGGCGCCGCCGGCGCCCGCACCCTCGACCCTGACACCGGTGACCTGGTCACCGGTGAGCCACGCAGCTATGACCAGTTGCGCACCGACCTGGCCTGTGAGCTGTTACTGACCGGGCAACCCACCGGCTGCGAAGACGCACCCCACCACGCCGGCATCGGCATCCGCGCCGAGATCGCCATCGTGATCCCCGCACTCACCCTCCTCAACACAGACAACGCTGACACTGACGGCGGTGGCGGTGGCACTGGCGCTGGCACCGGCACTGGGACGAAACCCGGGAAAGTTCCTCTGGAACCACCGACGCTCGCGGGGAAAGGTCCGATCGACCCGGCCACCGCCCGCCGGTTGGCCGCCGACGCACCCAGGCTGACCCGGCTGCTCACCCACCCGGTCACCGGGATGGCCTTGACCGCCGACACGTATAGGCCGTCGGCGAAACTTCGCCGGTTCCTTCGATTGCGAGATGGCCGGTGCCGACAGCCGGGGTGTACCCGGTCTGCCGGCCGGTGCGACATCGACCACACCATCCCCGCCGAAACCGGTGGCCCCACCGTGCCCGACAACCTCGCCCACCTCTGCCGCGGCCACCACACGTTGAAACACCACGGCGGGTGGGGAGTGAAACAAGTCTCCCCGGGAGTACTGGAATGGACCACCCCCACCGGCCGGGTAATCACCGACCAGCCAGACACCTGGCCCACCTTCACCGAAAGCGTGACCGGTACTTGCAGATGAGAACGGTCCTCTGAACAAACACCTTTGGAGAAAGTTCCTATGCCGGCGGGCCGAGCACCGCGTTCGCGAAAGTGCTGTGCGCCGACTCGTCGTCGGAGGGGTGAAACAACCCAGCCAATACGTCTCGGTAGAGCCTGCCCAACTCGCTCGAAGAAAAATAGGATGAGCCACCGGAGGCCCGGATTGCACCGTCGACCACTTGGCGGACGGTCTCGGTCACGCGCACCTTAACGCCGACCAGCTTCGGAAACCAGGCGGCCTGATGGTCAACCAGGTTGTCGACGTCGGCTGCCGCCTGATCGATCTGGGGGTACAGCCCATCCTGCCAGATCGCGGCGTCGGCGATCCGCCAGCGAATGTCTGGGTCATCGGCCAGGCTCCGGCCGCCATGCTTCAGCGAAGTACGTCGGCGGCCGGATTCAACGGCCAATTCGATGGCGCGCTGCCCGATTCCGGCGTAGACCGCCGCCAGCAGCAACTCGAAATTCGCGAAGATCGCGAAGATCAACGGGTCGGCACTCGGCCCAACAGGCAAGGACCGGAAGATCCGTTCGGCCGGCACATGCACCCCGTCAAGCACGGTGGTGCAGCTCTGACTGGCACGCATGCCGAGAGTGTCCCAATCGTCCTTGATGGTATAACCCTCGCTGTCGCGGGTGATGAAACCGTGCACCAGGCGGGGGTTGTCGGGGTCGGTCGCATCCTTTCCGAAGATGCCCAACCGCGTCCATGCCGGAGACATCGAGGTGAAAATTTTGGTGCCGTAGTAGCGGTAGCCCCCATCGCCGTCGGGTTCGGCACGGGTGCGCGAATCGAACAACACCTGGTCATTGCCGCCCTCGCTGTTGCCGAACGCGAACAGTTCACCGGCGGCGGCCTCCTTGAGAACCCACAGCAGCGAATCGTCGCCCCGGTCAAGCAGCACCTTCGCCACTCCGGTCCAGACCTGGTGCATGTTGATTGCGAGCGCGGTCGCCGGGGCGGCCGTGGCCAGACGCGTCTGTTCGCGTGCCACGTCCAACAGGCCGCGGCCGAGTCCGCCGTGTGCGGTCGGGGTGAACAGCCGCAGGTACCCGGCCTCCACCAATTCTGCGAGGTCTTCGTGGAAGAAGGCGTTGTCACGGTCATACCCGGCCGCACGGCCGCGAATTCTGGCCAACAGTTCGTCAGAGAGCACGGATTCGGTCATCCCCCCAGACTACGACCGTGGGCGGTCGCCTGTGCGGCGGTGACCCGACTCTTATCGCCCCAGCATTTATTCTGGCAGTGTTTATTCCGGCAGTGTTTATTCCGGCAATGTTTATTCCAGCAATGTTTATTCCAGCAGCACCTATTCCACCGCTTATTCCAGTAGTACTTATTCCAACAACTGGGTGACCAATGCCGCGATCTCCGAGCGTTCCGACCGGGTGAGCGTGACGTGGCCGAACAGGGAGTGCCCCTTCAACGATTCGATCACCGAGGCCACCCCATCGTGTCGCCCGACCCGCAGGTTGTCCCGCTGCGCCACATCATGGGTGAGGACCACCCGCGAATTGCGACCGATTCGGCTGAGCACCGTGAGCAACACGTTCCGCTCCAGCGACTGGGCCTCATCCACAATCACGAACGCGTCGTGCAACGACCGCCCACGAATGTGTGTCAGAGGCAGCACCTCCAGAATGCCCCTGGCCTGCACCTCCTCCAGTACATTCTGCGAGACGACCGAACCGAGCGTGTCGAACACGGCTTCGGCCCACGGGTTCATCTTTTCGGCGGAGTCGCCGGGCAGATATCCCAGTTCCTGCCCACCAACGGCGTAGAGCGGTCGGAAGACCATGATCTTCTGGTGCTGGCGATGTTCGAGCACGGCCTCCAACCCCGCGCAGAGGGCGAGCGCCGACTTGCCGGTTCCCGCGCGGCCGCCCAACGAGACGATGCCGACTGCGGGGTCGAGCAAGAGGTCGATGGCGATGCGTTGCTGTGCGGAATGCCCGTGCAGCCCGAACAGGTCCCGGTCACCACGCACCAGGGTCACCTCGTCGTCTCCGGTGACCCGCCCGAGCGCTGAACCCCGATCGGACTGCAGCACGAGCCCGGTGTTCACCGGCATCCCGGCCACCAGGTCGGTCTGCAATTGCGCGCCATCGTACAGGTCGAGGATGTCCTGCTCGGTCACCGACACCTCTTGAATCCCTGTCCAGCCGGAGTCGACCACTTGCTCCGCCCGATACTCTTCGGCGGTCAAGCCGATCGACGCCGCCTTGACCCGCATCGGCATGTCCTTCGACACCACAATCACGTCGAGCCCGTCATGGGCGAGGTTCAGCGCAACCGCCAGGATGCGCGAGTCGTTGTCGCCGAGTTGCAGCCCCGACGGCAAAGCAGCCTGGCTGGAATGGTTGAGTTCCACGCGAAGCGACCCACCATCTCCGATCGGGATCGGAAAGTCGAGTCTCCCGTGTTCTTCGCGCAGGTCGTCGAGTAGACGGAGCGCCTGCCGCGCGAAATAGCCGATCTCAGGATCGTGCCGCTTCTTCTCAAGCTCGCTGATCACGATCACTGGCAACACCACATCGTGTTCGGCGAATCGAAACAGCGCCCTCGGGTCTGACAACAGAACCGAGGTGTCGAGTACGTAGGTCAGTTGGGCCTGCGGCCGTCGAGAGGTGCTCGCCCCCTTGGATGCTGAACCTGTGACCGGGCCTGCTGGTGTTCGGGTGACGACCATGTTGCACTCCCCTATCCCGACGCGAAGCGTGCGGGCTCTGCCTCGAGTGCCCCGCGGGAGCGGCTGTCATGTGTTGGCGCAGTACCGGCGTTCAGTCCTGCGCCGATGTCGAGCACTCCCGTTGAGGCATTCTCGATCAAGCGCCTTGCCTGATAGTCGTGACGCTACGACCCGATCGCCACACCGCTCCTTCGACACGCCGCAGTCGGTCGATCGCGTTCGAGAATCACTCGTGCGACGGGGTGAGGGGCAGGACGGGATGAGAGACAGGAGGGGGTGACGCTGCCCTACCGCGCCGCGGCGAGCCTGCCGAATTCGGTGAACGCGAGTGCCAGGGCATCGAAACTGTCATCGTCGGTCGAGACGTGAACGCCGAAGCGAACAGACCCCTCCCTGCTCGTTGCAGAGATGCCGTGGTTGAACAGCGAGGCGGTCAGAAGGCTGGCGCAGTCGGGCCTCGGGGTGACGACGACGATCCCGGCACGCTCTGCGACGTCGCGCGGAGAGGTCACCTGCAACCCAAATTCGTCGGCAAGGTCGATCAGGCGAGAGGTTTTCTGTGAGATCGACTGCACGATTTCGGGCACGGAGACCTTGTCGACTTGTTCCAAAGCGGCGGCCAGCCGGGCCTGAGCGATGCAATCGGGCATGGACACGCTGAACGCGGCCGCGCCTGCTGTGGGCTCCTGGATCTCGGAGTTCGACCAGGGTTCGGCCAGATCTGTCGCGTTGAACCCGGAGACGACGGGAGTGATCCGCTCCAGGGCATGTTGGCTCAGCGCCATGAACCCGGTCCCCCAGCCGGCCCGTACCCACTTCTGACCGCCAGCCACGACAACGTCAGCTGCCTCGTACGCTGCGTCGACGACAGAGAACCCCTGGATGGCGTCAACGATCAGCAATCGGTCGCCGATGACCTGGCGGATGCCCTCCAGATCTGCAACGTAACCGGTACGAAAGTCAACCAGGCTGACCGCGACAGCGACTGTGTTCGGTGTGATCTGCTCCCTGATCTGCCCGGGGGTCACCCGCCCATGGTCGGTCTCCAGCCACTGGGGAACCACGACCCCCAGCGACTGGGCCGCGCGCACTGCGGCATAGGTGATGCTGGGAAACTCGGAACCCGACATCAGCACGCCGCCGGTCAGGCCGAACATGGTGTGCATCAGCCCCATCGACGTATTCGGCTGGAACACGACTTGATCTGCCGGGAATCCGGTCAGGGCGCCGACCACGTCGCGTACCCGTTCGTCCTGATACTCAAAGTTGTCGAGGCCGCCGAACCGAGCACGGGAGAAGATCTCCCCCTGCCCCTGCATCTCTGCCAGAACGGCGGCACCCGGCGGCCCGACCCGGGCAAAGTCGAAATAGCCCGGTTCTTCGTTGAACTGCTGCGTGAACTCGTCGATGGTCATCATCTGCCCACGTCCTCCCTCAACTGCCGAAGCGTCGCTTGCGACGAGAATAGTCGCGCAACGCGCGCAAGAAATCAACTTCACGCAGATCGGGACCGAGCGCCTCCACGAAGTAGAACTCGCTGTGGGCACTCTGCCAGAGCATGAAGTCGCTCAACCGTTGTTCCCCCGACGTGCGGATGACCAGGTCTGGATCGGGCAGGCCACCGGTGTAGAGGTGCTCACCGATCAGTTGGGGCGTGAGCCGCTCGGCCAGCGTGTCCAGGGTGCCGCCACCCTTCATGTGCTCCGCGACGATGTTCCGCATGGCATCCGTGATCTCGGTGCGTCCCCCGTAGCCGACGGCCAGATTGATGTGCATTCCCGAGTTGTTCAAAGTACGCGCCTCGGCGGCGTCAAGAGCTGCGGTGAGGCCGGGAGCGAGACCCGTATCCGATCCAACCTTCTTGATCCGCCAGTTGCGGTAGTGCGAAAGGTCTTCGGCCAGCTCGGCGATGATCTCGATGAGGTCGGCGAGTTCTTGGCTGGAACGCTGCACCAGGTTATCGCTCGAGAGCAGGTAGAGCGTGACCATCGGGATGCCGAGGTCGTCACACCACTCCAGGAACTCCCTCATCTTCGCGGCCCCGGCACGGTGACCGGCCGCCGCCGTCTCCAGGCCCAACTGCTTCGCCCAACGGCGGTTGCCGTCGATGATCATCGCGACATGGCAGGGCAGGCTGGTCGTGTCGAGTCGGCGCCTGAGTCGACTCTGGTAGACGCGATAGAGAAACCCGCGAGCCATTGGTAGTCTCTGCTTCTGCACACAGTCACGCTAGTGCACTTCTGGCCCGAATGAGTGCAATCCGCAGTTTTCGCCTTCCGATCGCGCGCTCGCGGGCGACGCCCACCTTCATGGCGGGCCCGGCTCACGCCGTTAGGCTTGTGGAATGACCGGTCATCCTTCAGTAGGCGATCCGCGCTCCGCAGACAGCAACTCGAGAGATAGCCGCCGCGCAGATGCCCACGCCGATGAGGCAACCGGGAATGACGCTGATGAGCCGATCAGCCTGCACATGCCACTGCTGGAGGCGGCCACAGCAGACCCTCTCGACCTGAAGCCGACCTGGCGCGGTTGGATCCACGCCGGCACGTTTCCGTTCGCCGTGGTCCTGGGAATCATCCTCATCGTCGCGGCCGATGGAGCGGCGGCCACCATCAGCAGCAGTGTGTTCGTGGCGTCCTCGTTACTGTTGTTCGGCGTCTCTGCGCTCTACCACCGGTTCAACTGGAAGCCAGCGACCAAGAGACTGTTCAAGCGGCTGGACCACGCCAATATCTTTCTGCTGATAGCAGGTTCCTACACGCCGATCACGGTGCTGTGCCTGCCTCCCAAACAGGCCGCCCTACTGCTCAGCCTGGTCTGGGGAGGAGCGGTTCTTGGGATCGGCTTTCGCGTGTTCTGGATCGGTGCACCGCGGTGGCTCTACGTTCCGCTCTACCTGCTGCTGGGCTGGGCCGCGGTCATGTTCATGCCGCAGTTCTTCCTGGCCAATGCGGCAACGATGATACTGATCATCGTCGGGGGGCTCTTGTACAGTGTGGGCGCCATTATCTACGCCCTGAAGCGCCCCAATCCCTTCCCCGGTGCATTCGGATTCCACGAGATCTTCCACACCCTGACCGTGCTGGCTTTCCTCTGCCACTGGACGGCGATTCTCCTGGTGGCCGTCAATCCCCCGACCTTCTGAACCCCCGACCTTCTGAACTCCCGACCTTCTGAACGCCCGACCTTCTGAACCCCCGAACCGCCTGAATCACCCATCTGAAACCAGCCACAAGGAGAGCCGTGCCGCCGATCGACCCCGTGAACCTGCTGAGGCAATTGGTCGCCATCGACTCGGTGAATCCAGATCTGACTGTTTCAGGAGCCGGCGAGGGCGCAATCGCCACCTTCTGTGCCGAGTGGATGACCCGGCACGGGTTCGAGGTGCATCGCCTCGAAGAGACCCCCGGTCGACCGTCGGTAGTCGGCATCCTGCGCGGAACCGGTGACGGCCGTTCGCTGATGCTGAACGGCCATCTCGACACAGTGCCTGTGGCCGGGTACTCCGGCAACCCCTTCGAACTCGTCGAACGGGGAGACCAATTGCATGGGCGCGGCACCTTCGACATGCTGGGCGGTGTGGCAGCGATTCTGGCGGCCACTGCGACCGCGGGGCGGAATCGACCGGCGGGCGACGTGCTGGTGACCCTGGTGGCCGACGAGGAGTTCGGCAGCCTCGGCACCGAGGAGGTGTTGCGAACGTTCACCGCAGATGCTGCGATTGTCGCGGAGCCCACGAATCTGCAGCTCGTCGTCGCGCATCGCGGATTCGCGTGGTTCGAGATCGTCCTGACCGGCGTTGCCGCCCACGGGTCGATGCCCGAACGCGGGGTGGATGCAATCGCCCACGCCACGCATGTGCTGCGCGCACTTGATTGTCTGGCGGGCCGGCTTTCAGCCGGACCCGGGCATCCACTTCTGGGCCACAGCACAGTGCGGGTTTCCAAGATTCACGGTGGCACCGATGAGGCAACCGTCGCCGACGAATGCCGGATCAGCGTCGAACGACGCATGCTGCCGGGCGAATCCCCAGACTCTGTGGAACAGGAGTTGCACCTGCTTCTGTCCGAACTGGCCGCGATGATTCCTGATTTCACCTTCACCCTTCGGCGACAGGTCGCACGAGCAGCCCTCCAGGCCGACCCGGAGGCCCCTCTGGTGCGCATCCTCGAAGAACACGCCACGCAGATTCTCGGGGTCGCACCCGGCAGACGCGGCGAGCCCTTCTGGACGGATGCCGGGCTCATCGCGGCCGCCGGCATTCCGTGCCTGCTGCTCGGTGTCGACGGAGCCGGCGCACACGAAGCCGACGAATGGACCACCGGCTCATCCGTGCGTGCACTCACCAAAATCCTGGTCGGAACCATCCAGGACTTCTGCATTGCTGGTCCAGCCGGCTAGGCGCGCTGGCCAGCTGCTCGCACTGGCCTCGTTGTTGCGCAACCCGGCTGGATGAACTGCCCGGTTAGGACGTTGGCGGAGCCGCCTTCGGTGGTTTCGCCGCATCGCCGGCACCGTCAGTACCATCGGCACCGTCAGTACCATCGGCACCGTCAGTACCATCGGCACCGTCAGTACCATCGGCACCGTCAGCACCATCAGTGCCGACATGCCCGCTCAACGCCTCCAGCTCGGCTGCTTCGGCTGCCTCATCCGCCAACTCCTTTTGGGCCTGGGCGCGGTAGTTCATGCGCCGCACTCGCCGGATCATGTCATAGATGATGACCATCACGGCGAGGGCGAGCAAAAAGGTGATCACGAATCCCCACACGCCCGGATTCGCCTGCGCCTCGGTGGGCGCGGACGGGGGCGTCGATGCCGCATGCAGCGCACCTGCGGCACCAATGCCGAGGGCGGTGATCACGACAGGTCCTTCACACCGGCGAAGAGGTCGGTTTCAGGGAGCACACTTTCCACCTTTGAGTCGACGAGTTGGAAGTCCTCGTAAGGCCACGCCTCACGCTGGATGTCGTTGGGCCAGAAGAAGAACGAACTATCCGGCGACACCTGGCTGGCGTGTGCCCGCAGCGCGTTGTCGCGGTGCTCGAAGAACTCTCCCACCGACACCCGGCTGGTCGCCAGCTTCGGCATCAGGTCTACCCAGGAGCGTCGTTGGGCCATCTGTTCGAGCAACGGAGAGTCCGGGTGCTCGACCTTCATCAGCTCGTACACGCTGTTCATTCGTTCTGCATTGAAAATGCGGTCGTAATAGAGCTTGCTGATCTGCCAGGCGTCCCCGGTGTCGGGGTATCTGTCTGGGTCGGCTGCGGCCCGGTACGCCTCCACCGAGATCTCGTGGCAGCGAATGTGGTCGGGATGCGGGTAGCCGCCGTTCTCGTCGTACGTGATCAGCACCTGGGGCCGGAACTCGCGAATCAATCGCACCAACGGTTCGGTCGAGGTCTGCAGCGGGATGGCTGCGAACGAGTTCACCGGCAGTGTGCCGTCTTCCTGAGCCATACCGGAGTCGACGTAGCCGAGCCAGCGATGTTCGATCCCCATGACCTCCGCGGCCAGTGCCATCTCCCGCCGCCGGTACCCGGTGATGTCACGTTCAGCCTGGGCGCGGTTCTCGATCCCGTCGTTCAGGATGTCCCCGCGTTCACCGCCGGTGCAACTGACCACCATCACTTCGGCGCCGATGCTGCGATAATAGGTGTACGTCGCGGCGCCCTTACTCGATTCGTCATCGGGGTGGGCGTGAACCGCCATCATTCGCAGGGACACGTGAGTGGTCTCACTCCTTCTTCGGTATTCGCCTAACCTTGAATGGTAGACAGGCTATGTCAGTCAACAATACTGGCCCCCACTAGAGTAACGAACCCGATCTGGAGTTGTATGAGAGTGTCCGACCCGGTCAGCGATGAGGCCGCGGAAGACTTTGACTCCTCCGGCACGCCGCCATCCGGCGGCGGCGTTCTCGACACCTCGACTCACCCCGACCTTGACAAGCGCTACGGTCGCAGTGCGGGTCGTGGGCGCCGGATTCGACTCGTCTGGTGGTTGGCAGCGGTGGGTTTCGTCGTCGTGCTCACTGCGTGGGTGGTGTGGGCAGGCGGCAGCCCCAACCCGGTGGATGCGCGAGACACCGCACACACAGTCTTGGGAGAGCACGCCGTCAGCGTCTCCTTCGAAGTGAGCATGCCCCCCGGGCAGGCCGCCGCCTGCGCGCTGCAAGCGATGAACGAATCGTTCGCAATCGTCGGTTGGAAGGTGGTGGACATCCCCGCGTCCACCCAACGAACACGCGCTTTCACCGAGACAGTTCGCACCACCGAACTGAGCGTGACCGGTTTGATTTACCGATGCTGGCCGGTAGAATAATGGGTTGATGCGCCCTGACGGTCACCGCCGGGGCGCTGATTCATACGATCGTGAAGCCTAAGGGAGGCCACCGTGTCCAATACTGTTCCAGCGAACTGGCTCACGCGTGAAGCCTTCGAACGACTTTCCGCCGAACTCGAGACGTTGCGGACGGCTGGGCGCATAGATATCGCGAAGAAGATCGAACTGGCCCGCGAAGAGGGCGACCTCAAGGAGAACGGCGGCTACCACGCGGCCAAAGACGAGCAGGGCAAGATCGAGGCACGGATCAGCCAGCTCACCATCCTCCTGCGAGACGCCGAGGTTGGCGAGGCACCTGCCAGCGAGGGGGTCGTCGAGCCCGGAACGGTGGTCACGGCCACGATCGCCGGAGACAAGAGCGTATTCCTGATCGGAAACCGCGAGATGGCCGGCGACAAGAGCGACTTGTCCGTCTACAGTTCGCAGAGCCCCCTCGGCACCGCGATCCTCGGTTTGAAGGTGGGCGACAAGGCCAGCTACGAGGCCCCGAACGGCAAGAAGATTCAGGTGTCAATCAACAAGGTGGAGACCTACCTGGCGCGCTGAGCACCTTTCGTCCCCCGCTGAACGCCTTTCGGCCCCACCCGCTACTCTTCGACGAACACGTCGAGGCCGCCGGCACGAATTGTGTCGATCACCTGCTGTTTATGGTCTCCGCCGCGCGTTTCGACACTCAATTCGATTGCCACCTCGCTCAATTGGGCGCCCAGTCCATGACGGGTGTGTAGCACCTCGACGACATTCGCGTTCGCTTCGGCGACCAGTTGCGCCACACGCACCAATTGTCCGGGACGGTCGGGAAGGATCACCCGCACCGTGAGGTAGCGATCCGAGGCCGCGAGGCCTTGGCTGATCACACGCTGCAACAGCAACGCGTCGATATTTCCACCGCTCAGGATGACGACGGTCTTGCCGACCGCGTGCACCTTGCCGGCGATGATCGCAGCAACTCCCACAGCGCCGGCGGCCTCCACCACCAATTTGGTGCGTTCCAAAAGAATCAGGATCGCCTGAGCCACCTCGTCTTCAGACACCTCGACAATCTCGTCGACGGTCTTCTCGAGCATCTGGAAGTTGAGGTCACCGGGCTTCGCCACGGCGATGCCATCAGCGATGGTGGGGCCCATTTGGATCTGCACAGGCTCTCCAGCGAGTAAGGACGGCCGGTAGGCCGCAGCGGCCTCGGCCTGCACCCCAATGACCTTCACAGTCCGGCCGGTCGCCGCAGCCTGTTGTTTGACCACACTGGCCACTCCGGCCGCCAATCCGCCGCCACCGATCGGGACGATGACGGTCTCCAGGTCGGGGATCTCGTCCAGGATCTCCAACCCCAATGTGCCCTGTCCGATCACCACGTCTTCGTGGTCGAACGGGGGAATGATCAACGCCCCGGTCTCGGCAGCGAAGTCTGCAGCGGCCTGCAATGCCTCGGTGATCGTTGCCCCCTGCAGGATGACATCGGCGCCGTAACGCCGGGTTGCCTGCAGTTTCGGCAGTGCCGCCCCCTCGGGCATGAAGATGGTTGCGGCGATCCCCAACTCTCGAGCCGCCAGGGCCACACCCTGCGCGTGGTTGCCGGCCGACGCCGCCACCACACCCCGCCGACGCTCCTCCTCATTCAGTTGCGACAACCGATAGAAGGCTCCGCGAAGTTTGAAGGATCCACCGCGCTGCAGGTTCTCACACTTGAGATAAACCGATGTTCCCAACCGTTCGGACAAGTATTGGGACGTGTCCATCGGGGTGACCTTGGCCACTCGGTAGACGGTTTCCCGGGCTGCCCGGAACTGATCGAGTGTCGGGCCCGGAAAGGGATTCTCTGTCATCTCACTGCCTGTCATCTCACTGCCTGTCATCTCACTGCCTGTCATCTCACTGCTGTTGTCGTCTGTCTGCCGCTGTCGTCTGTCTGGTTGTAGCGGGGCATCATCGTCAGGTGGTCATCGCGGATCGTCACGGTCGCGGGTTCTCATCAACGGCCGCCCGCTCGCGCCCTAAGGGGCCGCGGCCGGTTCCGCCTCCATCGCGGCCCGAGGTGGGGGCTCTGGTTCCCGCCAGCTCCCCCGGGCGACGTAAAGAATCATGGCGTTGAGCGAGGCGACGATCGGCACCGCAAAGAGCGCCCCGGCAATTCCCCCGACCAGCGCCCCCGCAGTCACTGCCAGCACGACACCGAGCGGGTGAATCTTGACCGCATTCCCCATGATCAGCGGTTGCAACACATGACCCTCCACCTGCTGCACCACGAGCACTATGGCCAGCATCACCAACGCGATGGCCCAACCCTGGTAGACCAACGCGATGAACACTGCCAGTGCTCCGGTCAGAACAGCCCCGACGATCGGAATGAACGAGCCCAGAAAGACGAGTATCCCGATTGGAATGGCGAGGGGCAGTTGCAGGATCGCGGCACCGACGGCGATTCCCGTCGCGTCGATAGCGGCGACCACGATCTGCACTCGAACGAAGTTTCCCATGGTTCGCCAACCGGCCTGGCCCGCTCCGTCCACCGCGGGCCGTGCCGCTTTCGGGAACAGTCGCACGAGCCAACGCCAAACGCCCTTGCCGTCGATCAGGAAGATCAGCGTCGCGAACAGGGTCAGCAGAAACCCGGCAAGGAAGTGCCCCACGCCGCTGCCCAGGGTGAGCGCCCTGTTCCACAGCAGGTTGGGGTCTCCTTGGACGACCGCGATCAGATCCCCGACGAGCCCGGAGATCTGCGACTCGCTGAGCTCAAACGGAGGGGCGCGCAACCAGTCCTTGAATTGGTCATAGGAGGCCAGCGTCTGAACCCGGAGTTCGTCCATCCCGGAGGTGATCTGGGTGACGATCAGAACGACCAGTCCGGTCACCACCACGATGAACCCCAGGGTGACCGCTATGACGGCAAGCCATTTCGGCCAACCGTGGCGCTGCAGAAAATTGATCAGGGGAACAAGGAGGGCTGCCAAGAGAATGGCGACCATGACCGGAATGACGATCAGGCTGAACTGGATCGCTGTATAGACCAGAACGGCGAGCACCCCGACCATGACCAGAATGCGCCACGACCAGGCGCCAGCAACCCTCACGCCTGGTGGCACCAGCGAGCGCTCACCCGGCTCCGCCGTGGGGCCTGCTCCCTGGTGATCCTCCACCGTTTCAGTCTATGGCCGGTTATATGCCGACGGCGCCATGAATCACCGCGCACCGACACTGAAACGATGACGGAACACCGCGCTAGAGTCGTCAGCGTGACGGACTCGATCTCACCCCGACTGGCCAGGCGGATAGCCCTGGCCGCGCAGGGCTTTCGCCGACAGCACGATCAGACGTCGTCTGAACGCCGGCCGGGGATACGCTCATTGTCCAACATGGTCGAGAAGTTGGGTCTGCTTCAGATTGACAGCGTCAACGTTTTCGAGCGCGCTCATTACTTGCCGGTGTTCGCACGGCTGGGCGCTTATGACAAGGGCGATCTCGACCGCCTGACCCTCGGCCCAGCCCCGAGGTTCATCGAGTACGTGGCGCATGAGGCCTCCTTCCTGCCCCGGGAGACGTGGCCACTGATGCGTTGGCGAATGACTGAGTTTCGTGACCGGTCCCTTGTCGAAGCAGACTCCTGGGCCCGGCAGAACGAAACCCTGCTGGGCTGGCTGGTGGCCGAACTCGAGGCGACCGGCCCGGTACCGGCGAGTGCGATCGAGCATGATGCCAATCAGCGTCGCGGGCCCTGGTGGGGCTGGTCTGACGTGAAGCGCGGGCTGGAGACGCTCTTTCGCTGGGGCGATGTGGTGATCGCCGGTCGCGAACGTTTCGAACGCCACTACGCACTTCCGCACCACGTGTTCACACCGGAGTTGCTCACGCAAGATGTACCGCGCGCCGAGGCGCACCGGCGCCTGGTCGAGGTCGGCGCCCGGGCCCACGGCATCGGAACGGTCGCCGACTTCGCTGACTATTTTCGTCTCGGTATCGCCGATTCGATTGTTGCCGTGCGCCAACTCGAAGACGCCGGAGTGCTGGTTCCGGTGCGCGTGGACGGTTGGAAGCAGAACGCCTGGCTGCATCGTGACGCCCGGCAGCCACGCACCATCGAGGCCACCGCGCTGTTGTCACCATTCGACCCCGTCGTCTGGGACCGCAAACGTACCGAGCGCTTGTTCGACTTTCACTATCGGATCGAGATCTACACGCCAGCGCCCCAACGTGTCTTCGGCTACTACGTGCTCCCGGTGCTGGTTGACGACAGGGTCGTGGGCCGTGTCGACCTGAAGCATGATCGTCAGGCCGGGGTGTTGCGTGTCCAGGCGGCCTGGCAGGAGGCTGGAGCGCCGCCGGATACCGCAGCTCGGCTGGCCGCGGTTTTGGCCGCCACCGCCCGTTGGCAGGGTGCAGACGATGTGTGGGTGGCCGCTCGCGGCAACCTGGCGACTGCATTGCGCAGTGAGGTGGCTGCCATCGCCTGACAGGCAACGCCAGTCAGATGGGCAGTACAACCAGAAGGACGTACCGGCTAGAAGGACGTGCCGGCTAGAAGGTGCGACCGATCTTTTCCAGGCGGGCGATCCGCTCTGGGATCGGCGGGTGGGTGCTGAACATGCGGCTCATCAGGCCGGGCCGGTTCGGGTCAGAGATCCACAGATGCGACATGGTTGAGTTCTGCCGTTTCATCGGGCGGCCGTATTCACCCAGCTTTGCCAGCGCGCTCGCGAGGGCATCCGGGTTTCTTGTCGTCATCGCGCCGGTGGCGTCGGCAAGGTATTCGCGCTGGCGGGAGATGGCGGCCTGAACCACTGCAGCAATCAGCGGAGCGATGATCATGGCGACGAGGCCGAACACCAGCATGATCGGGTTTCCCCCATTGTTGTTGCGGCTGCGCCCCCCGCCGAAGATGGCGACGCGCAGAAACATGTCGGCGATGAAGCCGACTGCAACGACCAGCCCGAACACGATCATGGAGACCCGGATGTCGTAGTTCTTGACGTGCCCCATCTCGTGCGCCATGACCGCTTCCAACTCCTGGTCGGTCATCAGGTCGAGCAGCCCGGAAGTGGCGGCCACCGCCGCCGACTTCGGATCCCGCCCGGTGGCGAACGCGTTCGGCGCCGGATCGTTCACGATGTACACCTTGGGCATCGGCAGTCCCTCGGTGATGGCCAGGTTCTCCACCACCCGGTAGAGCCTGGGATTGTCGGCCTTCTGGATTTCGTGCCCACCGGCCATCGACACCGCCAGCTTGTCGGCAGCGAAATACTGGATGAGGGCATAGGCAGTGGCCACGACAAAGACGATCAGGGTGATCCACGGGTCGGCATAGACCACGCTGGCGAGATAGCCCAGGCCTCCGATCACCGCCAGAAAGACGATGATGATGAAGACGGTGTTGCGCTTGTTGCGCGCTATCGCACTGTACATATCGACTCAACTCGTGAACGGGTACCCGTTGCCCACCGAACCGGCCTGGGCGGCTGGATTCGAGCGTGGTTCATGCGAGTATCGGAACTCCTAGAACTGAACGCGTGGCGGCTCGGCGATCGCTGCGACATCTGCCACCTCGAAGAAATCGCGAGAGGTGAAACCCAGGCCCTTGGCGAACATGTTGTTCGGAAACACCTTGATCTTGGTGTTCAACTCGCGCACACCTCCGTTGTAGAAGCGGCGAGATGCCTGGATCTTGTCTTCGGTGTCGACCAGTTCGCCCTGCAACTGCAAAAAGTTCTGACTGGCTTGCAGTTGCGGGTATGCCTCAGCGACTGCGAAAATGCTCTTCAACGCCTGCTGCATATGATTCTCGGCGGCGGAGGCCTCGACCGGCCCCTGCGCCGACAGCGTCTCTGCCCGGGCCCGCGTGACCGACTCGAACACGCCCTTCTCATGCGCCGCATAGCCCTTGACCGCTTGGATCAGGTTGGGGATCAGATCAGCACGCCGCTTGAGCTGCACCGTGATGTCACTCCATGCCTCATCAACGCGAACGTTGAGCGTCACCAACCCGTTGTATGTGGACCACAGGTAAATACCAATGATCAGAACGAGTGCAACAACGATGAGTACAGGGATCAGCCATTCCATGATCTTCACTATATCGACAGTCCTGTGACAGTCGCTGAGAATGAGTATCCTCTCAGTCAACTGGCGGTACGCCCTCACCTTTTCCGCACGCGAGTCAGCGAGTACACTCAGGTTTTCAGCATCACGGAGGAAAGGGACTACGGATGCCCGACACCGCCCCCGCCATCGAATGCGAGTCCCTGCGTGTGCGGCGCGGCAAGAAGCTGGTACTGCACGGCATCACAGTCACCGTACCCTGCGGACAGGTGGTTGGGCTGTTGGGGCCCAGCGGCGGCGGCAAGACGACTCTGATGCGATCAATCGTCGGCGTGCAGAGGATCGCATCCGGCAGTGTGCAGGTGCTCGGTCTACCCTCCGGAGACGCACGGCTACGCAGACTGGTGGGATATTCCACCCAGGCGGCCAGCATCTACGACGACCTCACGGTGCGGCAGAACCTGAGCTATTTCCGGTCTGTGCTCGGCGCCCGGGCCGAGGACATCGACCGGGTACTCCAGGAGACCGCGCTGAGCGACACGGCCGGCCAACTGGTGGCTACCCTGTCCGGAGGCCAGCGCAGCCGGGTCTCCTTGGCCGTCGCGATGTTGTCCAGCCCGCCCCTCCTGGTACTCGACGAGCCGACTGTCGGGTTGGACCCGGTGCTTCGCGAAGATCTCTGGAACCTCTTCCACGATCTGGCCCGAGGTGGCAGTACCCTGCTGGTGTCCTCGCATGTGATGGATGAGGCCACTCGCTGCGACCGTCTGCTGCTGATGCGCGATGGTGACCTCGTAGCGGATCTCACCCCCAGCGAGTTACTCGCTCGCACCGGCGCTGCCACGGCGGAGGAGGCATTCCTCGCCATCATCCGGCAGCACCCGAAGCATCGGGCAGGTGGGTCGTGAACGCCCGGCGCACGTTTGCGACGGCGGGCCGGGCACTGCAGCAGATCCGTCACGATCCCCGCACCGTCGGCCTGCTGCTGGTCGTACCGAGCCTGCTCATCGGGCTGATCGCCTGGTTGTTCGTCGACACCCCGGTGTTCGAACAGATCGGCCCGGCAATGCTGGCGTTGTTCCCGTTCACCATCATGTTCCTGATCACCAGCATCGCCACGTTGCGCGAACGCCGCACGGGCACGCTGGAGCGCCTACTGACCATGCCGATCCGGCAGCTTGAGTTCATCCTCGGCTACGCCATCGCGTTCAGTCTGCTGGCCCTGCTGCAGGCCGCGGTCACGGTCTCGTTCGCCGTCTGGGTGTGCGGCTTGACCATCGAGGGTTCCCTCTGGCTGCTGTTCGCGATCGCTGTAGTGGACGCAATTCTCGGCACCACGCTCGGCCTTCTCGCCAGCGCGTTCGCCCGCACCGAGTTCCAGGTGGTGCAGTTCATGCCGGCGTTGATATTTCCCCAGATCCTGCTGGGGGGCATCTTCCTGCCCCGTGATCAACTGCCAGACTTCCTGCACTTCATCTCCGACTGGTTGCCGCTCTCCCACGCCATCGACGCGTTGAACGCCGTCGCCACCGGCAGCCATGACGCGGCCTGGATCGGGGTGGAACTGCTGATCATCGCCGCGTTCATCGTCGGCTTCATCGTGCTCGGTGCCATCACCCTGCGCCGCCGGACCCCGTAGCCGTCCTGACCTCTCGCCCTCACCCCTCGCCCACACCTCTCGCCCTGACCTCTGGATATCCTCCCGTCCTCCGCCGAGCGTGCAGCAGATGGGGTTAACCGACGCGGATTCCCCCATCTACTGCACTCCCGGGGGCAATGACGAGGACAAGTCGGGGCCAGGAGGGCCACACCGCTCAGGGGCGCCCACACAGCTCAATTGGCGCCCACAGCTCAGGCGCCGAGCACGCGGTCCAAGTACCGATTGGCGAACAACCGTTCCGGGTCGAGCCGGTCCCGCAGTTCGATGAAGTTGTCGAAGTGGGGGTACACCTGGCGCAGTGACTCGGCGTCCTGCGTGTGCATCTTGCCCCAATGTGGTCGCCCGCCAAAGGAACGCAACACTTCCTCCAGCGCCGCGAAGTACTCGCGGTGGTCTTCGCGGAAGAACCGGTGCGCCGCGATGTACACCGTTGCCCGCCCGCTGGCGGTCGACAGCCACAACGAATCCTCCTTCGCAAACCGCACCTCAAGGGGAAAGGAGATTCGCAACCCCCTCCGCTGGATCACCGCGTTGATCTCGCGCAGTGCGCTCACCACGTGTTCAGCCGGGATGGCGTACTCCATCTCTTTGAACCGCACCGTGCGCCTGGTGATGAACACGTTGGTCGACAGGTCGGTGAATCGGCGGTTACCGGTCAGTTTCTCCGCCATCCGGTTGATGCCGGGTATCGCAGCCGGCGCGATCCGGCCGAGGTTGCAGGTCAGGCGGAACACGCCGTTCGCGACGACGACGTCGTCAAGATAGGCCTTGGTCACGGTCAACGGTTCACGGTGCGCGTCGGCCGGCAGCCGGGTGTTCGACTTGGTCAGAGCGGTTTTCGTGTGCGGGAACCAGTAGAACTCGAAATGGTCAACCGCCGCCGCGCGCTCCAACACCGACTCCAGCACGGCGTCGAGTCGTTCGGGCTGCTCCACGGCCTGTAGCACGAACTGTGGCACGCATTGCAGTGTCACTTCGACCAGGATTCCCAGGGCACCGAGCCCGAGCGACAGTGCCGGCAGCAATTCGCTGTTCTGGTTCTCGTCGATTCTCAGCAGATCCCCGGATGCCGTAACCACCAGCGCTGCCACCACCTGCGTTGCGATGCCGCCGAACGACGCCCCGGTTCCGTGGGTCCCGGTGGAGATCGCACCGCTGATCGACTGTGAGTCGATATCGCCGAGGTTTTCCATCGCCAACGCATACGGGGCCAGCAGCTCGGGGATGTCGCGCAGGCAGGTGCCGGCCAGAAGCCTCACACGGCGCCGGGCCTGATCCACGTCGATCAGCCCCGTGAGCCGGGTCAGGTCGAGTTGCACACCCGGCGCCTCAGCGATGGCTGTGAAACTGTGCCCCGCCCCTACTGCCTTCACCGTGATGCCGCGCGCACGAGCCGTTTCGATGGCACGCTGCACACCTGCGACGCTGGTGGGTCGCGCCACCAGCGTCGGCCGCACTTCAACCGTGCGGGCCCAGTTGCGCCACACCGTTCCAGAAATCAGAGTGGATCCCGTCTTCTCATTGCGTTCGCTGACGGTCACAGGAAGACCTTCCCCTCACCTCGGTAGCTCGGCAACGTGCCGATGACCTTGTTCCCGTCAACGATGTGGAATCGGTCGACGTGCTCGCTCAGCTCACCGGATTTCGTGTGCCGCAACCACACCCGGTCGCCGGGTACCAGGCCGGCCGCCGCCGTGCCGAAGACCGGCGACTGAACCTCGCCCGCTGCCTCCCTGGGTGCGTAACGCAGCCCAAGCGGCCACTCCAGGCTCGGCAACCGGTCGGCGGCCGGTACGCCGGATGCGATCCAGCCGCCCCCGAGCATGGTCGCCGAATCTGCCGTGGCCTTGCGCACAATCGGTAGGGCGAAAGCCGCGGCGGGGGCCGGCAGGAATCCGGCGTAGTTGTCGAACAGGTGGCCGCCGAGCAGGCCACTGCCGGCAGCGATCTCAGTGACCGAGGCGTCTGCAGAAGTCGACTCCAGCGACCCGGTTCCACCACCGTTCACGAACTCGAGGTCGGCGACCTGCCGCACGGCGGTCACTGCCTCGCCGCGACGGGTGGCGATCTCCGGTCTGGACTGGCGTTGCATCCACCGGTTCACCCGTGCCATCACCGGCTGCCCGGCCGGGGCATCCCCGACCCCGGCGATCTGCGCCTCATAGGCCATCATTCCGACCAGTTCGAAGCCGGGCCTCTGCACGATCTCTTCGGCGAGCCGCCGCGCGTCGGCCGGAGTGTATATCGGTGAACGCCACACGCCGAGCTTGCCCAGCACGGGCGCCAGCCAAGAGCCGTCGAGTTCCAGGCAGACCCGAATCGATTCCCGCTTTCCCGGTGGGCACACGTGGTCGATCAGGTCGAGTTGCGCGACGGAGTCGATCATCAGGGTCACCCGACCGGCCAACTCCGCGGAGGCACCCAACCGGGCGATCTCCTTCCGGTCGACCGTCGGATAGCCGACGACCACGTCGTCGATACCCGAGCGCGCGGCAGAGGGCTCGGCCAACCACAGCGCCTCGGCCAAGGTGTAGGCGAGCACCCCGTGATAACCGGGCAACTCCAGCACCGCATCGATCACTCCGCGCACCCGCACCGACTTGGAGGCGACCCGGATAGGCTTGCCCGCCGCGCGCCGCACCATGTCGGCCGCGTTGTGCTCGAGCGCACCCAGGTGGAGCACGGCAACAGGTGGATCCAGATGTTCGGTCGCGCGCGTCAGCTCGGGCCAGTAGTGCTCGGGGCTGGTCCAGGGAGTCGCGGGGCGGCCCATCGACCCCTCGGGCGGGGACAGTGTCAGTTTCATTTACCTCAACACACCTTCTCTAGCGGCTGCATCTTTAACACGCTGCTTCTTCAACACGCTGCTTCGTCAACACGCCACTTCTCCAACGCACAAACTCTCGAACGCACGACTATTTCAACGCACAGATTTCACTTGAGCCACCGCGAGCGCACCCGCGAAGGCAAACACTCCGGCCATGATGAACAAACCGCTGAATCCCCCGAGCGCGGCGACGGTGATTGCACCGAGCAGCGGAGCGATGGCCTGCGGCACGGCGGTTGCGATGTTCATGATGCCGAGGTCTTTGCCTCGGGAGGCGGGGTCGGGCAACACCTGCGTTGCGAGAGCCTGGTCGACCGACAGGAAACAGCCGTAGCCGAGCCCCAGGAGGCCGGCGGCGACCATGGCCACATCGAGGCTGGGCACGAACGCGAGCAACAGGGCGGCAATCGCCTGCAGCGTGGATGCCACGAACACAAACACCTTGCGTCTGCCGACCTTGTCCGACCATTTGCCGGCGCCGAGGGAGGCCAGGATGACGAACACCATGTAGATCCCGGTCAACAGCAGCAGGCCGTCTTCGGCGTCGCCCATCCCGAGGTCTAAACCAAACGCCAAGAAATACAGCAGAAGCGTGGTTCCGAACGCATTGCCGAAATTGACCAGTATTCGGCTGAGCAGGGTCCAGCCGAAATCCGGATGCTCACGTGGGCTGATCCATAGGCTCTCCAGGATTCCCCGCGCGGTGAGCGGCTCCCGCTGGTCAGGCAGCAACCGGGTGTCGCGCACGAACAACAGGAACGGGGTGACCAGAACCACCAGCAGGATGGCCATCACGGAATATCCGACGAATTGGCCGGTGAACAGCATGGTCACCAGCATGAGACCAGCGATCGTGCCGATGGCCTGCGGGGCCGACAACCAGCCGGAGACGTACCCTCGCTGGGTCACTGGCACCTGGTCGGAGATCGTGGCGGTGAGTGCCGCTGTCAGCATGCAGAACCCGATCAGCGCGCAGGACCAGAAGAATCCGATCCCGATCATCGACGACTGCAGACCGAGCAGGAACAATGAGAGGGCAAACACCAGCGCCCCTGCAGCCATCCACGGACGCCGTCGACCGAAGCGGCTCGTGGTGCGGTCAGACAGGGCACCGGTCAACGGGTACGCGGCCAGCGCGCACAGGCCCGCAATACCCGAGATGATGCCGAAGGCGACCACGTTGTCGACCCAGTTCGTGGCGTGCAGCTGCGCTTCGATCTGGGCCGGCAACAAGAGCTGGATCGGGGTGAGTTGCGCCATCCAGATACCGAACCAGGCGGTGGCGAAAACCGCGATCCAGCCGGAGGTGACCCGGGCGGTGGGTTCCTGAAAGACACCAATGGTCGTCGCCGGCGCCTTGACCACGCCACTCATGCGCTTTCCTCCGCGAGGTGAGCGATGCTGTCGGCGGCGAGGTCCATGAGGGCGCGGGCAGCGGCGTCGTCCCTGTTCACCAACCAGCCGACGGTGAGCCCGTCGGTGACGGCGACCAGTAGGTGGGCGATCTCTTCGGTGGGAACACGCCAGACGGCTCCGGTGAGCTCAGCCGCCAGAGTCAGCGAATCCCGGGCCATCTCGAAGTAGCGGTCATACTGCCGGCGGGCCAAGGATTGCAGCGTTGGAGTGCGCAGCGCGTACTGTGTCAGCTCGAGCATCGCCTGTTCGCGTTCGGGCTCCTCGACGAGGTGATCGAAATAGCGCTGAAGGCCGTCACGGAGAACATTGCGCACGCTCGCTGCCTCATGGGGCAGCGGCGGCACCAGCGCTGTCTGTTCGTGCTCGATGACGTGATTCACAAGTTCGGTCATCAATTCGTCACGGCTGGAGAAGGCGTAGTGGAAGCTCGCCAGCGCCATACCTGCCTCGGCAACAATCGCCCTCGTGGTCGCCCCGGACACCCCGTGTTGGGCAACGACCCGTAGTGCCGCGTCGATGAGGGCGGTCCGTCGCTCGGCAACGGGCATGCGCTGGGGCGATTTGACGTCGGACGTGCTCGACGTCATCACCGTCTCATCGGTCATTGGGTCGCCTGGCTGGCTGGGTCGTGCTGGGTTGAATCGTGCTGGGTTGGTTCGTGCTGGGTTGGTTCGTGCATGATCAAGTCACGCAGCTCCTTCGGTCGCACAGCATCGTGCATCCTTGCTCGATGAGAGTGAGTCAATCGTCCCACTCATCACCATAGTATGCAGCATCTCGCCGCCTGCGGTAAACGACAAGGGGAATCTGTGCTCCCCGAATCCTTTCCACCCCACCACCCGGATCACGCCGCGCCAGTCAAGTAAGGGCGAAACGCGCCAGAATCACGAGGCACTGTTCGCATCTGACATCAACTGTTCGTGCCCAAGTACCCCCACTGGGACTCGAACCCAGACTGGAACGATTTTAAGTCGTCTGCCTCTGCCGATTGGGCTATGGGGGCCCGCGGATACCGCGCCTTTTATGCCTTCGAGGGGTCGGCCTTCTCCGTTGAATCGGCCGCGGAATCAGTCTCCTTCGGGGTGGCCTTCGTGGCCGGGGCCTTCGTGGCCGCTGTCGCTGCTGCCCGAGACGCAGCGGCTTTGGAGGTCGGCGCCTTGGCCGGGGCCGTCGCGGTTGCTGCCTTTGCTGCCGGGGCCTTCTTGGCAGGGGCCTTCCCAGACGGAGCCTTCCCAGACGGAGCCTTCGCTGCCGCTGCCGTGACCGCTACCTTTTCCGTGTCGACCTTGGCTGCAGTGGATTCGGATGACGGTTTCTCAGCGGGCTTCTCCACGGCGGGCTTCGGTCGCGCCGCCACCGCCTCGAACGCCGCACGCGGAGTCTGGATCGCTTCAAGACCAACGATGTCGCGCGTGGCCAGGAAGTTGAACAGCCAGTTTCCGAACACGCGCATCTTGCGCTCCACGGTGGGAACAGCCAAGCCGTGGTAGCCACGGTGCGCAATCCACGCGAGCGGGCCGGTAAAGCCGAACTTGCCCGATTGGAAGGCGCCGTGGCCGACGCCGAGTCCGGCCACTGCGCCGAGGCCCTTGTGCTTGTATTCCACAGGAACCTCCCCGCGCAGCAGCGCCACGAGGTTCTTCGACAGCCGCTTGGCCTGGCGCACGGCGTGCTGGGCATTCGGCACGCAGTACCCCCCGACACCGCCGCCGGTGAGGTCGGGTACCGCAGCGACGTCACCTGCACCCCACGCACCCTCGATGACACCGTCATCGCCGACGACGCGCAGGTCGGGCTGCACTCGCAGGCGACCGCGGTCGTCCAGCGGCAGGTCGGTGTTCTTCACGACTGGGTTCGCCATCACACCGGCCGACCAGATGATCATGTCGGTTTCAACGATGAGCCCAGAAGACATCTCGACCACACCGTCCACCGCTGAGGTCAACTGCGTGTCGAGGTGCATCTGCACGCCGCGCTGGATGTACTGCTGAACAACCTTCTCGGCCGTCTTGAGTGATACTTCCGGCATGATGCGGCTCATCGCCTCGACCAGGTGGAACTGTGTATCGTCGAACGAGATCCGCGGATAGTACTTGATCAGCGAACTGGCCAGAGAGCGCAGCTCACCGAGCACCTCGATGCCATTGAATCCGCCGCCGACGACCACCACGGTCAGTAGCCGGTCGCGCTCGGGGCCGTCGGGCAGGTTTGCTGCGCGATCGAAGTTGGCGAGCATCCGATCACGCAGGTTCGTGGCCTCTTCGATGGTCTTCAGCCCAATGGCGTTGTCGGCGACGCCCGGAATCGGGAACGTGCGCGTGACGGCGCCCGCAGTGACGACCACGTGGTCATACGTCATTGTCCACGGCTCGCCCTCGGCCGGGGTGATCGTCGCCGTCTTGGTGGCGTGATCGATATGGCTGACTGCAGCCGTAATGATCGTGGTCTTGCGCAGGTGCCTGCGCAGCGAGACCACTGCGTGCCGTGACTCCACCGAGCCGGCCGCCACCTCGGGCAGGAACGGCTGGTAGGTCATGTAGGGAAGCGGGTCGACGAGCGTCACCACGGCCTCGCCACGACGCAACTGCTTCTCGAGTTTCCAGGCCGTGTAAAAACCGGCGTAACCACCGCCGACGATCAGGATTTGGGGCACGGACACATGTCTCCTTATAGCTTTCGTTCAGGGCACAAACATCGGCGTGGGCGGTTTTGTTACTTTCGCGTCGCACGCTTGAAGTGTCGGAGAGCCCCGATGGAGCCCAAAGTAACAAGACTACCGAATCCGAGGGCCAGTGCGAGGGGAATCCCAGTAGAAATTATGGTCTCCCGCCTATCCGGCCAACCATCGGCACTCGCCGGGTCCGGTGGCGGGGGTGGCAGAATGGCCGCAGGCACGTGAGCCTCCTCTGGGTTCGGAACGACCTCGGGGGCGTCAGCCCGGCGATACAAACGGATCCATTCACTCAGATCACCCATGGGATTCTCATCGATCTCGGCCACGTAGTCGACCAGGGCCGCATAGGCGTCAATCAGCCCGAACCCATAGATCGGGCTGTGTTTGGAGTCGCCCACCGGTGTCGCGGTGGAGATCACCCGGTTGATCACATTCGCGGCGTCGAGTTCCGGGTATTCGGACCGCACCAGCGCCACCAACCCCGACACGAGGGGTGCGGCGCCACTGGTGCCGTCCCAGACGAAGTAGCGGTTACCGGGCGCGGCCCCGACCAGATCCTCACTCGGCGCGGAGACGGCTATCGTCATCCCCTGGGATGAGGCGTCAAAACTCGCCTCCCCGTTGCGATCCACCCCTGCCACCGTCAGCACCCCCGGAATCGTCGCCGGGGCACCCACCTCGGTCGTGCCGCCCGCGCGATTGCCGGCTGCGGCGACGACGACGACATCATGCTCGAAGGCGTACAGAAAGGCGTCATCCCAGCTCTCTGGCCACTGCAGGCTGTTGCGGGTCAGCGACATGTTGATAACATCAGCCCCGTTGTCAACCGCCCAACGAACCGCGTTGGCGATCTGGTCGTCGCTGTTGATCTCTGCAGCAGCGTCACCGAACGCGACCGAGATCGCCAGGATCGACGCCTTGGGCGCGACCCCGATGATGCCGGAGGCATTACCCGCGCCACTCCCCCGCCCCGCCAGCATCGACGCAACCAGGGTGCCGTGGTCTGGGTTTGAACCGATGGGCTTCTGGCCGTCAGGGGAACCGATGCCCGACACATCGGTGCCGCCAACCACGGCTCCCGCCAGATCCTTGATACTGCCGTCCACCCCGGTGTCGATGACGGCAACCGTGACCCCTTCGCCCTGGGTGAACTGCCAGGCAGCAGTGAAGCCGTAATCGGCCAGCCAGTACTGCTGGTCACGGATGCTGTCGGCGGCAGCAGGAGCCGCGACCGCGAGCACAAGGAATGAGCCGAGAAGAATGGCGACAGCGGCCTTCAGCCCACCGGAGCGTCGCCCGGTTCGCCTCACGTCTTGTCCGTGTAGTCGATGCACTCGCAGACCAGGGGCGACCAGTCGGCGCGTTCAAGGGCGAGGTCACCGATCGGGTTCACGCCGGGGCCGGCCGCCAGCGCGTGGCCGACCAACGCGTGCAGGCACTTCACACGATTCGGCATCCCACCCGCGGAGATCCCGGCCACCTCCGGCACGACCTCGATCCGGTCCCGATCCGCCAGATATGCAGCATGGGCACGCGCATAGGCGAACGCCACGGCGGCATCGCCCAGCACCAGGTCCGAGTATTCGGCCATCACCTGATTGGCCTCGAGGGTGGACACCGCCGCGGTGGCAGCCGGGTGGCAGAGATAGTAGAGGGTCGGGAACGGTGAACCGTCACTGAGCCTGGGCGCGGTGGCCACCACAGTCGGTGCCCCGCAAATGCAACGTGCGGCGATCCCCACGACATCTCGTGCGGGACGACCGAGCTGGGCCGACACCACAGCGATGTCGTCTTCCGTCACCGGGGCGAAGGGCGGTGTCGTCACTTGTCCGTTCCCCCGACGACCTGGAGTTCATCGGCCGGCTTACTGCTGAGCCCGGCGACCATGACCGAGTTGAACACCGATTGCACCCAATCCGTCTCGGTCATCTGGATGGACTTGCTGACCAGCGTCGTGTCGTCCTGCTCGACCACAACATCGTTGATGACCAGGTAACTCACGTCGCCCGGCATGACGAAGAA
This sequence comes from Homoserinimonas sp. OAct 916, assembly GCF_003260275.1. GTDB lineage: Bacteria > Actinomycetota > Actinomycetes > Actinomycetales > Microbacteriaceae > OACT-916. The sequence continues at coordinate 131,639 of NZ_QJHB01000003.1, read as the reverse complement.
CAGGCGGTTGCGCGCTTGCGCGCGCAAATAGCTGGGGTCGTCCCAGCGCGCACGCTCAGCCTCCATCTTCGTCACTTGTTCCTGCTGCTGACTGACCTGCGCCCGCAGGTCAGCGAGTTCATTGCGTTGTTCGACGAAAATACGCAACCCGGGTGCGAGCACCATGATCGCCACGATCAGCAACCCGAGCGCCAGCATGGTGAACCCAGAGAATCGAATACCGCGCAACCAGCTACCCGTCGCCTCATCCGATTGGGGCAAGGCGACCGGCACCGTGCGCTTTCGCGCCCTGATCATGGCGTCTCCCGGTCTGTCTGGCTGAACGGACTGTTTTTGAGCGCTTCACTGACGGAGCGCTGTAGCTTTCCGAGCAGAATCAGGCGGTGAACCGCGGGAAGGCGCCCCGCCCGGCATAGACAGCGGAATCCCCGAGGTCCTCTTCGATTCTCAGCAACTGATTGTACTTGGCCACGCGCTCGCTGCGCGCAGGCGCACCGGTCTTGATCTGACCGCAGTCGGTGGCGACCGCGAGGTCGGCGATGGTCGTGTCTTCCGTCTCACCCGACCGGTGGCTCATCACGGCGGTGAATCCGGCGCGATGGGCCATCGCCACGGCATCGAGGGTTTCGGTGAGGGTGCCGATCTGGTTCACCTTGACCAGGATGGAGTTCGCCGATGACTGGGCGATGCCATCGGCGAGACGCGCCGGGTTGGTCACAAACAGGTCGTCGCCGACGATCTGCACGCGGTTGCCGATCCGTTCGGTCAGGTGGGCCCAGCCGTCCCAGTCGTCTTCGGCCAGCGGGTCTTCGATGCTGACCAGTGGATACGCGTTCAACAGTTCCTCGTAGTAGTCGCTCAGGTCGCCGGCGTCGACGGAGCGCCCCTCGAATGCGTACTTTCCATTGTCGAAGAACTCGGTGGATGCGACATCCAGCCCGAGCGCGATGTCGGTCCCGGGGGTGAACCCTGCTGCAGAGATCGCCTCGACCAGCAGGTCGAGCGCGGCCCGGTTGCTGGTGAGGTCTGGCGCGAAACCGCCCTCATCGCCGAGACCGGTGGCGAGTCCACGCGACTTCAGCAGGCTGCCGAGCGCGTGGTAGGTCTCCACTCCCCAACGCAGACCCTCACGAAAACTCGAGGCACCGATGGGCAGGATCATGAATTCTTGAATATCGACGTTGGTGTCGGCGTGCGACCCGCCGTTGATCACGTTCAGCATGGGCACCGGCAGGGTGTGGGCGTTGGCGCCACCGACGTAGCGAAAAAGATCAAGGTCGGCGGAGTCCGCCGCGGCCCTGGCGACCGCGAGGCTCACTCCGAGAATGGCGTTGGCGCCCAAGCGGCTCTTGTTCTCGGTGCCGTCGAGCTCGATCATCGTGTGGTCGACCAGGCGTTGGTCAGTGGCGTCGTAGCCTTCCAGTTCCGGCCAGATCTCGTCGATCACGGAATCGACTGCCTTCAGCGCCCCCTTGCCCTGGTAACGCTTCTGATCACCGTCGCGCAACTCATACGCCTCGAACGCACCGGTGGATGCCCCAGACGGCACCGCCGCGCGGGCAGTCGCACCGTTGTCGAGGAGAACCTCAACTTCGACGGTCGGATTCCCGCGGGAATCCAAAATCTCGCGCGCATGGATGACGTCGATCAGTGACACAGTTCTCTCCTTGGGCCGGTTTCAAGAAATTTTCGCCGGTGCCAGTGTATCGACTGGGCCTGTTCGCACAGCGGGCCCTGCCGAAGCTCCCACCGAGTTCCCATATTTGGCGGTTAACCGAGCGGTTTCAACACCAGGTCGTCGGCCGTAGTATCGGAGGAGACGAAGGCAAACGTCGTGAACCCGGAAGCCAGTCCGCGCTCCAACAGGCTGCGCACATTCTTGGTGCGTCGCTCCAGTCGCACGCGGCATCCGTCCGCGACGAAGCCGTCCTTGATTGCGACCAACTGCGCCACGCTCACGCCACCGGGCGTGATCGGGTCATGGATCAGCAAGACGGCATCTCTGGCCTGCTCCGTGGGCACCTCGATCAGGTCGATGACCCGCTCGAAGCCGATCGAGAAGCCGCACGCCGGCACGTCGGTTCCGAGGAAACGGCCGATCATGCCGTCGTAGCGGCCGCCCCCGGCGACCGAAGATCCTGAGCCGGGGTGTGCGATCTCGAAGATGGTTCCGGTGTAATACCCCATTCCACGAACGAGGGTGGGGTCGAACCTGAGGGTCACCCCATCGGGCAGTGCGCCCAAAGATGACGCGAGCCTCACCAGGTCGTTTACGGCGGCCGGGTCGATCCCCGCGGGCAGGACGGCCATGATCGACGCTTCATCGAGCGCCACCCCGGCCGCGGCAGCCGTCTCCATCTTCGTCAAGAACTGGCCCAGAACCGCTGCCGCCTCGGTGCTGAGGTCGTTCAGTTCGGCGATCACGCCGGCGGATCCGATCTTGTCGAGTTTGTCGATCGAGATCAGGGCTGGGGCGTGCGCGTCGGCTGCGAACCCGCAATACTCCAGGAGTCCGACCAGGATGCGGCGGTCGTTGATCCGGATGATGCAGTCCGCGAGCCCCAGCTCGGCAATCGCGGCGGCGGTGGCCGTGATGAGTTCCACTTCGGCAAGCAACCCGCTCTCGCCGATGATGTCGATGTCGCATTGCACGAACTGGCGATAGCGTCCCTTCTGCGGACGCTCCGCCCGCCAGACCGGTGCGATCTGCAACGCCCGGAAGACACTCGGCAGCTCGCCCCGGTGGGAGGCGTAGAAACGGGCCAGCGGCACGGTCAGGTCGTAGCGAAGACCCAGGTCTGCGAGCTGTCTGGGGTCGTCGACCGCCCGCGCGATGTCGGCAGCATTCAGTCCCCGCTTGAGCACGCTGAATGCGAGTTTCTCGTTGTCGCCGCCCAGCCCGGAGTGCAACCTTTCGATGTCTTCCATCATCGGGGTCTCGATCTCGTCGAAGCCGTGCGTGGCATATACCCGACGGATCACCCGGAGCACGTGCTCCCGCTTCGCTTTCTCGTCGGGCAGGAAATCGCGCATGCCGCGCGGAGGATTGATGTCACGAGCCATGAGCCCATTCTTCCATCTACCGCTCGGGAGGATTCACCGGGCGGGTTTGACGAGTGACGTCAGTCGGCCTCGTTGCTCTCGCGGATCAACTCCTCCAGGTGTCGGCGATGCCGAGCAACGACGCGATTGAACGCGAGGGTTGCCGCCTCTGCGTTGTCATTGACAACGAGGTCGTACTGCGCGCCATAGATGAAGTTGACCAGGACCCGCGCTTCGATCTCTGCGTCGCTCGGGCTCAGCCCCAGGGCCAGTAACGCTGTGATTCCATCGTCGAGCCAGGTCGAATAGAGCGTGCGGATGATCGTATACGAGTCACGGTCCAGCGTCTCCACCATGGCCGCCTCGAACTCCATCCGCTGCAGTTTGCGGTTGCGCAACTGCAGCGTCCAGTCCCAAGACATGTAAAGCCCATCGAAATAGGCATCCAGATCACCCGGGTTCTGGGCGAGCTTCTCCTGGATATCCACCTGCCGGGACGAGATCGCCTGAACAATCTCCTGAACCATCTCGGCACGGGTTCCGAACTGGTAGACGAGCGTTCCAGTGCTCACGTCCAACGCGTTCGCGAGGGTGCGAAGGGAGACCGTGGCCAGGGAGCGATCAAGCAGGTAGTCGAGTATCTGGGCGAGGAGTTCCTGCTTTCTCGCCGGGTCCGGTTTACGTGCCATGGACACAAACATAACGGATGATTGCGCTAACGGTTGTTATGTAATACACTTATTTTGTCACTGGGGGATCGGGAAATCCGCCGGTGTGTTCAAAACATGGGTGCCCCTTCCATTCGGGTTGGAAGGGGCACCATTTTGTTGCACAAAGCTCCGTTGCACAAAGCTCCGTTGCACAAAGCTCCGTTGCACAAACCACTGTCGGCAAGACTTCCCGCCTGACAGGCCGGCGTGCTCAGGCACGTGTCGGTGCTCAGCCCTGTGTCCCTGGCGCAAACCCGACGACATCCGTGCGAACCGCCCCAGCGGTGCCTTCAGCGGCGCCGACCTCGGCCTGCAGATCGCGAAGTGCGCCGCGTAATGCCCTCTCTGCGTCCCATCCTCTGGCCCGGGCTGTGGCCGCTATCGAGAGCAGCACTTCTCCGAGGGCCTCCTCCGTATCAAATTCCCACACAGGACCGCAATGACCCCGACCGTCGACCTCTTTGACAGTCACTCCCACCTTGGCCGCCCGGCCGATGATCTTGTCGGCGAGCAGCAGCGACGGCATGCCGAGCGGAATCCCATCGAGAACGCTGGTGCGTTCCGGTTTCTCCTGCGCCTTCAACTGATCCCATTTGAGCATCACGAGTTCGGCAGAATCGGCGACCTCGTCTCCGAACACGTGCGGATGCCTGGCGACCATCTTGCGGGTCATCGCCTGTGCGACGTCATTGATGTCGAACTCCTCCCCAGGCGTGTGGGCGGCGATGTCAGAGTGGAACAGCACCTGATAGAGCACGTCACCCAACTCTTCGATCAGGTCTTCGCGTGAGCCCTGCTCGATAGCCTCGACCAATTCGTGCGTCTCCTCGATCAAATGTTTGACCAGCGAGGCGTGAGTCTGTTCGGCATCCCACGCGCAGCCGCCAGGGCCTCGCAATCGAGCCAGGACCCGCACCAACTCATCGAGTCCAGACTCTCCCGAACGATCCTGATGCGCTCGGTTCTGATCTGGTCGAACCTGGTCTGCTCGGCTCTGTTCTGAATTGTGTACAGCTGAATCACCCATGGCGTTCATGCTACTTCGAACCACCTGGGTGACTGGAGCCACGGCGGGGGACATACTGAGGAGTAGTCGAGAGAAGGGACAGAGCGTGTCTGGATCCAGTGCCAAGGAATTCAATCGGCTCGGAGACATTCTTTCAGGGATGCATCCGGCTGCCATCGCCGCCGGAATCGCCGGTGCTTTCGCCGCTGCTGCCGCGGTCCTCGTGGCAGTCGGAGGGCTGGAGATCTACCGCGCAGAGCGCGCGCTGCGCATCGATTCCGAACAGCCTGAGCCCCGTGCCTCCGGGCGTTTCGGCGAGGAGTTCACCGGAGCCCCCATCACCATGGCGATGATCGGAGACTCGCTGGCGGTCGGCGTGGGTGCCGACAAACCGTCCCAAACAGTCGGAGCTCTGCTCGCCTGCGGTCTGGCTACCTTGGCTGAGCGACCGGTCGATCTGGTCAACGTGGCGGTCACCGGCAGCATCTCGACCGACCTCGACCTGCAACTGCAGGTACTTGACTCAATCACCGAGCCTCCGGACGTCGCCGTGATCGTGATCGGCGGTAACGACGTCATGCAGCGCGAGTCGATCCCTATCGCGGCGCGGCACCTCTATAGCGCGGTGGTCAAGCTGCACCGTGCCGGGAGCCGCGTCGTGGTCGCCACCTGTCCCGACATGGGGACCGTGCCGACTCTGATCCAACCGCTGCGCTATTTGGCCCACCGAGCCAGCCGCGCGCTGGCTCGGGCACAGATGGTGGTGGTGCTGCGCGCCGGGGGCAGCGCGGTACCGCTTGGGATAGTCCTCGGGCCGATCTTCGTCAGGCAGCCGCAACTGATGTTCGGCGCGGACCATTTTCACCCGTCCAGCGCCGGCTACGCTCGTGCGGCATCTCTACTGTTGCCAACCGTGTGGTCCACCTTCGGCGGCCCACGCTACTCCCCCGCGACTCCGGAAATGGTCGATCGAAAAGTGACTGAGGCGGCGGCCGACGCCATCGCGCAATCACTGTGAGTAGGCAGTCGCAGTGTTACGGCGCGGGCTGTGAAGACGTTGGCTGGGTAGATACCGCGCTGTCAACTCCGTAGAGGAGAACGTGCTTGCGGCATCAACCGAACACGCCGCCTGAGCGGTGTTCAGATCTTCGAGAGCCTGTTCCGAAGGGATTTCAGTTCGTCGAGCAGCTCGTCGGGCATCGCGTCGCCGAACTGTTCGAAATACTCTTCGGTGAGGTCACACTCGATCTCCCACGACTCTCGGTCCACCATGAACATTTCCGCCAGGTCTTCGGCGGGAACCTCGAGGCCGTCAAGGTTCAGACCGTCTCCCGGTACCCGGCCGGTCGGGGCGTCCACCGCATCGGTGAGGCCGTCCACGCGCCGCGCGATCCATTCCAATACCCGGGAGTTCTCGCCGAACCCGGGCCAGAGGTAACGGCCGTCGGTGCCCTTCCGGAACCAATTGACCTGATAGATACGCGGCGCCTTGTCGCCGAGCCTGCGCCCCATTTCAAGCCAGTGCGACCAGTAATCGGCCATGTTGTAACCACAGAACGGCAGCATGGCGAATGGATCCCTGCGCAGTTCGCCCACCGGGCCTTCAGCCGCTGCGGTCTGCTCACTGGCCACAGTGGCACCGAGGAACACCCCGTGCTGCCAGTCGTAGGCCTCGGCCACCAGCGGGACATTGCTTGCACGTCGGCCGCCGAACACGATCGCGTCGATCGGCACTCCTTCCGGTGCGTACCATTCGGGCGCCATCGTTGGGCACTGCTCGATCGGCACCGTGAAGCGCGAGTTCGGGTGGGCTGCCAGCGTGCCCGAGTCGGGGGTCCAATCGTTGCCCTCCCAGTCGAGCAGATGCTGGGGAGCCTCGGGCGTCAGCCCCTCCCACCAGACGTCTCCGTCATCGGTGAGGGCGACATTCGTGAAGACCGTATTCGCTTCCATGGTCGCCAGTGCCACCGGGTTCGTCTTCGGCGACGTTCCGGGCGCGACCCCGAAGAAGCCGGCCTCCGGGTTGATCGCCCAGAGCCTGCCATCGGATCCCGGCCGCAACCAGGCAATGTCATCGCCAATGGTCTGTGAGGTCCAGCCGGGGACGGTCGGCGCCATCATGGCCAGGTTGGTCTTGCCACAGGCCGAGGGGAAGGCCGCGACGATGTGGTAGTTCCGACCGGCAGGACTGGTCAGTTTGAGCACCAGCATGTGCTCGGCCAACCAGCCCTCGTCACGGCCCATCGCCGAGCCGATCCGCAGGGCAAAGCACTTCTTGGACAGCAACGCGTTTCCGCCGTAACCGGAGCCATACGACCAGATCTCTCGGGACTCCGGGAAGTGGGTGATGTACTTGGTCTCGTTGCTCGGCCACGTCAACTCCGGCACCGCATTGCCTTCATCATCGACCAACGGGTGTCCGACCCCGTGCAGGGCGGAAACCCACTCGGTGTCCTGTTGGATCTGCCGCAGAGGTTCCAGCCCGATCTTCGCCATGATGCGCAGGTTGATCACGGCATAGGGCGAGTCGGTGATCTGAACGCCGAGCTGGGAGATCGGGCCGCCCAGCGGCCCCATCGAAAACGGCACGACGTACATCGTGCGGCCGCGCATGCTTCCGGTGAACAGTTCGACCAGCGTCTTCTTCATCGCGGTCGGTTCACGCCAGTTGTTGGTCGGCCCGGCGTCTGCCTCGGTCTTCGAGCAGATAAACGTGCGGTCCTCGACCCGGGCCACATCGGCGGCATCCGAGCGGGCGAGAAAACTGTTGGGGCGAAGCTCGGGGTTGAGCCGTATGAGGGTTCCGGCATCGACCATCCCGTCGGTGATGGCGGTCCATTCCTCTTCAGACCCGTCACACCAATGAATCTGAGCCGGCTGTGTCATCGCGGCGACTTCCGCAACCCAGGCCAACAGCTCATCGTTGTCCACTTCAGCGGGAACACCGTCGACACCGGCGACGAGGGTCAACGGCTCTGCGCTCTGCACCAATGACAGCGGATAGCCAGCCGCAGTACTTTCGGTTCGAGCGCTCGCAACGTGAGTCATTCTCTCTTACCTCCTGCATTTGGGATCTATTCTCTCAACTAACCCCCACGAAAGAGGGTGATCCGCTGTAATATCATGCCTTGTCCCCTAACTATGGCGCAAAACTGGCAAAAAATGGGTAAATTCGTGCGTGAATATTCGCGATTCTTTACATATAGTGAATAGATGGCACAAGATCTTTTAACCCTCGGTAAGAGAATGCGACACTTCCGCACCGCATCCGGACTCACGCTTGACCAACTCGGGGAGGCTGTCGGAGTGGTAGCCAGCCAATTGTCGCAGGTGGAGAACGGCAAGCGAGAACCCAAGATTTCCTTGCTGACCGCGGTCGCCCAAGCGTTGGGTGTGAGCCTGGCCGACCTGCTCACGGGCGGCGCCCCCGATCACCGCGCGGCGTTGGAGATCGAATTGGATCGCGCCCAGCGCGGCCCGGTCTTCGCCACCCTCGGCCTGCCGCACGTGCGACCCGGCAAGTCGATGCCGACCGCCGCACTGGAGGCAATGGTGGGTCTGCACCGCGAGATCGAACGCCGAGAGAAGGAAGCGGCCGCCACTCCGGAGGAGACCAGGCGAGCGGTCGCCGAGCAGCGTGCCGAGATGAGACAGAAGGACAACTATCTGCCAGAGCTCGAGAAGGTCGCCGACGACCTACTGCGGGCCTGCGATCGCGGCAAGGGCGGTGCGCTGACCCACCGCACGGTCGCGATCATGGCGCAGAAGCTGGGTTTCACCCTGATTCACGTCGACGACTTGCCGCACTCGACTCGTTCTGTCACCGATATTGCCAATGGGCGCATCTACCTGCCACCGGCATCCATTCCCGGCGGCCACGGCCTGCGCTCTCTTGCGCTGCAGGCCCTGGCGAACCGGCTTCTGGAACACCCGCAGCCGACCAGTTATGCCGAGTTCCTGAAACAACGGTTGGAAACGAACTACTTCGCCTCCGCCTGCCTGATGCCGCGAACCCCGGCCCTGGAATACCTGCGGGCGGCCAAGGCCGAGAAGAACCTCGCCGTCGAAGATTTTCGTGACGCGTTCGGGGTCACCCAGGAGACCGCAGCGCTGCGACTGACGAATCTTGCCACCTCGCACCTCGACCTGCGCACCCACTTTCTGCGCACTGGAGACGATGGCACCTTGTACAAGGCCTATGAGAATGATGGGCTGCCTCTCCCGCGGGACATCAACGGGGCGATCGAGGGGCAGCTGGTCTGCCGCAAGTGGGCGGCAAGAACGGCGTACGAGCGCGCTACCCGCACCACCGAGTTCCACCAGTACACCGATACCCCATCGGGAACGTTCTGGTGCACAGCGCAGACGAGCTCCGGCCAGACGGGTGAGTTCTCGATCACCCTGGGGGTTCCCTTCGCAGACGCCAAGTGGTTCCGTGGCCGAGAAACACTTCGGAGGGTGAAGTCGGAATGCCCCGACGAGTCGTGCTGCCGCCGCCCGCCCGACGACCTCTATACACGCTGGTCCGACCAGGCCTGGCCGAGCGCCAAGACGCACGCCCACATCCTCTCCCCGCTGCCCGGCGGCAGTTACCCCGGCGTGGATGACACCGAGGTCTACGAGTTTCTCGAACGGCACGCGGTCGACCCGAGCTCGTGACCTGCTGAGCGGAACTCTCGTCCCGGGCAAACGGGGATCGCTCGGCCAGAGTAGGATTACACGCGGAGTGCCGGGAAGTCTGGTCGGCCTGCGCGAGACCGCGCAGTACACTTCGGGATCACCCGGAGGCGACCAGAAAGAAGCCGTATGCGCATCATCCGTTCCGAACGCTACGCCGCGGCCCTCCTGTTGGGCTCCGCAGTGGCCGGGCTGATAATTGCGAACACCGTGCTCGGGCCCGACCTGCTCCGTTTCGCCGGTGGGACGCATCCGTTGGGGTGGCTCGGCATCGACCTGTCGATCCGGCATTGGATCAGTGACGGCCTTCTGGCTATCTTCTTCTTCATCGTCGCGATCGAACTCAAGCACGAGCTGGTGGTGGGCGAGCTGAGCAGCGCCGCCAAGGCGACCCTGCCGGCCATCGCGGCCCTCGGCGGCGTTGTGGTTCCGGCCGGTGTCTACCTGCTGGTCACCACCGGAAGCGGGCTCGCGCAGGGCTGGCCCATCCCGACCGCCACCGACATTGCCTTCGCGCTTGGGGTGCTGGCGGTCTTCGGCAAGGGCATCCCCAGCCCGGTGCGCATCTTCCTTCTCGCCCTGGCTGTGCTCGATGATCTCGTCGCCATCATCATCATCGCCACCTTCTTCACGGACAACGTCGCTTTCCTACCTCTCGGCCTGGCCGCGATCGGCTGCGCCGTGTTCTGGTACCTGAGCTGGTTGATCCGGCCGGAGGGCACCTGGGGCATCGTCGGTCGACCGCAGTGGCCGCTTGTCGCCGCGATGATCGTGGCGGGGGTCCTCACCTGGTATTTCACCCTGCAGTCGGGCGTGCACGCGACCATTGCCGGAGTGGCGCTCGGGCTGGCCATGAACCGGTGGCCGGGCAGTGCCGCGGCCCATGCCCTGCAGCCGTTCTCCAACGGGGTCGTGTTGCCGCTGTTCGCTTTCTCTGCGGCCATGGTTGCCATTCCGCAGGTGCGAATGAGCGAACTCAGCCCGGCGTTCTGGGGGATCCTGATCGCGTTGCCGGTCGGCAAACTGATCGGGATCACTGCCGCGGGGGCACTGGGCGCCGCGGTAGCGAAGTGGCGTGGATCCAGCCAGGCGTTGACGGTGCGCAACATCGTCATGGTTGCCTGCCTCGGCGGGATCGGTTTCACCGTGTCGCTGCTGATGAACGAGTTGGCGTTCGGTCGCGAACACGAGGTCATCGACGAGGGCACGTTGGCCGTGCTGCTGGGCTCGGGAATCTCGATGGTGATCGCAGCCGTGGTGGTGAGCATCGAATCCCGGCGGTACCTGCGAATTGATGCCGCAGCGCAGGCCGAGAAAGCTGCTGAGACTGAGATAGCTGAGGCGACAGCAGCTGAACCTGAAACAGCTGCTGAGCCTGCGGCAACCTCGGACTCGGACGAATTGGATTCGGCGCCCCGGTCAGACGGGCAGTAACCCCACCCCCCAGGCCGCTGATGACGATTGCCCCGGCTGCAGCCGAATGACGCCGTCGCCCGTGGCGAGCGCGTTCGGAGGGCAGGTCATCGGCTCACAGGCCAGGCTCCGCCGGCGCTTGGCAGGTGCCAGGGTGTCGGCGGTGTACAACTGCACCAGCGAATAGCCCGCCCCCGCCCAGAACGCGACCGTGCGGCCGTCGGTACCGGTCAGGTGCACCCACGCCGCTCCATCGCTGTCTCTGGCCAGGCCCGTGAACGCGTGATCGATCGCCAGGTCGCCCAGTACGCGGGTCTCTCGAAAATCGAACGCTCCCTCGGCCACCCGTTCTGATCCGATAGGCAGTTGACGTTCGGGATCTGTGGTGATCCGGGTCTCGGCCTCGAACTTCAGCGCGCTCTCGTCCAGAACGCCGCCACCGACCGCGAGGTAGGGGTGTTGGCCCGAGCCGTACGGCAACGCCCGGTCACCGAGATTGGTCGCGGTGGTCGTGACTGTGAGCCCCGAGTCATCGAGTAGGTAGTCGACGCGCATACCGAGCAGAAACGGGTAGCCCGGGGTGGGAAACAGGGTCGTGGTCATGCTCACGCGGTCGGAGTCGACCCCATCAGAACGCCAGGGTTGCCAGCGCAGAAGCCCGTGCATCGCGTTATGCGCGGCCGGCTCGGTCAGTGCGAGCTGATGGTCGGCGCCGTCGAAGGTGTATCGGCCATCGGCGAGCCTGTTTGGCCACGGCGCGAGTACCTGGCCGCGGCCGCCGTCGCACAGGGCATCCACCGAGTAGGGTTCCAACACATCACGGTCGGCGTCGCGAAAGCTGCGAACACCGCCGCCGACCTCGACGACCGTCGCCTCCATCTCGCCGTGCCGAAGTGTGAATTGTTCGCCCGAGGGTGCAATCGTCATTCCCCCAGTGTTCCCGGCCGCCCACCCGTGTGCAACAGGTGGACCTGAAAACCGGCGGGTGTCAGCCGGCCGGTTCCGTGGCCGGTTCCGTGGCCGGTTCGACGGGAGCGAAGATTGCCGTGAAGAACCCAGTGACCCAGGCGATCAGGGCCGCATCCGAAAGCGGCTCGCCATCACGCACAGGCATGGGCACCACCAGCGAATTCGTCTGTTTCAGATATCGGGAGCCGGGATACATGCGTTGCAGGCGCACCTGGATCGAGTCGGCGAGATCGGCCGGCGCCACCCGCAGTTTCGATCCCATTGCCACGACCTCGGCGAGGTTCGCCTGGCCGGCCATTCTCCGCAGCCGGGAGATTGCGATCAGGTTCTCCACAGCCTCCGGGAGCGAACCGTAGCGGTCGACGAGCTCTTCCTGCACCAGGTCGATCTGGCCGTCGGCAGCTGCCGTGCTGCTGGCAGCAGACAACTTCTGGTACGCCTCCAGTCGCAGGCGTTCGCTGTCGACATAGTCCTCGGGGATGTGCGCGTCGACCGGCAACTCGAGTCGCAACTCGGTCGGGCCCGTCGTCTCGTCGCCCCGAAACGTGCTGACCGCCTCCCCGATCATGCGCAGATACAGGTCGAAGCCGACTCCGGCGATGTGGCCGGACTGTTCACCGCCGAGCAGGTTGCCGGCGCCGCGGATCTCCAAGTCCTTCAACGCCACCTGCATGCCACTGCCCAGTTCGTTGTTGGCCGCGATCGTGGCCAGGCGATCGTGCGCAGTCTCAGACAACGGCTTGTCCGCGTCGTAGAGGAAGTAGGCGTAGGCTCGCTCCCGGCCTCGACCGACTCGCCCGCGCAACTGGTGCAGCTGGCTCAACCCATACTTGTCTGCGCGGTCGATGATCAGCGTGTTGGCGTTGGGGATGTCCAACCCTGTTTCAATGATCGTGGTCGAGACGAGCACATCGAATCGACGTTCCCAGAAGTCGATGATGACCCGCTCCAGGACGTGTTCGGGCAATTGCCCGTGCGCGACGGCGATCCGCGCCTCCGGCACGAGTTCGGCAATCTGGGCGGCCACCCTGTTGATGCTCGACACCCGGTTGTGCACGAAGAAGACCTGACCCTCCCGCAGCAGTTCACGCCGGATCGCAGCCCCCACCTGCCGCTCGGAGTACGGTCCGACGAAGGTGAGGATCGGGTGTCGGTCCTCGGGCGGAGTCGCCAGCGTCGACATCTCCCTGATGCCGGTGACCGCCATCTCCAGGGTGCGCGGGATCGGCGTTGCACTCATCGCAAGGATGTCGACGTTGGTCTTCAGCTTCTTCAGGGCATCTTTGTGCTCGACGCCGAAGCGCTGTTCCTCGTCGATGATGACGAGGCCGAGGGATTTGATCGTGACGCCCTTGGCGAGCAAACGGTGGGTTCCGATGACCAGGTCGACGGTGCCGTCGGCCAGACCCGCGAGGGTCTCCTGGGCCTCTTTGTCGCTCTGAAAACGGCTGAGTGCCCGCAACTGGATCGGGAATCCGGCGAACCGGTCCTGGAAGGTCTCCAGGTGCTGGCGCACCAAAAGCGTTGTGGGCACCAGCATGACCACCTGCTTGCCCTCCTGGATCGCCTTGAATGCCGCTCGCACCGCGATCTCCGTCTTGCCGAAACCGACGTCGCCGGAGATGAGCCTGTCCATCGGGATCGCCCTCTCCATGTCGGCTTTCACCTCGTCGATGGTGGTCAACTGGTCGGGCGTCTCTGTGAATGGAAACGCCTCCTCGAGTTCGCGCTGCCAGGGAGTGTCTGGCCCGAACGCGTGCCCGATGCTGGCCATTCTCGCCGAGTACAACTTGACCAGTTCGACCGCAATGTCGCGCACGGCCTTGCGCGCACGGCCCTTCGCCTGAGCCCAATCGCTGCCACCCATCTTCGACAGGGCGGGGGCCTCGCCCCCGACATAACGCGACAACAGGTCCAGTTGGTCGGTGGGAACATACAATTTGTCACCCGGGTAGCCGCGTTTCGACGGCGCATACTCGATCGCGAGGTATTCGCGCATGGTCTTCACCGGGTTGCGGCCGCCCGATGACACCTGGCGCTGGGTGAGTTCCACAAACTTGCCGATGCCGTGACTGTTGTGCACGACGAAGTCCCCGGCTTTCAGCTGTAACGGGTCAACCACGTTCTTGCTGCGGGTGGCGACCCTGCTTGAGCGTCTGGGGTCATAATTCGCCGTGCGCCCGTAGAACTCGGCCTCGGAGATGAGCGCGATGCGGGCATCTGGGATCTCGAATCCGTGGTCGGCCGAGGCCCGCACGAGATAGGCGATTCCCGGCTCGACCTCTTCTCCGGCCGAGGGATCTGGAAAATGGTCGACCAGCCGCGCCGGCACTTCCTGCTCGGCGAGCACGTCGGCCGCGCGCTCCAGCAACCCGATGCCCTCCGCGACTATTGCCATTCGCCAGCCCGCCTTCAGTCGGGCGGACACGTGCTCGATCGCCCCGTTCACATTGCCGTGAAAACTGGGTACCGCAACGGCATCGAGGCGAACGGCATCGAGGCGTGCGGAGTCGGGGTGGTCGGTTGACCCCGGGATCGGTTCCGCGGGTCCGGCTTGAAAACTGCTCATCGTCCACCACGGGTGGTCGGCGGCTTCGGCGCCGGGGGCGGTGAAGCGCATGGCATCGTGCAGTTGGTTCAACGTGAGAAATTCGCCGGCAGCAAGGTCGATGGGCGCCTCAGCGCCTGCGGTCGCCGCACTCCACGCCGCGGCCAGGAACTCCCGGTTCGTCTCCGTCAGGCTGAGCGCACGGCTGGCGACTCGCTCCGGGGAGATGACCGCCACTGCCATTGACTGGGGCAGGTAATGTGCCAGCGGAACCAACCGATCGAGCAACGCGGGTGCCAGCGACTCCATCCCCTCCACCGGGATGCCCTCCGCGACCTTGGCAAGAATGTCTCCGAGGTTCGGAAACTCATGCTGCATCTCTCGCGCCCGCTGTCTGACGTCGCTAGACAAGAGCATTTCCCGGCCGGGCAGGAGACGGATTTCGCTGACCGCCCCGGGCAGTGATCGTTGGTCGGCCACCGAGAACGAATGGATCGAGTCCACCTCGTCGCCGAAGAAATCGATCCGATACGGATGCTCGGCGATGGCGGAGAACACATCGACGATCCCGCCGCGCACGGCGAACTCACCCCTCCGGGTGACCATATCCACACGTGAGTACGCCAGTTCTACCAGATGCTCGGTCAGTGCGCGCAGATCGTGACCGCGGCTGCCGACGGCCAGTCGCACCGGGGCGACGCTGGTGAGATTGTCGGCCAACGGCTGCAATGCGGCCCGCACCGACGCGACGACGACCAACGGAGCAGCCGAATCAGCGCCATCACTCCATTGGCTGATGCGGTGCAGTGCGTCGATCCGATGCCCGACAATCTCGGCGCTCGGGCTCAGCCTCTCATGCGGCAGCGTCTCCCACGCCGGGAAGTCGACGACTTGGGCATCGGGGAGCACGCTGGAAAGCGACGCCCGCAACCCTTCGGCCTCCCGCGTGGTGGGCGTGATCACAAGCACCGACGGCGGAGACTCGGCCCCCCGCTCCCGCAGGAGGCCGGCGATCAGCGGAGCGCGCAGACCATCGGTCAGGGAGAAATCGGTGTCACGATCGGCGTGCGCGAGCGCGTCGTCGAACGTGGTGGCACCGGTGAGCGCGGTAACAAAGCCCTGAAGGATCACTCGTCCCAGTTTACTCACGTAGGCCGACACGATCAGTTCGGGGCCATTCAGAGGCCGCAGCCGCTCAATCGGCCGGCCGAGTGTGCACCTTGAGTTGAGCGGCGGTGAGACCAGCGGCAGCGACGAGTTCGACGGCATCTGCGGCATCCGCGATCAGGTTCGGCAACGCTGAACGCTCGGTCGAGGAGAAATTTCGCAACACGAAATCGGCCGCACTCTGCCGGCCGGGCGGGCGCCCGATACCGACGCGAACGCGGATGAAGTCACCGGTTCCGAGGGATTGGATGATGCTGCGCAGTCCGTTGTGCCCTCCGTGCCCACCGCCGAGCTTCAATCTGACTGTGTCGAACGGGATGTCCAGTTCGTCGTGGATGACGATCAGCCGGGACGGCTCGCTGGAGTAGAACCGGGTGAGTGCGGCGACCGGCGCACCGGACACATTCATGAAGGAGTTGGGTTTGGCGAGCACCAGTTTGGGGCCGCCGGGGACGAGGCGACCCTCCGCCACCTGACACTGGGTCTTCTGAGACTTGAATGTGGCGTGCATTCGTTCGGCCAGTTCGACCAGTACCATCTGCCCCACGTTGTGCCGATGACCCTGATAGTCGGGCCCGGGATTACCGAGCCCGACCACCAGAAAATCGTCAGCGTTCAATTGCGGTGCTTTCCTGGAGAATTTTTCACGCCACATGAAGTGCTGCTTCCGCTATTCGGCGGAGTCTTCTATTTGACACAGCCCTCTATCTGACACAGCTCTTAATCTGACTAGAGCCTTGAGTCTGAAACAGCCTCCTATTCGGCGGCTTGTTCCTCCTCCGCAGCACCGCCGACAGACGCGGCAGCGCCCTCGACCTCGTCTTCGTCAGGAAGGGCCGGGGCGGCGGGGGTCACGATGTTCACGATCAGCAGGTCATCGTCGTCAAGCAGTGTCGCACCCTTGGGCAACTCGATGTCTCCGGCGAGGTACTGGGTGCCCTCCACGGCGCCCTCGACGTCAACGATCACGCTTTCGGGGATGTGCGTGGCCTCGACCTCGACGCGCAGGGTCGGAACCTCAAGCATCGAGAGCGTGCCGGGGTACGGCTCGCCTTCAATGTGAACGTTCACCTCCACGTGAACCTTCTCGCCCTTCTTGATCGCGACCAGGTCGAGGTGCTCGATGATCCGGCGCACAGGATCCCGCTGCACATCCTTGACCAGGGTCAGCTCAGTGGTGCCGTCGACATCAATCGAAAGAACCTGGTTGGCCTTACGAAGAATCAGTGTCACCTCGTGCGCGGGCAGCGAGATGTGCTGTGTGGCGGCACCGTGGCCGTAGATGACGGCTGGAATGCGACCAGCGACCCGCATCTTGCGCGCCGCTCCCTTGCCGAACTGCTCGCGCACCTCGCCGATAACCTTATTGGTGGCCTTGGCCATGATGTACTCCTCAAGTGGCGGCGTTGGCCGCATCGTGTGATCTGTATGGTTTTCAACTCGACCGCGTGAAGCGAGAGGAAAGACTTTACAAGCCTGGCCCACCGCGTCGATTACGGATGCTCGAAGCGGATTCTTCCGCCATGTTCGCGCATCCCTCGCCGAAGTTCAACGGCTTAGTTTACACGGTTTGCCCATGATCTGCTGCCACGTCGTTCGGGGGCGGACGAAGGGCTCATCCCGTATCCTCGGAGGTTATGAACTCTGTCTCACAGATCGACCCCTGGCCGGTCACCAATGCGTCGACGGCCGTCATCGCCGCAACCGGAGAAGTGCTCGCAGAACACGGGGATGTGCGCCGGGTCTTTCCCCTCGCCTCGGTGACCAAACCACTCACCGCCTACGCCGCCTTGATCGCCGTCGAGGAGGAGGCAATCTCTCTGGACACCCCGGCCGGACCCACGGGCTCGACCGTCAGGCATCTGCTCGCGCACGCCTCGGGGCTCGATTTCGCCAGCCAGAATGTACTCGCGCAGCCGGGCACGCGGCGAATCTACTCGAATACGGGCTTCGAGCTGTTGGCCCAGGCGGTGGAAGACCATTCCGGCATCCGGTTCAGCGACTACGTGCGCCAGGGAGTTCTGGAACCGTTGGGCATGACTGCAACGGTGTTCGAGGGTTCGGCCGGCGCCGGCGCCAGTTCGACCGTCGCCGACCTGGCAAGGTTCGCGGCCGAACTGCAGCGCCCCACCCTGTTACACCACAGCACGCTCGCTGCGGCGACGACCGTGTCTTTCCCCGGCCTCGACGGCGTGCTGCCCGGTTTCGGCCGGCAGTCACCGAACGACTGGGGCCTGGGTTTCGAGATCCGCGGGCACAAGAGCCCGCACTGGACGGGCTCAGGCAACTCACCCGCCACATTCGGCCATTTCGGCCAGACCGGTACTTTTATCTGGGTTGACCCGTTGGCACGGCTCGCCTGCGTCACCCTGACAGACAGGGCGTTCGGCACCTGGGCGGTTGAGGCCTGGCCGGCGTATTCGGATGCCGTCCTCGATGAGTTCAGGGCGCAGGCCGCGTTTCAGGACGCGCCATAGAGCTCATTCTGGCCACGGCAGCCGTGATTGTGGTGGCCGCCACCATTCATCGCATCACCGGGATGGGCTTCGCGCTCTGCGCCACCCCGATCCTGGTGCTGCTGTACGGGCCGCACGACGGGGTGTTGGTCGTCACCGTGACCGCGATGACCGCGTCGGCGATCATGCTGGCTTCGCGCTGGCGCACTGTCGAATGGCGGCGGGCCGCCACCCTTGTGCTGCCCGGCCTGCTCATTGCCCCGTTGGGCGCGATCGTCACCTGGCACTCCCCTCAGGCCGTGCTGCTGCTGGTGGTCGGAGTCGCCGCAGTCGGTGCCCTCCTGGCGGCCAGCCTCTCGCCGGTCGCGACGACGGCAGGCCGCGGGAATGCCGTTCTGGTCGGTGGGGCCGCTGGTTTTCTGCACATCACCAGTGGGCTGTCCGGGCCGCCGCTGGTCGCGCACGCGATGAAGTCCGGCTGGCCGCATGCCTCATTCGCCATCACCGTCCAGGCGATCTTCCTGCCCCTGAGCGCCAGCACACTGCTGTGGCGCGGCCTGCCCGAGGTGTCGGGCCCGGGACTGCTGCTCGCGTGTGCCGCAGTGGCGGTCGGACTGTTCGCCGGCTCGGTCGCCTCTCGCCGCATCACGGCAAGGACCGCCCGAATGGGAATGCTGGTGATGGCGTGGGCCGGCGCCGTCCTGGTGCTCCTCCGTGGCATCTGGGAACTGGCTTTGTAGAGTACACATCCCGGCTCACTAAGCTATTGGTCAGCCCACACGCCGGCACCGCAGTCACACGAGGAGACGCGCTTTCATGAGTCAGTCCACATCCCAGGCGGATGCCCCCGTCGCCAACATCGGAGTCGTGGGGCTGGCGGTGATGGGCTCCAACCTGGCCAGAAACCTGGCCAGCCGGGAAGGCAACACGGTCGCCGTGTACAACCGCTCCTATGGCCGCACGGAGACGCTCATGGCCGAGCATCCGGAGGCGGGCTTCGTGGCCGCGGAGACGATTGACGAGTTCGTGGCGTCCCTGACCACCCCGCGCACTGCGATCATCATGGTGCAGGCAGGTGCAGGAACCGATGCGGTTATCGCCCAGTTGACCGAGCGTTTCGAGCCCGGCGACATCATCGTCGACGGCGGCAACGCGAACTTCCACGACACGATCGCCAGGGAGAAGGCAGTCAGCGAAACCGGCATCCACTTCGTGGGCACCGGCATCTCAGGAGGCGAAGAGGGCGCCTTGCTCGGCCCGAGCATCATGCCGGGTGGCTCGGCCGAGGCGTATGAGACGCTCGGCCCCATCTTGGAGTCGATCGCTGCGGTCGTCGACGGCACGCCCTGCGTGACGCACATCGGCACCGACGGCGCTGGTCACTTCGTGAAGACCATCCACAACGGCATCGAGTACGCCGACATGCAGTTGATCGCCGAGGCGTTCGACCTGTTGCGGAACGCAACAGGGCTTTCTCCCGCCGAGATCGCCGATGTGTTCGCCGAGTGGAACACGGGCGAGCTGGAGTCGTATCTGATCGAGATCACCGCCGAGGTGTTACGCCAGGTGGATGCCAAAACCGGTCGCCCGTTCGTCGACGTGGTGCTCGACCAGGCCGGCTCGAAGGGAACAGGAGTATGGACGGTTCAGACCGCACTGGGTCTGGGCGTTCCGGTCTCAGGCATTGCCGAAGCGGTGTTCGCCCGCGCACTGTCGTCGAAGCCCGCTCAACGGCAGGCGGCCGCCGGCCTGCCGGGCCCGGCAACCGGTTGGGAGGTCACCGACCAGACAGCCTTCATCGAGGATGTGCGCCGCGCCCTGTACGCGTCGAAAATCGTCGCATACTCGCAGGGCTTCGACACGATCATCGCGGGGGCAAACGAGTACGGCTGGGACATCAAGAAGGGCGACGTGGCGACGATCTGGCGCGGCGGCTGCATCATCCGGGCCGCGTTTCTGAATCGCATCACCGAGGCGTACGCCGAGAACCCCGACCTGGTGGCACTGGTGGCGGCACCGTACTTCGCCGACGCGGTCGCCGGCGCCCAGGAGTCGTGGCGGCGCGTGGTCGCCGGGGCCGCCCAGGCGGGCATTCCGACGCCGGGATTCTCCTCGTCGCTGGCCTACTACGACGGCCTGCGCGCCGAACGCCTGCCCGCCGCCCTGGTGCAGGCGCAACGAGACTTCTTCGGGGCCCACACCTACAAGCGGGTCGACCGTGACGGCACCTTCCACACGCTGTGGTCGGGGGATCGCACCGAGGTCGAGCAGGATTGATGTACGACTCTCACCCCGAACTCTCCACCGGCAGCTCCGACGATCGCCCACTGCGCAGCCGGAAGCGTCAACGCCGGTTGCGCGTTCTGGTGCTGGTGGTCGTCGCCGCCATGGTGTTGCCCGGCGTGCTCAGCATCGGCTCCATGGCGTCGAACACCGCCCAGCGGGCCTGCGTTCAGGCAGTGCAGCGTGATGCTCCGGGTGCGACCGGTGCCGGGGCACAGTTCGAGTGGTTCGGCCCGGGTTTCATCGGCTGGGAGTGCTACGGGCAGACGAACGTCGGCGGCCCCTTCCATGTGGCCTCGCTCGGCCTGATCCCGTCGGCGGGCTGACGCTTCCACCAGTCGGCAGGCTGGTCCCGTGTTGGCACTGGCACGGAGCAGATCCACGGTATTCTCGCCACGGCTCTCGCCATCATGCCCGCTTCGTGAAAACCTGATGCCCAACCACCGGATGGCTGCCTCCGTCTTCGCAGATCGCGCATTTCTGGGCCATCTCATTTACTTGCGGTGATTTTGCCGGGTGTCACTGTGGCCGAAGTCCGAGTTGACTGATTCCATGGGACCGACGCCAATACCGGGCTGCGCACGCTCGGACCCGTTCAGGATTTCATCACGAAGTGGCCCGGCACAGCCATGGAGCCTGCCCCGTACAGCGGGTTTCCGTGGTGGCTGCGCTGGCAGCACTTCTTCAACCTGTTCTTCATGATGTTCATCATCCGAGCCGGCGTGCAGATCCTGGCCGACCACCCGCGGCTGTACTGGAACCGGCACTCCACTCCGGGAACTGAGTGGTTTCGCTTCCAGAAGCCGGTTCCCACTGACCGGGTCTGGACAGCCAAGGAGGACTCGGTGCGCCTCCCCGGCTGGATGGGCATCCCCGGTATCCGCCACTCCATCGGCCTCGCCCGCTGGTGGCACTTCGGCTTCGACACCCTCTGGATCGTCAACGGTGTCATCTTTTACATTCTGCTGTTCTCTACTTCGCAGTGGCAACGTATCGTGCCCACGTCATGGGACGTGATCCCGAACGCGGTTTCCACCGCGATCCAGTACCTGTCCTTGGACTTCCCGGCCAACGAGGGCTGGATCGCTTACAACGGCCTTCAACTCCTGGCCTACTTCTTTACCGTGTTCATTGCAGCACCGCTGGCACTGATCACCGGGCTGATGCAGTCACCCGCGATCAATAACCGTTTCAAGTTCGCGGGGAGGATACTCAACCGCCAGGCGGCCCGGTCGATCCACTATTTCGTCTTGATCTGGATCCTGAGCTTCATCCTCATTCACACAACCATGATCTACATCACGCGTTTTCTGGGCAACCTCAATCACATCACCACGGGCCAGAACAGCACCTCGTGGCTCGGGTTCATCATCTACGCGGTCTGGATGGCGGTCATCATTGTCGCCTGGCTCGTGGCCAGCCCGGTCACCCTCAGGTATCCCCGCGTGGTGCAACGCGTTGGCCGTGTGCTGATCGGCCCGCTGAAGGGTGCCCTGGAGCACCTCGATCCGCGCCCGGGCGAGTACACCGAGAAAGACATCTCGCCCCACCTGTGGCCCAACGGGAAGATGCCCGACTCGAAGGAGTTCGCGGCGCTCGAGGCAGGCGACTTCCGGGATTACCGGCTACGCATCGACGGTTTGGTGGCCAATCCCGTCGAACTGAGCCTCGCAGACCTCAGGGCCATGCCATTCCAGGAGCAGATCACCCAACACTTCTGCATCCAGGGGTGGTCGGGGGTGGCGAAGTGGGGCGGTGTCCCCATGCGCGCCATCCTGGATCTGGTGGGGCCGCTGCCCGAGGCTCAGTACGTGGCATTCTATGCGCTGTCCTCCGGGGGCCCCGACCGTGGCACCTACTACGACGTCCACTCGATGGAGGGCATGCGGCACGAGCTCACCCTGCTCGCCTATGAGATGAACGGGGAGACATTGAGCGTTCTGCACGGTGCACCGCTGCGCCTCCGCAACGAGGTGGAGGTCGGGTTCAAGATGGTTAAATGGATCGGCGCCATGGAATTCATCACCGATTTCAAGGATCTTGGCAACGGCCAGGGCGGCTACAACGAAGATCACGAGTTCTTCGGCTACCGCGATTCGATATGAGCAGGCCAGCTGCAGCAGCCTGTCGAAACATCATCTGAAGAAGACGATACTGCCCTGTGCCGCGAACTTCGCGCGGGGATACACTGGCCACATTCCCTCCTCTTTTCCAGAGGACCGCCAGCATGGCAGGGATGATTTGCCGCAATGGCCGACGGTCCATCCCGTGCAGAGGAGCCACCATGGACGCGTTGGACTCAGCTCGCGTTCGGTTCGAACCGGTGTTGATCGCCCTGCTCGCCCGCCTCATCATGACCACCCCCCGCGCGGCCCGTTCCGCGTCCGCAACAACAACAGGAGTAGAGAAATGACTCTCGAAGGAAAAGTCGCCATCGTCACGGGCGGCAACAGTGGAATCGGCAAGGCGATCGTTCTCGAACTCGCCGCTCAGGGGGCGAGTGTCGTCGTCGACTACGTGTCGCACCCGGAGGCGACTGAGGCGCTCGAGCAGCAGCTCGCCGCGCTCGGCGACGACAAGGTCATCGGCGTCGAGGCTGACGTGAGCAAGGTCGCAGACCTGCAGAGACTCATCGACAAGTCGGTGGAAGCGTTCGGACGCGTGGACATCATGGTCAACAACGCCGGTGTCGAAACCCGCACCGATGTGCTGTCTACCACCGAGGAGCAGTACGACTTCGTCATGAACGTCAACCTCAAGAGCGCTTTCTTCGGTACACAGATCGCGGCCAAACAGATGATCGCACAGGGAGACGGCGGGGCGATCATCACGATCAGCTCGGTGCACGAGGACTGGCCCATGCCCGGCAACACCGCCTACTGCCTGTCCAAGGGCGGTGCCAAGATGCTCACCCGCACCGCCGGGCAGGAACTCGGGCCGCACGGCATCCGTATGATCAACGTCGGGCCGGGCGCCGTGGCAACCCCGATCAATGCCGCGACCATGGCCGACCCCGAGAAGATGAAGACGCTCGACACCGCGATCCCGCTGGGGCGGATGGCGCAGCCGGAGGAAATCGCGGGCGTGGTGGCGTTCCTGGCCTCGGACGCTGGCGCCTACCTGAACGCCACCACGGTATTCGTTGACGGCGGCCTCATGCACTCGAGTCCCGGGCTGTAGGCGTCGCGTCACAAAGTAGAGTTCACCCAACCAGCAGTGGTCACCCCATCTAGCCCTTCGCCGCACCTGGCTGGCGACAATACATCGCGAAAGACGGATTTATACAACGCCATCTGCTCCCAGTCCCTCGAATTGGGGGGCAGACGACTTTTTCCGCGTCAGCCCGGCTCACGAGCGCTGGTCCGCAGCCCGATCGGATCAGAGATGCCTCAGGATGCCTGCGGCGATAGCTTAGGCTCCTCATATACAGCGGAAGGCTAGAGCGGAACAGTCCAACTCTCCGGCACGCTCAGGACAGCCAGTTGCGCATCATTACAACCGGATAACCGGATAAAAGAGAGTTTGGGGTCTTTCGTGAAGTCACTGGTTGTAAAGCTGATCGTTGGTATTTTCGTATTTGCATTGGGAGCATTTTCAGCGCTTTGGGCAACTACTGTGATCTCTGGTTCAGGCACCGAAACTCGCAGTACGCAAATAGTCAACTCCGTCAGCCGCGAGGAACAAGTCGTACTCCTGAGTCTGGGCATCCAGGGAATCGACGACAAAGTTGGGGAAAAGTCCAAGTTCTTCGGGATGTTCGAGATTCCCGGAAGCGAAAGAACTAAATTTATCCGATACGGCTTCGATGCCAAATTGGGCATCGACGGCAAAGATGTGCTGATCGAGCAGACTGGAGAAAACGAGTTTCTTGTTACGATCCCCGAGTTCATCTTCATTGGTCACGACAATCCAAACGCCGAAACGGCCATCGACAAGAACGGCGCCCTGAGTTGGCTGACTCCAGAAATTGACGGCGCAAAATTGATCACGGACATTCTCAACAACCCTGAAACCAAAAGCCAGTACATTTCAAAGTATGAAGAAATTTTGAAGGATCAGGCGAAAGTCTTTTACAGCAGCATTATCACCAGCATCGATCCAACCGTGGTACTCACTTTCACGTTCCGCCAATAAACGCATCTGATGTGAACCAGGGCGCGTGTACTCTCCACCGGTGAACTCTCGCCGCGCCGTTGCCTCGTCCGTTGTGCTTGCGCTTGCTGTTCGAGACCCGAAAGGGTGCCGAGGAGTACGGGTCATCACTGAGTGATGGGTTCGTTGTCAACTACTTCGTGATGGACTTCGCGGGCAAGGAGGCCTCCGTGGAGAAACAGCTGTGGGCGGTGCAGGCCCTTGCCGGAACCTGGAACGACTACAAGGGCGAGTTCCCCGACCGCGACTAGTGTGTGCGGTGATGGTCAGCACGGCGTTCCCGTGCCCAGAGTCGTCGGGTTAGGCGTCGCCGTCGAACATGCTGGTGACCGAGCCGTCCTCGAACACCTCACGGATCGCCCGCGCCAACAGGTGTGCGATCGGCAGCACAGTCAGCTTCTCGAACCGCTTCTCCGGCGGCAGCGGAAGGGTGTCGGTGACGACCACTTGCTGGATGTACTCCGATTGCAGGATGTCGGTCGCCGGGGCGGAGAAGATCGCATGGGTCGCAGCGACGATTACTCCCTTGGCCCCGTTGGCCATGAGTGCCTTCGATGCCGCGACGATAGTCCCGCCGGTATCGATCATGTCGTCGACGATCAGACAGATCCGCCCCTTGACGTCTCCGACGATCTCGTGCACCGACACCTGGTTCGGCACGCGGGGGTCGCGACGTTTGTGAATGATTGCCAGCGGGGCGCCCAACCGGTCTGACCAGATATCAGCAACCCGCACGCGGCCCATGTCTGGTGAGACGACCGTCAGGTTGTCACGGTCGACGATTGTCTTGATGTGCTCGAGAAGCACCGGCATGGCGAACAGGTGGTCGACCGGACCGTCGAAGAAACCCTGGATCTGCGCGGCGTGCAGGTCGACCGACATGATGCGGTCAGCCCCGGCCACCTTGTACAGGTCGGCGACCAGGCGGGCCGAGATCGGCTCACGGCCGCGGCCCTTCTTGTCCTGCCGGGCGTATGGATAGAACGGGATGACTGCGGTGATCCTCTTCGCAGACGCCCTCTTCAGCGCGTCGACCATGATCAACTGCTCCATCAGCCACTCGTTGATCGGCGACGTGTGTGATTGGATGACGAACGCATCGCATCCGCGCACGCTCTCGTCGAACCGGGCGTAGATCTCACCGTTCGCAAACGTGCGAGAGTCTGTCGGCACCAACTCCGAGCCCAGGTCTGCGGCGATATCGATGGCCAGCTGGGGGTGAGCCCGGCCTGCCACCAGAACGAGACGTTTTTGACCCGAGATCTTGATACCGGACACTTATTCTCCGCTTTCTGCCGCAGCCTTGGCCGCAGCGCTGCCCGGTCGGTTGGTCTCAACCCAGCCGGCGATATTGCGTTGTGGTGACACGTTCATTCCCAGCGACCCAGCGGGCACATCTTTACGAACCACGGTCCCGGCACCGGTATAGACTCCATCGCCAATTGTAACGGGTGCCACAATGGTGTTGTGTGCGCCGGTTCGCGCGTGCGAGCCAACGGTCGACTCATGTTTGTTCACGCCGTCATAGTTGGCGAAGATGGTGCCGGCCCCGATATTGGTCTGTTCGCCGATGGTGGCGTCACCGACGTAGCTCAGGTGCGGAACCTTGCTGCCGGTGCCGATGCGCGCGTTCTTGGTCTCGACGAACGCTCCGATCTTGCCGTCGGCACCAAGATAGGTTCCGGGTCGCAGGTAGGAGAACGGGCCGACGGTTGCACCGGCTTCGATCACCGCAAGGGTCGCATCCGTGCGTTTGACGATCGCGCCCTCGCCGACCTCGCAATCGACCAGGGTGGAGTCCGGGCCGATCCGGGCACCACTGGCGATCACGGATGCCCCGAGGATCTGGGTACCCGGCAGCACGGTGACGTCGGGAGCCAAGGTGGCCTTCACATCGATCCAGGTCGTCGCTGGGTCTTGGATGGTCACCCCCTCGAGTTGCCAGCGGCGCACGATCCGGCGGTTCATCTCCAGTGCGACCTCGGCCAATTGGGCGCGGTCGTTGATTCCGGCGACCAGCGCCGGGTCGGAGACAGACATGGCTTCGATCCGGCCGCCGATTGCCTTCAACCCGGCTGCTGCATCGGTCAGATACTTCTCGCGCTGCGCGTTCTGCGTGCCGATCGTTCCGAGTACCCGACGCAGCCCCACCACATCGAAGACGTAAACGCCGGCGTTGACCTCGACGATGCGAAGTTGTTCGGCAGTGGCATCCTTCTGCTCGACGATGGCCTCGAAGGCCCCATCGGCTGCACGCACGATTCGACCGGCTCCGGTCGGATCGGCAAAGAAGGCGGTGAGCAGGGTGAGCGCATTCCCTTCGGCCTGGTGATTGGCGATCAGGCGCCGCAGGGTGCTGACATCGAGCATCGGGACGTCGGCGCTGAGCACCACCACATGACCGTCGAAATCGGCGGGGAGGGCCTCGAGCCCCATCTCGACGGCGCGACCGGTTCCCGGGATCTCATCCTGATCGACGATCAGCGCGTCCGGGGCGAGGTCCAAAATGGCGCGAGCGACCCGGTCGCGACTGTGCCGCACGACTGTGATGATGCGGCCGGCACCGAGGCCCTCTGCCGTGGCGAGCACGTGCCCGATCAGCGGAACCCCGGCGATCGGATGCAACACCTTCGGCATCTGGGACTTCATTCGGGTGCCCTCGCCCGCAGCAAGGATGATGACGGCTAAATGTGGGTCGGACACGTGATGCTCCCTCGTACTCGATGACCCAATTCTGCCAGAGAGAAGTCGGACCCCCGTTCAGCCGGCGAGAAGTTCCACCGGGATCGTACGATCAACAGCCCTTTTTGCCTCTACTGCCTGGGCGAGCTCGCCCAGCAGCTCGGCCGTCTGGTCCCAGCCGAGGCAGGCATCGGTCACGCTCTGCCCGTACACCAGTTCGTCGGCCCGGCCCTCGATCAGTTTCTGGCTACCAGCTTCGATGAAGCTCTCCATCATGATGCCGGCGATCGGCTCCCCCGCCGCCACCTGCGCAGCCAGTTCGCGAGTGACCTGCCCCTGACGCACATGGTCCTTGCCGCTGTTCGCATGGCTTGCATCAACGATGAGGCGGGGTTGCCTGCGCGCCTTGGTGAGCAGGGAGACCGCCGCTTGAATGTCGTCGGTGCCGCAGTTGGGTCCCTCGTGACCACCACGCAGGATCACGTGGCCGTCGGGGTTTCCTGCGGTCGCGACGATCGCTCCGGCCCCGTCATCGTCAACGCCGAAGAACACCTGCGCCTGTTCGGCGACGCGGCAGCCGTCGATCGCCACCTGCACGCCGCCGTCGGTTGCGTTCTTGAAGCCGATCGGCATGGACAGCCCAGACGCCAACTGGCGGTGGATCTGGCTCTCGGTGGTGCGGGCTCCGATCGCTCCCCAACTCACGGCGTCGGCGAAGAACTGCGGGCTGGTGGGTTCGAGGAACTCGCAGCCGACCGGCAGTCCGAGTTCGAGGATCTGGGTGAGCAGGGTGCGAGCCATCGTGAGCCCCTCCACCACCTGGTGCGAGCCGTCGAGGTGGGGGTCGTTGATCAGGCCCTTCCAACCACCGTTGGAGCGCGGCTTCTCGAAGTACACCCGCATCACGATCGACAGGGTGTCACGGTGGGTGTCGGCGAGGGCAGCCAGTCGGCGTGCGTAGTCGAGGGCGGCTTCGGTGTCGTGCACCGAGCAGGGACCGACGACTACGAGCAGGCGGTCGTCGGCGCCGTTCAGGATGGCCTGCGCCTCACTGCGACCGCGGGACACGGTCTGCTCCTGCTGGGCCGACAGGGGCCGGTCTGCACGGAACTGGCGTGGCGAGGGCAACGCCTGGTATCCGGTGACGCGGACATCGTTTGTCGAGTTCATGCGAGTGTTTCCGATTCCGGCGGGGCCCGTCTCCGGCCAACCCGCCTGTTAATGGCGAATGGCAGGAACGAATGTTCCTGCCTGTTGGCTCTGGAGTGGTCGGTCAGCGTGTCAGACTGTCGGCTCCTCCAGAGCCAACAAAAAATACGCATACCAACGAATGGACATGGCTCCAACCCTAGGGGCGGCTCCGACATCCGTCAAATCAGCCAATGTTGCGCGACATCGGCTGCTCGGTCGTTGTTTCTCGGTCTCCACTGCTCCGCCTCCAGGACTCGAACCTAGACCTAACAGCTCCAAAGGCTGTCGTGCTGCCATTACACCAAGGCGGATCTTCGCCGCGTGCGTGCGGCGCAGTAGTCAAGTCTGCCAGAAGTTTGCCCGGCCGCGATAATGGAAGAATGCCGGAAAGCCATGATGAGGTCGATCGGATCGTCCACGCCTGGGGACGCGAGCGCCCCGACCTCGATTTCACCCCCCTGCAGGTGCTCAGCAGGGTTGGGCGCCTCGCCAAACACCTCGATCGCACCCGGCGGATGGCCTTTGCCCGTTCGGAACTCGAATACTGGGAGTTCGACGTGCTTTCGGCGCTCAGGCGCGCCGGTGAGCCATACCAGCTGAGCCCGAAGGCGCTGCTTCAGCAGACCCTGGTCTCCAGCGGAACCATGACCAACCGCATCGACCGTCTGGTCGACCGCGAACTGGTCACCCGCCACACGAACCCGAAAGACGGGCGCGGCATCCAAGTCACCATGACGGCGCAAGGGCTCAGCCGGGTGGACGCGGCAATCACCCGCCTGGTCGACGCGGAAGCCGACCTCCTGCACGCCCTCACCCCCGCGGAGCAGGAATCACTCGCGTCGCTGCTGCGCCAGCTCAGCCTCGATTTCGACTGAGCGTGCGGCGAAAACGGTGCCGCCTCCTTCTGCACATTTCACTGGTTCCTCAGCGTGCAGCGGTGTTGTCCCAGTGGTTCCAATAAGTGATCTCTTCCACTGGGCGGCGCTTTGCAGGTTTGAAGTCTGAGCCGATCGTGTACGCCACGGGAAGCATTGCCGCTTGGGTGAAACCCTCTGGAATGCCCAGCAACCGGGCCGTCTCCCTCTCATGGGCAAGATGAAAACTTGTCCACGCCGAACCGAGGCCGCGTGCCCTGAGGGCGAGCGAGAAGCTCCAGATGGCGGGGTGGATGGATCCGAAGTACGCCGCGGACTGTTCGACATTCGCCGGTCTTCCTTTGATGCACGGTATGACCAGAACCGGGACCCGTTCGATGACATCCATGAGATATTGTGCAGAGTCCTGCACTCGCAGGTCTTGCTCGCCACGTTTACTGTCTGCCTTGGCGGCGAAATATTTACGCCCCGCCGAACGATAGAACTCGCCGATTGCGGCTTTCTTCACTGGATCGGTCACCACCATCCAGCGCCACCCCTGCGCGTTGCCGCCTGTTGGGGCCTGGATCGCCAGGCGGAGACAATCCAGGATCACCTGCGGCTCCACCGGCCTCGTGAGATCAAGGCGCTTGCGCACGGTGCGCGTGGTGCTGAGCACCCAATCGACCGCGGACTGCTGTTCGGAAAGTTCTGCCATACTTCGGATACTAGCCAGACATTCACGCGTCGCCACCATCTGGTCGAAATGGTTTCGCCTGCGATTCACGGGTACGATGCAAGTCCGATGGCCAGGTGCGGCCGTCAGGCAAGCAGTTCGTGCAGCTCCAGCCAGCGGGTCTCGAGGGTGCCCATCTCGGTCTCCACCCGGTTCAATTTCGCGGTCAGCTCCCCCAGGCCTTCGTAATCACCCTGGTCGTGCGCGGCGAGCTTCTCGTGTAGCCGGGTGATCTCGGTCGCCAGTTTGGCGAGCTTGCGGTCGGCTGCACTCAACTCCTTCTGCGCGTTGCGCAGCTCTGCTCCGCTGAGCCCGGTGACGGGCCTGGCGCCAGACACCGCCTGGCCGGAGCTGGCCTGGCTCGGTGCGGCCTGACCCTGCTGCCGCAGGGCCAGGTACTGGTCGACACCACCGGGCAGGTGCCGGAAGGAGCCGTCGATCACGGCGTACTGGTTGTCGGTGATTCTCTCCAGCAGGTAGCGGTCGTGCGAGACCACCAGCAGCGTTCCGGGGAATGAGTCGAGCAAGTCCTCCATGGCAGCCAACATGTCGGTGTCGAGATCGTTGGTGGGCTCGTCCAGAATCAGAACATTCGGTTCGTCGAGAATGATCAACAGCAGTTGCAGGCGGCGCTTCTGCCCGCCCGACAGGTCCTTCACCGGGGTGGACAACTGCGCGCTGGAGAAGCCGAGGTTCTCCAGCATCTGAGACGGTGACAGGGTGTCCCCGGAGGAGCCGACGGTGTAGGTCGACCTCTGCCTCGCGATCACTTCCCGTACCCGGTCGTTCATGATCTCATCGAGCTCGAACAACTGCTGGGTGAGCTGGGCGACCTTGATCGTCTTGCCCCGCTTGACCCGGCCAGAGGTGGGTTTCAATGAGCCTTCGACCAGGCTCAGCAGTGTGGACTTTCCGGCTCCGTTCACACCGAGAATCCCGGTGCGCTCCCCCGGCGCAATATGCCAGGTCACATTTTTCAACACGGGCTTCTCCGGCGTCGTCGCAGTCGCCGGATACGTCACCGACACGTCGATCAGGTCGACGACGTCTTTACCCAGTCGTTGCATTGCCATCGACTGCAGTGACACCGTGTCGCGGGGTGGGGGCTCGTTTGCGATCAGCTCGTAGGCGGCATCCATGCGGAACTTCGGTTTCGCGGTGCGCGCAGGCGCCCCACGCCGAAGCCACGCCAATTCCTTGCGCATCAGGTTCTGCCGCTTCGACTCGCTCGCCGCCGCCATCCGGTCTCGCTCGACCCGCTGCAAGATATAGGCGGCGTAGCCACCCTCGAAAGCCTCGATGATGCGGTCGTGCACCTCCCAAGTGGTGTTGCAGACCTCGTCGAGGAACCAGCGGTCGTGGGTGACCACCACGAGTCCCCCCGCGCCTGCCGACCAACGCACCTTGAGATGCTCGGCCAACCAGGCGATGCCTTCGACGTCGAGGTGGTTGGTCGGCTCGTCGAGAAAGAGCACGTCGTGGTCACCGGTGAGCACGGCCGCGAGGGCCACCCGCCGGCGCTGCCCGCCGGAGAGGTCGTCGACGAAGCCGTCCCACGGAATGTCTCCGACGAGCCCGGCCAAAACGTCGCGCACCTTCGGGTCGCCCGCCCAGACGTGCTCGGGGATGTCACCGACGATCACCTGCGCCACGGTCTTCCCTGTGGCAAGCTCATCCGATTGATCGAGGATGCCGATTGTCACTCCGCGGCGACGCGTCACACGGCCGCCGTCCGGGTCGAGGCGTCCGGCCAGAAGGTTCAACAGTGTGGACTTGCCGTCACCGTTGCGCCCGACAACGCCGACCCGATCGCCTTCGTTCAGGCCGATCGTGACGGAGTCGAAGATGACGCGCGTGGGATATTCGAGGTGCAGCGCTTCGCCGCCGAGGAGGTGTGCCATGGCGTCCCCAGCCTAAACCACCCTGATGGGCTCAGAATCTAGGGTTCGACCAGTCGGGCCCCGTGCACCGGCCCAACCACTCGAACGGCATCATGTCCGAGGTCGGTGAGCGCGCGATGCAGGATCAGCGAGCTGTCAGCGTCTTCGGCGAGAAAAGCGATGCTCGGGCCGCTCCCGGTCAGGATGCCCACCAGGGCGCCGTTCTTCTCTCCGGATTCGAGTACATCGGCGAGGGTCGGAGCAAGTTGCAGGGCGGCTGCCTGCAGATCGTTGTGCAGGCATTCCGCCAACATGTGGCAGTCGCCGGCCCGGATCGCCTGCAGCACGTCGCGTTCGACGATCGGCCGCTCGGCAGCGGGAGAGATGTCGAGGATGTGACGGTTTCGGTGGGCATCCAACGCCTCGAACACCGCGGGGGTGTCCAGACCGAAATCTGGCAGGGCGAGAACCCAATGGAACTGCCCCTGGGCAAGCGCAGGATTCAGCTCGGCGTCACGGGAACTGCCGATCGCCGTTCCCCCGGTGAAGGCGAATGCAACTTCCGAGCCCAGTGCCTGGGCCAACGATGCGAGCTCATCCTTGCTTTGACCTGTCTGCCACAATTGCTCGCACGCCAGAAGCGTGGCGGCGGCATCGGCGGCGGCCCCACCCATGCCGCCGGCAACCGGCACGCGCTTGGTGATCTCCAGGTGCACTCCACCGGTGTGCCCCGATGTGCGCGCCAGCATGCGGGCCGCCTTTATCGCCAGGTTGGAGCCATCCGTGGGAATGTCGATCCAGGGATTCACCCGCGCATCGGCGGCCCCACCCCTGATCGCGCTGACCGCTCCGGTACCGGTGTCCGAGAGGTCGAAAGAGACAGTGAAACGGTCGGAATCAACCGCTCGAACGTCCTCGAACAGAGAAACCGCCTGATAGGCCGCGGCCAGCTCGCACGCGCCGCCTTCACCGAACAGGCCCACCTTGACGAACAGCGTGATCTTGCCGGGAGCTCGTGCGTGGACGACTCGATTCGCTGACACCGTTGCCATGGCTCACACCCTAGTGCAGTGGTGCCGGGGAAATCCCGCGCTGCCTGGCAGCCTGCGCCAGCTTGATGAAATCTTCCACAGTGAGCTGTTCGCCGCGCTCGGTGGGAGCTATCCCCGCCGACTGCAGAATCTCCGACGCCGTCTGACTGTCGCCGAGCACGTGGGAGAGCGCCTGCCGCATCATTTTGCGGCGCTGCCCGAACGCGGCATCGACGAGATGGAACACCTGACGGCGCAATGTCTCGTCTCCCGGTTGCGTCTCGTGCCGCTGGAACGACACCAGCACCGAATCGACGTTCGGCACCGGCCAGAACACCTGCCGGCTGACCGGCCCGGCCGTCTGCCACGTGCCGTACCACGCGGCCTTGACGCTCGGCGAGCCGTAGACCTTGGAACCGGGCGCGGCCGCCAATCGGTGACCCACCTCCGACTGAACCATCACCACACCTGATCTGAGCGAGGGGAAGTGTTCCATAAGATGCAGCAGAACCGGCACCGAGATGTTGTAGGGCAGGTTGGCGACAAGGTGGTCGGGGGTTCCAGGAAGTGACTCCACCTTCATGGCGTCGGCCCGGATGACCGTGAGGCGGCCGGGCGGATCGAACTGCTCCACGGTCAGGGGCAATTGCGCCGCCAGTCTGGCGTCGATCTCGACCGCGATCACTTCAGCGGCGCTGCCGAGAAGGCCGAGGGTCAGCGAACCCAAACCCGGCCCCACCTCAAGCACGGTGTCGCTTGCTTCCAGACGTGCGATCTTCACGATCCGGCGCACCACGTTCGCGTCGATCAGGAAGTTCTGACCGAGCTTCTTTGTCGGCTGGATGTCGAGCAGTGCCGCCAGGTCACGGATTTCGGCCGGCCCGAGCAGCGGCGACGGTTTCACGCGATCTGTCCCGGGTGCTTCGGCGGGGCCGGTACTGCGCTGGTCGGTGCTGCGCTGGTCGGTACTGCGCTGGTCGGTACTGCGTTGATCGGTACGGTGGTGACCGGCTCGGCGTCCCAGCTGCCGTAGACCAGTTCGGTGTTCGATGAGATCTGAGCCGCGAGTATCGACACCTCGGCGCCCAGGTATTCGGCCATCGCCCGCAGGGTGTGGGGCACCAGATATGGCGAGTTCGGTCGCCCCCGGAACGGCATCGGCGTGAGGAACGGCGCGTCGGTCTCGACCAGCAGCAGGTTGCGCGGCACCACGCGCAGCGCCTCACGCAACTGCTCGGCATTCTTGAACGTGATGTTGCCGGCGAACGACAGGTACCAACCGTTGTCAGCACAGAGCGCAGCCATGGCCGCGTCTCCGGAGAAGCAGTGGAAGACGGTGCGGCTGGGGGCGCCGACGCGCAACAGGGTCTCGATCACGGCGTCATGGGCGTCGCGGTCGTGGATCTGCATGGCCAGGTCGTTGTCCTTGGCGATCTGGATGTGCGCCTCGAAGCTGCGGTGCTGGGATGCCCGACCTTCCTCAGGTGTGCGGAAGAAGTCGAGTCCGGTCTCTCCGATCGCTCGCACGCGCGGCCGGGTGGCCAGTTCGGCAATCGTGGCGATGGCATCATCCAACTCCCCGGCTTCGTCGTAGCGCGGGGCCTCATTGGGGTGGATGGCAACCGCGGCGAGCAGGCGCGGTTCGATCGCAGCCTGTTCGGCCGACCAGATCGAGGTGGCCACGTCGCCGCCGACCTGCACGACCCCGCGGATGCCCACGCTGGCCGCCCGATCGAGATGCTCGCGGTACTCGAGTGGCTCGTCGCCGTCGGCGATCTCCAGGTGCGCATGGTTGTCGTAACAGGGCACTACCAGCGGCTGGGGCAACGGCGGGTGGCTGAGGTCGCGGCCAGGCGATTTGTCGCGCTGCCGAATGTACCCGGTATCAGTCATGCGCTGTCCAGTCGTGCGGTGTCCAGTCGTGCGCTGTCCAGTCGTGCGCTGTCCAGTCGTGCGCTGTGTTTCTCACGATCAGGCCCCAGGCGCCTGCTCGATGCGCGGGAACAGCGACTCCAGCGCACCGACCACGGTGCCGACCGGGAGTTGGCCCCACTGCCCGGCCTCGCGGATCCTTTGCGCCGTGAGAGTTCCGAGCCTCGCCTCGACACCGAGGGCGGTCCATAGCCGGCCACACGCCAGCGGCATGACCGGGGAGAGCAGCACGGCGAGCGCACGCAAGCCCTCGGCGGCGGTGTACAACACGGTTCCCAGCCGGGCCCGATTGGCCTCATCCTTGGCCAGCGCCCACGGCTCCTGCAGGGTGATGTAGCCGTTCAGCTCTTCCACGATGGTCCAGATGGCGTGGATGGCCTCGTGGATCGCCAATCTCTCGATCGCTGCGTCGGCCTGCGTCGCGGCCGCACTGACCACCGCTTGAATGGCCAGGTCGGCGTCGGAATAGCCGGCTGGGGCGGGAACCGCGCCGCCGAAGTACTTGGTGACCATGGCGAGGGTGCGCGATGCCAGGTTGCCGAAGCCGTTGGCCAGCTCCGCCTGGTAGCGGGCAGACAGGTCCTCCCAGCTGAACGAGCCGTCATGGCCGAAACCGATGGCCCTCATGAAGTAGTAGCGAAACGCGTCGGAGCCGAACGTGTCGGTGATCTCGGTCGGGGCGATTCCGGTGAGCTTCGACTTCGACATCTTCTCGCCGCCGACCAGGAGCCAGCCGTGCCCGAACACCTGTTTCGGAACCGGCAGACCTGCAGCCATGAGCATCGCGGGCCAGATCACCGCGTGGAACCTCAGAATGTCGCGGCCGACAAGGTGGGTGGCCGGCCAGCGCCTGGCGAACAGTTCCTCATCCTGACCGTACCCGGTGGCGGTGATGTAGTTCAACAGAGCCTCGAACCAGACGTAGACGACGTGGCTGTCGTCCCACGGCACCTTGATCCCCCAGTCGAAGCTGGAACGCGAGATGGACAGGTCGTCGAGCCCGCGCCGCACGAACGCCATCACTTCGTTGCGCGCCGCCTCCGGCTGCACGAAAAGCGGGTTCTGCTCGTACAGGTCGATCAACTGCTGCTGAAAGTCGCTCATCCGAAAGAAGTAATTCTTCTCGTGCAGCAACTCGACCGGCTTGGAGTGGATGGCGCAGACCATCAGGCCGACGTAGTCCCCGGTGCCGTCCACGAGGTCGGCGTCGTGCTTGTACTCCTCACAACCGACACAGTAGGCGCCCTCGTACTCGCCCTCGTAGATGTAGCCGGCGTCACGCAGCTGGGTGAGGAACTTCTGAGTGCTCACCTCGTGCCGCGGTTCGGTGGTGCGGATGAAGTCGTCGTTCGAAATGTTCAGGGTGCCCAGCAACGGCAGCCAGGCCGTCTCCACCAAGCGGTCTGCCCATTCCTTCGGCGTGGTGTTGTGTTGGGTCGCCGTGCGCAGGATCTTCTGGCCGTGTTCGTCGGTTCCAGTCAGTAACCACGTGTCGTCGCCGGCCTGCCGGTGCCACCGCGCGAGCACGTCAGCCGCCACCTCGGTATAGGCGTGCCCGATGTGGGGAACGTCGTTGACGTAGAAGATCGGGGTGGTCACGAAGAAGGAGGAGCCGTTAGCCATGACTCCCATCCTAAATGGCGCGTGCAAATTCACCATTTCGGTGACGCAGTCAGGCTGGATCGCGGGCGGCGAGGGACGCCTGGTAGAGCTCGCGCTTGCCGAGGCCGGTCTCTCCCGACACCTGGCCGGCGGCATCTTTCAACCTCATGCCGTGCGCGACCAGCGCCTTGACCTGGCGC
Organism: Homoserinimonas sp. OAct 916; assembly: GCF_003260275.1. Lineage (GTDB taxonomy): Bacteria > Actinomycetota > Actinomycetes > Actinomycetales > Microbacteriaceae > OACT-916. The sequence continues at coordinate 95,108 of NZ_QJHB01000003.1, read as the reverse complement.
AATCCTTCGGCCACGTCGACCTGCACCTCATCGGCGCCGGCCACCACCACACAGATCTCACCGCGCACCCCCGCAGCCGCCCACTCGGCCAGTTCCGCGACAGTGCCGCGCTTCACCTCTTCGAACATCTTGGTCAGCTCCCGGCACACCACCGCTCGGCGTTCGCCACCGAATACCTCGGCCATGTCGACCAGCGCCGCGGCCAGCCGGTTCGGCGACTCGAAGAAGACCATGGTGCGCTGCTCCCCGGCGAGAGAGGCCAGCCGGGTCATCCGCTCGCCGTGTTTTCTCGGCACGAACCCCTCGAAGGTGAACCGGTCGGTGGGCAGCCCGGATACGGCAAGTGCTGTGATCACCGCGGACGGCCCGGGCAGCACCGTCACGCCCACACCAGCCTTGGCGGCCTGGTCGACCAGGTGGAAGCCGGGGTCGGAGACGGTGGGCATTCCCGCGTCGCTGAGCACCAGTACGTCCTCGGTGCGCGCCAGTTCGACCAGTTCGGCTGAGACCCGGCGCTCATTGTGATCGTGCAGTGCGATCAGCCTCGGCCGGTTCTCGAGTCCGAGCGCCCGTAACAGGTGCACTGTCACCCGGGTGTCCTCGGCGGCGATCACCGTCGCCTCCCCCAATGCCTCGATGAGCCGCATCGAGGCATCCTTCAGGTTTCCGATGGGGGTCGCGGCGAGGATGATCACCTGCCCAGTCTCGCATCCGGCGCCGCTGCTGTCCGCACCAGTCGTCACCACTTCTCGAACCAGGTGAACTGGTTGCCGTCTGGGCATAAACCGCTTGGGTAACATGGTCAGGTGTCCGAGACCACCCCTGCCCCGCGACACGCGGCCACGCTCACCCGGCTCGACGCGTGGTGGGCACACACCCTGCGCACCCCCGGCCGGTTGCGACTCTGGTACTGGGGCGGCCCGATAGCGGTCACTCTGCTGGCCGCCGTTCTACGCTTGTGGAACCTGGGCCAGCCGCATTCGTTGGTCTTCGACGAGACCTACTACGTCAAAGACGCGTGGACCACCCTGCATCTGGGCTACGAGGCGGTCTGGCCGAATGACGCCGACACCAAGTTCAATGCCGGTAGCGTCAATGGCTTTTCAGACGACGGCTCATTTGTCGCGCATCCGCCACTCGGTAAGTGGATCATCGCACTCGGGCTGGCTGTCTTCGGCGCCCAGGATGCGACCGGCTGGCGAATCAGCGTCGCCGTCGTCGGCATCCTCGCGGTCTTCCTGCTCACCCTGGTCGCCCGCGCCCTACTGCATTCGACCCTGTTGGCCACGATCGCCGGTTTCCTGATGGCCATTGACGGGAACGCGATCGTGATGAGCCGGGTCGCCCTGCTCGACAACATGGTCATGTTTCTCGCGCTGCTCGGTTTCGGGGCGGTGCTGCTGGATCGCGGCTGGCACCGGAACCGGTTGACCGCGTGGCTTGTGGCGCGCAGCGAAACGGGGAAGGACCCGGGTTGGGGACCGATGCTCTGGTGGCGGCCCTGGCTGCTCGCCGCCGGAATCCTGTTCGGCGCAACCAGTGCTGTGAAATGGTCGGGGCTGTATTTTCTGGCCGTCTTCGCCGTCTACGTGGTAGTGGTGGATGCCCTCGCCCGGCGCCGGGCCGGGATCGGCTTCTGGGCCAGCGGTGCCGTGCTCAAGCAGGCCCCGGCCACCTTCCTGCTGATGGTGCCGGCGGCGTTGTTGACGTATCTGGTCGCATGGACCGGCTGGATCGTGACCGCCGGCGGCTACTACCGCCAGTGGGCCGATGAGCCCGGGAACGCGTGGACCGGCGTGCTCACCTGGGTGCCACGCTGGTTCCAGAGCCTCTGGCACTACCAGGCGAGCATGTACAACTACCACGTCGGGGTGAACGATCCCCATGCCTACCAGGCCAACCCGCTGACCTGGCTGTTGATGATCCGGCCGACCAGCATGTTCTACCGTGGCAACCTCCAAGGGGTGGACGGGTGCGCGTTCCCCAATTGTTCAGAGGCGATCACCGAGTTGGCAAACCCGCTGATCTGGTGGGCGGCCACTGCGGCGCTGGTCTATCTGGTGTACCGGTTGGTGCGCCGCCGCGAATGGCAGGTGGGTCTGATCCTGGCCGGCGTGGTGGCCGGGTACGCCCCGTGGATGTTGTACCTGCACCGCACGGTTTTCCAGTTCTACACAATCGCATTCGAGCCCTACCTGATTCTCGGGTTGGTGTTTGTGATCGGTGTGATCCTCGGCAGACCGGACGATCCCGTCGAGCGGCGCCTCAGCGGAATCCGGGTGGTGGGGATCTACCTCGGCATGGCACTTCTGGTCAGCGCGTTCTTCTTCCCGCTGTGGACCGGCATCCAGACGCCCCTGTGGTTCTGGCAGTTGCACATCTGGCTCCCCACGTGGCATTGATAACGCAGCGCTGATTCACGAGCGCTGATTCACGCAGCGCTGCACTGCCGGCACTGACCAAGCGGTGTTGACCAGGAGACGATGGTCAGCCGGCCACCGTGGCCGATTCCAGCGCGAGCAGCGACGTCTTCGCGGCCAGGCCGCCGATGTAGCCGCCCAAGCCACCATCGGCGCGCAGCACCCGGTGGCAGGGCACCACGACAGGGAGGGGGTTGGTGGCGCAGGCCGTTCCGACCGCGCGCACGGCGCGGGGGTTGCCGACGATTCGGGCGACGTCCCTGTATGACTCGGTGTGCCCGTAGCCGATCTGGGTCAGGTGGCGCTGAACCTGCTCTCGGAACCCGCCCGATAATGCAAAGTCCAGCCCGAGGTCGAATTTGGTGCGCGAACCTGCGAAATATTCGGTGATCTGCCGTGCGGCCGCATCCAACCGTTGCGGGGCCCGCACGATTCGCGGGCTGACCTTGGCCGCAAGTTGCTGCAACACCTGGTCATGACCCTCTCGTTCGAATGCCACCCGCACGAGCCCCCGTTCGGTCGCGGCCAGCAGCAACGGGCCCACCGGGGTGTCGACGGTCGTGTAAGCCACGTCGAGGATGCCCTCGCGATCGGCAGCCAGGGCCAACCGGTTGCGCAGGGCCCCGATCTCCGCCGCCGTCGGGGCAGTCAATCGAAGCAGTGTGTTGCGCTCGGTCTCGCCGCTGTCCTGGCTCGGGGTGCTGTGATTTGAGATGCCGTGGTTCGAGATGCCGTGGTTCAGGATGCTGTCGTTCAGGATGCTGTCGTTCACAGTGCGGATCCTTTCGAGTCGTCTTCGGGTTGGATGACACGGGGTTGAATGGCACCGGGCTGAATGGCACCGGGTTGAATGGCACCGGGCTGAATGGTTCCGCGGAGGCTCCGGATGGCATCAGATCCGGCCCTGCGCGCCGCCTCGACGGTGCCACCGATGATTTCGGCCACCTGCGTGTATGGGATACCGGCCAGGTGGTGGTACGCGACGACGTTGCGTTGCTTCTCGGGGAGCGCCGCGATCGCCGCCCACAGGTCGAGGTCGACCCGACCGGGGATTCCGTGTGGGGAGTGCCTTTCGGGCAACTCGTCCACAGTGATCGCGTGCCTCTTCCTGAACCGGATGACATCAATCGCCTTCCGGCGAGCGATGGTCACCAGCCAGGCTTCGACGTTGGCATCCTCCGGCAGGTTCGGCCATGCCTGCAACGCCGACAGGAATGTCTCTGACCAGGCGTCGTCTGCGTCGGTGTGAACGCCCAGCACGGCCCGGCACACACGCCACACAGTTGCGGCATGCTGCGCCACGATCACATCAAACGGTGTTTTCATCATCACTTGGGAAGACGTGCCAGCGCGCGAAAATGTGAGGTCGGGCGCAGATCATTCAGCTGTCCACACGCCTGGTTCGGACTAGGGCCACGGCGACAGGGTGAGTTCCGGTGCGGGTTTACTGCCGTCAGACAGGTCGGCCAGAATACGACCGATCGCGGGCGTGAACTTGAACCCATGCCCGGCGAACCCGGCGCCGACGGTGATCGGTCCTTCGGAACGCAACACGAAGTTGGAGTCCGGCGCGGTCGTATAGGTGCAACTCAGGTCTTCGTACCGCTCCGGGTCCGCTCCGGGCAGCCACTCGCGCACATAGCGCTGCAACGCGCGCAGTTGGGCCGGCTCGGCCGTGAAGCTGCGCGTGTCTGGATCGACCACTGGCCCGACCCCGTGCCAGCCGGCTTTGATTCCCTCGCCGGGGCTGTGCATGCCGTAGATCGGGGAGTACCAGTAGTCGTAGTCCGGGTCTCCTGCAGTGGGCACGTGGTTGAATCCCGGCCAGGTATGGCCAGCGTCGCGGGCCGCGAAATGCGCCGGCTGCTCCTGGGTGACGATCAGTCTGGGCAGGTCGAGCCTGGAACCGATCAACTTTCTGGTCCAGGCCCCAACCGTGACGATCACACGGGTGGCCTCGAAGACCTCATCGGCCGTGGTGATTCGCACGAGGTCGTCGTCGATCACCTCGAGGCGTGTGGCCTGGGTGTTGAAGCGAAGGTGCGCCCCGCGAGAGCAGGCTGCCTGGTGCAATACTGCCAGCGCCTCGGCCGCGTTCAACCGCCCGGCCTCGGGGGTGTAGAGCACCCGGGTGTCGAACCGGATGCCTGGCCATCGGCGCTGGGCCTCCTCGGGCGGAAGAAACTCCGCCGGCATGCCCGCCCGGGTCAACGCATCCAGCATCTGCCCGTAGTGCGGGTTGGCACCGTGATTGACGATGCCGGTGACTTCCAGCAGGGTCGTCTCCGACTCCGTCTCCAACTCCCGCCACAGCCGTTGGGCCTCGATCAGCATGTCGATATAGGCCGGATCGGTGTAGCCGACGTTGAAATTGCGGGTACTGCCGTGCGAGGCGCCCTGGTCGTGCCCGCTCTCGAACCTTTCCAGCATGATCACTGCACGACCCCTGGCCGCCAGTTGCCACGTGGCCGCAGACCCCATTGCGCCGCCTCCGACGACAATCGTGTCCGCCTGTGTCACCATCGCTCCATCATGCCACTTGAACCCAACTCCTATCGAGCGAAATCTGACGGTCCGCCGCGCACGAGTGACAAAGGTTTGGGAGACTGTCGCATATGGCTAGTTCACTCTCCACTCGTCCCTGGCACGTCAACCCCTCTGCCCGCAGCTGGCGGGCCGGCACCACCATCGATGACCCCGGCACGTTCCACCGTTCAATGAATGGCTATCGCGCAAGCGACCTTGTCGAACTCGACGGCGTCGCCGCCACACTCGGGATCGGCCGGGTGTTGGTGAAAGACGAGTCCGATCGCTTCGGGTTGCCCGCGTTCAAGGCGCTGGGCGCCTCCTGGGCCATCGCCCGTACCGTGACCTCCCGGCTGGCGCTTCCCCGGGTACCCGCTTCATTCGACGATCTGCGGGCGGCCGTGGCCGAGCACCGGGGGCTCACCCTGGTGACGGCAACCGACGGCAACCACGGCCGCGCCGTGGCCCGGGTGGCGTCGTGGCTCGGGCTCTCCTCCCGGGTCTACATCCCCGGTGGCCTCAGCGACGCCGCCCGCAACGGCATCACCGCCGAGGGTGCCGAACTCATCGAATCAGACAGCATCTACGACGACGTGGTGCGCCTCGCCGCTGAATCAACGGCCGGCCGCGCTGACGAACTCCTGGTTCAGGACACGTCGTGGCCCGGCTACGAAGACGTTCCACAGTGGATCGTCGACGGCTATTCCACCCTTTTCACCGAGGCGGATGCCCAGCTCACCGAACTCGGCGCGATGACGTTCGACCTGGTCGTTGTGCCCACCGGCGTCGGCTCGCTGCTGCAGTCGGCCATCGAACACTACCGCGGCCGCTCGCGATGGCACCCAGGCGTTCTGGGCGTGGAGCCCGTGACGGCTGCGTGCGTGACCCTGTCCAGAGACGCAGGTGAGATCGTCTCGGTCGACACGTCGACACCGACCAGGATGGCCGGCCTCAACTGCGGCACCCCGTCGTCGATTGCCTGGCCTGCCCTGCGAGACGGGGCAGATGCCACCATTGGCGTCACCGACGACGAGGCGGTGTCTGCCTCCAGGCAGCTCGCCACCTTCGGCATCTCATCCGGACCGTGCGGGGCGGCGAGCCTTGCCGGGCTCAGGGCGCTCGTCGGCGACGACTCACGGCGACTGGCGCTCGGTCTCGGCCCAGACTCGGTCGTCGTACTGATCAGCACCGAGTCTCTGGCGGCGAACCCATTGCCCGCCGACGACGACAGCTCATCGTCATGAGAAAGAATGTGGCTCTCGATTCCGTCGCGGGTCTCACCGTTGTCATCACGGGTGCCGCCATGGGTATGGGCCGACTGTATGCCGAACGCGCCGTCGCCGAGGGTGCAGCAGCAGTGGTTCTGCTCGACGTGAACGCCGATGCCCTCGCTCAGACCGCGACAGAGCTCACCGCACTCGGTACTGCTCAATCCGTCCTGACCTACACACTCGACCTCTCGTCGCAGCAAGAGATCGCGACCGTGGCCGCCCGCATCCGAGAGGACATCGGTGCCCCCGATGTGCTCATCAACAACGCGGGCATCGTGCGCAGCAGCTTCTTCTGGGAACACGATCCGGTACGCGACATCGAAGCGACGATGCGGGTGAACACGTTGGCGGCCATGCACCTGTCTCGGCAATTGCTGCCCGGCATGATTGCGAAGATGGGTGAGTGCCGCATCCTCAACGTCTCTTCCGCCGCCGGCACACTGTCGAACCCCCGCATGAGCGTGTACGCGGCGTCGAAATGGGCGATGACCGGGTGGAGCGATTCGTTGAGGCTCGAACTGGAGAAGGCCGGCCACGGCAATGTGAAGGTGACGACGTTCGCACCGAGCTACATCAGCACCGGCATGTTCCAAGGCGTGCGCGGGCCGCTTCTCACGCCGATCATGACGCCGGAGAATGCGGTGGCCGCGGCGTGGAAGGCCATGCTCCACGGGAGACCCATGCTCATGAAACCGTGGACGGTTGGATTCGGGCGCGCGCTGAAAGGCGTCCTGCCGACCCGCGTCTGGGATGTCCTCGCCGGCCGCGTGTTCAAGGTTTACAGCTCAATGGACGAATTCACCGGCCGCCGGTGACGCCCGTCCCCGAGGCGAGACTCAGCCGCCGGGTTCACCTGCGACTTCGGGATGGATTGACATGAGGTCGGCCAGAAAGTCCAGCGTCATCCGCCACGCCGATGCGGCAGCATCTGCTCGGTACGCGAATCGACTGGTGTCGTTGAAGAATGCGTGCCCGCAATCCGCGTACACCTGAGGGCGAAAATCAACGGCGGCGGCTGTCATCGACCGGGTCAACCCGGGCAACGCCTCCATGAGTCGGCTGTCCTGGTCACCGTAGAAGGCCAGGATCGGGCAGCGGATGGCCCGCAACTGATCTTCCGAGTAGTCGGCGTGGCCGTAGAACGGTACGGCGGCCACAAGACGCGGCTCGTTCACCGCGAGGCTGAAAGCCTGCGTGCCGCCGAAGCAGAATCCGACAATCGCAACCCGTCCACAGACACCGGGCTGCTCGAGAAGAAAGTCGAAGGCGGTCCCTAGCCTGCCGAGAGCTTGGGCGGCGAAATCCGGCGCATTCGCCGGGGTGAACAGTTCGCGCAACCTGGGTTGGATTGCAGTGCGAACGCGCTCATCGGCGTCGAACATGGCGTCCTGCAACTGGGTGATCTCACCCTCGTCTGGGGCGCCGTCTGGCATCAGGTTGGGGGCGAGCACCCGATAGCCCTCGTCAGCAAATCGGTCGGCGACACGTTTGGTGTGATCGACCAGACCCCAGATCTCGTGCACGACGATGAGCCCACCGGCAACCGGTGTTCCAGACGGTGGATCACTCCGATACGCCGAGACGCTCGCCGTCTCGTGGTCGACGCCGATTTCCAACATCCGACTCATCGGCTGTGCCTCCTGTCGCCACTCTTCTGCCCCACCCTGCTTGTCGACGAACCCTGCTCGTCGACGAACCCTGCGCGTCGATGAACCCTGGCGGGTGATCGCCCCTGATCGACCGTTTCTGCTGTATATCGAGCGATCGTACCCGCACCCACGGGCCCCTCCCATCCCTGTCCCTTGAACAACGATGCGCCAAACGAGCGCGGAACAGTCAGCCAGCTGTTCACGTAAGCTGAAAAATTATGACCGCCTACGTCTCCGTCTTCGACTTGTTCTCCATCGGCATCGGCCCCTCCAGCTCGCACACCGTCGGTCCCATGCGGGCGGCTCGTGACTTTGCGCTGCGCTTGCGTGACCAGGGCCTTCTTGACGGGGTCACGGGCGTCAACTGTTCCCTCTACGGCTCCCTCGGTTCCACCGGGATCGGTCACGGCACCCCCGATGCGATCGTGGCCGGCCTCACCGGGCTCACCCCGGAGGAGTGCGCTCCGGAACGGGTTCGTGGTTCGTGGGTATCCGGCACGATAATGCTGGCCGGCGAGAAGCGTCTGGCCTTCGAGCGTGACGACGTAAGCTTCGAGCCACGCACCCGCCTGCCGGGCCACGCCAACGCGTTAACGCTCCGCGCGTTCGGCGACCCGGGACCCCTGCCGCTACTCGAAGAGACGTACTATTCGATCGGCGGCGGCTTCATTCGCCGCGACGGCGACACCCCGACGCCGTTCTCGTCGGCCGGGCACCCGATGCCCTTCGACAGTTCCGAGACGCTTCTCGCTCTCTGTGAGACACACGACGTTTCAATCGGCGACGTGGCACGCGCCAACGAGATCGCCCTGCACGGCGAAGACGTGCTGAATGCACGACTCGACCTGATCTGGGCGGCGATGGCGGACTGTGTGCATGCCGGGCTGTACGCCAACGGCATCCTTCCGGGTGGGCTCGAAGTGGTGCGTCGCGCGGCGACGGTGCGCAGTCGACTGGAAGCCCTCGGTGACGCCGCCGACCGCGACACCTCCACCGAATGGCTGCACGCGTTCGCCCTCGCTGTGAACGAGGAGAACGCGTCGGGCGGCCGGGTGGTGACCGCACCGACGAACGGGGCCGCCGGCATCATCCCCGCGGTCGGGCACTATTACCTGAAGTTCGTGCCGAATGCGTCGGCTGCCGGCATTCGGGAATACCTGTTGACTGCTAACGCGATCGGATCACTGTTCAAGTCGAATGCGTCGATCTCGGGAGCCGAAGGTGGCTGTCAGGCCGAAGTCGGCTCGGCGTGTTCGATGGCGGCAGCCGGCCTGTGTGCGGTGCTCGGCGGCAATCCGCACCAGGTGGAGAATGCCGCCGAGATCGCTATGGAACATCACCTCGGTCTGACGTGTGACCCGGTCGGCGGGTTGGTGCAGGTGCCCTGCATCGAGCGCAATGCAATCGCGGCGTCCACGGCGGTCAGTGCCGCACGGCTGGCCCTGCACGGCGACGGCACCCATCTCGTCTCGCTCGACACGGTGATCGAGACGATGCGCCAGACCGGCATCGACATGTCACAAAAGTACAAGGAGACCAGTGAAGGCGGGCTGGCCGTCAACGTCATCGAGTGTTGAGTCTGCGGGGGCTAAGACCATGCCGGCTGAGACCATGCCGGCTGAGACCATGCCAGCTGGGACTGCCGGCCGGTCTCAGCGGCCCGTCGGTTGCCCCGCCTGATCGACAAGTTCTGACGGATCTGTCGTCGGCAGGCGGCAGGCGAACTCCTGGCACAGGTAGGCCGTGGTGCGGCCGTCCTGTGCGACCCGCCCGTCGAACAGTTCGAATCCCGCTTTCGCCCAGGCTGTCGCCTGCGACTCGGTGACCTGGGCCACCAACCCGCGTGCATGGCGGCGCGCCGTCTCGATCATGAGGTCTTCGTCGTTCGACGCGTCATCGGCGGTGACGACCACGAGTTGCTCCGGCTGGGTCAGCTCGACCATCAACGCCAACGAGGAACCGTAGGAGCTGGGCTGCCCGAGTGCCGTCAGCGCGGTCATCCGCATGGCGCGGGTGGCCGCCGTGAGATAGCGGTCGTCTGCGGTCACGAGGTACAGTCGCCAGGCGGCGCGGGCCATCGCGGTCTGCCCCGACGGATGGGTACCCTCTGACGGATCTGTACGCACCGAGAGCCCCTGGCCCTCAAGGACCGGGTCGGGTCCGCCCGGTGTGCCGAACCCCGTCCCATCGGCTGTCGTTGCGGTTGCCAGCGACGAGTCGACCAGCGTACGTGCAGCCAGTGCGTAGCGCACTTCACCGGTGACTCTCGCCAGCTCGACCAGCCCACCGGCGAACATTCCGTAGTCCTCGAGGGTCGCCCGGGCGGTGGAAACCCGGGAACCGACGGAGGCTCGCACCAATGTGCCGTCCGCACGCACATGCTCGGCCAGCAGGAAGTCTGCTGCGTGCCGGGCTGCATCGACCCAATCACGGCGGCCGAACACGAATCCGGCCTCTGCGAGTGCGCCGATGGCCAGGCCGTTCCAGCCCGTGAGCACCTTCTCGTCACGCGCCGGCGGCACCTGACCTGCTCGGGCCTCGCGGTCGAGCCGGTAGTAGCGGCCCTCGACCCGCTCTCCGTCGACCATGCTCTCCGAATCCTGAGCCGAAGCGAACCCGCCACCGTCCAGTTGCATGACGGTGAGCAAGAACCCGGCGATCCCCTCGGCGATCGACGCCGCCCACTGGGGTGCGCCACCGTCCCGCAACCAGGCCACGGTATATGCCTGAAGTAGGAGGGCGTTGTCGTAGAGCATGCGTTCGTAGTGCGGTTCGCTCCAATCGGCTTTCACCGCGTAACGAAAGAATCCGCCCTCGACCGGATCTCGCAACGGCGACGCCCCGATCATTCGCAACGTCCGGGTGGCCAGTGCGAACCCGGCGCCGTGGGTGTTGAGCAGGAATTCAAGCACCGGAACCATCGGAAACTTGGGTGCCCCGCCGAACCCACCGTGGGTCGTGTCTTCAGCCCGTTCCAGCAATCCGACAACCTGGTCGAACGCCTCGGACGCCGGGAGCACGTCCACGTCAGCGCCACTCTGGCCGAGGCTGGCCACGGCCTCTCGGACCTGGGCCGCCGACCTGTTGACCTGCTCGCGACGGTTTGTCCAGGCGTCGGTCACTGCCTCAAGCACCTGCCGGAATGAGGGCCTACCCGCGGCCGGCTCCGGGGCGAAGTAGGTTCCGGCATAGAACGTCGCGCCCTCAGGGGTGACGAACACGTTCAACGGCCAACCCAGGCTCGGGGTGAACGCGCTGGCCGCCGCAAGATAGCTGGTGTCGACTTCGGGGTGCTCCTCCCGGTCGACTTTGATGGCGACGAAGTGTTCGTTCAGATACGCGGCCAGTGCCGGGTTGCTGAACGATTCCCTGGCCATGACGTGGCACCAGTGGCAGGTGGAATAGCCGATCGAGACCAACACAGGAACGTCGCGGGTCGCCGCCTCGGCAAATGGTTCCGGCCCCCATTGTCGCCACGCCACCGGGTTGTCGGCGTGAGAGCGCAGGTACGGGCTGATCGCGGTCGCCAGTTGGTTGTCCATGCTCCGAGCCTAGGCCGAGGACGGGCCGCGGGGTCAGAAGATTCAGCGCACTGCAGTAATCAACGCACTGCAGTTGTTGACGTACTGCAGTGGTTGAAGTACTGCGGGTCTCAGTTCACCTCGTCGGGATGGGTACCGACCCGCCCATCACGCTCAAGGGCAGAGATGGCATCGACCTCTTCGGTGGTCAACGCAAAGTCGAACACATCGAAGTTCTCGGCCATACGAGTGCGGTTGTTCGACTTCGGGAACAGGATGTTGCCCATCTGCAGGTGCCAGCGGATGACCGTCTGCGCCGGTGACTTGCCGTGCGCCTGTGCGGCCGCTGTGACCGCTTCCTCCTCGAACAACGGGTACTTGCCCTGCCCAAGCGGCCCCCACGCCTCGATCTGGATCCCCCGCTCGCGGGCGAACGCCGTTGTCTCCGGCTGTTGCAGTGCCGGGTGCAACTCGATCTGGTCGACGACCGGAACGATGTCGGTCTCGGCCAGCAGCCTCGTCAGGTGTGGCACGAGAAAGTTCGACACCCCGATCGAGCGGGCCCGGCCGGATTCACGGATCTTCTCCAATGCCTTCCAGGCCTCGACGTAACGGTCATTCGCCGCCGACGGCCAGTGGATCAGGTACAGGTCGACAAAGTCGAGGCCGAGCTTTTCCAGGCTTTCGTCGAACGCGTCGAAGGCATCGGCGGTGCTGTGCTTGTCATTCCAGAGTTTGGTGGTCACGAAGAGGTCGTCGCGGCCGATGCCCGACGAGGCGATCGCACGCCCCACGCCCTCCTCATTGCCGTAGATGGCCGCAGTGTCGATGTGGCGGTATCCGACCTCCAGGGCGTCGGTGACGATGCGCGTCGTCTCGGCCGGGTCAACCTTGAACACACCGAAACCCAGTTGCGGGATGGTGTGGCCGTCGTTGAGGGTGACGGTGGGAACTGACATCGAAGGTGCCTTTCACAAGTGAATCCCCCGCGCAGCGGGCTGTGAATCCATCCTAAGAGAGGCAGGGGGCTTTTCGCCGGTCACGCATTCTGGTAGCGGGCCACCAATTCACGTTTCAGCACTTTGCCACTCGGCCCGATCGGAAACTCGGTGACGATCTCGATACGTCTCGGAAACTTGTAGGCGGCCATGTGCTCCTCGGCGAAACCAATGAGTTCCTCCGGAGTCGCTTCCGCCCCGGCCGCCAGAATCACTGCGGCCATGATCTCCTGGCCGTGCATCTCGTCGGCCAGGCCGAACACGGCGACCTGTGCAACAGCATCATGCCTCGACAGCACCTCTTCAACCTCGCGCGGATAGACGCTGTAGCCGTTGCGCAAGATCATGTCCTTGGTACGGTCGACGATCGTGACGTAGCCGTCGGCATCCTTGGTGCCCAGGTCGCCGGTGCGCAGCCAGCCGTCGACCATTGCCTCCGCGGTCGCTTCCGGCCTGTGCAGATATCCCTTGAACAAGAGGTGCCCCCGGATGAGGATCTCGCCGAGCTCCCCTGTCGGCAGCAACTCGATGCGATCGACCGGCTCCGGGGCGGCGATCGCGACCTCGACACCCCAGATCGGCTGGCCGACCGTGCCGGGCCGCGGCGGTACCCCGACATGGTTGAAGGTGGCGACCGGGCTGGTCTCGGTCAACCCGTAGCCCTCGTGGATCTCCGCGTTGAACACCTGGCGGAACTTCTCGATCACGGCGACCGGAATCGCAGAACCACCCGAACACCCGTATCTGAGCGGAGGCCTCTCGGCGTTCTGGTCGGCGGCGGCCAGGAGCGCCATGTACATGGTGGGCACACCGATGAAGATGCTGATCTGCTGCTCGTTCATGATCGTGAGCGCGGTGTCACCATCGAATCTGGGCATGAGCACCACTGTCGCTCCCGCCCGGAATGCCAGGTTCATCGCGACCGTTTGTCCGAAAGTGTGGAACAGCGGTAAACAACCCAGGATCTTGTCGTCCGACGTCAGGTCGAGCGTGTTCAACAGCATCACATTGACCTGCTCGATCAGGGCAAGGTGGCAACCTTCTGCGCCTTTCGGCTTGCCGGTGGTGCCACTGGTGTAGAGGATGGTGGCGGTGTCGAACGGGCTGCGCGGCCGGTAGCCGAGAGTTGGCTCGGCGGCGCGGGCCTCATCCTCGAGCCTCGGCGGCAGAGAATCGGATGCTTCGGGCAGCAGAACCGACAGTACGTCGACTCCGGCGAGCGTCGCACCCTTCGTCCCTTCCTGCAGCAGGGGCGCGGCACACACCAAAAGTTGGGAGCCGCTGTCTTGCAACACGTAGTCGATCTCCTCCGCCTTCAGCAGGGAGTGGATCGGCACCACGATTCCGCCGAGTGAGAGCACCGCAAAGTACACGCGCGGAAAATCGGCAACATTCGGGATCAACATCGCAACCGGTGTTCCCTCGCCCACCCCGCGAGCCTTCAACGCGCCGGCATAGCCTCGAGCCTCGGCCCACAGCTCGGCGTAGCTGATCTGCTGGTCGCCGACGATCACGGCGATCCGATCGGGCATCCGGGCCGCGGTCTCGGCCAGGATCGCGGCGACGCTCATGGTCGCGAAACCCGTCTCGGCGGGTGCTGCTTCGGGCATTGCTTCTTTAGGCACTGTGGATCCTCCGAATGTCGTCGACCTGCCTGGCCCCCGTTGAACCGCAGTGTACCCACCGGCCGTTGGCCCGCGACAGGCCCATTCACGCTTAAGATGGAGGGCTATGTCCGCGTCGATTCCCGTCATCCACTTTCCGCCTGAGCTGCCGGTCAGCCAGCGCAAAAATGACATCGCGCGTGCCATCGCCGACAATCAGGTCATCATCCTGGCCGGTGAGACCGGATCGGGAAAGACCACGCAGCTGCCCAAGATCTGCCTCGAGCTCGGTCGCACCAGCATCGGGCACACGCAGCCGCGCCGGATCGCCGCACGCACCATCGCCGAGCGCATCGCCGAGGAACTCGGTGAAGCGGTCGGCGAGACGGTTGGCTACCAGGTGCGGTTCACCGATCGGGTGGGCCAGCACACCAAGATCAAACTGATGACCGACGGCATCCTGCTGAATGAGATCCACCGCGACCGCAGCCTGAAAAAATACGACACGATCATCATTGATGAGGCGCACGAGCGCAGCCTGAACATCGACTTCTTGCTCGGCTATCTGAAACAGCTGCTACCGAAGCGGCCCGATCTCAAAGTGATCATCACCAGTGCCACGATCGATCCGCAGAGCTTCTCCCGGCACTTCGGCGACGCACCCATCGTGGAGGTCTCCGGCCGCACCTACCCGGTCGAGATCCGCTACCGCCCGTTGGTCCGAGAATTGTCAGAAGACGATGATGGCCCGGTTGCCGACGACCGCGACTACCTCGAGGGGATCACCCAGGCGCTGGACGAGTTGGCGCGCGAGGGCACGGGCGACGTGTTGGTGTTCCTCTCCGGCGAGAACGAGATCCGGGATGCCCAGGACGCGATCACCGCCCGTGTCTCTTCCGGCGCCATGAGCCCGCGCACCGAAGTGCTTCCCCTCTATGGCAGGCTGTCCTCAGCCGACCAGCACCGGGTGTTCCAGCCGTCCAAGGCTTCCGGCGCCAACCGCCGAATCGTGCTGGCCACCAACGTCGCGGAGACCAGCCTGACGGTGCCGGGAATCAAATATGTGATTGACGCCGGAACCGCGCGCATCTCCCGCTACAGTGTGCGCTCGAAGGTGCAGCGGCTGCCGATCGAGGCGATCTCCCAGGCCTCCGCCAACCAGCGCTCGGGCCGCAGCGGGCGCACCAGCGACGGAATCGCCATCAGGCTCTACTCCGAAGATGATTTCGCCGCACGAGACGAGTACACCGAACCGGAGATCCTGCGCACCAACCTGGCCGCGGTCATTCTGCAGATGATCTCACTCGGCCTCGGCGATGTGGCTGCATTTCCGTTCTTGCAACCACCCGACAGCCGCGGAATCAAAGATGGCCTCGACCTGCTCGCCGAGCTCGGCGCACTCGAGCTGAAACCGAAGCGCCCGGCTGATACCTCCGGCGGCACGGGTGCGGAGACACCGCGCCTGACAAAGGTGGGCCGCGATCTCGCACTGCTGCCGATCGATCCGCGGTTCGCCCGGATGGTGATCGAATCGAAGCGGTACGGCACGAGCCGCGAGGTGATGGCGATCGTCGCAGGGCTGACCATCCAGGACCCACGGGAGCGGCCGTTGGAAAAACGGCCGCAGGCCGACCAGTCGCACGCCAGGTTTGCCGATGTGACCAGCGACTTCCTGACCCTGCTGAACCTGTGGAACCATCTCGAGCAGAAACAGGCAGAACTCTCCTCCTCAGCGTTCCGCCGGATGTGCAAGGCCGAGTATCTGAACTATCTGCGGGTGCGCGAGTGGAACGACGTCTACCGGCAGTTGCGCCGCCTGACCAAACCGCTCGGCCTCACCATCGGGCAACCGTCGGTCAACCCCGACGGTATCCACCGTTCATTGTTGGCGGGGCTGCTCTCCCACATCGGGCTGAAGGACACTCGCCCCGTCACAGGGTCGCAGGCTGGGAAAAAGGGCGGCGCGTCAGCGCGCAGCAAGCGGCTGCGGGCCGACTACATCGGCGCGAGGCAGTCCAGGTTCGTGATCTTCCCCGGCTCGACGCTGGCGAAGAAGCCGCCGCCCGCGCTGATGAGTGCCGAGCTGGTGGAGACCAGCCGGTTGTTTGCCCGCACCAACGCCGCCATCGACCCGGCCTGGGCGGAACCGATCGCCGGAGATCTCGTGAAACGCAGTTACGGCGAACCACGGTGGGAGAAGAAGCAGGGTGCGGCGGTGGTGACCGAGAAAGTCACCCTGTTCGGCGTGCCGATCGTTGCCGGTCGACGGGTGCAGTTCTCGCGCATCGACCCGGAGTACGCACGCGAACTGTTCATCCGTCATGCCCTCGTTGACGGCGAGTGGGAGACCGACCGCCTCGACCGGCGCGTGAGCGCCTTCGACGCCGCAAACCGCCGTCTGCGGCGTGAACTGGCCGAGTTGGAGGAGCGCACCCGCCGCCGGGACATCCTCTACGACGATGAAGCCGTCTTCGACTTCTACGCCCAGCGCATACCTCCAGACGTCTGCACCACCCGCGGATTCGAGTCCTGGTGGCGCGCAGCGCGGGCCGAGACTCCCGGCCTGCTCACCATGAGCGCTGACACCCTGCTGCCGGCCGACGCTCCCGACACTGATGCCGACCTGTTTCCGGCCAGTTGGCAGCAGAACGACCAGCGCCTGGGCGTCAGCTACCGCTTCGAACCGGGTGCCGACGACGACGGCGTCACCGTCGAGGTGCCGCTGGCACTGTTGGCGAGGTTGTCATCGGGCGGATTCGATTGGCAGGTGCCCGGGCTTCGTGAGGAACTGGTCACCGCGATGATCAAGGCGCTCCCGAAGGCGATCCGACGCAATGTCGTGCCCGCCGCCGACTGGGCCAAACGCCTGCTGAACACGCTGCCGAGCGACCCGGATCCGCGGCTGGGGTTCACCGCCGTGCTCGCGCAAGCGATCACCCGGCAGACGGGGGTGCTGGTGGTCGCCAGCGATTTCGACACGGAACGGATCCCACCGCACCTGAGGATGACCTTCCGGGTGACCGATGCCCGGGGTCGTGTCATCGGCAGCGGTAAGGATCTGACCGAGCTCCAGGCCAGACTCACGGTCGAGGCACGGGAGTCGGTGGCAGAGGCCACCGCCCGCACTCCGAACGCAGTCGAGCGCACGGGCCTTACGACCTGGGACTTCGCCGAGCTGCCCCGCACGGTTGACACCCCCCAGGGCGACAACCGCCCGGATAGGCGTGGACAGGTGCAGAACGTGATCCGCGGCTACCCTGCGCTGGTCGACCAGAAGACCTCCGTCGACATCACGGTGATGAGCACCCCCGAGGATCAGGCCCGGCTCATGCCCGCCGGGGTGCGCAGGCTTCTTCTGCTCACGACGCCGTCACCGGTCGCCTATGTGCAGCAGCACCTCAGTCAGGCCGAAAAGCTGACTCTGGCGGTGAGCCCCTACCCGAGCAATCAGGCCTTGTTCGACGACTGCCTTCTCGCGGTGGTGGACGCGGGGCTCAGGCGCCAGAGGCCCGACGGCATGATCTTCATGCGTGAGGAGTTCGAGACCGCACGCGACCGGGTCTCCGGCATTCTCATGGATTCGATGTTTGAGGTGGTCTCGCTGGCCAGTCGATCCCTGGCTGCGGCACGCGATGCCCAGAAGGCGATCAGATCCACCACCAGCATGCACCTGTTGCCGTCGCTCACGGATGCCCAAGAACAGATCGCCGCCCTGATCCACCCGGGTTTCATTTCCGCGACGGGGCTGGAACAACTGCGCAGACTGCCGGTGTACCTGACCGGGATCAGCCGGCGCGTCGGCAAGCTGGCCGAGAACCCCGGCCGCGACCGGGTCTGGCTGAACGATGTGCAGACCGCGACGGAACGCTACCGGGCGGCTGGCGGAACACTTCCCCTCGCCGAGGATTCACCGGCCAAGATCGTGCGCGCCCGCTGGCTGCTCGAGGAGTTTCGTCTGAGCCTGTTCGCGCAAGACCTCGGCACCGCCGAAAGCGTCTCTCTGCAGCGCATCCAGAAGGTGCTCGCCAAATAGTGCGCTCCGCCAGGAGAAGGCGTCAGAGCACCTTCGACAGGAATGCCTGGGTACGCTCGTGCTGCGGGTTGGCGAGCACCTCGCGCGGATCGCCGGTTTCGACCACCACGCCGCCGTCCATGAACACCAGCGAGTCAGCCACTTCCCGGGCGAATCCCATCTCGTGGGTCACCACGATCATGGTCATGCCGCTCTTGGCCAGCGCCTTCATCACATCCAGTACCTCGCCGACCAGCTCCGGGTCAAGTGCAGAGGTGGGCTCGTCGAAGAGCATCAGTTTGGGGTCCATCGCCAGGGCACGGGCGATCGCGACCCGCTGCTGCTGGCCGCCCGAGAGGTGGCCCGGGTAAGCTTTCGCCTTCTCTGCGAGGCCAACCCGTTCCAACAAGACCTTGGCCCGGGCGATCGCCTCCTTGCGAGGCTGGTTCTTCACCCGAATGGGCGCCTCGATGATGTTCTCCAGAGCAGTCATGTGCGGGAACAGGTTGAACCGTTGGAACACCATTCCGATCTCACGGCGTTGGACCGCCGCATCCCGCGGCTTCTGCTCGTAGAGCTTGCCGTCGCGCTCCCGGTATCCGACGAACTCGCCGTCGACCAGCAGCCGGCCCGCGTTCAACTTCTCCAGGTGGTTGATAAGACGTAGAAATGTCGACTTTCCTGAACCGGAGGGGCCGACCAGACACATCACCTCACCGCGTTTCACGGTGAGTGAGATGTTCTTGAGAACGGTGTTCGAACCGAACTGTTTCATGACGCGTTCGGCGACGACCATGTCCGGTGCCACCTCGCTCTGAACGGGCAGTTGCTCAGTGAATTGAGTCATTCGTGATCCGCCTTGCTTTGTGGTTCGACCACATCCGGCTTGGTCATATCCGTCATTGTCAGGCCCCGGGCGAATCGCTTCTCCAGGAAGTGCTGACCGATCATCAGGATCGAGGTGAACAGTAGGTA
Organism: Homoserinimonas sp. OAct 916; assembly: GCF_003260275.1. Lineage (GTDB taxonomy): Bacteria > Actinomycetota > Actinomycetes > Actinomycetales > Microbacteriaceae > OACT-916. The sequence goes on along the minus strand of NZ_QJHB01000003.1, from coordinate 76,132 downwards.
CCAGGCACAGGCGACGAGCAGCAGCGGAATCGGATCGAAGATCGACACCGCAATGTCCCTGGTTCTGCCATAGAGCTCGAAACTGTAGGGAACAGCGATCACCAGCGATGTGGTCTTGAGCATCGAGATCACCTCGTTGCCCGTCGGGGGGATGATGATGCGCATTGACTGTGGGATCACGATGCGCCGCATGGTCTGGGACCAGCTCATCCCGAGGGCCGTAGCCGCTTCCTCCTGGCCGCGGTCGACCGAAAGGATACCGGCTCGTACGATCTCGGCCATGTAGGAGGCCTCGTTCAACGCCAATCCGATAACGGCCAGCCAGAACACGTCGATACTGAAACTGAAAGGTATATCCACCCAGGGCGTCTGGAACGGCAGGCCGACCCGAAACGACTTGTACAGGGTGAACAGCAACCCCCAGAACACCAGCTGCACATACACCGGTGTCCCTCGGAACACCCACAGGTAGACCCAGGAAATCGATTTGAAGACCGGGTTCGGCGACAACCGCATCACCGCGAGAATCACGCCCAGCACAATCGCCGACACCATGGAGAGCACGGTGATGATCAGGGTGTTCATCGCGGCTTGCGAGACCCGCGCATCGAACAAGTACTTTCCGAACTGATCCCAGTGGTACTCGGTGCGCAGGAAGAATGCATCGTAGAGGAAGCCCGCGAACAGCAGCAACACGATCACGGCGAACGTGTTACGCCATGGGTGCCGGAGGGGAATCGCTCGGATCAGTGGAGCATCGTCCCCGCCGCCGGGCGGCACAGTGGCCTGTGCCGCCCGGTCGGTGTGGCCTGCGGACGCCATTGGGATCAGCCCTTCGACGCCGCGTTGATCGTGATGTCGGTCAGCGCGCCGCTGGCGACGCCCCAGTCATTGAGGATCGCCAGGTAGCTGCCGTCGTCGACCATCGACTGGAATGCGGCCTGCACGGCCTTGGCCAGCTCAGATCCCTTGTTCACCGCAACGCCGTAGGGGGCGACGTCGAACGACTTCCCTGCGACCTGGAGCTTGCCGTCGGACTTGCTCACCGCGTACTCCGTGATCGGCGAGTCGCCGGTCATGGCGTCGGCGCGACCGTCGATGACGGCGAGGGTCGCGAGGTCCTGTGAGTCGAACTTGAGCTTGTTGATCCCCGGCTTGCCCGCTGCGAGGCACGCGTCGTTCTTCGCCGGCAGCTCTTCGGTGTCTTCCACCGTGGTGGACTGCACCGAGACGGTGAGGCCACAGGCGTCATCCGGGTTGACCGTCTTGCCCGCCTGGCTCGCCCACAGAATGCCCGCCGTGTAGTAGTTGACGAAATCGACCTGCTTCTCGCGCTCCACGTTGTCGGTGAACGAGGAAACGCCCGCATCCATCGTTCCGCCGGTGACACTGGGGATGATGTTGTCGAAGGCGGCCAATTTCCATTCCGGCTTCAGACCAAGCTTCGCTGCCAGTACGTTGCCGAGGTCGATCTCCCAGCCAATGGGGGCCCCCGCGTCGTCCTTGTAGGCATTCGGCGGGTAGGTCGCGTCTACACCCATGATGAAGACACCGGAATCCTTGATCGCGGCGGGAACCAGGGCAGCTGCGGCCTCGTCGACCGTCGTTGCCGCCGGTTTGCTGGAACCAGGCTGATCCGTGGCGGACGGTGACTCGTTGTTGACACAGCCGGTGAGCAGCAGTGCTGCAGAAGCCGCAATGGCAACCGCTGTGATCGCAAAACGTTTGCGCATAGTCGTTAAGTCTCATTTCTTGATATGAATCGGAATGCGTTCACGAGGGCTCACGAAGATTTCGACCGACAGCGCTCGCATTTGAGAGCCTATAGCAACACGGGAAGGTCTCCGCGAACGTCTCCATACCGATTTCATAACCGCGTAGGACTCGACCGCGCGCCCAGACGCAGCTGCGCGCACCCCCGACGTGATCGGTGGCGCGCGCATGGGCCGAGGTGCTAGTGGCTCTTCTGTCCGACTGTGGCCTTCGCGTTGGCCTCGTACGACGTGTTGGTCGACTCGAAGAAGTTGACCAGCTCATAGGTGTCGTTGGCGGTTGCCATCCACTTGGCTGGGTTCGACACCTTGTATTCGGGTTCGAAGCCGAGTTCTTCGAGGCGACGGTCGGCAAGGTACTTGACGTACTGGTTGATATAGGTCGCATTCAACCCGAGGATGCCGCCAGGCAGCAGATCTTTGTTGTACTGCTCCTCCATCTCGACGCCGTCGAGGATCATCTGTTTGATCTCGGCCGCGAACTCCTCGGTCTGCAGCTCCGGGTTCTCGTCGAGCACGGTCATGATCAGGTTGATTCCGAACTTCAGATGCAACGACTCGTCGCGCACGATCCAGTCGATCAACGAACCGAAGTTGCGCAGCAGGTTGCGCTGGCGAAAGCTGAGCGCAACCATGAAGCCGGAGTAGAACCAGATGCCCTCGAGGATGATGTTGTACGCGACGAGGTTGCGCACGAAGTCTTTCTTGCCCTCGGTCGTGGTGATGTCGAGGGTCTGTTCGGTCATGCGGCGGATGTATTTGACCTGGAACTCCTCCTTGCGAACCATCGATGGCACGGTGATGTGCGAGTCGTATGCTGCGGCACGGTCGATCGGGAACGTCTCGAGCACGTACTCGAAGCTCATGCAGTGGTTGGCTTCCTCCCACATCTGCTTGGCCAGGTACAGGTGGCACTCCGCCGCGTTGATGTACGGGTAGACGCCGAAGGCCAGGGCCTTGTTCACCAGCAGCTCGTTCGGGTTGAAGTAGCTCATCAGGAACGTGATCGCGTGACGCTCCTCGTCGGTCATCCTCTTGAAGTCGGAGATGTCCTGGTCGAGCTGGATCTCATTCGGGAACCAGGTGTTCGCGACCGCCTGGTCGTAGAGGTCCATGGCCCACTGGTATTTCACCGGCTTGAGCAAAAGCCCCTCCTGTACGCCGGTTCCTAGAATCGCCATGTCATCTCTCCTTCGTTCTGCAGTTGCTTCTCGCGTTTTGCGGTGTCATGAGTCTCGGTCACTGGCAGGAGTCGCACTGCAACTCATCCATCGGGTCGGCCGGAACATGATAGGCGTCAAACCCGTCGTGGTTCGGCATCGGCGAATTCACATTCGGTGCATCCCTGATCGGTGCGTTCATCAGCGGTGTCCTGGGCCCGCCGGGCTCAGTTGGCCTTCGGGCTCAGGCCGCCGAAACCGCGGCGGGCCGGAGCGGACGCAGTCGTGGCACCCGCCGATACGGCTCCGGCGCCCACGGTCGCCTTTGCGGCTTCGGCGATGTCCTCGGTCTTGTTGACCCGCACGGTGGACTGCTCGGCCTGGTGCCGGGGCTTGGAGTGCAGGTAATAGGTGGTCTTCACCCCGCGCTCCCACGCGCCGTAGTAGATGTCCATCATGTCGCCGAGGTCACGGGTCTCGAGGTACATGTTGCGGCTGATCGCCTGGTCAATCCACTTCTGTGCCCTGGCCGCCACCTCGAGGAATGCGTACGGCGACAGCTGGAAGCTCGTCTTGAAGGTCGCCTTGATCTCGTCGGGGATCTCAGCGATGGTCTGGATGTCGCCCTGGCTGCGCAGGATCGACTCGCGAACTCGCTCCCAGAGCCCCGCCTCCCGGAGCTTGTCGACCAGGTTGCGGTTCACCTCGAGGAATTTGCCCGACGAGGTGGAACGGCTGAAGATCTGGGTGAACTGCGGGTCGAGCCCGGGGGTGGTGCCGGCGACGAGACCGATCGACGCCGTCGGCGCGATTGCCATCAGCGTGGCGTTGCGCATGCCGCCCTTGACCTTCTCTCGCAGGGCATCCCAGTCGAGCCGGGTGGTGCGGTTCACCTGGATCGGCAGGCCGCGGTCGGCCTCGGCGCGTGCGATGGTGTCGAGTGGGACCATGCCCTCGGACCAGCCGGAGCCGGGGAAGTTCGGGTAGGCGCCACGCTCCTGGGCGAGGTTCGCGCTCTCGTCGATTGCCGCGTACGACACGTGCTCCATGATCTCGTCGATGAGGTCGTAGGCCTCCTCCGACTCGTACGAGAAGCCGAGCTTCTCGGTGACATCGGTGAAGCCCATCACGCCCAAACCGATCGCCCGGTTCTGCTCGTTCGAGAATTCGCTCTCCGGCACCGACGATTTGGTGATGTCGATCAGGTTGTCCAGCTGGCGCACCGCGAGGCGCGCGCTCTGCTCCATCTGCTCCCAGTCGAAGGCGCCGTCTTTGAGGTGCCGGGTGAGGTTGATCGAGGCGAGGTTGCAGACCGACACGTTGTCGCGGTCCTGCGGCAGCGTGATCTCGGTGCACAGGTTGGAGAGGTGGATGGTTCCGGTGTTGTTGTTCAGCGCACGGTTGTTGATGGTGTCCTTCCAGGTCAGCCACGGGTGGCTGGTGGTCTGCAAGGACATCAGGATCGCTTTGAACTGCTCGCGCGCCTTCATCTTCTTGAACATGTTCATCTGGCCGGCCTCGGCCTTGGCGACATATTCGGCGTAGCGGGTGGAGAACTCCTGGCCGTACAGCTCGTTGAGGTCGGCGACCTCGAGCGGGTCGAACAGGTACCAGTCATCGTCGGTGTGCACGCGCTTCATGAACTCGTCGCTGATCCAGACCGCGGTGTTCGCGGTGCGGGTGCGGCGGTACGGATCGCCGGAGTTCTGGCGCAGGTCGAGGAACTCCGGGAAGTCCATGTGCCAGTTCTCCATGTAGAAGCAGAGCGCCCCGAACTTCTTGCCCCCGCGGCTGACCGCCCGAAGCACCGAGTCGATGGTGTGCATGAACGGGATCGGGCCGGTGGAGGTGGTGTTGTTCGAGCGGATCGGCGAGCCCTGGGCGCGCAGCTTGGTGACCGAGAGTCCGATTCCGCCGGTTCCCTTGGTCAGCCACATCACGTCGCGAGTCGACTTGGCGATGTGCTCGATGTCATCCTGCATCTCCATCACGAAGCAGTTGGACAGCTGCGGGTAGCTGGTGCCCGCGTTGACCAGGGTGGAGCCGGCCGCCAGGTAGTCGAGGCAGCTCATCTTCTCGTAGAACTCGATGGCCCGGCTGGTGGGGTCGGCCTCATTCAGGGTGAGTCCCATGGCGATGCGCATCCAGAAGTACTGCGGCACCTCGAGGGCATCGCCGTTGCGCCCCTTGATCCCGTAGCGGTTGTTCAGAGTGACCACGCCGATGTACTTCAGCAGTTCGTCGTTGACCGGGGTGAGCTGCTCGGCCAGCCGGTCGAGGTCAAACATCTCGGTGAAGCGGTGGTCGAGCAGGCCCTCCTCCACCCCGCGGTGGATGTAGGGGGCGAAGTGGCTGCGGTGCAGGCTGAGCAGTTCGTCGGCGTCGCCGTAGTCGCCGAGCACCCGCTTGTAGATGGTCTTGAGCAAGAGGCGCGCCGCGACCGTGTCGAAGGCCGGGTCATCCTTGACGTTCTGCAGCGCCACCTGGATGACGGCCTCGTCGAGCTGCTGGGTGGTGATGCCGTCGAACAGCGTGATCTCGAGCTCGGTGGCGATCTGCGTCACCCAGGACACCGAGTCGCCCAGACCGGAGGCCGCGTCTTCGATCGCGAGGTTGATCTTGTTCGCATCGTATGGCTCACGCTGGCCGTTGCGCTTGACTACCGTTATTGCCAATTGATTTTCCTCACTCACGATTGCTGATTTCTGTGCTCCACCACTATATAGCGGGCTGACTGGCGGGCACCATCCCAATATGTAGTGGGCGTGTCATCCACAGTTGTGGATAAGTTCGCCGACTTATCCACAGTGTGAACCATGCCACCGACACGGCCGCCGTCGCTGGCGAGCAGGCGCCCGACCGGGGCCCGGCGGATAGGATGAGCCATTGTGAGCGCAAGCTATTCAGACCTTTTGAAGACCCAGGGCGTTGCCCGAATCATCGCTGCCCAGCTCACCGCACGCTTTCCCGGCGGCATGCTCTCGCTGGCATTCCTGTTGCATGTCGAGCAGGTGCACAGCTCCTACGCCCTGGCCGGTGCGGTCCTCGGCGCCACCAGTATCGGCCAGGCGATCGCAGGCCCCCTGACCAGCCGTTTGATGGGCCGGCTCGGCATGCGTCCCGTGCTGGTGGCAACCACGACAGTCTGCGCCGCCAGCATCACGACCATCGCCCTGGCCGCCCTGCCGATCGTCAGCTACCTCGCCCTGGGCTTTCTCGCCGGCCTCAGCTGGCCCCCGATCCAGCCCGCCGTGCGCACCATTTACCCCAAGATGGTGAACTCGACGCAACTGACTCCGCTGTTCTCCTTGGACGCCTCGGCACAGGAGATCATCTGGGTGCTCGGACCGGTGATCACCACTTTTGTGGCCATCCAGATCAGCACCAGTTACGCGATACTGCTGGCCGCCGTATTCATGGTCGCCGGCGGAATCTGGTTCATTCTGTCCCCAGAAGTGGGGCAGGTGCGCATCCCTCTCGCCCGGCGCAAGCTCGGCGGCGTGCTGAAACTGCCGACCGTGCTGCTGGGCACTGTGGTCGGATTCCTGATGGTGGGCGCCGTTGCTGCCGTGGAGGCTGGAGTCGTCGCCGTCTTCGGCCACGGGAGCCCGGATGCGGGCTGGGTGCTCGCGGTCTTCGCCGCAGGATCCCTGGTCGGCGGACTCTGGATGGGGCACCTGCCGATCGGGCCGTGGGCACTCGCCAGCCGCATGGCCATCGTCTTCGTGGGGCTCGCGTTGGCCGCAATCTCCACCAACTTCTGGTGGCTCTGCGGCATGCTCTTCGTCTCCGGGGTGGGGATCGCCCCGGCGCTGGCCGTGCTCTTCTCGATCGTGTCCTCCAGCGTCAAGTTCTCAGACACCGCCGAGGCCTACGGCTGGATCGGCACCGGCCAATTGATCGGGGCCGCCCTGGGCTCAGCGGTCGCCGGCATTCTGATCGACGGCTACGGCGCCCAGGCGGCGATCGCCTCGGCCGGGGTGTTTGCCCTCTTCGGCACTCTGGTGCCCGCTCTCGGCCGACGGTGGCACCCTGACCTGCGCGGCAGAGATGTTGGGCCGATCCCCGACACCGAACCCATTCAGGTGCTGTAGCAGGGAGCAGTGCTGATCGAATCGGCCGTGCTGACGCAGTGAGTGTGGGTCTCGGGGTCAGTTGATGACGCGCGCGATCTCGCGCGCGAGCCGCCTCCGGATCAGGTGGTCATTCACCTCGACCCGGTGCACCCTCACATGGCTCATCCGCTCCACGACGTCCAGCCCCCCGGGGGCGACGAACGCGTCCAGGGCACCATAGACGATCTCGATCGGCCTGTGGATGCCGGCAATGTCGCTCACCACCGTCTGCGACTCGATGCATTTCTCAAGCGAGCTGACGAACGGCACCCAATTGGCTTCGGTGATCTCGAACCTGTCGCCGATGCGCAACAGGCGAGCCAGCACTGTCGCATTCCTGATCGTGAAGTCCTTGTTGGCCCGGATGAACTCGTATGCCCGAAGGTAGGCTGCGACCCGGGCTCGAACCGCCTGGTTGCCGATCGCTTCGGGTGAGATGTAGATGGGTGGCCCGACCAGAACGAGTTTGTCCACCCGTCCCTGGTGCAGGGCGGTGTAACGCGCGGTGATCAACGCGCCGAGCGAATGCCCGACCAGGACAAACGGCTCCTTCAGTTTCAGCGAGGAGATCGTGCGCTGGAGCCACTCGACGTGCTCTTCCAGTGTGTATTCGGCGTTCGGGGGTACCGGTGACCGGCCGAAACCGAGAATATCGATTGAGATGCACCGGTGCGACGCCTGCAACAGCGGCACCAATTCGGCAAAGGTGACCGACGACGAGGCGATGCCGTGCACAAGGATCACCGGTGGCCCGTGGCCGACATCCGACGCGATGTGCAGCAGGCGCGCGGGCCGTCGAAAGACTCCCGCAACCCAATCTCCCAGCCGACCCATCCCCCTATTATGACCGCACACATGGGACTGTGCCCGATCGCCCGGTTGCCTGCGGGCCCGCAGCAGGTGGTACGCGGAGTATGGCTCCTGCAACCAACCGGCTCCGGCAGCGTTACAGGAGACTCCCAGAACACGGAGACCCAATCGTGATGTAACTTTCTGGCCGCATTCAGACTCAGGCTCCGGCCGTACGGATACGGTGAACCCATGAGACGAGTCGCCGCAATCGCCACCCTCGCCGTCGGGATGCTCCTGTTCACCGGGTGCAGTTCCTCCTCGATGGACTCCTCCAGCGGCCCGGCGGGTTTTCCTCCGGTTACGCAGGACTTTGCTGCCGACGGGAGCGAGTCTGCTCTGTTCGCCGCGGAGAGCCAGATGCCCGTAGACCGGCAGGTGATCGTCACCGGCGAGATGTCGCTCACCGTCGACCAGCCGATCGACGCGGCCGAAGAAGCGGTGTCGATCGTGCAGGCCGCCGGGGGTCACGTCGACTCCCGGTATGAGGAGCCCGGCTCAGACACCATCAGGGCCAGCGCCCACCTGACGCTGCGCATCCCCGCGAGCGCCCTCGATCAGACCATCACGTCGCTCAAAAAATTGGGAACAGTGAACCGGGTGCAGCTGTCAGCCACCGATGTTACCCAGCAGGCCCAGGACATGGATGCGCGCATCACCGCCCTGGAGACATCTGTGGATCGCCTGCTCGACCTGATGAGCCGAGCATCGGATACCACCGACCTGATCACAATCGAACAGGCCCTGTCCGAGCGCCAGGCCAATCTCGAATCGATGCAGTCGCAGCGCAAGAACCTAGCCGACCAGGTCAGCCTGTCGACCCTCAATCTGGATCTGGTGACCGCCGGCACCGTACCCACCGCCGGGCCGCAGAACTTCTGGACCGGCCTTGTCGCCGGCTGGAACGCCCTCGTCGCCGCCGGAGCGGGGCTACTGATCGTCATCGGTGTAGCCCTGCCGTGGCTCGCCGTGGCGGCCGTGGTCGGGGTCGGGATCTGGCTTCTCGTGCGGCACCTCAGCCGGCGCAAGAAAGCGGGAACCCCCACCCCGCCGGCGACCCCCACCCCACCGACCGCTCCTCTGCCGGCCACTGCTCTGCCGGCCGCACCTGGAACTGTCAGCACCCCGAGCGCCGACTGAAGGCAGTCGCTCGGGCCCGGGGTCGAAGGGTCAGCGGCGTGAAGGAGCGGCCAGCCGTGCGACACAGGGCCGCCCGGTGAATGGCCCATCCAACTGTGCACCGACCCCGCCGGGCCCCAGGATCTCGAGCGCCCCCTCCAGCAGGCCCAGGTGCAGGGAGCAGACCACGTCGGGATGGTCGCTCACGACCGCCTCGAACGGGCAGGAGTGCAACAACAGCTCGGTGTGGCCCCCACCGGCCCTCAGCTCCGGGTCGAATCCGAGTCCGGCGAACAGTCCATTCACCTTGGTCGCGGCCCGCACCAGAGCCGCGGGATCCCCGTCACGGCCGTCCTGCTCTCGACGCTGCGGGTCGGCTGCGGGAATCTGGCGATCTTCACTCAGCGGTGGAACCAGCGGTCGGGTCGGCGGTGACACCAGTTCCGCTGCCCAGCGACGGCCGGCAGCCTCGGCCCGGACCATCGCTTCCGGCTGGCTGTCACCTGCGGCGACCGACGCCGCCAGCACTCGCGCCAATCGCTCATAGCCCGAGAACGCCTGGGTGCCCGCACCCGGTACAGCGGCCGCGACGGCCCGGCTGACGGGCACGAACAACTGCCGCGGCCTGCCCCGCCCGCCCGACGCTTCGGCGCGCGCCTCGACCAGGCCGGCGCCGCGAAGTTCGTCCAGATGGAACCGCACCGTGCTGACGTGCAGGCCGCATTCGGCCGCAAGCTCGCCCGCATGCATGCCGCGCCCGGCGCTGCTCAAAATATTGAGCAGGCGCAACCGCGACTCGGAGGCGAGAACCTGCCGCGTACTGCTGCGCGAGGGCGAGGTGGAATCAGACACGCCCTCATCCTACGCATTAAAACGGACGGCTATAGTGGAAAACACCCCCTGCCGACGAACGGCGGGCCACCGCCAGGACAACGATCGAAGCCACATGCCCGAGACAACCGATCCCGTCGAGACCATCCACTCGGATGCCGCCCCGACCCGGTCACCGAACGAATCTGAAAGCATGATCGTGCTCGGCACCGGCACGGCCGAGCTCATCAGCCAAACACCGATCGAATCGGGACGCATCAGAACCTCACGCATCCTGAAGGCGGCGGGGGCACGTGTTGCTTTGCTGGCGATGGACGGGGCGCAGGAGCTCACCGAACACACGGCAGCGGTGCCGATCATGATTCAGCTGCTCAGCGGCCGGGCGACGATCAGCGCGGAGGGGACCACCGTGGAACTCACGCCCGGCGGCGTTGTGCACGTCGACGCCAGGGTGCCTCACGCAGTGGTGGCCGCCGAACCCTCCCACCTGCTGCTCACCCTGCTCGACCCGCCGCGCGTCCAGCGCTGACCACATTCATGAGCTCCGCTAATTAGCGCGGCTAATGAATTCGGCGTACTGTTGAGGCGTGCCCGTTTCCGAGACCTCGTCGTTCAGCGATGGTGATCCGCGCACCCGAGCCGGGCTCTCGATCGAGTTGCGCAGCGCGGTGCTGCTGCTCGCGCGCCGGATCCGCCAGGAACGCAGCGATGAACAGATCACTCACTCCGAGTACTCCGTTCTGGCGATACTGCAGCACTACGGGCCACTCACCTCGGGAAAGCTGGCCGAACACGAGCAGGTGCAACCCCCGTCAATGACCCGCACCCTGGGCAACCTGGAGAAGAAGGGTTTCGTCAAACGAGCAGAGGATCCGGACGACCGCCGACAGGTCGTGGTCGATCTGACCCCGGCTGGCAGCACAATCGTCGAAGATACCCGGCGCAGGCGTGACGCCTGGCTGGCCCGCCGGCTCGACGCACTCGACTCGCAGCAAAGGGCCACTCTGGCCGACGCCGCGCAAATATTGAGGGTGATGATCACCCCCCAGTGAAATACACCTTCCGCTCCCTGCGCTTCTTCAACTACCGCCTCTGGGCAACCGGCGCCATCATCTCGAACACCGGCACCTGGATGCAGCGTGTCGCCCAGGACTGGCTCGTCCTCACCGTGCTCACCGACAATTCAGCGGTGGCCGTCGGTATCACGACCGGGTTGCAGTTCGGCCCGATCCTCGTGCTCGCGCCACTGGCCGGAGTGATCTCTGACCGTTATTCCAAGCGCGCCGTTCTGATGATCACTCAGATCGCATTCGGCCTGACGGCCGCAGCGGTGGGCATTCTGGTACTCAGCGGGCACGCACAGCTCTGGCAGATCTACCTGGCCGCGCTCCTGCTCGGGGTGATCACGGCCATCGACTCGCCCGCCCGCCAGACGTTCGTCAGCGAAATGGTGCCGCTCAGAGACCTGCCGAACGCGGTCGGCCTGAACAGTGCCTCGTTCAACGCGGCCAGGCTGATCGGCCCGGGTGTCGCCGGGCTGCTGATCGCCGGGATCGGCATCGGCTGGGTGTTCGTGATCAATGCGGCCACGTTCGCGGCGGTGCTGGTCTCGCTCACCCGGATGCGGATGGACCAGCTCGAGATCATCGAGCGGCCGGCCCGAGCAAAGGGGACGATGCGGGCGGGGGTTCGCTATGTGCGAAACCGGCCCGACATCGTCCTGATCCTGGTGATCGTCGGGATGGTCGGCGCGTTCGGACTCAACTTCCAGATGACCACAGCCCTGATCGCGCGGGTGACCTTCGACAGGGGTGCGGCTGAATACGGCCTGCTCGGCTCCATCATGGCCGTCGGCTCGCTGGCTGGCGCGTTGCTGGCCGCACGCCGGGACAATCCGCGGATGCGCCTGGTGATCGGCTCGGCCCTCGCCTTCGGCGTGTTCTCATCGGTAGCCGCATTGATGCCGACCTATTGGACATTCGCGATCGCCCTCATCCCGGTCGGGGTGACCGCACTCACTCTGGTCACCGCCGCGAACTCCACGGTGCAAATGACCGTCTCTCCGGCAATGCGCGGTCGCGTCATGGCCCTGTACATGGCGATCTTCATGGGGACCACCCCCGTGGGAGCACCGATCGTCGGCTGGATCGGTGAGGCCTGGGGGCCACGGTGGACGATTCTGTTCGGCGGTCTGGTCTCCATCGTCACCGCGCTGGGCGCGCTCTACTACCTCATGCGGTCGAAGCGGATCCGAATCGGCTATGACTCGACGGCGAGGCTCCGGCTCGCTCTGGTCCCCTCAAAGGCACGACTGCTCGAAGAGGCACAGCAGAAGCTCGCCGCACAGCAGGCGCAGAACGACGCGTCCTCGGCGTAGCGTTCGCCGTTTCAGGCCTTCGCGCGGCGACGTATCACCAGAACGGCAATCAGTCGCCAGCCGAGCAGGAAGACGGCGAGGACGACCGTGGCCACGATCACGAACGGGAGCGCCGTGCCCTGCCCCGCGACCCAGCGGATGAGCATGCCGACCACCACCGTCGAGACCCAGATGCCCACGCCCTGCCAGAGCAGTCCGTGCGGTTTGCGCCACGCCCGGGTAAGCATCCAACCGACCGCGACGCCGATCAGGAACGGCCACCAGGTCTCCAGCACTCCCCACGCGTCCAGGGCCTCGGTGTGGGTGTCTCGGCCGATGATCACGAAGACGAGGGTCAGTGCGGCATCCAGCCCGATTGCGCCGCCCACATGCCGCAGCCGCACGGGTTGCCGCACCGTGGCCTCGGCGTGCTCCTGACCTGCCCCGTTCACCGAAGGTCGCCGCCGACCTGCACGTGAGAGTGTTCGGCCGGATTACCGCCGGCACCCAGTTCTGCTGTGACCAACTTCTCGAGCACCGGCAACGCGTCACGCAGAACATCGGCGTCGCTCGCATCCAGGCTCTGCATCAGGTGCGCGATCAATTCAGCTCGAGCGCTGCGTGCCCTCAGGATCAATTCGGTTCCGGCAACGGTGGCATCGATCACGAAGGAACGCCCATCGGTGGGGTCGGCGGTGCGAGTGGCCAGCCCCTTGCCCTCCAAGGAGGCGACGATGCGGGTGACGGTTGCGGCGGCGACCCGCTCCTGCGCGGCCAGATCACCCAGCCTCAGCGGCCCGAGCTTCACCAGGCTTGAAAGGGCCGAGAGCAACCCATGGCTCAATCCGGTTCCGCCGGTGATCATTCGACGGTTCAACCGGCCGATCGCAAGTGCCAGCCGGCCAGCCGTCTCGGTCTCCTGACTCTCATCGTCGTTCGGGGCCACACTGTCGTTCGGGGCCACACTGTCGTTCGGGGCCACACTGTCGTCTCGGTTGACACTGTCGTTCATCGTCAGCTCCTCATCGATTGACGTTCTGGTATTCATGTGGGCCGGGGGTGAACCCCGCGCAGACAGGGAACACCTGCTTGCTTGATGTCAATCAACTTTACGTCGCAGGGCCTTCCCTGACCAGCCCCTGCACGCTGGTGAGATGCGCCAGAATCTCGTCCGTGGTCATCACGACGAGCACTCTGGCAGCCCTCGCGTGATTATCGTGGTGGCGGGAGAGCACGCCATCGCTAGAGGCGGCGGTAACCGGACTGGTAGCGGATGAGCGGACCCCGTGACTGGTCCGAGGACTCGCCCATCCGCACCACCTCACCGACGAAAAGCGTATGGGTGCCGGCGCGATGGCTGGCCACGGTGCGCAATTCGAACCAGGCCAGGCAATCCCGGATCACCGCAGGAGCCTCCGGCTCCGCCCGGAAGTGGGGCACGTTGTCCAGCAGGCCGATCAATGGCGAGCCCAACTCTCCCAGCCAGTCTGCCGTGCCGCGCTGGTCGGCGGCGAGCACGCTCACCGCGAACCGGCCGCTGTCCTCGATCGCGTCGACCGTGCGCGAGAGCGCGTACAGGCTGGCCAGCATGGTGGGCGGGTCGTAGGAGATCGAGAGGTAGTCGGTAACGGTGGTGGCCATGTCGCGGCCGCGATACCGGGAGGAAACCACAGCGACGCCCTTGGCCACCGTGGCGCTGAGCGCCTGGTAGAACTCCTGGTCCTCGGTTGTGATCAGCTCCGGAGTGAGGGTGCGCATCGGCGGCGTGGTCTCCTGTTGCATGGCACCCATCCTGACTCATCCCGCTCCGAAAGACATTTAAGATCACGCCCGCTCGACCAACTTATCCCGAGTGCCGCCGTGTCTTCTCCCATTGACGGTTCGGAAAACTGGAACCGCCTGGGAGCCCCGCAGACCGAGGTTCCCCACGTCCGGACCGTCTAGTCTGAAATCACCCGCAATCCGACCCATGTGAGGAGTAACCCGGTGGACACCTTGTTCTCCGACGACCTGCTGTTCGATGACCGGGAGCCGCGGCGGCGCCAGGAGATCGCCCCCGGTGCTGTGCACCTGCCCGACTGGCTGAACCAGAAGCAGCAGCGGTTTCTGGCCGACCAGTTCCGCTCGTGGGCGGCGGGACCGGTACCCGCCCGGTCGGCTGTGCTGCCGGGTGGCCATCCGATGTCGGTGCGCACCGTGTGCCTGGGCTGGCACTGGCAGCCGTATTCCTACACACGCGAAGCCGGCGACGTGAACGGTGAGCGCGTGCTGGAATTTCCCGAATGGCTGGCCGACGTCGGACGGCGCGCCCTGGCCGACGCGTACCGGGACCCGAGAGCGGGGGATGACTATTGGCCGGATGCCGCCCTCGCGAACTACTACGACGCCGAGGCGAAGATGGGCATGCACCAGGACCGCGAGGAGCGGGGGAACCAGCCCGTGGTGTCGCTCAGTATCGGAGACAGCTGCATCTTCCGCTTCGGAAACCCCCAGACGCGCACGAAGCCGTACACCGATGTGCGGCTGGATTCCGGTGACCTGTTCGTTTTCGGCGGCCCATCCCGGTTCGCGTATCACGGGGTGACCCGCGTGCTCCCGGGCAGCGCACCGGCCCACTGCGGCCTGGAACGCGGCCGGATCAACATCACCATGCGCGTCACGGGCCTCGAATGACCGACACTGCCGACAGTCTCAGGGGCGTGATCGTCGGCGACGACGGGTTGGCCCGCCCCTCCTGGGCAGCCACGGACCCGGTTCTCAAGGACTACTACGACCGAGAATGGGGAATGCCCGTTCGCGACGAACACGGCTTGTACGAGCGGATCTGCCTGGAGGGATTCCAAGCGGGGCTGAGCTGGGCGACCATCTTGAAGAAGCGCCTCGCGTTTCGGGCGGCCTTCGCAGACTTCAACCCCGAGCTGGTGCAAACCTTTGATGAATCCGACGTTGAGCGGTTGATGGCGGATGCGTCGATCGTGCGCAACCGCCGAAAGATCGAAGCCACGATCACGAATGCCAAGGCGACGATCTCCCTGCGCGAACACGGCGGACTGGCCGACTTCGTCTGGTCGTTCCGGCCGACCGAAACCCCGGCACCGCGCACCCCCGAGGAGGTCCCCACCACGTCAGAAGCATCGATCGCCTTGTCGAAAGCGCTGCGGGCAAAGGGTTTCGCCTTCGTCGGGCCGACGACCATGTTCGCGCTGATGGAGGCGATCGGCATGATCGACACGCACCTGGTCGACAGTCACCGCCGAGGCACCTCTGGCGTCTGGAACACCGCGTAGGCGGCCGGACTCCGGTTCGTGCAATCCGGCCGGAGTAGTGTCGGAGGCACGGCGCTGTGTCACAACCGCCGACAAAGGTCAGGAGCAGGCATGACCGAAACTCTGGCCACCGCGTTGGAGCGGGAGCATCACGAGATCGACGGCGGGATCGAAGAGTATCTGGCCGGTTCAGCCGCAGAGGGGCATCCGGTCACATCGCTGACCCGAGCGACGGCTGGCTTGCGCCGCCACATCTACCTCGAGGAGGAGTTTCTGTTCCCTCCCCTGCGCGCGGCGGGCATGATGATGCCCATCTTCGTGATGCTGCGTGAGCACGGTGAACTGTGGCGCGCCCTCGACGAGATCGACCGGATGCTCGCCGACGGCACCGCCCAGACAAAAGTATCGAATGCCTGCCACGAGCTGCTGGCAATGCTCGACAAGCACAACGCCAAGGAGGAGCCGATCATCTACTCCCAAGCCGATGCCACCCTGTCTGCCGAGGCGAGTGCGGCCCTGACTGTGTTTCTTGGCGCGGGCCGGATGCCCGACGGCTGGGTCTGCCACGGCGCCGAGGTTGTGAACTGACGATACGGTGAACTGACTGGATTCTAGTAACCGTGGCGACGCGCGATTTCGAGTGCTTCTGCAGTCGAACCCGCGTCGAGCTTGCGGAAGAGCGTACGGATCTGCGATTTCACCGTGTTCTCCGACCGATGACTGGTCTCAGCGATCTCACGGCGGTTCAGTCCTTGCCGCAGCCGGTGCAGAACGTCGAGTTCTCGCTCCGTCAATCGCGCTCTGTTCGCCCCACCCCGCGGCGGCACTCGAATCACGTTCAGCCGCTCACAGTGTTCCGGGGAAATCAGTCCTGCCAGGGCGAGGGCCTCGGAATGACCGAGGAGGTGAAGTGGCACAAGGTCAATCAGTTCGCCCGAGCTCTGGTGAGTCTGCCTGATCTCAGACGTCGCCGGGCCATCGAGCGCTCCCCCGTTGCGCGCGAGCACACTGAGATGAAGCAGCGGGTTCCTCTGGCGCGGCTGGATCGCGGTCGACATGAGCGGGCCGATCAGGGCCAGCGCCAGATCCGGATGCCCATCCCGAAGGTGTTTCACCGCATCGATCGCCACGAATTCGGGCCACTGGGCCCGCGACTCATCTCTGTCGGAAGAACTCGTGACCAGCTTCGCGAAGTGCGTTGTCGTGTCGAACAATCGGCGGGCAAGGTCAGAGCACGCTGCGTGTGTTCTTTCAGCCCGAGTCGCTTCAACGCACGCACGGGCGCCTTCGGCGTCTCCGTTCAGAATCTGGGCCATGCCGATGAGTGACAGGTGCACGGGCCAGAATTCATCGTTGTCCAACTGCGTCGGCAAATCGGCAAGAACCTGGTTCAGCGTTGCCGAATCGAGCTCGGCAACGGCGAGTTGCCCGCGTGCGAGATCCGCGGTGCGGCCGACCATTCGCCGCCCCCAGCCCACACGCTGGGCAACGAGGTCGTGCTCGCCCAGCCAGTGCCGAAGCGACTCGGTGTCACCGCGGTGTCCCGCGAGCGACGCCAGGTTCGCGGTCGCGTTCGCCTGCAGGAACGGGTGATCAGCAGACACTGCCCAGTGTCGCGCAGATTCGTACGCGTGCTGTGCCTCGGTTGCGTGATCGGCGAGGTGGAGCGAGATCCCCGCTTGTATTTCGGTCAGCGCAGCCAACGAAGGGCGAATCTGGTGCGCACCAAGCGCACGGTCCAACGTCACTCGAAGCCGCCTGGCCGCGTCGGCGGATTCTGAGAAGTGGGCGGAGAGGCGCAAATGTCCGAGCTCGATCAGGCCGACAGTCAGCGCATGACTGTTGGGACGACGGTTGAGGTATTCCACGCGAGCGCGCAGCTGGTGAGCGGTCGCGTCGTTGTCATAGTCCGGCCTGAAGCTCGGCAGCGGCAGGTTCATGCGTTCGCGGCCCGCAGCGCCAAGCACGCGCAGGGCCACCGCGAAACCATCGGTGCGGTCTTTGAGCCTCCGGGGAAACCGAGCTGCGACGCGAAAGAGCTGTTGCGGGTTCGAAGTGAACATTTCGGCCCACCGGTCAAACATCAGCGTTCGAAGCGATCCCCACGCGCGAGTGTGGAACGCCGCACCGATCGCATGGTCCATTTCTCCCGACTCAGCCAGGGCAGCGACCACAACATCGCCGCGTCGCCCCACCTCCCCCGGATGTCGGGCACCCGCCCAATCCTCAATCGCCTGCCGAACGAGAGCGGGCACGAACCAGGCGCCCTCTGGATCTGGTCGGGCTATGCCGCTGCTACGAAGCTCGCGCAGAGTGAGGCCGCTCCCGCTCGACTCGCGCTTCAGCGCATCAAGAACATCCTCGTCGATGACCGGCAACAACGCGATCTGATACCAGTCCAGGGCGTCACCGTGCATGCGCAACCATGGGATCAGCGAACCGGCGAGAACGGCGTAGGCCCCCTCGGTGTCGTCGGGATCGAGGTGGAAACGGCGAACGGCCTCGTACCAACCCCCGCATACCCGATATATCGTGTCTGCCATCGCATGGCCTGAGATCGTGGCCGCCGGGCGGCAGGAGAAGATTTCATCGCGTGAGAGCATCAGGTCAGCTGCGTCGGCGAACAGGCAGGGCACAACCTCTGCCACCGCCCACACTGTTGCCCTGGAAGGGGTGATGATCGCGTGCGCCTCGCCCGAATCATGCGCCTTCGTCGCAATGGCGACGATATCGTCGTCGGAAAGTGTCGAGCAGTCGTGCACGCGTTCCTCGGCGGCCCATGACCGGGCAAACAAGCGCCGGCCCGTCCCGGGCGGCGCGTGGATGAGCAGCACCTGCCGCCGTCCGTCGTTCTTGCTTCTGAACCGCTGCCAGGCCGGATGTTGCTGCAGTGGCTGGCGTTGAACCCATGCCGCTGCTCCCGATTCGGCCAGCACGCACACCTCCCATTTGATGAGGCCATCATACGGGTCTTCGGCTGGGGGTCGCCCACAGGCGTGCGGAAGCCCGGCCCGGGCTTCCGCACCGCGGGGATCAGTTCTGACCGACCTGCTCGCGCCTGCGACGGATCAGGTACATCGCGCCCACAATCAGTCCACCGCCCAGAATGAGGATTCCCGAGATCAGCGGCAGCAGCCCGATGTTCGCGCCGGTTGTGGCGATCCCGTCACCGAGAGGGCCATCACCTCCGTCACCGGGTGGGCCCTCATCTCCGTCATCGGAGAGGTCGGCGTCGAACGTGTTGGTGATCGTGGCCTGGGCGTTCTCCGCATCCCCCGTGCCCGCAAGCTCGATGGTGGCGGTCACCCCCTCGGTCTTGACAGTGTCTGATCCGGCGACTTGAACCGTGATCGAGGTGCCGTCGGCGCCCTGGGTCTCGGTCTCCGTCAGGTCGCACGTGGCACCGACCGGCAGGTCGTCGTAGCTGACGACCAGGGTGTCGGGCGCTTGCAGCAGGCGCTCTGCGCCACCGGGAATGGCGACCGGCTCATCGACTCCGTCAACAGGCCAGGTGCACTGCAGCGAAACCGTGAACGGACCGTCAGCGCCCTCGGCCGCGAGGTTGCCCTCGACCACCTTGGTCACCTGAAGTGCTGTGACATCGAACGTGTTTGTCAGGGTGACGGTCACAGGCGCTTCAATCGAGTCGGTGATCGTGACGACCCCGTCTGCCGGGCTGAGCGCGCTGTGGGTCGCCCCACCGGTGGCCGTCTCCTCGACAGCGCACGTCGCACCGACGATGAGGTTGCCGATCACACTGGTGTAATCGTTCGCCTCAGACAATTGCACCATCCCGTCGTTCGCGAGTGGGATCGCCAGCGTCTCGCCGTCCTTCTCCCAGGTGCAACTCACATCGGCGGTGAACGGTCCGGCTCCGTAGAGTTTGGCGCCGGCGCCGTCAACAACCTTCTCCAGCTGCAGCGAGCCCAGCTGGAAGGTGTTCGTGGCGGTCATCGCAACCTCAGCAACCGAATCGTCGCCCTCGGCCGTTGAAGGGATGACGACGATGCCATCAGCCGGGTCGAGCACTGTGAGGTTGGCGCCCCCGGTGGCCGTCTCTTCAACGGCACATGATGTGCCCGCCGGGAAGGTGCCGAACGTGCGCGATGAATTCGCGTCCAGCTCGAATGTCGCCGAGAGCAACTTCTGGCCCTGGTAGGTGCACAGCACGTTGAACTCGAACGGTCCGGCGCCGTACAGCTGCGCGCCGTCACCGTCGACAACCTTGGTCACGGTGAGGATGCCCGAGTCATAGCCGTTCGTGACGGTCACCTCGGCGTGCACGGCGCCCACCCCGATCGTCGCGCTGCCGTCGCCGCCGTCGGTCACATCTGTGCCGACGATGACGATGTCATCGGCGGCGGATGTTCCCACCTCGGCCAGCGAACAGGTGGAGCCCACGGGGATCGTGTTCTCCGGCGCGGTGAACGTGTCACCGCCGGCGAGCGCGAACTCGAGGAGTGTCGATCCGTTCTCATCGAACGTGACCGGCGAGCCCAGGGAGGACTCGCAGCTCAACGTGAAGTTAAACGGGCCGAACTCGCCCAGATCGGCTTCAGTCTCAACGAGTTTCGTGACCGACAGGCCAGAGAACTCGTAGACGTTGCCGATCGTGGCGATTTGCCCGGCCGGAACGGCATCATCAGCCGTGGTCACGTTGTTGACCAGCAGCGTCACCGGGGTTCCGGTACGCGAAGTCTCGCCGAACTCGCCGACCTCGCCCTGCTCGGTGACCGTGCACGATGCTCCAAAGGGGATTCCATCGATGCGCTGTGTGAACTCATTCTCGCTCGACAGCGTGATCGTTTCGAACGAACTCATGTCCAGATCGACGTCTTCAATGCTGCACTGCACATCGGCCAGGAACTCATCCGGCGCGTAGCCGGCAGCTGGCCCGGAGACGTCCTTCACGATCTCGATAGCACCGAACAGCAGATGCACGCCCACTCGGCCAGGTGACAACTTGCTGGCCTCCGTGCGGCCCGTGTGCTGATACTTCGCCCCGAACTGGTTCCAGGCGAGCGAATCGGTGCCGGGAACAGCTGACGGCGCGCCCGTGGGATCTGCTTCCGATGCGGGCACATTGATGGTGCTGAAGGTGACATCGACGAACTCACCGGCCGCCAACACTCGCGCAGCTGTTTCGCTGAAGTCCAGGGTAACGCGCAAGCCGGATACTGCCGACCAGTCGGTCGACGAGTCGACCGGAGCCCAGTTCTCGCCGTTCTGGGCACATGGCTCGTGGTTGAGCAGGTTGCCCCAGGTTCCGGCGCAGACGCCGCTTGATGTGGCAACCTCGATCGTGGAGTTGGTCCCCGAGGGCGCCGTGACCTTGAGGGTGCCCGCGATCATCTGCGGACGGTAGGCCGAGCTGCGATCTGCACCGGAGATCAAGAACTGGTCGCCGGCAACAGGGAGCTGGTCGAAGATTGTCACGCTGTCGACCGTGACGGTTCCAGCATTGATCGCCCGCAGAACCCAATCGTCGGTCCCACCGATCTTGCTGTGTGCCACGCAGGGGGCGCGGAAGTAGTCCCCGTCGGTTGCGCTCAGGGTCGCGGCGCACGTCTGGTTGGCATTGCCCGGGTTGTAGGCACCGGGCAATGAGCCGCTCACTCCCTTGACGGTGAACAGGTTCGGGCCGCTCTTCGGGGCAACATAATCGGTTGTGCCACAGGTGGTCTTGTCGTTCGTCCACGCGTCGGTGGTGGCGCCGGTCGGCACCGTGTTCGAGCACGACTGCAACACCTGGTCGGTGGTGACCG
This sequence comes from Homoserinimonas sp. OAct 916, assembly GCF_003260275.1. Taxonomy (GTDB): domain Bacteria; phylum Actinomycetota; class Actinomycetes; order Actinomycetales; family Microbacteriaceae; genus OACT-916. The sequence goes on along the minus strand of NZ_QJHB01000003.1, from coordinate 54,899 downwards.
TCATCTCGTTGACGGCGTGACCACCCGAGGCCAGCCCCGGCTGGAGTTCCAGCGCGACTCTGATGGAGAAGGATTCTCCAGGAGCCATCCGTCGGCCCTCCTCCGGCCAGGTGAACACAAGCTTCTGGCCGTCCTGGACCAGCGTCACGTCGGTGGAGAGACCACCGGCCGGGCCACTGTAGACCGGTTCAACCCCCGTGTAGAGCAACTCTGCTGGGAGAAAGTCCCGTAACTCGGCAATGGTGAGGAACCCGGTTCCGTTGTTTCGGAAGGTGAGATCCCAGGGCACCAGGTCTCCGACGTTCGCGACCCGGTTGCCGTTGTTGGTGAGCTTGTTCACCTGCAGTTGGAACGTACCCGGGCTGAGGTTCACGCGGGCCGTGGCCGCACGTTCCTCAGATTCTTCGCCGTCCTTGCGCAGGCTCTGAACCACAACCGTGTTGTCGACGGAGCCGGCGAGAACGACAGCCTCGTTCGATTCGCGGTAGACATCGCGCAGTTGCACGGTGAACCGGGCAGTGCTCGACCAGGTCGGTGCAGGCAACGAATCGGAGAAGTAGCCGCCGTCAGATCTCGTGAAGGTGAATCGGATTCCCTGCACATCGGAGTATTCGCTCGCGTCGATCGACACCTCGGCGTCAGCAACCGCGGCCGGAGATCCCGTCGCCCATTCCAGTACGTCGTCGGTGCCGAACGGCCCGAACACGTCAACTTGTACCCGGTCGGCCCCTGCCGGCGCCACGATCGTACCGAGCCCAGTGAAGTCGAACTGGTTCCAGAACTCCGGAGAGGAGACGCTGTCGTCCTGCAGCCGAACCTCGGCGGGAGCCAGAGTGCTCACTGGTGCCACCCCCTGGTTGGCGCCCAGGGTCACCGTGATTTCGGTGCCGCGAGTCGGTTCGGTGAGAGAGGTCGGTGTGACCGATTTGCTGGGGCCGACGTTGAGGTCGCCGCCGGTGAGCCGCGCGGTCGCATTCGCGCGTGCGCCGTTCGTCTGACCGTCGGGTCCGGGGAACAAGACCGGATCGTACGATTGGGCGAACACACGGTTCAGCACATCGACGGACTTTCCGGCGGCCAGAACCTGCGGCGCGCCAGTAGAGCGAAGCGTCTTGCGCAGTTGTGTGTCGAGCACGACCGTCAGATTGTTCGCCTGGGTGATCGTTCCGGCAGTTGTCGCCGGGTCGGCGCCCTGGAAGGTGACACTGATTCCGACAACGGTGGCGAGATCGGCTGCGCTCATCGCGTTGACGGCGGTGGCGGTCGATTCTTGTTCGGAGAATTCTCCCCCGCTGTATCGCAGCAACCACACAGTTGATGCAGAAAGGTCAACCTGGTTCGAAATGCTCGCGGCGATAGTGACGTTCTTCAGGTCGAACTGCTGGAACGGGCTGCCGAACCCGGCGACGGTCGAAACATTATTGTCGACGACAGCGCTGAACGGGTTCTGGACCGCGCCAGTGGCCGTGCCCGGGGTCTGGCACTGCTCGACGGGCACGGTGTCTTCACACGTCGCAGGATCGGTGACCCGCACGTATGAGGCCGCCGCGATGGAGTCGTTCTTCGCGGTCAGGGTGAACGTCGCGTTCGGGTAGTCCTCGGCATCAGTGCCGGCGAACGGCACGAAGATTGGCGTGGTGGGTGTGACCGTCTTGGTCACCGAGACGCCCGTGGGTGGGTCGATGATGAAGATCGTGTCATTCGCGGTATCGCGGACGGAATCCCCGGTACTCGGTTTCGCATCGATGGACACCGTGTTGTCGACGACACCCGCATCGGCCGAGTTATAGACCGCCGTGCTGGTCACGAACGCGACGTCGGGCGTGGCAGGTCGTTGAATGTTGCGAATCTGCCACGACAGGGTGAACTGTCGGTCAGCGCTACTCGCGGCCACTCCGGTTCCCGGGGCAGGAGCGTAGGGGTCGAAGGCGGAGCCGATCTCAGCAGCAGCGTGGCGTGCATCGGAGTTCTCTGCGAGCACGAGGCGTACACCTGTGGTGTCGGCGCGCTCCGCCTCGGTCAAGTTGTAGCCGGCAAATGCCCCATTGTGAACCCATCCGTTGTGCGGGGTTGTTGCGGCTGCCTGCCAGGCGCCAGCGCTGGTGCTCCAGAGCTCGACCGCCGTGATGGTGTCGTACTTGAGGAACCAACCGTTGCTGAACTCGGTGTTGGAGGCCGCGATCGCGTTCACTCCCACCAGATCGAACGCCGCGAACACGGAGTTTGCCGGGTCAGGAGGGTTGATCGGGTCTGTGCTCGGGTCTGCGATTGTCACCGTCTCGAAGCCCCGGCCGACGCGCCAGTCGAGCGTCGTCGAAGCCCGCTCACCCGACTGTGCCGACACAGAGTTCTTGTCCCAGCTCTTCTCGATGTTCGCGGTGCCGGGTCCCCCAGGGCCACCTGGGTAGGCGATGATCTGCGCCGTGCCGGTGTCGGTGTCAGTGTCTTCGAGCGGCGTACCGATATCGGTGGCGCCGGTTCCGGTGGTGGTGGCCGTGTTCGTGTATTCGACCGGCATCGGGTTCACTGCTGCGACTGCAGTCACCCCTCCTCCGGCGCGCAGTGCACCACGCGCCTCGGACACGACATACGGTGTGACATTGGTGTCGGCAGAGAAACCAGCCGCGTTGTCGAAGGTGAATCTGATGCCGGTCAGGTCGGTGATGTTGACTCCAGATGGGAGCGCGGCCTCAATCTCTGTCTTCGTCATCTGTGCGATGAATGCTGCGGGCGTTGAGGGGAACACCTCAAGTGTCTGCCAGGAACCGTCCGAGCTCTGCACCTGGATGGTGAGTGCCGTTTGGGCCGGCACCTGAGTCGGTGCGACGGCGGACAGGTTGAACGCATTCCAGAACTCGCTGGTCGACTCCGGGTTGACCAAGGAGTCCTCCACCACGATCTGGGTCGTGGTGACATAGTCCGAGCTGGTGGTCAGCTTGGCCTCGAGCTTGGAGATCACCGGGTCACCGGCTTGAACGGGAATTGACGGACGCACCGACTTGGTGAGGGTCACAGCGATCGCGGGCTGCAACAGGGTGAGCACATCTGAGTCAGTGGCCGTTGCGGTCTGGTCGTTGGATGCGGTCACTTTCGATGTTGCGGTGTTCGTGGTGACCAGTGAGGTCGCGGGTGCGAGCACCGCAGCTTCGGTGGTGTCGATCGTGAATGTGACCGTCGAGCTGGATGCCGACGAAATGTGGCCAACTGCTGCCGTGTAGACAATCTCGAAACCGGAGATCTTGGTTCCAGGAGCAGCGGGAACCTCGTTCTCTGCGAAGGTGACTGTCCCTGAGGGAGTGCCGTCGAGGGCGTGGTAGGTCACGACCGCACCGGTCGCACCTGTGGGCCAACTCGGGGCTGCCGTGAATCCGCCGAAGGTGATCTCCTCGGTGAAGTACCCGAGGTCGGAGATGGTGAGTTCTTTGACCCCGCCCGCAGACTCATTGGTGGCGGTGATCGACGCAATGGAGCTTTCTCCGGCAGAGATTCGGTCGGGTGCGATGTTCTTGGTGATCGACGTGTCGATGGCGACCGGCGTGACCTTGTAGTCGGCGGTCGCGATTTCGGAAACCGGGTCGCGGTCGTCGCCAGGCACTGCGGTTCCTTGGACAATGTTTTTCACTTCGTGTGTGCCTAGGGAAAGGTCTGCATCGGTGTTGCGGTGCCGGGCACGCAACGCGAGGCCGAGGTCGACCGAGCCGGCGGCGCCGGGGGCAATTGCCTCACCGGCGTAGGTGATGCGAATACCGCCGGTGGCCGGGTCAATACCTGAAGGGAACTCCAAAGCGGTGTCAGGGGTACCTTCCACCCACTCCCAGGTGCCGTCGGCCTGCTTCAGAAAGTGGTCAACCTGCACAGATTCGGCACCGGCAGGCAAAGTGGCGTTCGCGAAGCCGGCGAAATCGGTGATCGTGAAGGGGTTGCTGGCATCCAGCTGAGTGTCGCCGTTTTCGGCGGCCTTCGGCTCCTGCAGCACGAGCGTCTTCACTGGCACGTTTGATGTGTTCGTGACCTGTAAGCCGATTGTCGATGCCGCACCCTCATCAAACGATTGTGTGCTTGGCGACCAGTTCTTGGTGGCGCCGACGCCGATCAGGATCGGGTTGGTCACGGTGATGACAGCGCTCGACGAGTCGGGGGCGGAGTTGGTTGCTGAGGTTGTGGCGGTGTTCGTGATCTCGATCGAGCCAGGCTCGACAGTGTCTGGAACCTGCAGGGTGATCGACACTGTGAGGTTCTGGCCGCTCTGCATGCCCACCCCGGTCGGGGCGGACGTGACACCGGTGAAGTCGACACTCAGCACGGTGTCTGCCGTCGCGATCGCGGGGTGGTTCGCGCTGGTCTCACCGCCGACGATCCACCTCACGTTGCGGGGAACAACAGAATCGCCCGGCACCATGTCCACACTTTGAATCGCATAGCCGGCGAGTTGCGGCGGCAGCGCATCGGTGAGGTTCGCTGCGATACAGGACTGTTCGGAGCAGCGCACGTCTATCTCGTAGGTGAACGGTTCCCCAGGCGCGAGTTCATGGTTGTCGACGTGCTTCTCGACGGTGAGATACTCCGGGGCGCCCTCAGCGGCGAACGCCACGTTGGCGAAGGAACCGGCCATTGGCCCGGCAAGGGCGACAGAGAGAACCATCGCCCACGCGGCACGCCAGACGGTGCGGGTGCGAGAGTTCTTCTTCAAAGGGGCAGACAGGAAAACACGGGCGGAGGCACGCGACAAGGGACTATCTCCAAGGGAAAGTGAAACGACAGATGATTCGGGATTCTCAGAATCCCCCTGCTCGTTCGCCGGATTTGATTCTGGGCGGGGGTCTAACGCCGCAATCGGCTCCCCCATCAGCCCACGCTAGGAGATGGGCTCGCACCGGTTGAGGATTTCTCTGTTTTTCACCCTCGAATTCACCCTCAACGCCCCCTGTTCGTGGGGCGATCCCAGGCCCGGCGGGAAGTGAGCCGCTCACCCGACTGCTTTGCGCCGTCACCGACCCAAACGAGCGCTCAGTCGCTTCTGGAAAGATCGGCGGTCAACAGCTCACAAAATCGCCGACAAGCGGGAGCAGCCGGACGACTCTGAGCCACCGACGAGAAGGAATGACCTGGCGAGATCGGCCAAGGCCCGGTGTGAGAACTGGTGGAGCTAAGGAGATTCGAACTCCTGACCTCTTCGATGCGAACGAAGCGCGCTACCAACTGCGCCATAGCCCCAGACTGCCTAGCCACAATATCACCTCAGGAGGCATCGCACGTGCACACCCCGCCACCGAACGGCTCACATCGGACGTCAACGACGAGGTGCGGGTCTTAGGATTACAGGCATGGCTCACTCTTCCGAACCCGAGAAGAAGCGCCGCGCCCGCCGGAATCCAGACAGTGTCCCTGTGCTGTCGATCCTGATTCGGGTGGTCGGCGTCGCCGCAGTCATCGCCATCGCATTCTGGGTGGTCACGTCGATCGGCATCCGCACCACCGCGAACTCCGATGCCGACTTCACCGCGGTCACTGCCCTCAACGATGTGAAGACGGCCCAGACCGTATCCCTGAACGCAACCGGGGAGTACCAGAGTGTCAGCGGGCTCATCAGCGGCGGCTTCCTGAAAGCCCCGGCGGCCGGCGCCACCGCCCCCACGGTCGACGACGTCAAAGTCGCGCTCGGCGACAAATGCTTCGTCATCACCGTGAGAAGCGCGAGCAACGACGTCTACTACAACTGGTCCGAGCCGCGTAGTTCGAAGAAGCTGGACCCCAACGATCCGCCCGACACATCTTGGTGTGCTCCGTTTCCGATGCCGGCGGGCTGATCAGAAAGCCGATCAGAGCCTGATCGAGTGTGTGGCCAGCGGCAGGTCAGCCGGCGCGACGCCTGGACAGCACGGCATCCAGGTCGAGTGCACGCGACCCGTCGCCGTCGACGATTCCCATGCGAGCGAATCTGCTCGCGGGTCGGCTCTCGGCCGGAGTCGGGATCACTGACTCTGGGGCCGCGACCGGAATTCGTGGGGGCTTCGGCTGCAGTTCGGAGGCCCGTCGTTCCACTTCGGCCTTCTTCGCGGCCTGCTCCAGCTCTGCACCGGCAACACGTGAGGCCATGGCTTCGGCGGCAAGGGTGCCGCGGGTCAGGTGCAGCGGCTGGGGCAACGGCACCGGGGTCCACGGAACGACCGGGCGCTCGATGACGGGATCGGCGAACTCTGCACGGTCGAACACGTCATCAGAATGCTTATGGATCGTTGCGACGGGCTCGGGACCAGTCGTGGGCTTGCGGGCCAGACGCACTTGCGCCGCCAAGCCAATAATCGTGGTGGCCGCTGCGGCGACGAGCACTCCCCACAGTCCGGTGGTGGCCAGCACGCCTCCCACGGCCAGTCCGGCCAGTGAGAAAACGATGAGACCGGTCACCAGCAGGCGACGGCGACGGAGCGCCGGCCGTTGCGCCGCGGGACCAAACGTGGTGTTGCCCAATTGGCGGGCGGCTTGGATTCGCCTCGCCGACTCCGCTCGTCGCAACCTGCTCACCGCTTCTGCTGCGGCCCGAGACTCCGCTTTGGCCTGCGACTCGGCTTCGCGCAGGAGCTGCTTCTGCACCGACACGGTCTTGGCCGTGGCCTCGACCTCTACCTGCCGGGGCACTTCGGCAGTCTCGGCAAGAATCCGCAGGGTCTGCTGCAGCCGCACGGCGTTTCGTTCGGTCGCCAAGTATTCACGTCGGCGAAGCCAGGTGGGCACAAGGTAGACCAGCCACAGGGCAGCGGCGATCGCAAACATCACCCCGCCGCCCAGCACGTCTGCACCCATGGACTCAACGGTACGAGTCGGGTGGCCGGCCAGCCGGGATTAAGGCACGGTGTGTCCGGTCGAATCTCCGGAAAGACCGGGGGTTTCAGCCGCAGCCCATGCGGCAGCGTCTGGCTCTCCCAGCCCGGGGGGCACCTGACCGTTGCGCCACCGGTGCAGCACGCCCTGTGGCAGCTCCTCGGCCACCAGCGCGAAACAGAAGTGGTCGCGCCAGTCACCATCGATGTGGATGTAACGCCGTCTGAGCCCCTCAAACCGGAAACCCAACTTCGCCACCACCCGCAGGGATGCCCGGTTCTCCGGGCGTATACAGATCTCCATCCGGTGCAGCCCCAGCTCACGGAAACAGTGGTCCGTCGCCAGCGCCACGGAACCCGGAGTCAATCCGCGGCCCGCGAAACGCTGAGACACCCAATAGCCGATCGAAGCCGAAGACAACGAGCCGTACGTGATCGACGACACGTTGAGCTGCCCGGCCAACTCCCCATCGCACTCGATGATGAAGGGCAGCCCGCCGCCGTCTTTGGCGTTGTTCAGCAACGACCGGATGCTCGCGCGCACGTCGAAGACAAGCGCCCCGCGCGGGTTGGTGGCCTCCCAGGGGCGTAACCAGGAACGATTATCAATCAGTTCCCGCTCGAGCGCACGGGCGTCACGGGCGCGAATGGGGCGAAGGGTGAGAGAGCCCTCCCTCAGCGTCGGTATGGTCAGCGCCATGAAAAGCCACCCGCCTCGAATCTGCCTCGTCGATCACTCAAGCGTGTGGACGAAGTCCTTCAACCACGGGCGCAGTTCCAACCCAAGGTCTTCCCGCTCGACCGCCAGCTGCACGATCGCCTTGATGTAGTCGGCGCGATCACCGGTGTCGTAGCGTCGGCCCCGAAAAACGACTCCGTAGACGCCGCCGGCAATGCTCGGATCGGCCGCGAGCACCTGGAGCGCATCGGTCAGCTGGATCTCGCCACCCTTACCGGGAGGGGTCTTCTCCAGCACCGCGAAGACCTCGGGACGCAACACGTAGCGTCCGATCAGTGCCAGGTTGGACGGCGCATCAGCAGCATCCGGCTTCTCGACCAGACCGGTGACACGCACCACATCGGGATTGTCGGTCGCCTCCACCGCGGCCGCCCCGTACATATGAATGCTCTCGGGCGGAACTTCCATCAGAGCGATGATCGTCGCCTGTCGGGCTACCTGCTCGTCCAACATCAGACTCAGGAGAGGGTCACGTTCGTCGATCAGGTCGTCTCCGAGCAGCACAGCGAATGGTTGGTCACCGACGTGATTCTTCGCGCGCAGCACCGCATGCCCCAAGCCCTTCGGATCGCCCTGACGCACGAAGTGCACATCGGCGAGGTCGCTGGACGCATTCACTCGCTTCAGCCGCGCGAGATCCCCCTTGCGCTCAAGGGTGTCCTCGAGTTCGAGCACTCGGTCGAAATGGTTGGTCAGGGCGTCTTTGCCACGGCCGACGATCATCAGCACGTCTTCGAGCCCGGCCTCGACCGCCTCTTCGACAACGTATTGGATGGCCGGTTTGTCGACGACGGGCAGCATCTCCTTCGGGAGCGCCTTTGTGGCCGGGAGAAAACGAGTGCCGAGGCCCGCTGCGGGGATGACTGCCTTGGTGATTTTCTTCTGCATGCTTCTGAGCGTATCGGGCAATCGGTGTCGCTGTCATCGCCCGAGCCGTGCCCGCTCGGTCTCGTCAGACCCGTTCAACTAGAGTGTGTTGCATGAACAGCGACCCGAGTCATCAAAAACGGGCCCTGCGCGCCGAGTTGCGCGAGCGTCGGAGAAACATGACCGCACTGGAGAAGGACGTTGCGACCGACGGGCTCACCGGCCACTTGATCGAACTCGTGAGCGGTCTGAACGCCCGGTCGATCTCCTGCTACCTGCCCACTCCGAATGAGCCCAACACCCGGCCGTTCCTCAACTGGGCGCAGGATCATGACATCCGCGTCCTGTTCCCGATCTCCAGGGAGGACGGCTTGTTGGATTGGACGGTCGGTGGCCCCGGGGCCGAGACCGATGGGCTCTTCGGCACCCCAGAACCCCGGGGAGACCTGCTGGGCCCGATAGCGATCAATGACGTCGACCTGATCATCGTGCCGGCCGCGTCGGTGGGGCGTGATGGCCTGCGGATGGGATGGGGGCGAGGCTATTTCGACAAGACACTCGGTTCGATGGATCGCAGGCCGCCCGTGTTCGCGGTGATCTTTGACCACGAGCTGGTCGACAGTGTGCCGAGGGAGTTGCACGACCAACCGGTCGACGGCGTCGTCACACCGGGCGGGGTCATCCCGTTCTGAGCGAGCCGGTATTCTGGTGAATGACCGGTAGGCCGCTTTGCGTCACCGCATTGGCTGGCCACACAGGCTGGCCACACTGACTGGCTACACTGACTGGCCACACAGGCTGACCACACTGACTGACCACACTGACTGGCCGCATCGACTGGCCACATCGACTGTAAGGAACCACACGTGCCCACTTACTCATACCTGTGCACAGACTGCGCCCATGAGTTTGATATCCAACAATCTTTCGCCGATGAGTCGCTCACGGTCTGCCCCGCCTGTGGCGGAGTGCTGCGCAAGGTCTTCAGCCCCGTCGGGGTAGCCTTCGTCGGGTCTGGTTTCTACCGCACCGACTCTCGCGACCAGCCATCGGGCAAACTGCCGGTACACAAGAGTTCTGAGAAGCCAAGCGGAAAAGAGAGCTCGACCGGTAAGGACTCGTCCGGCCAGTCGAAGATACCAAAGCCGTCGGCGAACCCCGGCGGCAGCGGATCCGGCAGCAGTGGGTCCGGCAGCAAGGATTCAGGATCCGGCTCGAAGGCCGGGCGCTCCGCGACGAGTTCGACCTCGAACGCCCAGAAATAAGCGACGTCCACACGCCGCAAAACGGGGCTGCATCAGCTAAAATCAGGAAACTGTTCAATTTCTCTCACCTTCACAAAGGAGAACCCCGTGAAAGGCTTCAAAGAGTTCTTACTGCGCGGAAATGTCGTGGACCTCGCGGTGGCGTTCGTCATTGGTGTAGCCTTCGCTGCGGTCGTGGCCGCGTTGGTCGACAACGTGATCAACCCGCTGATCAGTTCCATCTTCAAAGCAGACAGCTTAGACAAGGCGATGGTCGTGACCATCGGAAACAGCCAGATCCTGTTCGGGGCCTTCCTCGGTGCTGTGATCAACTTCGTCATCATCGCCGCGGCCGTTTATTTCCTGTTCGTCGTGCCGCTGAACCATTTCATGACGAAGTTCGCCAAGGAGAAGGAAGCAACTCCCGCGGAGGCGACCGAGCTGGAACTTCTGGCCGACATTCGCGATCTGCTGGCAACGCCGGCGATAACGAGCGACGGCAAACACACTCCCTGACCGAATTTCCGCTCAACTCCAGTGCGGAGGCTTGTCGCGCCTCAGGCGGTCGTCATTGTTGTCGTCAGGGTCGTGCCACGCCTGGTTCGTGCTGTCTGCTGACGGTTCGGGCGGCTGTGTGTTAAGTGACACATTCTGCGCCACAGCCTCGATCGAATCGGCAGAATAGCGCACACGTCTGCTCGTGCCCGGAACCCTCTGGATGCGAGGCTCGCTTACCGCCTCACCGGCGGGCTCAGACTCAGTCATGACCAGTTCTCTGTCGCTGCTATTGGCCGTCCGGCTGAACCGGGATCGGCCCCGTGGCTGTCGAGACGTCGCGCACACCGATCAGGGCGGCGATCCGAGACGCCACGGCTTGCGGATCGGCGAAGAGTTCGAAGTTGTGCACCCTCAAATAGTGCCAGCCCAGTCGCCGCAACACCACTGGTCGCAGCCGCAGGGACTCGCGCAGGCTACGGGCGCCAACCACCGTGTCGGTCTCGACCACCACCGCGCGACCGGCGTGCGTGGCCACCAACGAGAGCTTTCCGCGGTGCCCGAGCTTGGCTGTGATTCCCATTCGGGAAAGGCGCGCCACCAGGTCGACCAAAAGCGGTTCGGCCTCTGATTCGGGCTGATCTGCGGTATCGAGTGCTGCCGTCTCGGCAAGCACACGGGCAAGTGCTGCGATACCGTGCCTCATCCGCGACACGTCAATGTCCTCAGGGGTGAAACAGGAGACGATGGCCATCGAACGGCGAGCACAGGTCATTCCGACGGCGAGCAACCTCTCCCCGCCCGGCTCGGCCAGCGCCCCGAAGTCGCTGAGCAACCGCCCATGTGGGGTGCGACCGTAACCGATCGAGAAGATCACTCGGTCCCGGCTCTGCCCGACAGACTCCTGCAACGTGGCAACAGTGAACGATTCGGCACGGTCGGACAGGATGAATTCGCTCAGCTCAGTACGACGGGAGAACGCAGCGAGTACTGCCTGGTGCACGCGCACCGCATGGCGAGCACTCGCGGTGATGACCATCAGAGATTCCTTGGGCCGATTGGTGGCGTGGTCGAGCACCAACTCGACCACCCGGGCCACTTCGGCGTCGACGCTCTCGACGGTTCCGGTTTCCGGGTCGGGCATACCCCGACCGTCGGCCACGTGGTGCAGCTTGAGGCTGTCGTGCCCGAGATAGGTCCCCGCCCACGGCAGTGACTCGATGCGGCCACCGTAAAAGCGACGGTTCACCAATTCGGCCAGGTCTTCACCTCCCGCGCGGTAGCTGCGGGTGAGTGTGAGCGACGGCAGCAGTGCACCCAGCCGCGAGAGCGCGGAATCGGCGTGGATCTCGTCCACGTCGGCCTCCGGCTGGCCGTCCTGGCCCTCGACCACGCCAATGTTGAATGCCGACGGCGTCTGCGTGACGAGGTCTCCGAACGCCACCACCTGGCGGGCACGCCGGATGGCGCCGATGTTCTCAGCAAACGTGGTGGCACCGGCGTCGACAAGGAAGACGGCATCGAAGTTAGCACCGGTCGGAATCGTGTGTGTCTCATAGGGTGAGGCCAGCCAGACCGGGGCAAGGATACGCGCCAGGTTGGGCGCCTGGCCCTCCAGACTCGCTGGGGTGGTTGCTCCCGACTTGAGAAGTGCGCGGATGCGTTCGGTCTCCTGCGGGAAGTCGACCATCGCGATCTTCCAGGTCTCGGAGAGCTTCCATGCCAGCAGTGGGCCGTTCGCCTTGGCATGGGCCTCGTCGACCAGCCGGAAGTCTGCCTCCAGGCGATCGACGACCTTGGTGTTCGCGTTCAACAGGGCACGTTCGTCGGCGAGCATCGATTCGAGGACCGACTGCCACCAGGCGTTCTCCAACTCGTCGGCAACGTTCTCCTCGGCGACGTGGCGGTGGGCGAGGTCTTCGAGCAATGGCTCGAGGTTGAGCGCATGCAGTCGACTGAGAATCGCGGTGCGCTCCTGAAGGTTCGCGAGCACCTCAGACTCTGCGGAGAGCCCAGCGATCTTGTTCACGAGTTCGCCGATGGGCAGGCCCGCAAGTTCAGACGCGGTTCCGAGAGTGCCCAGTGGGGTATCGAGCTGAGCCAGGTCTCCCGAAACCCGCTGGTAGGCGACCTGCACGTCAGCGATGCCGGTCGGCAACTGCGGCGTGGTGCCGGCGGCGACATACCGCTGCCACAGCGTGCGCTGCTGCTGGATCTTCCTCAGGCTCGCGTTCATATCGGTGACATGCACCCCCGGCCGCAGGTATTCCCTGGACAGTTTGCGCAGGCGCCGTCGATTCGCCCCCGACATCTGGGGAGATTCCCGCTTCGAGGAAGTGGCGGCGATCAACTCGGTCAGCGGACGGTCGAACACTGCCGGCCTGAAGCGATCCAGTGTCTCTCGAATGTCCATGAGCAGGCGCAGGTAGATGCCGAGTTCGGCGATCGACTCGAAGGGGCGCATCCGGGTCTGCCCGATCACGTCGTAGGCCCGGGCCAGGAGTCGAGGCAGCTGGATCTCATTGAGCCGCTTGGCGAGTTCGTGGGCCTCGGTGGCTTCCTCGGTGGTCGAGAATGAGGCACCGTACCAGGGCGAATCGTCGGGACCGTAACGGAACTCCCCCAACGCAGCGGCCTTCACCAACAGTGCCGCAATCTCCTCGCGCCCACGGGCGAGCGCCTGGATCGATTGCCGGTCGAGCCGTGCCCTGGTGGTGGGGGCGACCGGCAACTGGGCCAACCGCGTCAGTTGGTCCAACGCCTGGAGCACGGAGACTCCCAGAACCCGATCTGTGCGTTGCAGCGCCCCGCGGTAATCGAGCAGCACCTTGCGCAGGCGTACCAGGGCGTCGTCCACCTCGGAGATCGCGGGCTCGGTAGCCTTCTCGTTGCGCGCGATCGAGTGGATCAGGTCACGCCGGAGCGTTTTGACCGACACGGCCATTCCCGTGAGTTGCGCCTGCGCCAACCGATGGCGGATACCGTCGAGGCTGGACTTGCGCGGGCTGACCACCAATACGCGCTTATGTTGCGAGACCAGGGCACCGATCGCATTGACGATCGTCTGGGTTCCACCCGTTCCGGGCAGCGTCTTCACGACCAGCGAGGAGCCGGCTGCGATGTGGGCGATCGCTTGTTCCTGCTCGGTGTCTGCGTCGAGCAGCAGCGTGTCCAGCGACGGAGAACGCTCGTCCTGCCCGGTCACTGTTGCGTTCAGTCCGGCGGAGGCCACAACCTGCCGCGCGGTCGGGTTTCCGGCGACAGCGTCGAGAATCGGATGGTCGAGGTCCCGCGCATCGGCCAACAGGTCGGCGCTCACCGAGGCAAAACTGGAGACCACCAACCGGGGCTCGACGTTGAACCACTGCAAGTGGGAGGTCAGTCCGCGCAGGCGGTCGATCACCGGCTGCGGTTTGAATTCTCCGTTCGTCAGAGCGAGGGCGACGAAGGCGTTGGCGTCGAGAGTGATCTGGAACTGTTCGCTCAGCGCCCGCGCGAGTTCTGGGTTGAGGAACGGCTGGCCCTTGAGTTTGAGTTCGAAGTCACGACCGTAGCGCCTGATCGCGAGCGGGCGGAGCAGTACCGGTGCCGTGAACTCTTCACCCTCGTGTCGCCAGTGGGCCAGACCGATCGCGAGGTGCACTGCTTCGATCCCACGAACGGTGCGCAGTTCGACACCTTTGGCCGTGATGGCGCTGGCAGCGACCCGAGCGTTCCTGAGCGCGAGATCATCACGGATCAGGTTCGACAGCAGCACCGAATGGCCGGTGATGAACTGTGGCAGTCCCCCCGGGTGCGTGGTGCTGAGTTCGATGCGGGTGCGCGGTGCGTCGGAGAAGTGCAGCAGCGGCGAACGGCCGCCCAGCGACTGGAGTTCCTCGCGCCACCGCTGCCATTCGGGCTCCGCGATGTTTCCCGCGGGCACCCCGGGATCGCCGGTGCTCACGGCGTGAGGGCTCGCTGAAGGATGCAGCGCCAGGCCGCCTTCTGTCTGCAGTTCGGGGTCAGCATCATCCGTGCGTTCGGTAAGGATGTCGCCTCCTGCGTGTTTCTTGTCGAGTCTCCACACATGGCCACCCTAAATGCGCATGCCCCCAATCTCGGTCAACGGGGCCGGGCATGTTCCATTTCCCAGCGTGCGCCCAGCACGGCAATACTCGGCCGCCGCGGCAGCCTGGGGCAGATCATACGGTGCTGGACGGTTCCCAGAGGTTGATTCCGGCTTCCACTGCGTATTCGTCGATCTCGGCCAATTCACTGTCGGTGAAATTCAGGTTCTGGGTGGCCGCAATATTGTCGTCGAGCTGCTGCACCGAACTGGCACCGACCAGTACAGAGGTGATCTGATCGTGCCGCAGCGCCCAACTGAGCGCGAGCTGCGCGAGCGTCTGTCCACGGCCTGCGGCGATCTGGTTGAGCGCCCGAATACGATCGAGCGCGTCGTCGGTGATCAACTCCTGCGCGAGGGACCCGGGGCGGGACGCCCGCGAACCTTCGGGGATGCCGTTCAGGTAGCGGTCTGTCAGCATGCCTTGGGCCAGCGGGGAGAAGACGATGCAGCCACTGCCCGTGTCGGCCAGGGTTTCGAGCAGTCCCCCTTCGACCCAGCGGTTGAACATCGAATACGACGGTTGGTGGATGGTGAGGGGGGTGCCCAGGTCGGCCAGGATGGCCGCAGCCTCGCGGGTGCGTTCGGGCGAGTAGGAGGAGATACCCGCGTACAGGGCGCGGCCACTGGTCACCGCGGTGTGCAACGCCCCCATTGTCTCCTCGAGGGGTGTGTCGGGATCGGCCCGGTGCGAGTAGAAGATGTCGACATAGTCGAGGCCCATCCGCTCGAGCGACTGGTCCAGGCTGGCGAGCAGGTACTTGCGCGATCCGAAATCTCCGTACGGGCCCGGCCACATGTCATAGCCGGCCTTCGACGAGATGATCATCTCGTCCCGATAGGGGCGGAAGTCGTCTTTGAGGTGGCGGCCGAAATTCGTTTCGGCGCTGCCGTACGGCGGCCCGTAGTTGTTGGCCAGGTCGAAATGGGTCACACCGGAGTCGAACGCACGCCGCAGAATCTCCCGCTGCGTGTCGAACGAGGAGGTGTCGCCGAAGTTCTGCCACAGTCCGAGCGAGACGGCAGGGAGTTTCAGCCCGCTGGCCCCCGACCTGCGGTATTGCATCGAGTCATAACGTGCTGGGTCGCCCTTATAGGTCATGGTTCATTCTCGCACGGCTCCTGTTCTCACTGCTGCGCACCGAGGCGCTGACTGGGCCCGGCACTGAACCCGGCACTGAGCTCTGAAGCGCGGTATTCACCCCAACAGGCGGTCGGCCTCGGCGACCAGGTCATCGATCACTTCGGCTGCGTTTCGGAACCGGATCATTCCCGCTGACTGTCCGGCCCAGAGCGAGATCAGCTCGCTTCTGCCCTGGGCGATGGCGGCTTGCTTGAGCCGCCCCATCAGCCAACTCTGCAGCGGGAACGGCGCCACTGGCTGGCTGCCTGTGGCCACCTGTTGGCTGAACTCGTTGGGGATTCCGCGCGCCAAGCGGCCGCTGAACGCCCGAGTCAGGGCGGTGTGTGTGGCACGTTCGCTGAACAATGCCGCGCGGTGCGGGTCGCTGATCGCCGATTCGTCGGTGGCCAGGAACGCGGTACCGACCTGGGCTGCGTCCGCGCCCAGAACAAGAACGGCGGCCAACTGCCGCCCGCTCGCTATTCCGCCAGCCGCGACCACAGGCACCCGAACGGAATCCACCACTTGGGGCACCAATGCGAGTGAACCGATCAACGAGTCCTCGGCGGCCGCCAGGAACGACACCCGGTGGCCAGCCGCCTCGAAACCGGAAGCCACCACCACATCCATTCCCGCACGCTCCAGAAAGACGGCCTCGGCCACCGTGGAGGCCGTTCCGACCAGGGTGATCCCCTGTTCCTTCGCCCGCTCGACGAGGGTGGGCGGCGGGGCGCCGTAGACGAAGCTCAACGCGGCGGGGCGGGCTTCGAGCACGGCTTCGAACTGCTCGGTGAAGTCGGGAAAGAATCGATCCGGACGCTCAGGAACCTCGACGCCGAGTTCGGAGAAGTACGGCTGGAGCGGCGCCAGGTGCCGAGCGAACTCGTCGGCGGTGGGCCGGTATTCGTCACTGCCATCGTGCGGCACCCACAGGTTGAAGGCGAACGGACGGTCTGTCAGCGCACGGATCTCCGCGGCCACTTGGACGATGCGCTGGCCCGAAAGGCTGTAGGCGCCGAACGAGCCGAGGCCGCCAGCGCTGCTGACTCGTGCCACCAGGGCCGTCGACGAGGCACCGCCGAAGGGCCCCAGCACGATGGGCAGATCGATTCCGAGCGCCCGTGTGATCCGGGTGGTTCTCCACCCGGGTGGTAGTTTCTGAGTCATTGCGGATTGCCTCTTCCCATGAAGTGGTGTGAGCGCCTCCTGCGGGGCCACTCGGGTCAGCCAGCAGGCACCGGTGCCAGTGAACGCGGCTCGCCGGGCAACCCGGAGGCACACCGGGTGAGCTCGTACAATCTGGCGTGGCCAACCTCGCTGACCAGTCTAAACGCGCCCGATGTCGCAGCCGCGTCGATCCCCGGGTACTGAACGCGGCCGTACTGTTGCGCAGCGATGAAGTCGGTGCCGAAGTCGAGCAGGAAGCGCAGGTTCTTGTTGCGGGCGGCATCACAGACCGGCACCGAGTCGGCAATCTGGTCCAACGAGGTGCTCAAGATCTGCTGGTCGTCGTCGAGCGTGAAGATCGACATGTACGGCACAAGCACCCGCCGATCCGCGAGCGCCATCGCCAGCGCCGATCCGTTCCACGGGTTGTTCGCCATCATCTGGTCGGCAGGCACCAGGTCGTCGAGCCTGCCGAGCATCTCCAGTTCGTCGGCGTCGAGTTGTTTCAACGGGTTGGGTACCGCTGGTACGCGGAAGACATCGGTGATCGCCGCCTCGATCTGTCTCAGCGGTGGCGACACCGTGATCATAAGAACTCCGACCACCAGCGTGGCCGTCGGCACCAACCAGCGCGCCGGTGTGCCGAGTGGCCGGGCCAGCATCCCGGCCAGCGTGCCGAGCCCGATCGCGGCGAGCGGGATCGACGCCAGGGGAAGAATTGCGGCGATCCGCTCCGGGTTACCCCACCACGGGGCGATTAACAGGTTGCCGATCCCCCAGTTGCTGCCGACGGCGAACGCGTAGGCGACAAGTGCAAGCAGCACACTGAAGAACAGCCATCCCAGCCGGTGACGGCGCCAGGCGACGACCAGCCCGAACACCACGAGGCCGGTGACCAGTATCGCGGGTGCATCGGTCGGCAGTGGCATGTTCCAGATTCCCCGCCAGATGGCATCCAGGAATGGAACCTGCTGGGCGTTGGCAAAGGCGAACAGCCTTCTGAAGCTGGGCACGCTGAACAGGGCCACGGCGATGACCGCCGCCGCGACCAGCAGTACTGCCGCGCGCACCAACCCGCGTACCGAATGGTGCAGGAACCCGCGCCGCAACCACGCCCAGACGACCATCGCCAAAAGCGGAGTGAGGATGAACGCGATCGAGAACACACCGTTCGGCTGCGCCAGCAGAATTCCCGGCAGCACGAGCACCAGGAGCATGGACGCGACAGTTGGCCCCGCCAACGGCTGTGGACCGGCCTTCAGCATCATCACAACGAGGGCGATGCCGAGAGGAACGAGGCTGTTCGCCACGGTGTTCGGGTAGGCCGTCCCATAGAACAGCAGCAGGAACGGGAATGAGGCGAATGAGGCGGAAAGTACGCCGGCTGCCGCGACGATCGGCACGTTGGGCCCGACCAGGGTACGGGTGAGCACGACGCAGCCGACCGGCCAGACGAAGGCAGCCACAGCCACCCACATCACGTTGGTCGCGGCCGGAATGCTGGCTCCGGTGAGGCTGATCAGCAGGCTGACCAGATCGTGCCAGGCCGCCGGGTAGAAGACCGGATCGTTGTTGGTGCGCATGAACCACGAGATGGCGAACGAAGATCCGTTGCCGGTGTCGAGGATGGATCGCACCGCGTTCAGGTGGAACACGGTGTCGTAGTTCTGGGAGATCTGCTCCGGATTCTTCACCGCTACGACCAGTCGACCCATGATGACAACGGCGGCGAGCGCAGCCCCCGTGAGACCCCACCCGAGAACACGGCGTTCGACTCCGAGGCGCCCGGTCGCACTACTTCCGCGCTGTGCGGCCCGCCGCAGCTGCGGGACCAGTTTACGAATCACCAGCACGGCACCGGCGACAACCGCTGTGCCGAGCGCGGGCAACCACCATCCCCAACGGAGCCCGAGCCACGGACCGACGATGGCGCTGACGGCGATGATCGAGATCGAGACGGCGGGAATGGCGGCCACCGCCAGGAGTCCCCTGAGTCGCAGCAGCAGCACGATGAGGGTGCCGGGCACGGCCAGCACCACCAGTGCGACGAGCAGCGCGGGCACGGCTTCGAGCCAGGATGTCACAGAAGTTCCTTCCAGCCGCCGATTGTCGCCAGTGCCCATTATCACAAAGCGACCGGGCCGCCGCGTGCACACGGCGAACGAACGGTGAAGACTGACTAAACTGTGCTCTGACTAAACTGTGCCCGGTGCCGGAAACGGCTCCAGCACGACACTGCCGGCAACCGCTCCGGCGACACAAAGCCGGAAACGGCCCTCGCACCGTTGCGAGTTGCGGTACAACGTCTACGACGAGTCATAAGGTTCAGGGTCTGAGCTTCCAGGTTCAGAACCTCCAGGAACGAAGGAAGATCGATGCCCCTCACCAATGAATCCTTTCTGCGCGACTTCGCCCAACTGTCCGCGATCGGAGCGACGGATCGCGGCGGAGTGGAGCGCCAGGCGGGAACTGCGGCCGACCACGAGACCCGAGAATGGTTGGCTGCGTGGTTGACCCAGCGTGGGTTCACCATCCGATTCGACGGCATCGGCAACCAGTTCGGACTGTTTGAACACATTCCCGGGGCGCCCTATGTGTTGCTCGGGTCGCACCTGGACTCCCAGCCGAAGGGCGGCAAGTTCGACGGGGCATATGGCGTCTTCGCTGCGGCGTTCGCCGCCGCACGCATCGCCGAGATGCTGGCTTCCGGTGAGCTCACGGCAAAGCACAACGTCGCGGTTGTGAACTGGTTCAACGAGGAGGGCTGCCGCTTCACACCGAGCATGATGGGCAGCGGCGTGTACACCGGCAAGCTCAACCTCGACGAGGCACTGGACACCCTCGATGTGGCCGGGGTGAGCGTGCGCGAGTCAATGAACGACGTGATCGCCAGGGACGGCTATGCCGGGCCCGCGGTCGCCTGCTACGGCGAGATCCACATCGAGCAGGGTCGCCTGTTGGAGCGCGACGGAATCACGATTGGCCTGGTCGACAAGACGTGGGGCGCACGCAAGTTCCTGGTGACGGTGCATGGCGAACAGTCGCACACGGGTGCCACCGCAATGGAAGACCGGCAGGACGCGCTCTACGGCGCCGCCATGATGATCACCGCCGCACGCGAGGTGGTCGACAACTTCACCCCCGGCATCCTGCACACCGCCGTATCGTATTTGGAGGTTCTGCCGAACTCCCCCGTGACTGTCGCCCGGGAGACCACGTTCAACATGGATCTGCGCTCAGCAGACGAGACCGTGCTCGACGAGGCGATCGCCCTGCTGGAGAAGGCGGCCGCAGAGGCCGAGACCAAGGCGCGCGTGCGCATCGAGTTGAACCTGAAGCACCGCTGGGGCCTACTCGCCTACCAGCCGGAGGGTGTGGCGCTGGCCGAGGCCGCTGCCAACGAGTTGGGGCTCAGCAGCCGCACGATCATGACACTCGCCGGCCACGATTCGACCAATATGAAGGATGTCGTACCGTCGATCATGCTGTTCGTTCCGAGCGCCGACGGTATCTCGCACAACGAGCGCGAGCACACGTCGGACGAGGACTGCGTGGCCGGGTTGACGCTGTTCACCGACGTGACCAGGCGCCTGGTGGCGGGCGAACTCGCCTGAACCTGCTGGCGTGCGACGCGCACCCGTCGGCGGAAACAGGCAAAATACGTACCACAGCACCAACTGTGCCTGTTTTGGGCAGTACCGGCACGGTTCTCCCTGTGTTCACTCAGTAGGAACGGGGCAGCCCAAGGTTGTGCTGGGCGATGTAGTTGATGATCATCTCCCGGCTGACCGGGGCGATTCGGAGGAGGCGGGCCAGTCCCCAATAGGGAATCAGCCCGTATTCGCGGGTAAGGCCGTTGCCGCCGTGGGTCTGCACGGCCGCGTCGATTGCGGACAGCGCTGCTTCGGCTGCCGCGTACTTCGCGGTGTTGGACGCCTCCCCCGCCGGCAGACCGTTGTCGTGCAGCCAGGCTGCCTTGCGCATCATCAGTGCCGCCAGTTCGGTCTCCATGCTGGCGATCGCCAACGGATGCGCCACCCCTTGGTGGGCACCGATCGGAACGCCCCACACCTCGCGCTCGTTGGCGTACTGGGCGGCCTGGTTCAGGGCGTGCCTGGCGATGCCGATACACAGCGCCGCACCCGTGATGCGCTCCGGGTTGAGGCCGTGGAAGACCTGCTGGAACCCCTTGTCCACCTCCCCGACGAGGGCATCGGCGCCGAGCCGAACACCGTCGAAGAAGAGCGTGTACTGCTTCTCCGGCAGCATCACATCCATGTCGATGGGTGTTTTCTCCATGCCCGGCGCATCGATCGGCACGATGAACAGGGACAGTTTTGCGCGTCCTTGGCCGCCGGTGCCCTCATCTCGCTGCCCGGTGCGGGCGACCACGAGCAGGGCGTCTGCCTCGTCGACGCCGGAGATGTAGTACTTGGAGCCAGACAGCACCCATTCGTCGCCGTCCCTGGTGGCCGTGGTGGATATGCGGTGCGAGTTGCTGCCGGCATCCGGTTCGGTGATGGCGAAGACGACCTTCGATGTGCCGTCGGCCAACCCCGGCAGCCAGCGCGACTTCTGGTCGTCGGTGCCGTACTCGGTGATGACCTCGGCAGAGATCGCAGCCGAGACGAGCATCAACAGGAGCGGCACCCCCTGAGCGGCACCCTCCTCGCACACCAGCGCGAGTTCGAGCATGCCTCCGCCGCCACCACCGTATTCCTCGGGGATGTTCACTCCGATGAAGCCGGCGTCGCCCAGGGCGCTCCACACCTCATCGCAGGGTTCGCGATCCTTTGCGTGTTGCACGTAGTAGTCGCGACCGAACGGTGCGACGATCGAAGCGACGGCTGATTTCAGTTCAGCATGCTCGGGTGTTTCAGAGAAGTCCACGGTAACCCCTACGAGTACGGTCGAATTTGAGTTAATAGACCCTAACATTTTACCAACGCGGACGCCAGAGATTCCGACAGTTACGGTGGGGCGCTCAACGCCCCGGTGTTTCCTTCAGCCATCTCCTCCGCAGTGGGAACCGACTGGCCGGAGCAGACGCCCGTCTTCACTAAGCTGGGAGCCATGTCTAAAGTTCTCACCTCCCTTCCCGTCGGCGAACGCGTCGGCATCGCCTTCTCCGGGGGCCTCGACACCTCGGTCGCCGTCGCCTGGATGCGCGAGAAGGGTTCAATTCCGTGCACATACACCGGTGACCTCGGACAGTACGACGAGCCTGACATCGACTCCGTGTCGGTACGCGCTCTGGAATACGGCGCCGAGTTGTCCCGCCTGGTCGATTGCAAGGCCGCCCTTGTCGAGGAGGGTCTGGTGGCACTCGCCTGCGGCGCTTTCCATCTCCGCACAGCAGGCCGCACCTACTTCAACACCACCCCCCTCGGCCGAGCCGTGACCGGCACCTTGCTGGTGCGTGCCATGCGCGACGACGACGTGGACATCTGGGGTGACGGATCGACGTACAAGGGAAACGACATCGAGCGTTTCTACCGCTACGGCCTGCTCGCCCACCCCCGCCTGCGCATCTACAAGCCCTGGCTGGACGCCGACTTCGTCACCGAACTCGGCGGCCGCTCCGAGATGAGCGAGTGGTTGGTGGAACGTGGGTTTCCCTACCGCGATTCCGCGGACAAGGCATATTCCACCGACGCGAACATCTGGGGCGCTACGCACGAGGCGAAGACGCTGGAGCACCTCGATGTCTCTCTGGAGACCGTGGAACCACTCATGGGGGTGCGTTTCTGGGACGACTCCGTGAAGATCGCCACCGAGGATGTCACCATCACGTTCAGCGAGGGACGCCCGGTCGCGATCAACGGCGTGGAGTACGGTGACCCGGTCGCGCTGGTGCACGAGGCGAACACGATCGGTGGCCGCCACGGCCTGGGCATGAGCGACCAGATCGAGAACCGCATCATTGAGGCGAAGAGCCGCGGCATCTACGAGGCTCCCGGCATGGCGCTGCTTCACATCGCTTATGAGCGGCTGCTGACCGCGATCCACAACGAAGACACGATTGCGACGTACCATTCCGAGGGGCGCCGTCTGGGGCGCCTGATGTACGAGGGCCGCTGGCTCGACCCGCAGTCGCTGATGATGCGCGAGTCGATTCAGAAGTGGGTCGGCCTTGCCGTCACCGGTTCGGTCACCGTCCGTCTGCGGCGCGGCGAGGACTACACCGTCCTCGACACCACCGGTTCGTCACTGAGCTACACACCCGAGCGCCTGTCGATGGAGCGCGTCGGTGATGCCGTGTTCGGTCCGATCGACCGCATCGGACAACTCACCATGCGCAATCTGGACATTGCCGACTCTCGTGCGCGTCTGGAGCAATATGCTGCAAAGGGCATAATCGGCGGCGCCACCGCCGAGCTGGTCGGAGAGCTGGCCGAGGGCGAGTCGGCCGAAATCACCGAGGGCAGCCACCTGAACGCGCGGGATGAGGCGCTGGCCGACGCGATCGACGCGGCATCCGAGGCAGCCATGTTCGACGCCGGCACCGACTGAGGCTTCGGCTTCGGCTTCGGCTTCGGCTTCGGCTTCGGCTTCGGCTTCGGCTTCGGCTTCGGCCCGCGGTTATCACAGCTGCAGGTGACGTCGGGTTTGGCTTCGGCACTTTCCGGGACCTCGTCGGCATCATCGGAATCACCGGCATAGGCCGTCGTCAGCGCACGGACATGCCCCATCCCTGATAGCCAGCCGGAGGATCGCCTCCGCGAACGTATCCGACGCCGCAGCATGATCTCTGGCGGCGCCCACCGAGAACCGAAAAGGCAACCCCGAACCGGGTGGTGCGGTGTTCGAGCCACGAATCAAGCCGGAAGTGCCCCTGGAGGGACTCGAACCCCCAACCTTATCCTTAGGACGGACCTGCTCTTCCATTGAGCTACAGAGGCTGACCCATCGAGTTTAGCGGAGACGCCGACCGGGTTCATCTCGACCCATTCGGCTGCGGCGCGGCAGCGCACATTGTGGGTGTGCGGAACACCGGCATCACGCGGCGAGAGGGGCCAGGTACTCCCCCCACTGCGGCTCGGCGCTCTCGAGCCCGCGTGCCATCCACGCTGTGTGGTGCGGTATGCGGGGGTTGAATCGCATCGACCAGCCCATCTCACCGGGTGTACGGTCACTCTTCTTGTTGTTGCAGCCAAGGCAGCAGGCGACCAGATTCTCCCAGCTCTCGTCTCCGCCGCGCGACTTCGGCAGCACGTGGTCGATCGTGGTCGCCGTGTGACCGCAATAGCAGCATCGCTGCCCGTCACGCCTGAGGATCCCGCGCCGACTGACGGGCACGAGCCGGGCCCTGGGGATCTTCACGTAACGCGTCAACACAATCACCGATGGCCGCTCGTACGTGCCCGATGCGCTGTGTACGGGGTGATCGATATCACTGAGGATCACGGTGGCCTTGCTGTTCAGCACGAGCACGACGGCTCGCTTGAACGAGACGACGGCGAGCGGTTCGTAGCCCGCGTTCAGGACCAATGTGCGCATTCTTCCTCCGTACTGCTCTGGACGGCTTCCAGATCTACCGGTAGAGACGTCAGCGAACGAAGGATCCCGATGGGGTTGTTTTTCAGGCGCCCACACGAGAAAGGGGCTCTGTCTGGACGACAGAACCCGCTCTGACCTGTGTGACCTGAGTGCTCAGCTGACAGCCGAATCCGTTCGCGGGCAGCCTGGACCGCTCACCCCTGGTCGGGGTGGCACTCCTCACGGCCTGCGATGTCATCTGGCTCCTCGGCTCGCGCGTCGTCAAGAAAATAGAGTAACCCATTCTCGTGAGTCTGAACGGCAGGGATTCGCGTGACCGGCAGGAAATCGCCTGAACGGCGGGAATGTGTCTGAACGGCAGGAATGTGTCTAAACGGAAACGAAGATGTGGTTGGCGATGTCGGCCGGCAACTCCAAACCGTCGCCGAAACCCGTCGCAGCGACGCGAGTGTGGCTTCCGGCCGGCGAGATCGTCACCCGCGCCCCGGGAATGATCCCTGCCTGTTTCAGCTGCAGCAGCAGTTCCGGCTCGATCTGTGCCGGCTCCCCCAGCCGGCGAATGACAGTCTCCACCGGCCCGGCCGCTTCGGCCACGACGTCGACGATGTTACTCACACCTTGCGCGAACGACTTCGCGGGCGCTGCCCCCAACTCCTCCAGACCAGGGATCGGGTTGCCGTACGGTGACTCGGTCGGGCTGCCCAGCAATTCGAGGATCTTCAGTTCAACGCGCTCGCTCATCACGTGCTCCCAGCGGCATGCCTCCTCGTGCACGTATTCCCACTCGAGCCCGATCACGTCACTCAGCAGTCGCTCGGCGAGCCGGTGCTTACGCATCACATGGACCGCCTTCTGGCGGCCACGGGCGGTGAGTTCCAGGTGACGGTCACCGGTGACCACGACGAGCCCGTCACGTTCCATGCGCCCGATCGTCTGCGACACCGTCGGCCCCGAATGGCGAAGACGCTCAGAGATGCGGGCACGCAACGGCACGATGTTCTCTTCTTCGAGTTCCAGGATCGTACGAAGATACATCTCTGTCGTGTCAATCAGATCGGTCATCTCATACTCCAGTCAGAAATACTTCGCCCCAGCCTAGTGGCGATCAGGCCACCGGCTCAGTGGCGCGGAGGACGGGAGGGCACACCCGCGCGGATGCCCCGCCCCTGGCGCTTTGTCAATCAATTGCGACGGTCGGACCCGCTGTCGTCGTCGTCATCATCGTCGTCATCGTCGTCGTCATCGTCGTCATCGTCGTCATCGTCGTCGTCATCGTCGTCATCGTCATCGTCGTCGTCGTCGTCGTCATCGTCATCGTCGTCGTCATCGTCATCGTCGTCATCGTCATCGTCGTCGTCGTCGTCGTCGTCGTCGTCGAGGGCGTCACTGTCCGTTGCGATGATGTCGTCCTCGTCCAAGTGGTCGAGTGCATCATCGAGTTCATCGTCGACCAGATCGTCCTCGTCGAGGTCGTCGTCCTCGTCGTCGATGTTGTCGTCTTGATCGTCGCCGGTAGTTTCTTGTTCGAGACCGGCGGCCGCAGCAGCCGCTTCGGCCTCCGCGTTCTCCTGGCTGAGCTTGTATTCGGCCAACCGGTCAGACCACGGCACCCAGTCGGGAGCGATGATCGAATCGGCCCCAGGAACCAGACCCATCTCGAGCACATTGGGCTGCGCCCGGTCATCCACGCGAGACAGTGTCACGCTCCACCGCCACCCGCGGTAACCGGGCAGCGCATTCTCGAAGAACAGGGTGAGCACGTGTGTGCCGCCGACGACCTGGTCGACAACCGCGCCGATCGTTTCGATCGGGGTGATCTCGACCAGCGCGGTGCGGGCCAAATCAGTGGCGGCCGCGAGAACGGCATCCGCCTCAACGGGCACAGCCTCCTCTATTGCACCGTGACCAGCCACGACATCTTCAGCCACGACGACTTCATCCACTTCGTCTCCACCCGCTGCGCCTTCGGTCACTACACCTTCGGTCACTACGTGTTCAGCTGCCACGTCTTCAGTGGCTGCTTCTTCCGTCACAGCGGCATCAGTCACCGCTGCATCAGTCACAGCGACTCCTGTCGCGATGTCATCAGGCGCGGTCATTCCAGGCGCCGTCATTACAGGCGGGGTCACATCAGGCGTCGAATTCATCAGCGACCTTTCGCAGCAGGGAGGCAATCTTTCGGCTGTGCGCATTCTCCGGGTACCGCCCGCGCCGAAGGTCGGTACCGATTCCGTCGAGAACCTTCACCAGATCCTCGACGATGACCACCATGTCGTCCGCCGCCTTGCGATTCAGCCGCGCCATTGTCGGCGGAGCCTCGAGGATGCGCACCGAGAGCGCCTGGGCACCACGCTTACCGTCGGCGATCCCGAACTCGAGCTTGGTGCCCGGTTTGACGGAGGTGGTCCCTGCCGGGAGCGCCGAGGCGTGGAGGAAGACCTGTTGGCCGTCATCGGAGGTGATGAAGCCAAAACCTTTGTCTTCGTCGTAGAACTTGACTTTGCCGGTGGGCATGTGTGTGATCCTCCTGTATTGGGCAACCTCTAGTTTAGGCCGTGGCGGATGCCCGCCTATCCTTGATACGTGACCGATGACAACAAGAACTCAACCAGCCGCCTCGACACCGTGCTTGCATACACCGGAGCCGGACTGATCGTGCTGTCGATCATCGCCCTGTTTGCCGTGCTGCTCGCCGGTGCCATGGGCGTCAGTGGCGACACGTTTGCCTCCGGGTTCTGGCTGATTCTGGCATTCTTCCCGCGGGTCGGCCTGCCTGTCGGATTCCTGTTGATCCTGTTGCTCATTGTCACCAGCGGCGTCAAACGCCGCCGTCAGACGCGATCTCCCCGCTAACGTGCTCCCTGCACCGCTGGGGCAGATGGGCACGGTGCGCGGCTAGGCCTGAGTCGGATCGACCGGTATCAGCTCTGCGATCTTGGCGGTGCGCCCGTCTCCTGAAGAACGGCCGGTGAGCCGGCGCCCGACCCAGGGCAGAACGAAACGTCGATAATACTCGAAGGTGCCCCTCCCGCGTTCACCGGCGGGGGCGGTTTCCACCTCGGCAATCCCCCACTCGGCGGGAACCGGCACCTGCAGCTCGGTCAGGACGTTACTGGCCACACGCGCGTGGCCGAGCGGGTTCAGGTGCAGTTTGTCAGCGGACCAGTATCGGATGTCACCGAGCGCCTCATCCACCCAGTTGTCCACAAACGTGACGCCATCGGCCGGCACTCCGGCGCGCACGGCGTCGTCGAGTTCGGTCCCACGCCGAGAGAAAACCGATCCCAACGGCATGTTCCGCGACGGGTTGGCCCCGCTCAGCAGCAGAACGTGACTGCCGGCCGCCACAGCCTCGGCCGCGGAGTCGAGCAACAGCCGTGCAATCGACTCCACCTGAACGCGGGGGCGCAGGATATCGTTCCCGCCACCGTTGATGCTGATGAGTTCTGGTCGAAGCTGGATTGCCGGTTGCAGTTGCTCGTCCAGCAATGGTTTCAGCTTGCGCCCACGGATGGCCAGGTTGGCATAGAGCACCGGCTCATCGCTGGCCAGCGCGAACCCGAGCGCCACCAGGTCGGCCCAGCCCCGTACACGGCCGTCATCGCGCTCGTCGCCGACCCCTTCGGTGAAGCTGTCGCCAATTGCGACGTAACTGCGGAACCCGGTGACTTCTGTCATGCCCCCACGTTACCGGCGCAGGTAGCGCAGCAGCAGCATGTCGTCTGCACGAAGCACCCCGGCAAAGCGCATATGCCGGACGGTCTCGTGGTCGCTCACCGCGATTCGCCTCGATTCGCCACCGACCATCGTCGCGCCGAGCGAGAGGCATAGCTCATCGACGACATCAGCTTCCAACATCGATCCGAGCAGCGACGGCCCGCCTTCACAGAGCACCTGGGGCAACGCCCTCGCGTTCAATTCAGCACGCATCTGACGTAGATCAACGGTGTTGGTGCCGCAGGTGATCACGTCGGCCACTCGGGACAGCGCGCGTCTGCGGTGCGCCGGGGCGCCGTCGTGGGTGAAGATCAGCGGCCGAACAGGAGGGTCGACGAACGGTCCCGATTCCGGGTCCAGATCAAGATGTCCGGAGACGATCGCGAACACCGGCTCGGCCGGCAGTCCGTTCTCCACCCGCCATCGGACCGAGTCGTGGCCGAGATCCAGACCGCCGTACCCTTCGGCGCGGACTGTGCCCGCGCCCACCAGCACCACGTCACTGAAGGTGCGCAAAGCATTCATGACCCGTTGGTCCTGCTCGTTGCCCAGACCTCCCGAACGGCCATCGAGGGTCGCCGCCCCGTCAAGGCTCGACACGAAGTTCAGTCGGAGGTGCGGCACGGTGCGGTCGTCGAGCGCGTAGTGCCCGATCAGCTCGGCCAGATCGAGTGCGGCCATTTCATGAATCGTCTGTTGCGTGGGCATGATCACTCCCTGTTGTGGCGCAGGTACGCGGGCTCACGAAAGCCCAGCACGGTTTCAGTCATGCGCACGGCGGCCACAGCGGCCTCCACATCGTGCATGCGAACGATCCGTGCACCATTCATCATGCAGATCACCGCGGCCGCCAGTGATCCCTCCAACCGGTCTCCCTGCGCGCGGTCGAGGCTCTCACCGATGAAGTCCTTGTTCGACACGGCAGCCAGAACCGGAAAACCGAGTCGGGTGAGTTCGGCGAACCGTCTGGTCAGCTCCAGCGAGTGCAGGGTGTTCTTGTTCAGGTCGTGGCCGGGGTCGACGATGATGCGATCATCGGGGATGCCCGCCGCCCTCGCCCGTTGCACGCGCTCGCCCAGATGAGCCACCACCTCGGCGACCACATCGTGGTAGATCGGCTTCGGGTAGGGTCTGCGCGCCTCGGCCAGACTGTGCGTGATAATCACCTGCGCGTTGCTGTCGGCGATCACACGGGCCATTTCGGGATCAGCCAGACCGGTGGTGTCATTGATCACATTGGCGCCGGCCCGGATGCTGGCCGCCGCGACCGCGGGTTGGAACGTGTCGATCGAGATCACCAGGCCATCGATCTGGCGCAACGCCTCGACCACCGGCACGATCCGTTCAAGCTCGTCAGCGACCGGCACGGGAGGCCCCGGCGCGAACTTCACTCCGCCGATGTCGACCCAGTCCGCTCCCGCCTCCCACGCCCGGCGGCCCGCATCGATCGCTGCATCCAGCGCGAAGGTGCGGCCCTTGTCATAGAACGAGTCGGGGGTGCGGTTCACAATCGCCATCACCGCGACCTGCCGGTCGAAATCAAACTCCCTGCCCGCGATCTGGCGCCTGGGGGTTGCAAGTTCAGGCACGAAGATACCGGACGAGCACCAATTCGTCGCGGTTCGGGCGGTGTCCATGGATTGAGTCTCCCGGTGATGGGCCAGCACGTCAATATTCATCCTCTCATTGACGCGTTCCCACGCCTGACCGGCTCCGGCGCCCGACCCGTGTGCACCCCGTCGGTCAGGAGCGCAGCCCGACGAGAGTGAAGAACTCCTGCCGGGAACGCGAGTCCTCCCGCAAGCACCCGTGAAGCGCGCTGGTGACCGTGTGTGATCCGTGCACCTTCACCCCGCGCAACGACATGCATTGGTGTTCCGCCTCGAGGACCACCCCGACGCCGCGAGGCTGCAGGTTCTCCTCCAACCAGTCGGCCACGTTCTTGGTGAGTCGCTCCTGCACCTGAAGATCCAATGCAAACAACTCCAGCACGCGGGCCAGTTTGGACAGGCCGATGATGCGATCCCCCGGGAGATAACCGATATGGGCCACACCCGAGAATGGCAACAAGTGGTGTTCACAGAGTGAATGGAAGGGAATGTCCCGCACCAGAACCAACTCGTCGTAGCCCTCCTCGTTCTCGAACGTCGTCAGGTCGAACTCTCGCGGAGTGAGCATCTCGGCGAAGGCCTGGGCGACGCGACGCGGTGTCTCGGCCAGGTGCGGGTTGGTGACATCCTTCCCGAGTGCTCGCAGCAGGTCGCTGATAGCACGTCGAGCAGCCTCCTCATCGATCGGTGCCGAGTTCTGCACCACGTGGAGGCCTGCTCCGGTGCGCGCCGGGCGGTTGATCAGCGTGATCACAGACATCAGATGAAGAATCTCGAGGTGCGTCCGTCATGTGCGAAGGAGAGGCGGTACAGCGCCAGTGCGGCGATCAACAGGCCGAAGTCGCGAAGCGCGACATCGAAGAAGCCGGGCAGGATGAGCAGGTTGACGATGATCCCCGCGAGCCAGAGGGCGACAACCAGGGAGCCGAGCCGCGGACGAACGGCGACCAGGATACCGGCGATGATTTCGATCACGCCGACCACGAACATGAATTGTTGAGCCGTCATCGGCACCACGTCGGTCACCAGATGTGGCAGGTACTGCGGCCAATACGTGAGCAGGTTGAAGAACTTGTCCAGGCCGAAGATGATCGGGGCGATGGTGAAGACGGTGCGCAACAGGCCGAAGGCCTGCTTTGACGGGTCCGCCCACCCGACCTTCCTCAGCGGCTCCACGCGCGCGGCGCTCTCGGTGGTCTGACTGGTCATGATGGTTCCCTTCTGACACAAATCTCTAAAGCCGTACATTTGAACTTTAGATTCTCCGCGCTTCTTCTGTCAAGCATTTTCACTTTTAGAGTTAGAATGATGCCATGAACTCCCCCGACTTCCGCGCCTCCCTCGCCGCCGTCACCGCGCTCGATGACCCCTCCCGGCTCGCCCTGTACGAGTTCGTCGCCGGCCGCGACGAGCCGACATCCCGCGACGAGGCGGCCTCCGCCCTCGGGCTCACCCGCAGCACCGCAGCCTTCCAGCTGGATCGACTGGCCGATGACGGCCTGCTCAACGTCGAGTTCCGTCGCCTGACGGGGAAGACCGGTCCCGGGTCGGGACGTCCCGCCAAGCTGTACCGCCGCGCCGACACCGAGGTGACGGTATCCGTTCCGTCTCGTCAGTACGAGTTGGCCGGCGACCTCATGGCCGAGGCCATCGACGAGTCCAATAACACAGGCGAGCAGGTAGCGCAGGCGTTGGCTCGAATCGCCCGCGACCGGGGCCGGGCGATGGGAGCATCGGCCGGTGACTTCGTCACGGCACTGGAACAGGGCGGCTACGAACCCAGGGAGGATCCCGCCGGTGGACTCGTGATGGGCAACTGCCCCTTCCATCGCCTCTCAGAGAATCATCGCGATACCGTCTGTTCGCTCAATTTCGAGCTGGTATCCGGGATCGCTGAAGGCGCCACGGGCTGCGAATGCAGCATCAGGAGCGAGCCCGGGGCCGGGCGATGCTGCGTTCGGGCAGTGACCGCCGCCGCTGTGGCCGATCCGTGAACCAAACGATCAGGTGTCGAACAGGAGGGCCCGGGAACCCCTCGAACGAACTCCCAGACTGCTTTCAGCTAACACGCAGATACTTGGGTCATGGACGGACCACGCATACTCATAGTTGACGACGAGCCCAACATTCGCGATCTCCTGACGACAAGCCTTCGCTTCGCCGGCTTCGCAGTTCGCGCAGTGGGAAATGGTGCTCAGACGATTTCGGCAGTACTCGAAGAGGAACCTGATTTGATCATCCTCGACGTGATGCTCCCCGACATGAACGGTTTCAGCGTGACCAAGCGCCTGCGCTCGGCAGGCTACACCGCCCCGATTCTCTTTCTCACCGCGAAGGACGACACCGAGGACAAGATCACCGGGCTGACCGTGGGCGGCGACGACTACGTCACCAAGCCGTTCAGCCTCGATGAGATCGTCGCCCGCATCAAGGCGATCCTCAGACGCACCATGCACGCCGAAGAAGACGCGATCATTCGTACCGGCGAATTGACCATGGACCAGGACACCCATGAGGTATTGGTCGGCGAGGAGTCGATCGAGCTCAGCCCCACCGAGTTCAAGCTGCTGCGCTATCTCATGCTCAACCCGAACCGGGTACTCAGCAAGGCTCAGATCCTCGACCACGTCTGGGAATACGATTTCAACGGCGACGCCGGCATCGTCGAGTCCTACATCTCGTACCTCCGTCGCAAGCTCGATGTGCACTCGGTCGAGCCGCTGATCCAGACCAAGCGTGGATTCGGATACATGCTCAAGGCTGCCAAGGCATAATCAAGGCACCACTCACGATGCCCTGAGGAGACTGCCCTGCCCATGCACCCAACCCTGTCGGAACGGTGGAATGCGGTTTCCCTGCGCTCCAAGATCACGGGCGTCACGGTTCTGGTCCTGACTTTCGGCCTTCTGGTCTCAGGCATCGGCACCATGGCCATGATCAAGCCGAAACTCGTCGACCAACTCGACGCACAATTGGAATCCACCGCGTCCGGCAACCTGAACTCCTTTTTGCCGCAGGCGGTGGAGAGCCCCAATATCGTGAAATCTGAAAGCGGTGACTCCGAGTATTTCGTCGCGCTTTTCGACGCCTACGGCAACCTGGTCAACCGCAACTGGATGGACACTCCGAGCGCAAAGCTCCCGGTATTGCCCACCAACCTCACGCTGGAGACCGGCCAGATATTGACCAAGCAGTCGATCCTCGAGCTTCACAGCCTCGACCGTCGCACCGACTTCCACGCCGTGGCGCGCGAGATCGCCTTCCAGGTTCCCAATGGCGCCCGGGGCACAGCCATCATCGCGGTCGCCACGTCCTCGGTCGACGCGGTGATGGCCACGTACCTGGCGATATTTCTCGGCTTCGGCATCGCCGTGGTCGCTTTCGGCGCCCTGCTGACCCGAGTGATGGTGACCAGCACCTTTGCTCCCCTGCGCGAGGTGGAGCAGACCGCGGCCGCGATCGCCGAAGGCGACTTCAGTCAACGATTGCCCGGCCCGACGCCAAACACCGAGGTCGGCCGCCTCAATCGTTCGCTCAACACCATGCTCAGCCGTATCGACCGAGCGTTCCTCGACCGGGCACGCACGATCGACCAGATGCGCCGCTTTGTCGGTGACGCCAGTCACGAACTACGCACCCCGCTCGTCTCTGTGCGCGGTTACGCCGAGCTCTACCGGATGGGCGCCCTGCAGTCGCCCGAGGAAGTCGCCCAGGCGATGGACCGCATCGAGAAGGAGGCCATCCGCATGGGCGGCCTGGTCGAGGACCTGTTGGAGCTCGCCCGGCTCGACGAGACCCGGCCGAGGGAAGTGGGTCCGGTCGACCTGGTGCCCATCGCGCGCGATGCCGCACTGGATGCCATGGCGAGTGCTCCGGGCAGGGTGGTCACCGTGGTGACCAACAATCTGGCTGTGACCGACACCCCCCTGATGACCCTGACGAAGCAGGGGGAGAGCCCTTCAGGCGATTTGCCGGAGGCGTCGGGGGCGACCGCGGCCACCGCCCCACTTTCGACGCATTCCGCCCCCGTCGCCAAAGATGATCCCGCCCCGAGCACCGGCCCGATCGCACTTGCCGGCGCCACCATCGCCCGTCTTCGGGGGCGTCGCGTTCGAAAACCGCCAGCACAACGGGCTGGGGCACCAGTGCAGCCGCCGGAACCTCGGCCGCAGGCTCACCCCACGGCCCCGGCATCAGCGATCGTGCTCGGCGAGGAGAACAAGTTGCGCCAAGTTGTGACGAATCTGATGGGCAACGCCGCCCGATTCACGAACATCGACACCCCCATCGAGATCGCTGTGGCCGTGGATGAGGCGAACCGCCGGGCGACGCTGGAGGTCATCGACCACGGCGAAGGCATCCCCGAACAGATTCGACAGAAGATCTTTCAGCGATTCTGGCGGGCCGACTCGTCGCGCACGAGGGAGACCGGGGGCAGCGGCCTGGGACTGGCCATCGTCTCGTCGATCGTTTCCTCCCACGGCGGGGTCGTGGAGGCGCTGGAGACCCCCGGTGGCGGCGCCACATTCCGGGTCACCCTTCCCCTCCTCGTCGACGACGAGAACTAGCACCTCTCCCCCGAACCCGCCCTTCAGAGTGAGTCCCCGCGTCTGTCTTCGTACTGTGGGTCGTGCAGGCCCGTTGTGGGCCGCACCGAACCGGAGACAGCGAGCCGGGTGGAACGAGCCGGATAGATCGAACCGAAGGAGTGACCGTGCGGTATCACGTCGATAGCGAGGTCGTAGACGGCCAGGCTGCAGCGATCAGGGCCACCATGGGGCGACTGGAGGCAGAGAGCAACAATCTGAAGAACCAGTTGACCCAATTGGAATCCGCATGGAGCGGTCAGGCGGCCACCGCGTTCCAGGCGATCGCAGCGTCGTGGTACGTGACCCACCAGCGCATGGAGGAAGACCTCGGCTCCATCGCGGGCGCATTGACCCATGCCGGCCGACAGTACGCAGACATCGAACAGGCCAACGCCCGCCTCTTCGCATAGTCGGTACGCTCAGCGGCCTGCTCAGGGGCCCGATCAGCGGCCCACACTGCTCCATCGGCCAGGGACGATCGCGCCGTTAACGATGGCCGGGCGCCTCCCGAAGGAGACGCCCGGCCATTCAATCATTCAGCTGCGGTGCAGTTCAGACTTAGAAGTCCATGCCACCCGACGGGTCACCCATCGGCGGAGCAGACTTCTCGGGCTTCTCTGCCACAACCACCTCGGTGGTCAAGAACAGGCCGGCGATCGACGCGGCGTTGACCAGCGCGGAGCGCGTCACCTTCACCGGGTCGTTGATGCCAGCAGCCAGCATGTCGACGTACTCACCGGTCTGGGCGTTCAAGCCGTAACCGATGTCCAAGTGGCGCACCTTCTCGGCGACCACACCGGGCTCGAGGCCCGCGTTGGCAGCGATCTGCTTGAGCGGGGCGTCGATGGCAACCTTGACGATGTTCGCGCCGGTTGCCTCGTCGCCGGTGAGCTCCAGCTTCTCGAACGCGTCTTTGCCCGCCTGGATGAGCGCCACGCCGCCACCGGCGACGATGCCCTCTTCGACGGCAGCCTTCGCGTTGCGAACGGCGTCTTCGATGCGGTGCTTACGCTCCTTGAGCTCGACCTCGGTCGCGGCTCCGGCCTTGATCACTGCAACACCGCCGGCGAGCTTCGCCAGGCGCTCCTGCAGCTTCTCGCGGTCGTAGTCGCTGTCGGTGTTCTCGATCTCGTTGCGGATCTGCTGCACGCGGCCGGCAATCTGCTCGGCGTCGCCGCCACCGTCGACGATGGTGGTCTCATCCTTGGTGATGACAACCTTCCGCGCGGTGCCCAGCAGGTCGAGGGTGACGTTCTCGAGCTTGAGACCGACCTCCTCGGCGATGACCTGGCCACCGGTGAGGATGGCGATGTCCTGCAGCTGGGCCTTGCGACGGTCACCGAAGCCCGGAGCCTTGACGGCAACCGACTTGAAGATGCCACGGATCTTGTTGACCACGAGAGTGGCCAGCGCTTCGCCATCAACGTCTTCTGCGATGATCAGCAGCTGCTTGCCCGACTGGATGACCTTGTCGACGATCGGCAGCAGGTCCTTGATCGCGGAGATCTTGGAGTTGACGATGAGGACGTAGGGGTCTTCGAAGACGGCTTCCTGGCGGTCTGCGTCGGTCACGAAGTATGCCGACAGGAAACCCTTGTCGAAGCGCATGCCCTCGGTGAGCTCGAGCTCGGTGCCGAAGGTGTTCGACTCCTCGACGGTGACGACGCCTTCCTTGCCGACCTTGTCGATCGCCTCGGCGATGATCGCACCGATGGTCTCGTCTCCAGCAGAGATCGAGGCGGTGGCCGCGATCTCTTCCTTGGTCTCAATCGGCTTCGCGTTGGCGATGAGCCTCTCGACAACAGCCTCAACTGCCTTGTCGATTCCACGCTTCAGGCTGATCGGGTCGGCGCCGGCTGCGACGTTTCGCAGGCCTTCGCGAACCAGTGCCTGGGCGAGGACGGTCGCCGTGGTGGTTCCGTCGCCGGCCACGTCGTCGGTCTTCTTTGCGACCTCCTTGACGAGCTCGGCACCGATCTTCTCGTAGGGATCGTCCAGCTCGATCTCCTTGGCGATGGACACGCCATCGTTGGTGATCGTGGGGGCACCCCACTTCTTCTCAAGAACCACGTTGCGGCCGCGCGGCCCAAGGGTGATCTTGACGGTGTCGGCCAGGGTGTTCAGGCCCCGCTCGAGACCGCGACGGGCTTCTTCGTTAAAAGCAATCATCTTTGCCATGTGTGTTTTTCGTCCCTCCCGGACGTCTATAAAAGACTCGGACTCGTTAGCACTCGGATCGATAGAGTGCTAACACAATATTGGCACTCGACACCGCCGAGTGCAAGTAGAGACGAATCGAACCCGACATTCTGCCAGCATCGGGGGCGCCGACGGGGCCGTTGAACCGAGTGCTCAGGAGGTTGGCGGCGTCAGAGACACCGATCCGCTGCCGTTGGGCACCAACTGAAACCAGGAGTTTCCGGGCGCAAGCCGCACAGTGGCCCCCTGCCCGTCCACCAGGCGGATCGGAGCCTCGGCCGACTTCTTGCTCCAGGTCACCCTGATCGACTTGCCCTCGCTCGATACGAAAGCGGTGCCCTTGCCGACCACCGTCGGCCACGGAATGTAGCCGTAGCGCCAATCGGTGTCGACGACCATGCTGATGACGTTGGTCGCGTGCAACTGTTTGCCGCTGGCGTCGAGGTCTTTACCGTCACGAGTGCTGCGCAACCAGGTGCCACTCTTCTCGCTCCATGCCCATGCCACCGTGCGGATGTCACTCATGACGTCGGTGATCTTGGCTGTGGGCTCGCCGTCCTTCGCCGCAGTCGATGATGGGCCGTCGAGAGAGAACGCGAATTGGACCGGGGGTGCGGCAAGGTCGGCATGTTGGGCCACCAGATCCTGGGCACGCAGGATCACGTCGTGCGGCGCCGATCGATCGTCGGCACGATAAAAGACGCTGTCTGTGGATGCCTGACCATGTATTGCGTTGAAAACGGGGGTGTTCAGCATCTTGTCAACAAACATCTGCTGTCCACCGGAGTACGCGATGATTCCGTTGAAGGCTGAGGCGATCTGAGGGTCAACCGGTCGGATCGACCGCACCGGTCCGATCAGCTTCGGAATATCCGACTGCCAGACAGCCAGATAGCGCGTCAATCCGCCCTCGACGAGGATTTCGAAGACGAGGTCGGCCTGGTTCAGGCCGATCTGCGGCCGGGCGGCCTCGTGGTTGTCGATCTTCACACTCAGCGCCGGGTTCGCCAGACTTCCGGCGGGCACTGTCACACCAGTCAGCGGGGCAATCGCGGTCGGGTCGGGCGTGACATAGGTGGAGCTGAAACTCGGGCTTGGAGCCGGAGTGGCTGACGCAGACGCCGCTGGTTGTGGTTCATCGGGGCTGCACCCGGCCATCGCGAACACCAATGACCCCACGATCAGGGCGATGGCTGGTGTGCGCAGGCGGGCGAGCGGCTGGAGAATAGTCACGTCCGACAGACTAATACGCGAACTTGCCAATCTCCCTGTCACCGCGTGCTCTGCCGGTCACCGGAAGTCGGCGCCCAGCACGACCATCAACTGTGCCCCGGTCTCTGCGATGCTCGGCGAGAGCGCGGTCGGCGCATCGCCGACCTCCTGTGCGAGGGCCAGCGCCGCGCCCAGATCGTCCGAGTAGGCATAGTAGACAATGGTTTCCTGGATCGAGCGATCACTGGCGTTGTTGCGTGTTCCGATCTTCCAGCCGCTCGCGGACAACGTGTCTCCGACCTGGTCGGCGATACCGTCGGTCTCGCTCCCGTTCAGCACGGTCACGGTGAGATCCCGGTTGATTGCGATCTCCGCCGCAGGCTTGGAGGAGGCCGAGGCCACGGGCTCCGACCCCGTTCCGGAACCGGCCCCCAGGTTGATGCGCCCACTTGCGATGAACAGGCCAGCCACCCCCACCGCGACCAGCACGATGACGATGATCGCTGCCCATGCGAACCGCTTCCACGCCGAGCCCCGTTTGGGCGGGGCGCGATGCGCTCCGACCCTTTTCAGCCCGTCGGGAATCTCGTCGAATCGATCAGGTGGGTATGAGGTGGCCATGATGTCTAGTCGTGCTGTCCTTCGCTGTGGTTCCGGGCATTTGCACGGGCATCGCGCACCCGTTGGAGTCGTTTGACGAGCATCGGATCATGCACGAGTGCTGCCTGCGACTGGATCAAAGAGCGCAGCAACTGATAATACCGGGCCGCAGAGAGGTCGAACTCCCGGCGGATGGCTTCTTCTTTGGCACCACCGTGTTTCCACCACTGGCGTTCGAAGTCCAGAATCCGCTTGTCGCGGTCGGAGAGCGCGGGCGGAGGCGCCGACTCGGAGTCCTTCATGCGTGCGGTGCTCATCGTCCTCCTTCGCTCGACACTGTGAGATCGACACTGTGAGATCGACACCGTGGGATCGACACCGTGGGATCGTCGGTCGCGGATGGGCTGCTGGGCGCCCACATCCCGACCAATCCTAATTGCGCGCGTGCGGCTGCCGCGTCAGGCGCACGGCCGGTGCCGTGCCCGGAGCCGCAACTCGCCGGAATGATCAGGAATGTCCGACACTCGCGCCCTGTTGTCTACAGAGTCGGCATCCCGTCACGTCGACGCGCCTTCACAGTGACACCCAAGCACAGTGATACCCAATCCGGGAGAGAATGAGAACCATGACAAGGATTGAACGAACTGATTCCGAGTGGCGCGAGCTGCTGAGCACCGAGCAGTACGCCGTCTTGCGCAAGGCCGGCACCGAGCGCCCGTGGACGGGTGAATTGCTCGACGAATCCCGTGCCGGAACCTACACCTGCGCCGCCTGCGGTGCCGAACTCTTCCAGAGCGGCACGAAGTTCGACGCCGGCTGCGGTTGGCCGAGCTTCTACGAGTCGGTGCGCCCCGAGGCAGTCACCCTGCTCGAGGACAACACGCTCGGAATGAAGCGCACCGAGGTGCGCTGCGCGGCCTGCGACTCCCACCTCGGGCATGTCTTCGATGACGGATTCGGCACGCCCACCGGCGACCGCTACTGCATGAACTCCGTTTCGCTGGGGTTCACGCCGGCAGACGAGACCGAGTGAGCACCGTCGGGCCCGCGACATCCGCATACGAGGCGGTCCTTGCGCGCCGCTCCTACTCGAAGGTGACCGACGACGCGCCCAGTCGAGACGAACTCCTCCCGCTGGTGGCCGCCGTCAGCCGGGTCGCCGACCACAGCAACCTCAATCCGTGGCGTCTGGTCGAGCTCCGCGGCCAGGCACGTGAGCAGTTGGGTCGGGCGTTCGCCAAGGACGCGAAGCTGACCGGGCACGCCGCCGACAAACTGGCGGCGAAGCCCCTGCGGGCGCCCCTGCTGATCGCGGTGATTGCGGTGCGTCGCCCGAGTGAGAAGGTTCCGAAGTGGGAGCAGGATGCGACCGCAGCGGGTGTGGCGCACCTGCTCAGTCTGCTGCTGCACGAATCCGGCTGGGGTGTGATGTGGCGAACAGGAAGCCACACCCGTTCGAAGGCCGTCGCCAAGGTGCACGGTTTGGCATCGAATGAGCGCCTGCTCGGTTGGCTCTACGTCGGCGGCATCGCGCAGCCGCAGACCGGCGGCGGCAAGAGACCCGTCGACCCCGAACAGTTCCTTTCGGCCTTGTGACCGCGGACCGGTTCGCGGTCGCACTCGGGGTCACAACGTTCGGCGGCGCAGACTCGCCACGGTGACCCCGATGAGGGACACTCCCACAGCGAGCACGGTGATGACGCTCAATTGACTGCCCTCTGTCGGCCAGAACAGGTCGATCACGAGGGCCGAGACCAACTGTCCGCTGATGATGCCGAGGCCCATCAGGAGCACCCCGGTGGTGCGCACCAGAGCCGCAGACGCGCCGATCAGAATGCAGCCGAGCAAGCCCCCGCTGTACAACCACGGCTCGGCCGGAAAGCCGCTCGGCCAGTCCGCGAACAGTGCCCGAATGAGCACAGCCGCCACCAGCACGATCGTGCCGGCGGCAAAGCTGGTGAACGTGGCTGTGAGAGCGCTGTCGGCCACGACCCGCACCCGACCGTTGACCGCCTGCTGCCAGCCGGTGCCCAGCCCGGCGAGGAACGGGAGGATGAGCATCCACTCCGGGATCTCGGTGCGAACCTGCGACGACACTGCCCAGACCACGGCGGCCAGCACCAGCGTCGCCCCCAGGACGCGTTGCCCACTGAGGGTGCGTTTGAAGTCGGCCGCGTAGCCGGTTCGGTCGATCAGCAGGCCGGCGAGCATCTGGCCGGCGACGCCTGCGATCGTGAACGAGGCGATGCCGAGAACGGCGGCCGTCAACGTCTGCGAGAGTGCGAATAGTGCTCCCGCACAGCCGCCGAGTAGATAGCTGAACGGCAACCGCTGTTCCCGGAGCGCCGTTCTCACCCGGCCGATGCCGCGCCGACCCACCGGTGATAGTGCCAGCGCCACAGCCAGGATGAGCAGCCCCGAACCGAATGACAGTGCGGCCGCGATGAAACCATCGTCGAGCCGACGGCCGAGCTCGCCGTTGACCCGAGATTGGGTGGCTGAAATCGCGCCGATCCCCAGCGCGACGGCGAGCGCCAGCGCAACCGGGGCAGGGCGCCGGGCCCTGACGGTGGGGCTGCCCGCGCCAGCAGCGTGGGCAGCGCCTGCCGCACGAGCGGCGCCTGCGGGACCGGTAGCGTCTGCGGAGTCCTCGCCGACCGCGGCGATCTCATCTGTAGTCTCTGGCACGTGGGACATGGTCGCACATTTCGGCGGCGCCCGCGCCGGGAAAGAGCACCCGCGCGATGCGCACTGTGGGCACAAACGACGAAGCCCCAGAACACGTGGTTCTGGGGCTTCTGTCGGGGCCGGCCACGGGACTCGAACCCGTAACCTTCGCTTTACAAGAGCGGTGCGCTACCAATTGCGCCAGGCCGGCAGGACACCGAGGTGGCACGACGTGCGCGCCGACAAGGTGCCAGCATTATCCTAACCGGCTGGACTCGGCGACGGTGACGGCGCGTCGGATGGCGCCTCAGACGGCGTCGACGACTCGTAGGCGGCGCCCGCGGCTTCCTGGATGAACTGCGCGAACTCCTTCGGATCCTGGATGCTGCCCTGGTAGTACTTGCCGTTGACGACCACCGTCGGGGTGCCCTTCAACTCGTCGACGTTGGAGTTCGGGATGGGCTGTCCGAGTGCGCGGTCGGTGGCTGCGTTCGCCCACGGCTTGAACTGCTGGTCGACGATGCAGCTGTTGATCGCCGACTGATTCTCCACCTTCGAATCGGCCGTGATTTTCTGGATCTCCTCGTCGGTCAGTCCGGTCGAGCCTTCTTTCGGCTGGCTCTTGAACATCAGCTCGTTGAAATCGAAGAACTGGTTGGGCGAATAGTTCGCCACACAGGCCGCGGCGTTCGTGGCCCGGAGTGAATACTTCGTTCCGGAAGACTGGTTGACCAGCATGGCGAGCGGGTGTACCTCGAGAGTCGCAGCGCCGCTGTTCAACCATTCCCTGATCTGAGCGTTGTTGGTCGCCTCGAACATGCCACACGCCGGGCAGAGGTAGTCGAGGTAAACCCTGATCTGCACCACATCGCCGGTGGTGTTGGGCGTGGTTGGAATCGGGGCGTCACCCATGGCGAGCGCCGGAGTGGTCTGGGCGACCAGGCCCTCACCGATCACGATGCCGTCACTGGCCATGTTCTTGGGCCCGGGTCCGGCTGGCTTCAGCGTGTTCACAAGGATGAGCGCGACCACCGCAACGATTGCGATGATCCCGATGACCACGCCACCCTGGACCAGAATCTTGTTGCGGCGCTCCCGCTTCTTCTGCGCCTCGCGCAGTTCGCGTGCCTTTTCGCGCGCCGCTTCGCGCCTTTCGTTCTTCGTCGGACGATTGTCAGCCGAACCGGAAATGGTCATTGAGTCTCAACCTCTTGGTAGGTGGGAAGCGCTGCTGGTCCTGTCGGACACACGCAGCCAAGTCTATGCAAACGCAACCCCGATCCTAGAGCCACGATCTGAGTGTTCCAAACACGGGGGCTCCATTCACAGGCTGTTTCAAAGGTAGAACCGTGCGACCGCTGCCGAAGTGGCCCTGGAGCGCCTCGTGCTGACCCCTCGGAGTGGTCGTGACATACTAAAACCAGCGATGCCCCGCCTGCCCGGCCGGTCTGGTTCGTCAGCGGTTTCGCCACAACTGAATATCATCCATTCACTACGGATCGTCCGGCACGTACCTGCCGGTGAAGGAGAAGCATCATGGCCACTGTCACATTCGAGAAGGCGACTCGCCTGTATCCCGGCTCCACCCGTCCCGCCGTCGACGCACTCGACCTCGATGTCGAAGACGGTGAGTTCTTGGTTCTGGTCGGCCCGTCCGGTTGCGGAAAGTCCACGTCGCTGCGCATGCTCGCCGGCCTGGAAGAAGTCACTGAGGGTCGCATCCTGATCGGCGACCGCGACGTCACCGACATGCCGCCGAAAGACCGCGACATCGCTATGGTCTTCCAGAACTACGCCCTGTACCCCCATATGACGGTGGCTGAGAACATGGGCTTCGCCCTG
Source organism: Homoserinimonas sp. OAct 916 (assembly GCF_003260275.1). Taxonomy (GTDB): domain Bacteria; phylum Actinomycetota; class Actinomycetes; order Actinomycetales; family Microbacteriaceae; genus OACT-916. The sequence goes on along the minus strand of NZ_QJHB01000003.1, from coordinate 12,402 downwards.
AAGATCGCCGGCGTGAACAAGGACGAGCGCGCCGCCCGTGTGCTCGAGGCCGCCAAGCTGCTCGATCTCGAACCGTACCTCGCTCGCAAGCCCAAAGCGCTCTCCGGTGGCCAGCGCCAGCGGGTGGCAATGGGTCGCGCGATCGTGCGCAGCCCCCAGGTGTTCCTGATGGATGAGCCGCTCTCCAACCTCGATGCGAAGCTGCGCGTGCAGACGCGCACCCAAATCTCGTCGCTCACCCGGCGGCTGGGGGTCACCACCGTTTACGTGACACATGACCAGGTCGAGGCACTGACCATGGGCGACCGCATTGCCGTGCTCAAAGACGGTGTGCTGCAGCAGGTCGGCACGCCACGCGACCTGTACGCGAATCCGGAGAACGTCTTCGTCGCCGGCTTCATCGGCAGCCCTGCGATGAACCTGTTCCATGCCGACAAGGCCGACGGGGGCATCCGCTTCGGCAACACCATCATTCCACTCGAACGGGCAGCCCTTGACGCGGCATCGGGAACCGCAGTCACCGTCGGGGTGCGTCCGGAAGATGTTATCGTCTCGACAACCGGCACCGAGGGTCTGCCGGTCGAGGTCGACCTTGTCGAAGAGCTCGGCGCCGACGGCTACCTGTACGGGCACACCGAGATCAACGGCCAGCGCACCGACATCGTCGCACGCGTGGACGGACGCTCACACCCGAACGCCGGAGACCGGGTTCACCTGACTCCGAAATTGGGCCATGTGCACGCCTTTGACACCGAGAGCGGCCTTCGACTGGTACACGCAATCGTTGACTAGCAGGCAGGCTGTTGGGGCGAGCGGCGTGCGGCCATGACCGGCTCCCTCAGCATCACCGCGGCCAGCCCCGACCCGGCGTTGCTCGACCTGCCGTGGCGCGAACCACTGGCCGAGTGGCCCGCGCGGTACATCGCCGCACTACCCAAAGGACTCTCCAGGCACCTGGTGAGGTTCGCACACCTCTCCGGCCATGTCATCGCGATCAAAGAGACATCGGAGGAGTTCGCCCGCAGTGAGTACGAAATGCTGCGAACGTTGCAGAAGCTCGACGTGCCGTGCGTGGAACCACTCGCGGTGATCACCAATCGCACCGATGGGTCTGGTGAACCGTTGGACTCGGTGCTCGTCACCCGGCACCTCAAGTTCTCACTTCCGTACCGCGCGCTCTACTCGCAGGCTTTGCGGCCGGAGACGGCGACCCGGTTGGTCGACGCCCTGGCGGTGCTTCTGGTGCGACTCCACACGATCGGTTTCTTCTGGGGCGATGTCTCCCTGTCGAACACGTTGTTCCGTCGCGATGCCGGCTCGTTCGCCGCCTACCTCGTCGACGCAGAGACCGGACGCCTGCATCCTGGTGGTCTGTCGAACGGGCAGCGCGAACACGATCTGGAGATAGCCCGGGTGAACATCGCGGGCGAGCTGATGGACCTGGAGGCGGGTGGTCGCATCGACGCGAGCCTCGACCCGGTCGCCGTCAGTGAGGGCATCATTGCGGCGTACCGGTCACTCTGGGGAGAGTTGACCGGCTCCGAATCATTCTCCACCTCCGAACGCTGGCGCATCAATGAACGCGTGGGCCGATTGAATGAACTGGGCTTCGATATAGGCGAGCTGGCGATCACCACCGACGAGTCTGGGCGCAGGGTGCGCATCCAACCGAAGGTGGTGGATGCCGGGCACCACCAGCGGCGACTGCTGCGGCTGACCGGGCTCGACGTCGAAGAGAATCAGGCCAGGCGGTTGCTGAACGATCTCGATTCATACACGCTCGCCTTTGACAAGCAACAACTCGACGAGGAGATGGTGGCTCACGAGTGGGTGATGCGCGTGTTCGAACCGATTGTCAATGCGATCCCCCGCGAGCTGAAGGGAAAGCTGGAACCGGCCGAGGTGTTCCACCAACTGCTGGAACACCGTTGGTTCCTCTCGCAGAACGAGATGCGTGACGTGCCCCTCGCCGAGGCGCTCTCGTCGTATATCCAGCACGTGTTGCGGTTTCGTCGTGACGAAGCGGCCTTGTTCAACCCGCCCACCGGAACCCTGACCATGCCCCTGCCGGTGGTCGACGAGCCGGGGAGTGCTGTGCAGCCCGCAGGCTCGGACAGCACTGCGGATGCCGCCGACGACTGGCGCGATCGCGTCTAGCGGCTCGCCCTCCCGGCGTGAGCCGCGTGACGCGGGCCGCGGGCGGGGCTCCTCTGGCCGCAAAGTCACGAGGCGGATACTTTCTTTCGCACTTTTTTGAACCAGACAGCGAATTGCGTTTGGAACAGCTCACGCACCAGCTTGTTGTCGACTCCCCCGTCGACTCCCTTGAGCCTGCCCTGAGTGAGCTCGCCGCACACGACAGCCCACGCGTATCCGACGGCCATGGTGAACGTACTCGCCACCCCTGCGGAGATCGCGCCGCCGGCAATCCACCCGGCCCCGGGAACCAGCTTCAACAGGCCCACCACGGCGCTTCTGCCGGCCGCCACCGCCGCTGTCGTCGCGACTGTCGCCGCCAGCGTTGCTGTCTCCACCTTGACGCCATAGATCGCTGCGACGGTTGCCATCATGCCGAGCTGGATCGGAACCAGTACGGCGGCGTCGGCGAAAGGGATTGGAACCGCGCCGACGGTTCCGGCCAGCCCCGCGGCCCCGCGGACAACACTCTTGGCCTTTTTGCGCTTTCGGCTCAGATCGATCTTCTGAGCCGCCGTGAAGGCGAGTTCTACGCCCTCGGGAGCAACACGAAAGGTGGCATCCACAAGATCCTTCAGACCATGTTGCACTTGGCCGGTGAAATCGTCACCGGTGGCCATCACGAAGATCGGACGGCCACCGGCGATCGGCAGGTTGAGTCTGATGATGTGATCCGCAAGAGCCACGGCGTCTCCGTGATACTCGCCGCCTCGCGACGGAACCTGCGTGAGAACGACGATGACGGGCAGACCGAGCTCATGCAGCCGGCGGATGAACTCCGCCTCGGTGTCCTCGAACCGGCGGTCGGTCGCGCGCACGCAGTACCAGGCCACGTGGATCTGCTCGGACAACGGGTTTTCGCGCTTGCTGTTGACGTACTCACCGAGCTCGCCGATGAGGGTGTCGGTGTCTTTGCCGATCTCAATGCCCCGCGTGTCGAACACGCCGAGAAACCCGGCGCGGTGCAGATAGAGGTGTTCCTCCCTTGTGACCGGCTCACCGATGCCGGTGGGCGCGACGTCCTCCCCGAACACTGCGTTGATCAGCGTGGACTTACCGACCCCCGTCTTCCCGAAGATCGCGAGATTGAAGCGGCCAATCCTGTTCGCCTCCTCCTGCCATTTCTGGCGGAACTCTTCATCGGACCAGCCGTCTTCCGTCATCACGCACTCTCCCTGGCGAACCTCGGTACCGAACCTGGACGCAGGGGCCTGCCCCTTCGCCTCAAGAACATGGTAACGGCAGGTCAAGCGCAGGCCGTCCAGGAAGATCCATCACGCGAATGTCAGGGAAGTGGTGCACCAGTCCTCGACACCGTCGCCACCATTGCCATCTCCCGCGCCTGCCTCACTTGGTCACCGGAGTCGCACTCCGGCGTCCATCAGCGGTTGCGTTCGCGCGTGAGCGTGTCGCGCCTCAGCCACGCCCAGCCGGCGGCGGCGACGCCGGGCACGACGGCGACCAGGAAGGCGCTCTGGTAGCCGAGCGACTCGACCAGTTGCCCGGAGATCGCCTGGCCGAGCCCGATTCCGATCGTCACTGCTGTTGTCACCCAGGCGAAGGCCTCACCCGACAGCCGGTCAGGCGCAACGCGGTCGACCAGGAGCGAATGCAGAGTCGCCTGTGGTGTGGACAGCATCCCGGAGATCATCAACACCACCGTCAACCAGATGAGACCCTCGGTGAAGCCAATCAGGCCGACCATGACCGTGAATCCGGCGAGCAGGACGGGCCCACGGATGTGCAGGGCTTTGGGCCACGGCTTTGCGGCGTAGAAAATTCCGAAGATCACAGATGTGATCGACCAGGCTCCGAGAAGGATACCTCCGAGAGCGGGGTGGCCAGCCTTGGTGGCCGCTGCCGGGATCGCCACCTCTGCGAAGCCGATCACGACGCCGAAGCCGAAAACCAACAGCAGCATGGTCTGCATCCCCGGCTGCCTGATCAGCTGCCGCGCAGGCTCCGAGCCTGCACCCGAGGTCACCCGCGTCGGGCGCCACGCACGCACGAGCGGGCTGGTGATGAATGCCACGGTTCCGACCGTGAAGAGAATGACCGTCACCGCAAGTCCGAGGCCCGCCCACGCTGAGGTCGCCAGAATGCCAGCCAGTGCTGGGCCAAGGATGAAGAACGTCTCCAAGCTGATCGCCTCGTAGGTGTAGGCGGCCTCCCGAACGCGCCCGGGAGGCAGCATCCGCCCCCACAGCCCGCGCGAGGCGGGCGGTAATGCCGGCTGAGCCGAGCCGAACAGAAAAGCGATTCCGATCAATGCGGCGAGTGGCGCGTGTGCCTCGATCGCGGCGAACAGCGCTACTGCCAGGCCCAGGAAGATGACGAGAACGCTGCCGAGGGTGCGAGTCGGCCCGAACCGGTCGATCAGTTTGCCTTGAATGACCGACCCGGCGGCCAATCCCAGCAGTTCCCCGCCGGCCACGAATCCGGCACTGGCGAAGGTGTCGGTCGTTCGCTGGATGTAGAACAGGATCGAGATACTTCCCATGGCGATCGGGAGGCGTGCGAGCAGGGAGGCCACAATCGGCCACGCCATACCCGGAGTGGCGAACGCCTCGCGATAGTCAGCCCGGGAGGCGCCGTGATGTTCCGGTGAGAACTCTTTGAGTTCCGACGAGATATGCACGCCGCCGGTGGGAGCCGTCGGCGGATGGCGGTCATCCGGGTCGAAGTGGTCCGCGGTCCGATCGTTCAGTTCTGGCGTCTCGTCGACAGTCACCGCCGGCTACTTGCCGCCGGCACGCAGCCGGGAGATCTCGTACAGTGTGACGCTCGCAGCGATACCGGCGTTCAGTGACTCGGTTGCCTCGCTGATCGGGATCGACACGATGGCGTCGCAGGTCTCGGTGACAAGGCGGGAGAGCCCTTTGCCCTCGCTGCCGACCACGACGACGATCGGCCGGTCTGCCAGTTCGAGCGACGGCAGCGCGGTGTCCCCGCCCCCGTCGAGGCCGATCACGAAGACTCCGGCCTTCTTGAACGCTTTGAGCGTCTGGGTGAGGTTGGCTGCCATGGCCACCGGCAACCGGGCTGCGGCACCCGCAGAGGTCTTCCAGGCTGCGGCGGTCACGCCGACCGAGCGCCTCTGCGGAACGATCACCCCGTGGCCGCCGAACGCGGCCACCGATCGGATGATCGCGCCGAGGTTGCGCGGGTCGGTGATTCCGTCCAAGGCGACGAAGAGCGGCTTCTGGGCGCGCGAGATCGTCTTCTGCAGCAGTGTCTCCGGGTCGGCGTACTCGTACGGGGGCACCTTCAGCGCGACCCCCTGGTGTACGGTGTCGTGCCCGCCCATGCGATCGAGCTCGGGGCGCATCACCTCAAGAATCGGGATGCCGTACTTCGTTGCCAGAGTCATCGCCTCCTTCACCCGGTCGTCCATGTCGATGCGGGTGGCCACGTAGAGCGCCGTGGCGGGAATGCGGGCTCTGATCGCCTCGAGAACGGAGTTGCGACCGGTCACCACCTCGGTGTCGTCGGCTTTGGCACCGCGGCGTTGCGGGTTTCCGCGTGTCTGCCCGCGGGTGTCCGGTTTGGCACCCTGACCCCGCCCGGACTGGCCACGACTGGCGCCCGGCTTGCCACCGGCGGCGGCGTAGCGCTCTTTGGCAGCCTTGGCCTTCCCCGCGGGATGATACGGGCGGTCTTCTGCCTTGGGGGTCGCTCCACGGCCCTCCAACGCCTGCCGTCCCTGCCCTCCGGAGCCGACTTGCGGCCCCTTGTTGGTCTTGCGCACCGCGCCGGGGCGGCCTGGCTTCTTCGATCCTGTACTTTTCACGCGCGCTGCCTACTCACTTGTCAAACTCCAATGTGCGCCGGTCGGGGTGTCTTCGATCTCGACGCCGGCTTCTGTCAGTTCATCACGAATCCGATCGGCCGTGGCCCAGTCCTGGCCGGCTCTGGCCGATGCGCGGTCGTCAAGCAACCGTTCAATCAGTGTGGCGAGGGCCTGCCGGGGTGCCGAGTCGGCTTTCGCCCGCCACTGCGGTGAGAGTGGGTTGATGCCGAGCACCTCGGTCATCGCGTAGACCTCGCCCCGCATAGTGGCCGCTGCGCCCAAATCTTCCGAGTCGAGAGCGGCGTTTCCGGCCCGCACCGCCTCATGCAGAACGGCGAGCGCCTGCGGCATCGCCAGGTCGTCGTCCATCGCCTGGCGAAATTCATCGGGCACGGTCTCCACACCCGATCCGGTGAAGCGGGTGTCGGTCAACCTGCGGTTGGCGCGCTCCAAGAAGCCCTCGATGCGGTCCAGTGCGGCCTCGGCCTCGGCCAGGGCGCCGTCATGGAAGTCAAGGTTCGACCGATAGTGCGCCGCTCCGAGGTAGTAGCGAACCACTTGGGGGCGTGCCTCGTGCAGCAGTTCAGCGGCATAGATGGAGTTGCCCAACGACTTGCTCATTTTCTGGGTGCCGATCGAAACGAGTCCGTTGTGCAACCAGTAGGTGGCGAAACCGTCGCCCGCAGCCCTCGATTGGGCCAGTTCGTTCTCGTGGTGGGGGAACCGCAGGTCGAGACCACCACCGTGGATATCGAACGAGGAGCCCAAGAACTTGGTGCTCATCGCCGAGCATTCGATGTGCCAACCCGGGCGCCCGAGCCCCCACGGGGCGTGCCAAGACGCCGAGTCGGGCTCGTCGGTTTTGTGTCCCTTCCACAGTGCGAAGTCGCGTGCGTCGCGCTTGCCACGCGGATCGGCATCCGGCGCAGCGTCCATGTTCTCGACCTTCTGGTGAGTGAGCTCTCCATAGGAGGGCCAACTGAGAGTGTCGAAGTAGACGTCGCCGGAGTCGTCGGGCGCGGCATACGCGTGACCGCGTTCAATCAGACGCTCGATCAGCTCGATCATTTCGGGGATGTTCCCGGTGGCACGCGGCTCATACGTGGGCGGCAGGATGCCGAGTGCGTCGTAACCCGCGGTGAACTCACGCTCGACCCTGTAGGCGAGCGCCCACCACTGTTCGTCGCTGCCGCCCTGTTGCGCCTCCCGGGCGCTCATCAGGATCTTGTCGTCGATGTCGGTGACGTTGCGCACCAGTGTCACGTTGAAGCCGGAATACGTCAGCCAGCGACGCAACTGGTCGTAGACCAGCGCTGACCGCAAGTGCCCGATGTGCGGCGACGACTGCACTGTGGGCCCGCAGACATAGATGCTGACGGCGCCGGGAGTGATCGGCGTGAAATCGGCGAGGGTCTGCGTTCGAGAGTCATAGAGTTGGAGTGCCACGCCCAAATCTTATCTGCCCCGGGCGGCCCCGGTCCCGTGTGTCTGTTGTGTTACACGATCAGTGGTTGCGGACCAGTGCTCGATCGCCTCGGTTGCCGGCCAACGCTTCACTGAATCGGCGACTTGTGGGCCTGCCGAAGTGCGCTGGTGAGGTCGCAGATAATAAACTAAGCTCGATTGACCCCTGTACCGCGCAGATTGGCCTGCGAAACGGTGGCACAGAACTTGATTTGCACCAAAACAATCCTGGAGGCTTGAGTGAAGGTCCGTATCGCGGCATCCGTCGTATTGGCAGTCGGCGTGCTACTCGGAACGAGCGCCTGCAACCTTCTCGTGCCCCAGGCGACCACCATCCAATATGACGCCGGCGACGGGGCGAACGTGGCCGTGGGCGAGATGCGCATCCTGAATGCGATCCTGATCACCGACGACAACCAGAACGCAAACCTTGTGGTGACGGTTGCGAACAACTCTGACGCCAACCAGTTGCTGAACATCGAGGTCGAAGGCCCCAGCACATCGGTGAAGAACGCGGTGCCGGTCAACAACACCACACTGAACGTGTTCGGCTCCGACCAGGCCCCCCAGCTGACTTTCAGCAACGTGGGCGTTCAGGCCGGCGCGCTGGCCCCGGTCTACTTCCAGTACGGTGACGCCGAGGGTCAACAACTCCTGGTGCCGGTACTGACCAGCGCGTTGGGGCCGTACAAGGGCCTCGAGCCAGTCAAGTAGCACTGTTCGCGGGTAGCAGGGTTTGCAAATAACACGTCTGCGAATAGCAGGGTTTGCAAATAACGCTGTTTGTGAGTAGCACCGTTTGCGAGTGGCACCGTTTGCGAGTGGTGCAGGTCGCGAGTGGTACTGGCTATTTGCAGTTCTGGTCGGCAGATGTTCCGACCGTCAGCTGTTCCTGCGGCTTGTAGCCCCGCCTGTCACCGCTCGAAGCGGTAGCCGAGGCCGCGCACGGTGACCAGTCTCACCGGGCTCGATGGTTCTGTTTCGATCTTTGAACGCAGACGCTTCACATGCACATCGAGCGTCTTGGTGTCGCCGACATAGTCGCTGCCCCAGACCCGGTCGATCAATTGGCCCCGAGTGAGCACCCTGCCGGCATTGCGCATCAAGTACTCGAGCAACTCGTATTCCTTCAGCGGCATGGCAACGGGAGCCCCGTCGACCTCGACCTGGTGACGTTCCAGATGCATTCGGACCGCTCCGGCTTCAAGCACTTCGAGGTCATCGGCGACCTCATCCCGACGCCGGCTCACCGCCTTGATACGCGCGAGCAGCTCGCGGCTCTTGTAGGGCTTGGTGACGTAGTCATCTGCCCCCAGCTCCAGACCGACCACGATGTCAATCTCGGAATCCTTCGCAGTGAGCATGATGATCGGCACGGCAGACGTTGCCCGAATGCGCCGGCAGACCTCGGTGCCGGCTATGCCCGGCAACATCAGGTCGAGCAGCACCAGGTCGAATCGCTTGCGTGCGAATTTCTCCAGTGCGGTCGGGCCATCCTCGGCTAGCTTGACCGTGTAGCCCTCCCTCTCGAGCAGATAGATGAGCGGTTCGCTCAGCGAGGGCTCGTCCTCCACGAGCAGGATGCGGGTCATGCGAGTTCCTCGTCGGCGAGCGGGATCCGGATGGTGAATGTCGAGCCGCGTCCCAGTTGAGACCAGGCCAGCACCTCGCCGCCGTGGTTCTCGACGGTGTGTTTGACGATGCTGAGGCCCAACCCGGTGCCACCGGTATGGCGGGACCGAGCCTGGTCCACCCGAAAGAATCGTTCGAAGATCCGCTCCAGGTCATCCGGGTCTATCCCTGATCCCTGGTCAGTGACGGCGATCTCGACAATCCCGTCGACAACTCGCACCCCGATCCCCACGCGCGACCCTTTCGCCGAGTAGACGATCGCGTTGGAGATCAGGTTCTGCACCGCGATCACGAGCAACGGCATGTCACCGTACACGTGGGCGCCCGTGGTGCCGCCAACAACGACATCCACCCGTCGCACCTCGGTTGCCACATCGTTCAGATCCAACGCCTGGCTGATCACGTCGTCGACGTTCACCAGATGGCGGCTGCCCAGTGCATCCGCCGCCTGCAGGCGCGACAGTTGGATGAGTTCCTGGGTGATCCTCCCCAACCTCGCCGATTCCGTCGTGAGTCGCTTGGCGAATTTCTTCACGCGCGCGGGGTCGCGGGAAGCCTCGCTCAAGGCCTCGGCCAGCAGGCTCACCGCCCCGATCGGGGTTTTCAGCTCGTGGCTGATGTTGGCCACGAAGTCGCGGCGAACATCATCGAGCCGATGCAGTTCGGTACGGTCATCGGCGAACAGAATCACGTACCGGGTGCCGAGTCGTGCCACGCGAACCGAGAGGAACAGGCTCGCCTCCCCCAGCGGCCCGCGGCTCACCTCGATCTCGCGGGTGACCGGATCTCCGGAATCCCGCACCTCGTCAACGATTTCGATCAACTCCGGATGCGCCAATGTGCGGTTCCAGATGAGCCCGAGCGCCAGTGCCCCGGGCGAGACCTTGACCACATTGTTGCTCGGGTCAAGCACGATCCCGGCCGATTCGAGAACGTCGAGCACCTGGTCGATACCGTCAGGAACGTTGGGGTTCACGACCTCCGCGGCACGCGCTCCCGTACCGGCGGCGTGGTGCATCAGCAGCACGAAACCCGCGCCAACCCCGATGCCGAGCGCGAGGGCTACGAGCACCAACCAGCCAGGATCCATAATGTTCAGGTTACTGACTTCTGATAGTCCCGGGGCGCGATGTCATGTGGAACCACGGATCGTTAGCCCAGTGTTCATCTGGGCGGCACCGCTCGTTCACGCCATTCCCGCAGGATGGGCAATGACGGGGTGTCCGCCGACCGGATCGCTAGACTTGACCGGCAGCCAAGAGTAAGGAATCAGACACGTATGCGCGCAGTCTTCCAGCAGGAACTTCAAGAAGTACAGGAGAGACTGGTCGAGATCTCCCGTCTGGTCACCCGCTCGATCGAACGGGCCACGCGCGCATTCAACGAGTCGGATGTGGCCTTGGCCGAGACCGTGATCGAGGACGACAACCAGATCGACGAGTTGGTCGTCAGTCTGGATGAGTTGTCGATCCAGATCCTCGCCCGTCAGCAGCCGGTCGCCCGCGACCTGCGGATGGTGGTCAGTGCGCTGCGAATCAGTTCCTCGCTCGAGCGCATGGGAGACATGGCCGAACACATCGCTCAGCTCGCCCGCTACCGGTTTCCGGACAAAGTTGTCCCCAAGGCGCTGCGCAGCACGTTTTTGGAGATGGGCCGTCTCGATGTCGCCATCTCGGAGAAGCTCACCGAGTTGTTGGTGACCGAGGACATCCGTCTGGCCGAAGAGATTCGCAATGACGACGACCAGATCGACGACCTGCACCTGAGCGTGTTCGACAAGATGCTGGGTGAGGCGTGGAAGGGCGGCACCGTCGTCACCGTCGACGCCACGCTTGCGAGCCGTTACCACGAGCGCTTTGCCGATCACGCGGTCTCCATCGCAAAAAAGGTTCAGTATCTCGCGACCGGTGACTGGCTGGGTGGGCCAGGCGAGGACTAGGGGCTCTCGGTGCGGAGGGGCCCTGGTAGTCACAGGCTCTCCTGATCACTGGCTTTGGTAATCACTGGCTCTGGTAATCACTGGCTCTGGTAATTACTGGCTCTGGTAACCCGTGACGCTGATGCCCCTGATCGGGTCCCCTCTCCCCCCGGGGCGCTCTGCCGCTGGAACATCCAATACTCGCGCGCCCACGAGGTTCGCGCCCCTGGCCCTGCCGCAGTTCGGAGGCCTCCTGCCTACTCCACGCGGGGAGCACTGTCCATCCAGATCGCGTGGTGCCGTCTTCGTGAGTTGAGCCCATTGGTGTGCCGCCCAGGCTGAAGAAATTGGAGTTATCCACAGCTCGTCTCTCTACTGCGGCGGATGTCGGTCGGTCATGATTGAATTCTTATATGGAACATATGTTCGATTCTCGCGAGAATGAAGAGCCTCGCTTGGCCGGGGCTCCGGCCGACTACCGGTTACCGGTTCAGTCGAACATCCCAACCAACCCGCCCGGGTTCGACGAGACCACTGGGGAAGATCGCGCACTCGCCGGCCCAGACGGGCTCCGCGCGGATGGACTCTGTACGGATGGGCTCGGTGCGGATGGGCTCGGTGCGGACGCACCCTGTGCCGACGAACTCGACACCGCCCGACTCGACACCGCCCGGCCCGACGCTGATGGGGCCTGTGCGGGTGCACCCGGTACCGGTGGACGCGAAGCTGACAGCTCCGGGGCTGATGAGTCGAGTGCCGACGAGTCTGCTGTAGTTGGGAACGCTGTCCTGGTTGGTGCCGGTGATGAGAAGGCGGCGGCGGCGATCGCCCGCACGGTGGCGATCCGGCAGCAGATGGGTGCCCTGCAGGCCCAGGAGTTGCACGAGTTGGCGACCCTGGCGGTGTGGGTGCGGGCCGGTAACACCGAACTGTACGGTTGTGACACGGCGATCGCGCACCGGTCCCTGGTCGCCGACCTCGCCGCGGCCCACCGGGTCTCTGACCGCGCCATGGGTCGCCGCCTCGCTGACGCGGAACGGTTCGTCACCGACTACCCGGCAGCGGTTGCCGCTCTCAACGACGGCCGCATCGACCTGGGCCATATCCGGGTGATCGCCGACCACGGCCTGCCCATCCAGGACGACACCGCCCGGTCCGTCTACGAACAGGCGGTGTTGGACAAAGCGGCCGACACCACCCCGGGCAGGCTCGGCCGGTACGCGCAACGGGCGGCCGCGACGTGCGGCGGGGTGACCTTTCAGCAACGGTACGACCTGGGCTGCTGCGGTGATTTCGGACAGCGGATTCGATTGAATTCTTACGCTGCCGTGGCTGGCTTTTGGTAATCGTAGTGCACTTCGTTGGGGCGCCGGTAGCCGAGCGCCGAGTGCCGGCGTCGACT
>NZ_QJHB01000039.1 GCF_003260275.1 Homoserinimonas sp. OAct 916 | reverse complement strand
TGTACTGCCCAGGGACGTTGGTTGAATCGGTGTGACGACTCGCTGTAGTTGTTGACGACGGGGTGAGGGTCTCCGGCTGAAAGTGGAGTTACTACGACAACCACTTCGATTAGGAGACCCTCATGTCCCACGCTAATGCTGCTTTGACCCCGCGTCACCGTCTTCGTATCGCGCGTCTGATCGTTGATGACCGGTGGCCAGTTTCCTTGGCTGCGCATCAGTTCAACGTTTCGTGGCCGACCGCGAAGCGGTGGGCGGACCGGTATGCGGCGATGGGTGGTGCTGGAATGGTTGATCGGTCGTCCCGGCCCCACCGCAGCCCGAGCCGGACCCCGCCGAAGCTGGTGCGCAGGATCGGTCACCTGCGCTGGAAGCAGCGTCTAGGCCCGGTCGAGATCGGCTGGAAGCTCGGGATACCCGCGTCCACCGTCCACGCAGTGTTGGTGCGGTGCCGGCTGAACAAGTTGCATCACGTCGATAAACGCACTGGTGAAGTGGTGCGCCGCTACGAACACGACAAGCCGGGAGCGATGATCCACGTGGACGTGACGAAGTTCGGCAACATCCCCGACGGCGGCGGGCACCGTTTCGTCGGCCGCCAACAGGGAGCCAAGAACCGGGCGGCAACCATCGGGGCTGGCCGCAGCAAGCGGCGTGCACCGCTGACCGGGAAGGCGTTCGTGCATACCGTCATCGACGACCACTCCCGGGTTGCCTACGCCGAGATCCACGATGACGAGACGGCGGCGACAGCGATCGGGGTGCTGCGCCGGGCGGTCTCGTGGTTTGCCGCCCGCGGCATCACCGTCGAACGGGTGCTCTCTGACAACGGCTCCGCCTACAAATCACATCTCTGGCGCGACACCTGCCACGACCTCGGGATCAAGGCCAAGAAGACCCGCCCCTATCGCCCTCAGACCAACGGGAAGATCGAACGCTTCCACCGCACGCTGGGCGAGAGATGGGCATTCAGGCGCTTCTACGCGACAGAGTCAGCGCGTCGTAGCGCCCTCCCGGCCTGGCTCCACGAATACAATCACCACAGGCCCCACACTGCAATCGGAGGCCGCCCACCCATTAGCCGGTTAACTAACCTCCCTGGGCAGTACA
>NZ_QJHB01000038.1 GCF_003260275.1 Homoserinimonas sp. OAct 916 | reverse complement strand
GGCGGATTCAACCGGTCGTTGCAACGATGGGCTTTCCTGGCTCTGACATTAGCCGTTGCAGGGCTTGCGCGGGTGTAATCCCGCCGAGTGTTTTGCGTGGACGATCGTTGAGTTCGGTTGCGACTTCGAGCAGCCGCTCGGGCGAATGGACCGAGAGGTCGGTGCCCTTCGGGAAATACTGGCGCAGCAGCCCGTTCGTATTCTCGTTGGTGCCTCGTTGCCAGGGCGAGTGTGGATCACAGAAGTAGATCGCCATCTTGGTCGCCATGGTGATCTGTCTATGCTGGGCGAGCTCGGTTCCCTGATCCCAGGTCAGGGTCTTAGCCAGCCGTTCGGGGAGAGTTTTGATGGTTGCCAGCAGGCCATCACGAACGGCGATCGCGCCGTGGTCGCCGGGGAGGTGGACAAGCATGGTGAATCGTGTCTTCCGTTCCACCAAGGTAGCGATCGCGGACCGGCAGTTCGACCCCAGAATCAGATCTCCTTCCCAATGACCGGGAACAGCACGGTCGGCCACTTCCGCGGGTCGCTCGCTGATCATGATCATGTCGGGGATCTTGCCCGAGTTTTTCGCGGCGGGTCGCCTCGGACGCCTGATGGCGCGGCCAGTTCGCAAGTGTTGATGAAGATCAGCCCGCAAGTGGCCACGGCCTTGCACATACAGTGCTTGGTAGATCGTCTCGGGGCTCACCCGCATCTCCTGCCGGTCCGGAAACACCACCGCCAAGTGATCACTGATCTGTTCCGGACTCCATTTCACACACAACTTGGCCTGCAGCAAGGATGCCAGCTCCGGGTGGTCAAACTTGCTTTTCTTGGGTCGGCGGCCACGGTGCTCGGACTGCTTCTGAGCCGCGTAAGGCGCATACCTGGTTCGTGCTTGGGGGCCAGTCTTGGACCCGCCTCGGGCCAGCTCGCGACTGATCGTGCCGGCAGACCGGCCCAGTTCGACAGCAATCTCCCGCACACCGGCGCCCGTCAGGTGCAGGTCAGCGATCTGCAGCCGTTCCTCCAAAGATAGGTAACGCCCCGAGAACTCCGGCTTCGGTAGCGGAACCCGACCTCCTGTCGCTTGGCGCCAACGTCGTCCAGTTCGTCGATCCACACCCACAGCATCACACGCCGCAGACGATGTCGAACCCCCAGCAACTAACACCCAGAATCGTTCCCGCTTCTGAACCAACTCATCCTTTGACCACA
>NZ_QJHB01000037.1 GCF_003260275.1 Homoserinimonas sp. OAct 916 | reverse complement strand
GCTCGTCGAGCAGGTCGATGCGCCGCAAATCTGCGTTCGGATAACGCAGTCCCGCCCGCCGGATCAACCCGACAACCTTGGAATGCATGAAGGTCGAGTAGGCGTCATCGACGACCAGCCGGACCCGCTCCTCGAACGTCAAACTGATCGACAGGGTCTCGTCCTGGGTATCGATCGCCTCCAGCAGCTCGCCGGCGTTCATCTCGCGGAGTTTGCGTTTGGTCTCTCCATCCAGCGCGCTCATCGGGTGCCTCCGGCGTAGTAGGCGCCGCCGCGGACATAGCCGCCTTCATCCGATTCCGGTTCGGGCGTGTGTCCGGTTTTGTCCTGCCCGGTGTCGAGGATCGGCCGCAAATGGGCGTAGCGCGGGGAGCGGACCGGGCCCCGCAGCGCGAACTCGCAGGCGGCTTCGAGTCTGGCCGGAGGGAACCGGCGCGACAGGCGCAACACGGCCAGCGCCGCGTCGAAGCCGGCCTCGTCGATGAATACGGTCTCGAAGATCTTCCCGATCACGGTGACGGTCGCCGGTCCCATCCGCGCCGCCCACTCCTCGATCCGGGCCCGATCCCAGGCCTGGAAGCTGCGCCCTTCCGGCAGGTCGGCGTCGTTCGTCTGATACTGGTTCGTTGTGCTCGCTGGCAGCAGCAGGTGGCTGGTCAGGCGCTCGTCACGCCGATAGACCTCCAGCATCGTCTCGGTGACGCGAAGGTCCACCAGGGCACCGATGTGGCTGAAGGGGACGGAGTAGAAGTTCCTCGCCCAGACCACGTGAGCGTTCTTGTTCACCTTGCGCTTGTAGGACCACGAGCTGATCTCGAACGGCGCCGGCGGCAGTGGTTGCAGCAGCGGTTTCTCCTCCGTGGTGAACACGCTCAGCCGGGACCCGTCGCGTTTTTGGAACGGCTGCCGGTTATAGGAATCGATCTGTTCATAAATCCGGGTGCGCAACTGCGGCAGCGACGTAAACTGCTCATGCCGCAAGCCCGCGATGACCCAGGTTGCGACGTGGGAGACCGTGTTCTCGGCACTGCTCTTGTCTCGAGGATGTCTCACTCTGCCCGGGAGTACGGCGGCCGAGTAGTGTGCCGCCATCTCCCGGTAAGCGTCATTCAGGACGACTTCGCCCTCTCGGGGGTGGGAGATGACCCCAGTCTTCAGGTTGTCGGGCACCAGGCGCGGGACGCTGCCGCCGAAGAAGGTGAACATCGATG
>NZ_QJHB01000036.1 GCF_003260275.1 Homoserinimonas sp. OAct 916 | reverse complement strand
ATCTTTCACATTGCCTGCACGGAGCAGATAGGCCGCCGTGTTCAAGAATGACTTAAACTTGCGTGAATCGGCGGACCCACGGTGAAGAAGCTCCCGCGGATTCTTGGTGCCGTGGGGCTCGTTGTGGTGGCGCTGCTTTTCGTCTCCACCGCGAGCAATCTCGCCTTCGATGCATTCGAGAAGGCGACCATTAAGCCGTATGGAGAGCGAGTCAGCATCGAGGCCGGGCACCTCAACGTATCGGTGACGGGGGAGGGCAAACAGACGGTGGTGTTACTCAGCGGGTACGGCACTGCTACACCTGTGCTGGATTTCGCACCGCTCGTCCGCGAGCTCGACAACACCTTCAGGGTGATCGTGGTCGAACGGTTCGGCTATGGATTCAGCGATCTGGATGTCACGGATCGCACCGTGAAGAACATTTCGATCGAGCTCCACCAGGCCCTTGCCGACCTGGGGGCCAATTCCTACATTCTTCTCGCGCACTCACTCGCGGCAATCTACAGTCTGGACTATGTCAATCGCTTTCCCGGCGAAGTCTCAGCCGTCGTCACACTTGATGGAACGGTGCCGGAAGAGTTCGCTGTAGCGTCCGCCATCAACGGCGGACTAGACCGTTTCCTTGCCGCGATCGGCTGGGTGCGATGGATGATCGAACTCAACCCGGGCATTACGGCCCCGTCAGCACCGGCCGGTGTTTACTCAACGCGAGAACTCGAACAAATCCGGTTGATGACGATCTGGAACTACGCAAACCCGTCAATGATCGATGAAAATAATAGGTCTGCAGAGAATTTCTCTGCAGTAAAAGGTTTAAGTTTCCCCACCAAGCTTCCTGTACTGGCGTTCGTGTCGCAACAACTCATCGACGCTAACCCGCAATGGCTGCCTGCACACGAGAAGCAACTCGAGTCGGTTGACCGCTCCGAAGTCGTTGTACTCGATGGAGGCCATTACCAGCACTGGACGCATTCGCGGGAGATCGGTGATGCCATCAAAAGTTTTCTCGACTGAGAAATGCGAGTATCGGAGACCATCCATCCGGACCGAATCAAGATGGCCACCGGATCGGATCCCTCCTGGAAGCAAGTGGCTTCAGACTGCAACTAAGCCCTCAATTGTGGAGAACAAGTAGGCTTAGTGTCAAGGTTGCCCGAAGCGCGATTCGGCAGGACCCCCACCGCTGAACGACTATGAGGTGACTGATGAATTCAAGTTCTGCGCGCTC
>NZ_QJHB01000035.1 GCF_003260275.1 Homoserinimonas sp. OAct 916 | reverse complement strand
GGCAATGTCAAGTGGTCGGGGCAACGTTGGGGTTCATGCTGCTTTGAGCAGCATGTTCAGCCGGTTGGCTGGGGTTTCAAGGTTCAGGGTCGGCCGGGGTCGGCGGTTCAGTATCGCCGCAACCCGGCGCAGGTCCTGCGGGGTGTGCACGGACAGGTCGGAGCTCTTCTCGAACCAGAACCGCAGCAACCGGTTCGTGTTCTCGTTACTGCCCCGCTGCCATGGTGAGTGCGGGTCACAGAAATATAGCCTCAGCTCTAAGGCCGTTTGGATCTGCGCATAGCTGGCCAGTTCCGAACCACGGTCCCAGGTGACCGAACGACGCAGATGCTCCGGCAGGTCCCGCATCTCACGGATCATCGCCGTGGCGACCGTATCCGCGGTGTGATCACCGGGCAGGTGCAGCAGGATCGTGAACCGGGTCGACCGTTCCACAAGGGTGCCGATCGCGGTCCCGTCACTTCCGATGATCAGGTCGCCCTCCCAATGCCCCGGAATCGCCCGATCGGTGACTTCCGCAGGCCGGTCGCTGATCGTGAATGCTTCCTTATAGGGGCTGTTCTTGCACCGGTCCGCGGTATGGGGGACCCGTCGTTTCCGCTTCAAGCTGAGTTTCTGTGCCAAGTCCGCCCGCAGGTTCCCGCGGGTCTGCACATACAACGCCTGGTAGATCGTCTCGTGACTTACCTGCATGGTCTCATCATCGCCGAAGTAGAACGCCAGCATGGACGAGATCAGCTTCGGGCTCCACCCCTCGTCCATCCAGACCTCGATCAGCGAGCACAATGCCCGGTGTTCCACGAGTTTGAACGGTTTCGGTCGACGCCTGGCCTGGTGCGCGCGGGTATGAGCGACGGACGCGTAATACACCCCGTCACGGCGGGTGTTCCGGTTGACTTCCCGCCACACCACTGACTTGTTCCGGCCGATCGCGTCGCCGATCTGGGCGTAACTGAGTCCGGACCGGCGGCCCATCTGGATCATGCCCCGCTCCGCCATTGACAGTGTTCGTCCCGGACCGTCCACGGCCGGTGCCGGGTCCGACAAGCCACCCTCGTTCCCGTAATCAATTGTCATCCCACCAGACTCGACCCACCACCGCGACCCGGTGCCGCCGGCCGCCCCGACACGCCGGGCCGCACCAGACACGGACGCGCCGGCGCACACCAGATCAACGAACTCGGTCCGCGTATTCGCCGGAAACAACTTGACCAATAGACACTCCATCACTCAGAGCGTTGCTACGACCATATGACTCTGCC
>NZ_QJHB01000034.1 GCF_003260275.1 Homoserinimonas sp. OAct 916 | reverse complement strand
TGGCCTTGACCCCGTTGGGTGGACGCCATTCAAGAGAGAATGTTCATTATGGGAAAGACACGTCGGGAGTTCACTCCTGAGTACAAGGACGAAGCCGTGAAGCTGGTGGTCAACACCGGGAGGCCGGTGGCGGTCGTCGCCCGCGAGCTCGGTATCAACGAAGCGTCGCTGGGCCGGTGGGTTAACAGTTTCAAGGCCCGCAACGAGACCGGTGAGAGCGCCGTCACCGAGTCCGAACGGGCCGAGCTGCTGCGGCTACGGAAAGAAAACTCCGACCTGAAGATGGACAGGGCGTTCCTAAAAAAAGCGTCCATCTTCTTCGCCCAGGAAGCCTCGGATACGAACGGCAAGCGTTCGAGCTGATGCTGGCGGAGAAGAACAATTTTACGATAACCCGTATGGTGCGCCTGCTGGAGGTTTCCCGATCCGGGTATTACGCCTGGCGGGGCCGGGAGCCCTCCGCCCGGGCGATCCGGCGGGAAGGCATTGAGCAGAAAGTGGTCTGGTTCCATGGCGATTCCGACGAGGTTTACGGGTCCCCGCGGATCCTCGCCGACCTGCGCGCCGATGGTGAGACCATCTCGCGCAAGACTGTCGCGAAAACGATGCAACGCCTCGGACTGGTCGGTATTTGCCCGAAGAGGTGGAAGACCACCACGATCATTGACCATGCCGACGCCTATCCCGGTGATGCGGTGAAACGGGAGTGGGACACCGGGGCGTTGAACCAGGTCTGGGTCGGCGATATCACCTACCTGCGCACCTGGGAGGGCTGGGTGTATTTGGCGACCGTGATCGACGCGCACAGCCGCCGGGTGATCGGCTGGGCCATCGCCGACCACATGCGCACCGACCTGATCCAGGACGCCCTGACGATGGCCCTGGTGCTGCGCGGCGACAGGCCAGCGCGGGTGATCTTCCACACGGATCGCGGCACCCAATACGCGTCGGCGCAGATCACCGCGTTCGCTGCCGCTAACGGCATCACCCGCTCGATGGGATTGACCGGTATCTGCTGGGACAACGCGCTGGCGGAGAGCTTCTTCGCGACGTTGAAGACCGAGTTCTACTACCGCCGGGTTTGGCCCACCCGGGCTCGCGCGACCCGCGACGTCGGCGCGTGGATCGAGGACCGCTACAACCGGCATCGCAGACACTCCTCGATCGGGAATGTCAGCCCCGCCGACTTCGAACTGCAATACTCATCACAGACCGCGGAAGTTCAACTCGCCGCTTAACCCGTGTCCACCAACCGGGGGCAAGGCCA
>NZ_QJHB01000033.1 GCF_003260275.1 Homoserinimonas sp. OAct 916 | reverse complement strand
CGCGTTGACTCATAGAAAACCTCCGCGTAGCTATATACGTTGCCTCATTTGAAAACCTCCGCTTGGGCGTGGTTTCTCAGAACCGGCCGCGATATGGGATATGCCCGTTTCTATGGAGCTGACGATGACGCAGCGGCAAGCTGTGACGAAGAAGAAGGCGCTCGCCTATCGGGGTGCCGCCCGGCCAACTAAGTCCAGGATCTTGGACGAGTTGGTGGAGCTGACAGGGTGGAATCGCGACTACGCCCGGGCGGCACTGCGAGCAGCGCTAACACTGAGAATCATCAAGCCCCGCGCCGGGCGTGCTGCCACGTATGGGCCGAGAGTGACGGTCGCCCTGGTGAAGTGCTGGGCCGTACTGCGGGCACCATCAGGGAAACGCCTGGCCCCGATGCTGGCCGTGTTAGTACCCTTGCTGCGCCGCGATGGTGAGCTTGAGCTCACTGATCCCGAAGCGGCTCTCCTGATTCGAATGAGCGCGGCAACCATCGACCGCCGGCTCGCTCCGGAACGGTTCAAGATGATGTCCAGGGGCCGGTCTCATACGAAACCGGGGACCTTGTTGAAGTCGCAGATCCCGATCCGCACCTGGGCCGAGTGGGACGACGCCGTCCCCGGGTTCGTCGAGATCGACCTGGTCGGCCACGAGGGCGGCAACGCGTCCGGAGAATACTGTTTCACCCTGACGGTCACTGACATCGCGACCGGGTGGACGGTGAACAGGTCCGTGCGCAACAAGGCCGAGAAATGGGTGTTCGAGGCGCTCCAGCATGTGATGGGGGTGTTCCCATTTCCGATCATCGGTATCGACTCGGACAACGGGTCCGAGTTCATCAACCACCACCTGTTCGACTACTGCATGGCGAACAAGATCACCTTCACTCGGTCTCGCGCTAACCACAGTAACGACGGCGCCCACGTCGAGCAGAAGAACTGGACCCACGTGCGCGAGCTTGTCGGTTATCTCCGCTACGACACACCAACCGAGCTTGAGAAACTCAACGAGATCTGGGAACTGGACCGAGTGTTCACGAACTATCTCCTGCCCCAGCAGAAGCTCGTGTTCAAACAACGAAACGGCGCCAAAGTGACCAAGAGATACGACACCGCGACCACCCCGCACCAACGGGCGGTCGCCCGGGAAGAGATGCGCAAACGGCCCATCATCCAGATGAACGCCCAGTTCCAACGAATCAAGCCCGCCGCCCTGTCACGAAAGATTCTCGCGCTCACAGGCCAGCTCGAAACCATCGCCCTGGCGAAGAAGCCCGCCGCGGTCAAACCAGCCGTGAACCAGGCCTTCGTTCGGTGACCCCTCCGGAGGTTTCCATTTGAGGCAATGAATAACCTTCCCGGAGGTATTGACATGAGGCAATAGG
>NZ_QJHB01000032.1 GCF_003260275.1 Homoserinimonas sp. OAct 916 | reverse complement strand
GCGACAGAGTCAGCGCGTCGTAGCGCCCTCCCGGCCTGGCTCCACGAATACAATCACCACAGGCCCCACACTGCAATCGGAGGCCGCCCACCCATTAGCCGGTTAACTAACCTCCCTGGGCAGTACACCTAGCCAATGTCGTCGTCAAAACTCATGCAGTTCCTTCAATTGAACCGTCTTTGTGATCCTTTCGTCGTGCTGCAATCATTTCTTACTTGCGGGAACTCCGGCACGATGCGCGTCCCAAAGAACATCAATGGCCTCTGCCAAGATGTTGTCATGAAGAAGCTCCTTGCCCCCATCGTCTTCGTTGCGGCCCTAGCCTTAACCGGTTGCGGTGGGACGGACACCGCGCCGACCAGCAATGCCCCTTTGGCTTCTGACGAAGGCAAGCCCGTGGAGGGAGCGCCCGTGGAGGAAGCGCCCCAGGCTCCCGATCTGACGGGAGACTGGAAGCAGAGCAACTCGCAGAGCGAGATCGACTTCATGGTGGCCACCATCGCTGATGGTGCAATCAGCATCGACTGGGAGTTGGGGAGCCAAGACATGACCGCCGTCTACTGGGTGGGCACGTTCGACGCCCCGACCGATGCGACTGAGTCCCATACCTGGACCTCGCAGCGAGATGAAGCAGCGACCGATACGGCGCTTATGGCATCCACCGTCGATACCAAAGAGTTCGTCTACCAGGATGGCCTCATAAGCTATACCGTGAGCATTCAAGGGGAGTCTGCGACTGTGGAGCTGACGAAGAACTAGCCCTACGCTGGCCGGCCCGGCACTAAGCAGGACTGCTCGGGGATCGTGAGATTCGTGCGGGGGCCATCGCCAAGCGAGTGCTAAGGAGTCATCGTCGCGAATCCGAGCCCTGCCATGACGTCGTCCAGGCTCTCCTTTCAGCCCCGGTGATTGCAGTAGGAGAAGGTGAAGAATCTTGCTTACGTGATTAACGGCGAGATCCCACTGTTTGCGCGGAACTACGAGTGTTGCTGGAATAAATTGGTGCTTAGGTTGGAATCCAATTTGAAATGCTCAGAAAGTGCCCAGCAATGGCGCGGCGAATCTATTTCGCGAACAACCCACAGTGTCCTGTCTCAGGACATAGGAAACCGTTGAACTCCTGGGTTCAGCGGTTTCCTTTCGTTTTGGGGTTGGTAATCCCTGGTGGGGTCGAGGGTCAGTGCCCTGAGGAGTTCTCCTGTTTGGGCGTTGACGATATGGATGTCCAGGTCTTGGATGAGCATGATCACGGGGGTTCGGGCGAAGGCTCGCCCTGGCCTTGACCCCGTTGGGTGGACGCCATTCAAGAGAGAATGTTCATTATGGGAAAGACACGTCGGGAGTTCACTCCTGAGTACAAGGACGAAGCCGTGAAGCTGGTGGTCAACACCGGGAGGCCGG
>NZ_QJHB01000031.1 GCF_003260275.1 Homoserinimonas sp. OAct 916 | reverse complement strand
CCCGGTTGCTGCCGCGATACTTGCGTTCGCTGTTTACTCGGTGAGCCTTCCGCTGTGGTTCCTTCTGCCGTGGGAACGAGGTACAGCCTCGGTAGGTGCGTGGGTTGTCATGCTCGGGGTCGACGCAACCAGGATCATCGTCGCTGTCGTATTCCTTAGCGTGTGGCGGATGTGGCGGCCGTCAGGGTTTCTGACAGCACCGACTTGGCGACGGGTGATGCCAGCACTTCCGCTCTTGTTACTGCCGGCTATCCCTATGGTTTTCGGCCCGGGAGTGGTCGCTCAGCCTTGGTGGAAGGCCGCAATCATCGTCTTCGGTGTCGCGACAGTGGCATTCGGGGAGGAGGCGGTGTTCCGAGGCGTTGTGCTGCGCGTGCTGCTTTACCGTGGGCTACGGCCAGCCGTTTTTGGCTCCGCCGCGTTGTTCGGGTTGATGCATGTCATGAACCTCGCCGTCGATAGCGATCCGATCACCGTCACGGCTCAAGTAATCATGACGTTCGGGATCGGCATCGGTTTTGCGGCGGTTGCGCTCGCCACCGGGACCATCTGGCCGTTGCTGATCGTCCACTTCCTCATGGACCTTGTCAACAGCGTTCAGGCGGCCGTGCCCGGCGAGAACGCCGGAGTCGCGGTGACGGATCTGCTACTTAACGGGGGGATCAACGTGGCGCTGGGCGCACTGACTGCAATCTATGGCCTCTGGTTGCTGCGGCGGCGCACGGGTATGATTCGCGAGCTCGAATCTTCTCCGCCGCACTGAGGCTCAGGTGACTGCGACGCCTGCCATCACCAGCACCGCGAGCAACAGGCAGGAGCTGATCGCCAAACTGGGACTGCTCCACTTCCCTGATCGCAGTGCTGGCCAGCGCCACGCGAGAACGATCGCTGCCACTACGGCGAGCACTGCGTATACGAGCCAGATCGGGAAGGGGTCGAGGGCCCCCAGCAGTGCGGCTGGAAGCACCACCCCCAGCAATGAGGTCCCTGCGACGCTGCCCAACACGTTCGCTAAAGCACGCTGGCGGGTGGGTGTGTGTCGGGCGTTGCGCCAGATGCCCCATACGGTCAACACGGGGACGCCGAGGGCGAGCAGGCCGGTGATGACCATGACAACGATGTCACTCATATCTAAAGCCCTTCGTCGAGGATGGTCCCCACGAGGTCGCCTTGCAGCATCACCAGTTGCGCTCCGGTGGGTGCGGAGTTAACGAGGTAGGCCAGCCCGCGCCCGGTTCGGGGACAGTAGCCGACAAAAGAGGAGTGCGAACCGGTGAGTCCGTTGTGGAAGATGAGATCGTCTCCTGCGGGTGTCGCGGCAAGGACCCAAGTGATCGCGATCTTTGCGTCGGGCAACCATGGCAGAAGCGGTGCTGGTGCCACCGGCTGAAGCCCGGCCGCTCCAGGCTGGCGTCCATCACGAGTCAAGCGCATCCAAGTGGCCAAGTCCGCGCAGGTA
>NZ_QJHB01000030.1 GCF_003260275.1 Homoserinimonas sp. OAct 916 | reverse complement strand
CCCGAAATGGCTACGAGGTTGGTAGCCCTGTATCACAGAGGCATCCTCGAGTGCTCCTTAGAAAGGAGGTGATCCAGCCGCACCTTCCGGTACGGCTACCTTGTTACGACTTAGTCCTAATTACCGATCCCACCTTCGACAGCTCCCTCCTTACGGTTGGGCCACTGGCTTCGGGTGTTACCGACTTTCATGACTTGACGGGCGGTGTGTACAAGGCCCGGGAACGTATTCACCGCAGCGTTGCTGATCTGCGATTACTAGCGACTCCGACTTCATGAGGTCGAGTTGCAGACCTCAATCCGAACTGAGACCGGCTTTTTGGGATTCGCTCCACCTTACGGTATTGCAGCCCTTTGTACCGGCCATTGTAGCATGCGTGAAGCCCAAGACATAAGGGGCATGATGATTTGACGTCATCCCCACCTTCCTCCGAGTTGACCCCGGCAGTCTCCTATGAGTTCCCACCATAACGTGCTGGCAACATAGAACGAGGGTTGCGCTCGTTGCCGGACTTAACCGAACATCTCACGACACGAGCTGACGACAACCATGCACCACCTGTATACGAGTGTCCAAAGAGTCCTACATTTCTGCAGTGTTCTCGTATATGTCAAGCCTTGGTAAGGTTCTTCGCGTTGCATCGAATTAATCCGCATGCTCCGCCGCTTGTGCGGGCCCCCGTCAATTCCTTTGAGTTTTAGCCTTGCGGCCGTACTCCCCAGGCGGGGAACTTAATGCGTTAGCTGCGACACAGAATCCGTGGAATGGACCCTACATCTAGTTCCCAACGTTTACGGCATGGACTACCAGGGTATCTAATCCTGTTCGCTCCCCATGCTTTCGCTCCTCAGCGTCAGTTACGGCCCAGAGATCTGCCTTCGCCATCGGTGTTCCTCCTGATATCTGCGCATTCCACCGCTACACCAGGAATTCCAATCTCCCCTACCGCACTCTAGTCTGCCCGTACCCACTGCAGGCTGGGGGTTGAGCCCCCAGATTTCACAGCAGACGTGACAAACCGCCTACGAGCTCTTTACGCCCAATAATTCCGGACAACGCTTGCACCCTACGTATTACCGCGGCTGCTGGCACGTAGTTAGCCGGTGCTTTTTCTGCAGGTACCGTCACTTTTACGCTTCTTCCCTACTAAAAGAGGTTTACAACCCGAAGGCCGTCGTCCCTCACGCGGCGTTGCTGCATCAGGCTTTCGCCCATTGTGCAATATTCCCCACTGCTGCCTCCCGTAGGAGTCTGGGCCGTGTCTCAGTCCCAGTGTGGCCGGTCACCCTCTCAGGCCGGCTACCCGTCGTAGGCTTGGTGAGCCATTACCTCACCAACTACCTGATAGGCCGCGAGTCCATCCACCACCGATAAATCTTTCCACCCCCTGGCCATGCGGCCGGAGGTCATATCCGGTATTAGACACCGTTTCCAGTGCTTATCCCAGAGTGAAGGGCAGGTTACTCACGTGTTACTCACCCGTTCGCCACTAATCCGCCGGAGCAAGCTCCAGCCTCATCGTTCGACTTGCATGTGTTAAGCACGCCGCCAGCGTTCGTCCTGAGCCAGGATCAAACTCTCCGTAAATGTTTGAT
>NZ_QJHB01000002.1 GCF_003260275.1 Homoserinimonas sp. OAct 916 | reverse complement strand
TGGCGCCAACGTCGTCCAGTTCGTCGATCCACACCCACAGCATCACACGCCGCAGACGATGTCGAACCCCCAGCAACTAACACCCAGAATCGTTCCCGCTTCTGAACCAACTCATCCTTTGACCACATGGGCAACACCTCACAGATAAACGAGTGTTGCAACGACCGGTTGAACCCAAGATCCGCCTGCGGGCGTGTTTCTGTTGATCGCTGGCCATCCACCAACAAACTACGGGTGCCCTACGATACTGCCTGAAGGAAGCGTGTCTTCAATGGCGCCGATTTGCACATCGTCGCCAAGAGGCCAAACGATTTCCTTCGATTGTGCATACTGCACCGCGAAACCCTGCGGCGAGATGAGCATGTACAGTTCTTGCCCAGCCGGGCGACCCGCGTTTGGCTCCACGAGCCGTATCTCATCAATCTCACCCTGTGCGCCATCCCATGCCAGTTGCAGGTACGCAACAACGGACGTATTGGCGGGCAGAACCTTCTCGTACACATCTGCGCCTTGTCCTCCTGGCGAGAGAAGTTCGATATACGCATATCCGTCGGACGAGCTTGACATAGTGCCTTGAGCCACTTCGGTGGGCCTGATGACGACCACTATTGTTTTAGTTGGCACCCCACCTGCAGCAGATTGTTGCTCTCGGCCTTTCTGGACCGCGACGACCTCCCCTTGCAGAACGAGTTCAGCGTTTTGCGCCAATTCCTTTGGTGATTCGGCAACATTGTAGTCAGCATGATATCCGCTGAACACCGCGGAAAGTTCGTCACTCCGAGGTGTCTGGACTTGTTCCGGTTGAACTTGTTCCGCCTGACCGAGTGCCGTGCAACCACTAACGAGGACCATCGTCAGCACAATGATGGGGATCGCGAAAAGTCGTAGACCAAACATTGAGTGCGCCTTCCTGATACGGATGTTCAACATGCTCTAATAGTTCGCGTCGACGTGCGTGGCGTGGTGCGATGAATACGTGCTGTTCGTTGAGGAGGCCGAGACCATACATCCCCGTAGCCGCTCCCGTGGGAGCCCGACTGCGTGGCCAGTCTCATGGACATAGTTTCGCGTCGTTGAAACAAAAGGCGGTCATCGTTCAAACGTAATTCGCCTTCGCCGCATTTCGCATGCGCGCCTGTGGATAGCGTCACTGGCCTCATTGTCAGTTCTCTCTCCAGGAATCGCCGGGCAGGCGGTACTGGCTCTCTACCCAAGTTATGTGCAACCGCAGTCACATCGTCTCATTCTGGTTCACGCGACGGCGACTACCCTGCTACGCACAGCGATTCATCGGTGATCCAGCGGGTGGCGGAGTACATCCCGTCCCTCGCGGACGTCCGTAGACGGACCCGCTTGCGGGTCAGATGACACACGTCGCGCGCTAGCTAAAGGTCCGTTGCGGTCACTAATCGGACTTGAGTCGATTTAAAGTGCCCGGTACCATCTCGATTTTTAGTCAGTTGAGTTGGACTCGTCGGGTCTGATTTGCTGTGAAACAAGCTGTTCTTCGATCAACAGTAAGGAGTCAAGTAATGAAAAAGATCCGAAACGCACAGCTCTTTTCTGCAGTCGTCTTTCTTCTTACGGCCGTTGCATTTCTCTTCGGTGACTCTGACATTCAGTGGGCCTGGAGGGACAACCCAATTGTGGGTGTGATTTTGGCCGCAGTATCGCTTGTTTTCTGGGGATTCTTTGCATGGTCGGTAATAAGAATCCGTCGCGCGGGGATCCAGGAGTAGTAGTACTCGCCATTACGGTGGCGGCTGCTTGCGGACACGACCAATCCACTATCGGATGAACCGTTGTAGGATCCTCTCACGTTTCCTGCGAGTCGGCGCTTTCGTTCTTGAGCCAGGGCAACTGCATAATGGGGTCGTGCGGTATCGATTCTTCCTTAGTGCGGGCATGCTGTTCGTGTGGGTCACTATTGTCGCGATTCTGGGCGTTTTCTTGATGTTCCCGCGCATTCACTCCACATGGGTCCTGACTGGCACACAGGTCCTGCTCTACTTCGCAATGGTTCTCCCGATACTTGTGTGGTCGCGAACCACATTCCGCGACTTTGCCTCGCCGAAGTGGCAGCGACTGGCCGCAGTGTTGTTGGCGGCAGGCTCGCTGGTCATTGCCGCCGTCATACACCATCAGGGGATCGAGTTGATCGGGGCTGTGGTTCGCGTTGGGGTCACCGCTGTCGGGGAGGAGGTCATCTTCCGCGGGTTCATCTGGGACCGAACGAGACGTGCAGGATGGGGAGCACCGTTGGCTATCGCTGTGAACGTCGTTGCATTCGCACTTTGGCACATCCCCTCAATGCTGGCAGGATACAGCTCGGCATCATTGGGAGCGTTCGTGGTGCTCTGCCTGGTTGGCCTAACTTTGTGTGTTCTGCGACAGGTCACCGGTAGCCTGATTCTTCCCACTGCAGCGCACTTTGCCATAGACATCTTCTGAACTCACAGCTGTTTGATCGGAGACCAGATCCGCCCACTTAGGGGCACCCTGCGGGCACCTGGTCCAGGCCGGGACTCCGGTCTCGACCGGCCCTACCCAAGGGCATGAATTGCGTCCGGTGATGGATCTACTTCCGGGGAGTCTCCTTCGAAGGTCGGCGCGGTTGTCTGCGAGTGAGAATCGTGGACTGCAGGCGGCCGGCGGCTACTGGTGATGTGTCAACTCGTCCACTGTGACGAATCGGTATCCCTCTTGCTTGAGGGAGCCGATAATGAGGGCAGTGGCGGTTTGGGTTGTGGTGCGGCCGTCCATCGGGTGCAGCAGGATGATTGAGCCTGGTCGAACGGCTTCCATCACAATGTCGCGGAGTTGCTCTGCGGTCTGGGTCTTGCCGGTGAAGTCTTCCGGGGAGACATCCCAGGTGATAGTGCGGGTGCCGCGCTCTTGCAGCATCCAAGGCAGCACGAACAGTTTCTTCCCATACGGTGGCCTGAAATCTATACTTCCCCGGTAGCCGGCAGCGCGGATCGCTTCATCCGTGTCCTCCAGCTCGGTTCGCACCTCGTCAGGGCTGACAAACCTCATGCGACGGTGAGACCAAGTGTGGTTGCCCACTTGATGGCCGGCATCGACGATCTCCCGTGCCTGGGCCGGGTGCTCGTCGATGGCAAAACCACACAGGAAGAAGGTTGCCGTGACGTCTTCGTCGGCGAGGATCTGCAGCACGTTCTCGGTGTCGCCGGGCGTGGGTCCGTCATCGAAGGTCAATGCGACGACCTTCTCGGTGGTGTTTACCCTCTTGATCAACTCGCCGAACGCTTGAAACTGCCGGGAGTTGCTTCCCTTATCTACGACGACTGCGAGAATGAGAATCAGAACGACAGTCCCGGCCATCCACGCGAAAATCTTCCAACGTCGACGGTTCATGCGATAAGTCTTTCATGACACCGTGTTGCAACGTGGCACGGCTGGGAGGAGGCTTAGACACCACGAAGACACTTGGCGAAAAACCGCGGCCCTGACTGATCGTTGAGTGTTGGAGCGAGCGGCTCGCGCAAGGATCGCCTACTGGGCGCCTCGATAGCGCTCGTGTGAAGCATGACTACATGGAAGAATCGCAGATGAGCGGGCTGAGTGTTTTTGCCTCTGGCGTGTATCCCGTTGAACTGTCCGTCGGAAAGCGTGTCGATGCACAGCACAGAGCAGCTGTTCGAGCTTCGGTGGATTTGTCGACCGGCGAGGTGCGCTTCTATGTTGATACGGAGGCGATCGAGGTTTTGAGCCGTGATAGCGATCGTCCTTGATTGTGCCCCAATCGCCGGCTGCTCAATTGCCGTCGAGAGACTCCGGGACGCGGGCGCGCGGTCGCCTTGCGGAGACACCGGTAAGGCATCAAATCGTGGGCTCCCGGGCTCTGTTCGTCTACCGCGTGACGGATCGTTGGGTCAAGGTGTGAATGGCGACGATGAATGCTGTGCCCAACAGCACGATTCCTGAGCCGACACCAGATACCAGAGTGACAATATCCATATTGTGCGTGGTGAAGGCGAGCACCAGGCCAACAATGCCGAGCACGGTCATGGCGTACGCGATCGCCACAATCTGGGCGCGGCCTGAGGACCACAAGCGCGAGAGCGGGAAGAAGTGCACGCCGACGACCAGGGCGATCCAACCGAGGGTGGCCGCCGGTTCGAATTGCTGGATGATTGCGAGTCCACCGAATAGCAGAATGGCCTCGGTACCGACGATGATCCAGTAGCGAAGCGGGAAGCCGACGACGGCATCATCCGCTTCACCGTGTAACGCTCCGCCACGCCGCGACAATCGAGCAGTGCGACCGAAGGCAGCGAGGATGACAAGGAACACAGCCACAGCCAATACACTTGCGCCGATGCGGAGCCAAGGCGTGAACGGTGCACTGTTGACGAGCACGAAAACCAGACCGAATGAGGAGCCGATGACGTGGCCGATAGTTGTGGGGGCGATCGTCGGCTGCCTGGAGAGGGACTGGTGAGAGCTCATTTGATTTAGTCAAACACACCCGCGCCACACACCCGCGTTTGGGCGAGTAGAGGATCCACTATCGGTCAATCGGGCTGCGCTGCGGAAGCTAGTAGGGCCTCGTGGTCCTGGCCACCATAGAAGATACCAACGACCGCGACGGTCTCGTTCAGCACGGCGTACGCTACGACGACCCGTTTTTTGTACCCGATCGTCCGCAGCCTCGGACGGAGGTCGTCTCGTGCTGTCCCGCGATACGGAAAATCGGCGAGCCCCTCACAGAACGCGACGATCGATTCAGTGAAGCCTGCCGCGTTGCTGGGTGAGGCGGCATTAGAGATGAAGTCGTAAAGCTCCTCAAGCTGTAGGGCGGCTTCGGGGCGGAACACAACTCGGTAGCGTGTCACCGCTGCGCGGAGTGCTTGGCTGAAAGCTTCGCACGCACCTCATCGACGCTCACTACAGCATCTGGATCGGCCACGAGTGCGTCATAGGCGTCCACAATCTCGGTGCGCAACCAGGACTCCAAAGCTTGATCGCGGGCGAATAAGGTGCGCAGCCCATCTCGAATGACTTCGCTCTCGCTCGCATACGCGCCCGACGCCACTCGTTCCCGTAGTGCGTCCGCCATCTCGTTCGGAAGGGTAATGCTCAGTTGCCGCGTGGTACGCATGATCGCTCCAATGCCAGTAGGACTAAATCATACTCGTCGCAGATTGTGATGGGTAGGTGCCATGTGCGATCCGTGAAACCCACTCAGAATCGGCTACCGACGAACTTTCTGTTTCGTTCGACGACCCTTCTGTGGGCCACGAAGAGATGCGACGCCCACCCTGTACTTGCGTGCGTTCCGCAACAATTATCGGCGATAATCTAGGCATGACTACTGTCGGCGTCGAGACTCTCCGAGCTCGATCACGCATATGGGTGTCGCCGATGAGTCAATTCATGGTCGATGTTGTCGGAGCGCCGATGCGGTTAGTCTTCTCCTCCATACAGTCTGATCCGGCACATTCGAGAGAACCGAGGATCCCGCGATGACGCGAATCCGAAGATCTACCACTGGGTACATGTGGCTTATACCGTTGGTGGGCAGTGTTGTCGGGGCCGGTTACGGCGCGGCTATCATCGCTATTCAGTCTCCGGAGTTATCTGGACTGGTCCTCTACGGACTAGTGCTTGGAGCGGTCCTTGGCCTTTTCGTTGGCGGGTTAGCTGGCCTTGGATGTTGGCTTTCGTTGCGTTGGTCGTCGTCAGTCGCAACCGTTCTTTTCAGCACCGTAGGTGTTGTCATCGCGTGGTCATTGATTCTGGCTTGGTCTCTTGCGACGACTACTTCAAGTATTGACAGCACCACCTGGCTCGCTGCGATTCTCAGTGTGACGCTCGTAGTCATCTATACGGCACTCGTCTACAGTCGTATTTCCGGCCAGCCCACTGCTGACAAAGTAGGTCATGGCTGAACCGTTCTCGTAGCCCCTGAAACGCTCAATCAGACAGGTCCATTTTAGTCAGGGTTGTGACTGCCGGATCGGTGCCACTGGCTCCTGGATTCAGTCCGTGATTGACGCCCAACAATGATCTCGAACTCACCGCGGACGCCCGTTAGCCGGTCGGCTTGCGGGCCGGTCCGGACAGTCCTCGTATTGGCAAGGCTCTCGGAAGTAAGTCTGTTGGATTAATCGTAAAACGGTGGGGCGGGTTTTGGATCTGAAAGGTGTCGAGCTGCTGCCAGAGTATATACCCGCCACTGAACTGCGTGTTGCCGAGGGCGTCGCGCGTCAGATTGGTTTCCGGTTGAGGCCGGAAGTAGCGGCCGTGACAAATAGGCATAGTTCTGCGCTTGGTTATGTACATCCCCGCCGTTCAGTGTTACGTTCGCGGGAATACTTTGCGTCAAATTGAGTGCAGCAAAGGAATGGGCAATGATGCTTTCTAGGTTGGGTCAAGCTTCAGGGCTAATCGCACTTGCCCTCATCGCTTGCGTCATGCAGGGCACGAGCGCTACAGCGGCGCCTTTTGAACCGCCCCGAACTCAGTGGGAGCAGCCCGCGACGGAGGCTTCGCCTGTGAAGGCTGTTCCGCCAGATTCACCGAGCTACGCTGAGTGGCAGATCGCTTTTGGCGAATTGACGATGCAGCTTCAGAGGCACTTTCCCGCAGCTTACGCCGGTCACACTATCGCGTCCGACCACGTGTCGGGAACGGTGATGTTCGCAGATAGGATCCCGGCCGCAGCCGAAGAGCTACTTCTCCTTTCCGGTATCTCCGGAGTCAGCGCTGTGGGAGGGACTGGATACACGATCGAGGATCGCGAAGCGACAGAACAGGTTCTCTATAAGGCCGCAACGGAGGCTATCGGCGGCGACACAGAGTACCTGATCCATTATGACTACGCTACTAACACCCTTTTTGTGGATTACGGTGGCTCGGATGTGTCCTTGAACGGTAATCAGTTGCAGATCGAGATCGAAACTGAGGTGCGGGCGGCCATCGAAAGTCCTGAGGTTCCGAAGGTAGTGATCAAGAAGAGTGACAGCCCGCCATTGACTGCGCAAGCGCTTACCGCCGGAGGCAAAATCTACAAGGGTGGCGCTTTTCAAGGTAGTTCTGCATTCTCAGTCAAAAAGACAAACGGTCCGCAACTTGGCCTCCTTACGGCCGGGCATTGCCCCGGCCGAAACGTTTCGTATAACTCGCCCACTTCTCCGGAATATTTCACGGTACTTCCGTATTCGCAAGCAACCACGACAGCTTCTCCAGGCGGGGACTTTCGATGGCTCTGGAGCGACACCATGTTCAACGGATATACCACATATTGGGGCTACTAGCAGGATGTTCGCATCGAGCGCTGTTGCCCAGACTGGTTATTACATTTGTCGATTCGGTCACACAGGAGGTTACGCGTGTGGGACAGTGGCAGGGTCAAATTACATTGCGAACATCACTCTCCCCTCTGAGCCCGGGGGCGGGATACGTCAGGTTGGCCCCTTGGCTTGTGTCACTGCCGTCCAAAATGGAGGGCAGTCCCAACCAGGTGATAGCGGGGGACCGTGGTTTCTGAACAATACGGCTTATGGAATTCACAGTGCCGGAGACGGCTCCACTATTTCTTGCTTCTCACAAGTGAACAATGCATTGTCTCGATTTGGCCTTAAGCTCTGGGCCGGGTAAATGAAAAGTGCCGCGCTTCTGCTCTCCCTTCTCGTCATGGTGGTTGGGGTGACGGGATGCACTTCGGGGCCGGAACTAACGCCCATTCTTTTGCAAGGGCGCATCATCCCTGATGGCGTCGGTATAGAGCCGCTCTCAGGGCACGTTGTCGTCTCTGACGGCTGTCTCGCCATCGCGCTTGATTCGGGGCCGACATACCCAGTTGTCTGGCCAGCGGGTGCCGCACT
The DNA here is from genome assembly GCF_003260275.1 of Homoserinimonas sp. OAct 916. Lineage (GTDB taxonomy): Bacteria > Actinomycetota > Actinomycetes > Actinomycetales > Microbacteriaceae > OACT-916. The sequence goes on along the minus strand of NZ_QJHB01000002.1, from coordinate 313,543 downwards.
CGAGTCCGGCGAATCGACACTCATTGCGTTCCCAAACGGCAAGATCGCTGTCGGCGACAGGCTCGACCCGTCGGCCGGCTTCCTGATCCCGGCTAGCTCTGTGTCCAAATCGGTAGTCGACATCGACTCATGCGTCGAAGCACCCGATGAAATTGTTGCCGTTCTGACCTCGATCAACGGCATCGTTTTCGGGCAGTAGCAAGGTATTGCGCCGTCCGACGTGGACTTGATCTAGGAACTGCTCCTGGCCGTTTTCGTGGGCACCCTCGCGATACCATGCGGTCTCCACGACTACAAACACTTCGTGGCCCGCATCGACGGCGCGACCATGTACCGCTCGAATGTTTCGCACCTCGATTTGGAGTTTCAACTCATTGCCGCGACGGAGGATCGAGCGGTGGAATTCGCCGGAAGCCGATCCACTTGCGGGCGCGGTGGCGAGCATATTGGGGCAGTGCCGTTTGGTCTGAGAAAGTGTCGACCATATCCTCGCCACAGCGAGCTGGCCTCAGCAGACAATTCGAGCAGCAGTCACGACGCACCGAACAGGAGATATGCAGGAGCCAATAGTGCCGCATTTCCGTAAACATCGCTTACAATGTTTACATGAACCCTACGACACCACTTGGACGACCCATCTCAGTGCGGCTTCCCGAAGACCTGCGCGAGCGCGTCGAGGCACTTGCCAAAGCGACCAGGCGCAGCAAGGGTGATGTCGTGCGCGAGGTATTGGAGCGCGACCTCTCAGAGCTGGAGTGGGAGCAGCGCATCATCGACCGTGCTGCGGATCTTCGCTCGGGTCGGGTACAGGCCGTCCCGCTTATTGTGGTCGAGCGCGAACTGGGGCTCAACGACGCCCCAGTCGATACCAGCATCCTGAATGAGGTCGAGTGACTTGGGAAGTCAATCTTTCGCCCGACGCGGTGAAGTGGTTTCGGAAAGCTGACCCGCAGACGGCCCGACGAATCCGTGCCGCACTTCGAGCAATCACGACCCTTGATAACCCCCGAAACCGGGGCAAAGCCCTCACCGGGGGACTAGCGGGCCTGTGGCGATATCGCGTCGGTGATTATCGAATTGTCTGTGACCTTCAAGACGCAGGCCTGGTCGTCTTGGTGATCGATATTGATTATCGCAGCAGCGTCTATGAATGAGTAGAGGGCCTACTGCATCACGAGAAGCCATTCAGACACCAAAACTTGAGTGCGGGTCATTCAACTCCAGCCCAATCCATCGTGTCTTTGGGTAATGCGACAGGAATGTACCGCAAGTGGATCGGTTCACGGATGCGTGCGGTACGACGCCGGCAGGCTGTTTAGAGCTTGCGATAGACAACACTGCGATGCGCGACGCGAAGGACAAGCACGATCAGCTCGGCGCCTTTGACCGTGTAAACGATGCGGTAGTCACCGACCCGAATTCGAAACAGGCCAGGAAAGCCCACGAGTGCCCGCACTCCTGCGGGGCGAGGCTCAGAACTTAGTCGATCAATCGCTTTGACGACACGGCGCGCGACCGCTTTGTCGAGGTTGCCGATCTCTTTAAGCGCTTTTGGGTCATAAAGAACCGAGTACCGTGATTCCTCGTTCACAGCCCGAGCGCCCGGGCAACCTCATCTGCCGGGATGGCGTTCACTGTTCCCGCATTGATGTCGTTCAATCGCTCTTGCGCAATTCGTCCCTCTTCTTGGTCGATCATTGCTTCAAACTGTTCGACAAGCTCGGCAGGGACGATCGCCGCGGCACGTTTTTGGTTTCGACCACGCGTGATGAAAGTAATTTCTCCGCCGAACGCAGCACGATTGACCGCATCAGAAAAATGATCCCGCGCACTGCTGACTGACAACTCGATCGATTCTGAACTCATATAACCATTATGCGCCAAGTACGCCAACATGGTTAGTATAATTCTCATTTGAGGATCCACAAATGAGCAAGATCTCACCGCGCAGCAAAACGCCTTGGAATCACGTGGCGTTGGATCGAACTTCGTCAACACCGACCACGGGCTCACCGGCACCAATCGTCTACCGGACCGTTCAACGACAGACGGGATGACTGCAACGTAGGCAATGCGCAGTATCCCGCCAGAGCAATTTGTCAGAACTAGCCGCTCTCAGCTAATGCTCTGCCTCACAGGGCAAGGACGTGCCGCGTATACCGCACACTGGAAAGCCCTCGAAGACATCGCCCGCTCACCACTTGGCGCCCGCATATAATCGCACCATCCACAAACGCAAGGCTAGGGAGCTAACGCGATGTCGTTCCAAGCATACCTCGACACTATCGAAGTCAAGACAGGCCTCACGCCCCGAGCGCTACTCGCCAAGGCACATGAACGCGGTCTTGACGAATCAACGGTGAAAGCCGGCACGATTATCGATTGGCTCAAGGAAGATTACGGGCTTGGGCGCGGACACGCGATGGCCATGGTTCATGTGATCAAGAACGGGACGACCATAAGCGAGAAACACGTTGGCTCGGACGGAGTTCACCGGGATGTGTCGACCGAACTCTGGCTGGATGGAAAGAACAGTCGTCCCAATTAGATTTTCCGCGACCACACCCCCGGATTCGACGTCCGTAGGTTGATACCATGCCGGCGCCCGTGCCGAGTTGAAATTGGCTCTGTAATCGCATTTCGCGAGCTCTCGAAACTACGTGCGGTGATGGACCGGCTATCGGTGTGCTTCGGTCTCATTGATCGATTCACTAACTTGACAGGATGGGTGTTGGCGGCGAAACGTTACGCGGCAAAGCCGAGAAACACGATAAGTGCCCGATCAAGTCGAACAAGGTCGGAGTCTTCGAGTCGTCCGAGTCGATCACTCACGTTTGCTCGCGGCATGGTCGTTATCTTGTCGACCATGATGTAGCTCTGGTGCTCAATCCCTGTGATGCTGCTCTCGCTTCTCGTGATGGTGGTTGGGGTGACCGGATGTACGTCGGTACCTGAACCGACCCCCATTCTTCTGCAAGGGCGCATCATTCCTGAGGACGCCGTTATAGAGCCCCTTCCGGGGCACGTCGTCATCTCCGGCGGCTGTCTCGCACTAGCGCTTGATTCGGGGCCGACGTACCCAGTTGTCTGGCCAGCGGGTGCCGCGCTCGAGCTCGGCGAACCGAAACTCATCACATTCCCGAATGGCAAAATCTCGGTGGGCGACACGCTTGACCCATCGGCGGGATTACTAATCCCGGCGAGCTCCGTGTCCAAAGCGGTAGTCGACATCGACTCATGCGTCGAATCAGCCGACGACATCGTTGCCGTTATGACCTCGATCAACGGCATCCTATTCGGGCAGTAGCAAGGAATTGCGCCGTCCGACCGCCCACTATCCGCACATATCCCGTCGCACTGACGGGTCGACTATCGGTGCATGCTGTTGCGTTGACCGACCGACTTGCGGGACGATTGAGATTGCCTCCTCCCGCGCCAGGGGACGTTGACTGGTCTTCGCATTCACATATATTTCAGTTCTCGATGCGCAATGCTTTTCGGACAGGTTCCAAGCCGTGTATCTGAACGTCGTCGCGCTGATGCCGTTGCCATCGTTCACGGCTGAGCTTCCAGCGCTGCAGCTCGGCCGTCGCGCCTCGGCGCGTTGCCCAGTTTGTGCCATTGGCTTCATATTCGAGTGCCTCGGACACCCTGTTGGAACCGATGTTGTCCAGAAACGCCTCACTGTGGGCTTCCTTGGCGTCGAGTCCGGCGAACGCCAAATGCAAAATTGCTGACCGCATTTCACGCCCGAGACCCTGTCGGCGCTCGGACGACGATAGCCAAGAAAAGCTGTCCACCGAACCGAAAGCTCCAAACTGTGTGCCAACCAAATCCTGCATTCCGACCGCTCGTCCATCGAGAACGACGGCAAAGTACAGACGCCAATTTCCGGGGCCAAAGTTGCCTCGACCGCGCCAGATACCCTGTAACCAGGTTGATACTCGGACCTCCGGATCGTTTTCATACAGCGAAATCGGATCGTCGTATGGCGGTGGTTCCGCAGAGGCGAGGCCAGCTTGAACGATGGGCGCCAGCTGAAAGAGAATTTCGTCTGTAGCTGCTACCAGCTCAATTCGGGGCGTCACAACTCGCAGGCCGAACGGGGGATATGAATTCTCAAGCATCCCCTGACTCTAATCGCGGTGACGGCGAACCAGACGCGAAAGCCGGGTTGTTCAACCACAATCAGGAACGTCTGCCGTCCATCCGGTCGGCTCTCGTTCACTGAGGGTTCTATCAGTGGGTATAGCGATCAGCGTGACTTCCCTTTCAAAGAGTCAGATTCATGTACATTTCGAGATATAGGATGCACGACAAGACTATGTCCGTAGTCAGCGTCGCAGACGCACGCAACCACTTTTCAGACGTCATCGATCGCTCGAAGACCGAAGCGGTGTTCATCGAACGCCGCGGTCAGCGCGCCGCCGTGGTTGTCAGTCCTGAGCATTACGAGCGGATGCTCGAAGCTCTGGAAGAAGTCGAAGATGTCGCCGCGTTCGACGAGGCGATGGCAGAGGAGGGACCCAATATCCCTTGGGCTCAGGTGAAAGCCGATCTGGGCTGGGTATGACCTACCAAATCGAGTTGCGACCTGCCGCAGTTCGCGCGTTGAAACGAATTGACCATCAGGATCGCGACCGCATACGTGGAGCGATTGCGCTCCTCGGAGAGGATCCACGTCCGCCAGGTGCCAAAGCTCTCCAAGGGCGTCCCGGCCTCAGGGTTCGTATAGGGGCCTACCACATCGTCTACACGGTTGACGACAACATCCTCGTTGTCGCAGTAATCACCCTCGGTCGTCGAAGCAACATCTACGAACGCTGACTGCCCCGGTGGATCCTCTTTTCGCTCACCCCCTGGTATCCCGCTGAGGGTTCGATCACCGGGCAGCGTTCCACCGGCTGGTCGAGAGCGCTAGACGCCTCCGCCACCTCCGCCACCTCCGCCACCCCCTGACGCTGCCCCGCCGCCGGAGCCACCGGAGGTGCTGCTGTATGCGGACGACGCGCTCACCGACATCGAACCGATGCTGCTGGCGAACAGTGCCGCGTTGAAGCCCCCAGATCCGACAAACCAGGAGGGACGCTCGCCCACTTGTTCGTAGTTCCGACCGAGCTCCTCCGCCCACGACTTCTCAATGCCGAACAGGACTGCATACGGGAGCAGACGTTCGTTGATCTTGATCACCTGTCGCGGGTCGCCCGTTGTGACCGGCGTGCGCTCAGCGCCCTTGATTGACTGTAGGTAACGAAGGCGATCTGCTTCTGCCAACGAGATGTACTCTCGGAGGCCCAACAAATAGTCCCGCAGCTTCACGCCTTTCGTATCCAACGGATTGTGCGAGATCAGAACGGCACTGGTGGCGAACGCCAGCACGGAGATGAATAGGAAAACCGCCAACAAGGCCGGGCTGCCGTGCACCGAAGACAAGGAAACGATGGCGAAGACGACTCCCGAGATCGAAGCCAGGACGGACGCAAGCACCAGCAAACCGAGGAGCCCGGCCGGCCTGCGCCGTCTATAGCCGTTGGCCACAGCATCTGCTGTTACTCGCTTGGTCAGTTCGGTGAGCCGCTTGATAGCCTTCTGGTCTCTCTTCTTCAGATTGCGGTGCTCGCCCTCGGTCAGCGTGTCTCCGAAGACAGCGTGCAGGAACTCTGTCGCATCAGCATCGGCGCCGTCGGCTGACACAAACTCCAGCTCATAGCTCGGTTTGCGGCTGAAGCCGGATGCTTCACTCTCGATGATTCGCAGATTGCCGGCCACCGCAAGCGCGAGAACCTGTGCAGGCGTGGACTTTGCTGTCGTCCTCGTTATCACTGAAGACAGGAGCAGGCTCGCATCTTTCGGCGGTAAATATTCTGCGATGATGATGCCGCGGCTTGGGGCATCCCGCAGGTGGGTTCGTCGGATTAACAGCGCCCATCCTGCCACCAGCAGGGCAGCCAGTGTCCCGAGAAGTGACAGGATTGGCCAGGGCGCCGACAGGAACGAGTCATCGCGCGGAGTGAACGTGCCGGGGTCGAAGCCGATCGCGAAGGTGAGATTCTCACCCGGTCCAAGGTTCGTTGCCGACACCGCGAATCCGTCGTCGGTCTCCGTGATCGTCGCCGGACCCCTCTCACCCTCGAGCCCTGAAGCCGCATTCGCGTTCCCTGTCAGCTTCGCTTGGAGCGCCGCAGACAGATGAACCTCGGCCGATACTTTCCCGAACGGCTGTCCCCATCCTGTTCCGTTGGTGTCCCAATAGAACTCGTCGGCGTTCGTATCGGCGAAGTACCGGGTCACATTACGTGAGGTGTAGGTGATGACGTAGATCTCCGTACCGTGCACGTAGTCACTGTCGGCAATCGTCAACGTGCGGAACCCGTCGTCTGAGGATTCCGTAAACGCTCGCGGTTGTCCGCGTTCATCAGTCACCGAGGTGACATTGAGGTCGATGGGATGCCCGTCATATCGCTCGGCGAGCTCGCGACGGATCCCACGGTTCTGGTCCGAATCGGGAAAGCGGGCGACCAACGTTTCGACCGTCTTCAGTGTGGACCGGCCAGCCGAATCTCGCCCGAGCGTGTAGTCTCCGTCGAAACTATCGAACTCGAAGTCATTGACCCCGGTTGTGACGGGCCCAGTGCCGACCGCCACGGTATCAACGGTGGCACTCTCAAGGGATGCGGCAGCCACTGGCTGTGCGGTCCAGCAAGTTGTCGCCGCAAGAGCCCCGAGAGCAAGTCCTGCGGTCACTGCCATCACGAGAAGTCGTCGACTCATTCAACCCAGCGTACAACGAGGGTCCACGAAGCGAGTGCACGGATCATGATCCCACGAACTCTTTCAACCCTCCAGAAGGCGCCCGCAGGGGATCCAATTGAGCACGCATTGTTGGCCCAGGAACTAGTACTGGTTTACTGGCTGTGCGGAGCTCTAGCCCTGAACGATTTCGGATTCTCTTGGCAGCCAGCTCGAGCCGTCGGTCTTGCGAAAGACGATGGGAATGCCACGCGCGTCGACCCATGCGGTCGAATCGGAAACCTGCACGTGAACGTGCGGCTCCGTACTGTTGCCCGAGTTGCCGCACCGGCCGATCTTTTCGCCCGCTTGCAGGTGATCGCCGACACGGACGTTCACCGTGCCCTCCTGGAGGTGTGCCACAAGAACGAAAGGGCCGCGATCGCTCATGGCGATGACGACATGATTGCCTGCCAGCCCAGCAGCTCCTCGCCGTGCCCGTTTGGCCTGTCCCAGCATGTACGGAATGAGTATCAGCTGTGAGCGCCGGCCGTCATGGTCCGGCTCGTGATTATGGGTTGCCACGACGACACCCGTCACTGGCGAAAGGATCGGCACCCCAAAGCCGAGAAATCGCTCAGGAGGTTCAGCGGCCACCATACTTCGCCAGGTAAAAGGTGCAGAGCGACCATTTTTGTCCACGTGGACGAAGTCGATGGCGTATGAGGAACCAAAAGCGGCGGTGCCGTGGCTCGGGACACGACGCGCTGGACTGTTCTCCACCCGCCACATACCGTGAAACGGAAGATCAAGAACCACTGTCGTCGGCGATGATCTCGGAAGCATAGGACCAGTATGGTCAAATCGGATGAACCAAAACTGAATCAACCGTTCGGCACCTGCTTCTAGGTAACTGCTGTTCGTACCCCTTTCCACCACTCCGAGAGCTCGTACGCGTTGACTCGGTCGATGGGTGTATGTGAGATAAGTGAGGTCGGCACCTCATTCTGTAGGCCTCGAGAGTGCGAGTCCACCAAGCTCCGGTGATTCACCGCGAGGAGGCAACAAGACCCGAACCGTGCGCGTGACCAAGGCGAACAGCTGAGCAAATAGATGGCCGATATAACCTGCCCCGACAACACCGACCGCACCACCAACAGTGCTTTGCGCCTTCATTTCGGTGCCAGCATGGCTTGAGCGCGATCGCGTGCTCATGGTCGATCGAGTTGTTCGAGGCGTCGGTCGGTGCGCCGTCGTGCAGCAAATGCCCAGAACGGTGTCGCAACCGCGGCAAGGATGAAGATGATCATGAAGACAAACCCTTGGATCCGTTGTGGGGTTGCTGGATCAAACAGCAGCCAGGCTGATATCGCGGCCAGCAGTATGAAGATGATCGGCCCCAGCCACACGGTGATGGATTGGCCGCGTCGCTGACGCTCCAACCGGGGCCTCGCATGCTGGGCGGTTTCGCAGTCGGCTTCGCGGGCGTTCTGCTGGTGCCGCCGCTGACTCAGTGCGGTCGTCATACCGCCGACGAACAGGCCGACTCCGGCGTAGCTGATCAGCAGGCGCCCATCCAAGGGTTTGCCCATGATGAGGCCGAACGCCAGGGCTGCGATGAAGAAGATCACGGCTGAGATCAGGGCCCGGTAGGTAGCCGCGAAACGACCCGGACCAGGCTCCGGGAGTGGAGTTGATTGAGACATCGTGGTTCTTACTTCCTTCGAACGCTGGCAAGCTCGACTGCAATGGTTCTGCGAAAGCATCCGGGGTATCACTGTAGGGAAGTAGGCCACTCCCAGCGTACGCTCTCCGGGTGACAGACCCAGCCCGACGCAAACACATTCAAGCCGCACCGAAACCAGCACCCTGAAAGCGATCGCCTGGCCGGACCAAAAGGAAGAAGAGAGCGCCCACGTCAACGGCCCAAGAGGCACAAGATACTGAGGCAGATCCAGTTTTAGCAGCAGAAGCACCGTGACCAGGATGACCACCGTTTCGACAACAAGCACCACCACCACGAATCGTGAGTCCGAGGGAGCCGATACTTGAGGACCCTGCCCTGGCCCAGGACCGCCCACGCCCCAGGGAAAATTCCCATGGCGACCAAGCCGGTTCGCTGCGCTCGCATCGCATCCGGGCTCGGAGTCATCTGGCGAGGTTGCCGATCGGCCTGCGAGCAACCTGTGAGCCAGATCGTTATCGTTGAGGCGTGGAAGCGGACTGGATTGAGCATCGGCGATCTGATGATGGTGAGCGCGTGGGCTGGATGAAACCTGTTGACGAAGGATTCGTCGCCATCGATTTACTGGGCCGTCCGCGGACAGGCGTAGTGGGCTGGATGGTCGCAGACGAGACTCTCGACGACCTCGGACTGGGCTACCTTGCCGACCCATACGAGTTGCTACTAGACGACGGCTCATGGTTGCGAGTGCGCATCGCCGAAGTGTCGACCGGCAGAATCCGTGTGAAGAAGGACGATTGGGGTGACATGAACGCAACTCAGATCTATTACACCGCTTCACTTCCGGTAACCGAAGACAAGCTTCGACCACTGTCTCGCTGAACGATCCGCTATCGCGACTGAGTGTGTGCGAGTGATGGATCTGCGCCAGGATCAGACCTTGCCGACCTCTTATGATCGGTGGCGATGCTGGTGTGAGAATGTGCTTATGGCAATCGCAGCGAACTTCACAATAGTCACTCTCGGTGTCGCCGACCTGGACAGAAGCGCGACTTTCTACCGAGCGCTCGGCTGGCAGCAACGCGGAGATCCGTTGGCCGGCATCACTTGGTTCCGGACCTCGGGAACGTGGCTCGGCCTCTTCGGATACGAAAACTTGGCGGCCGATGTAGGTGTACTTTCGGAGTCGCCCGCTGTATATCGCGGGATCACGTTGGCCCTGAATTTCAACGACACGACTTCGGTTGATCTGGCGCTAGCCGAAGCTGTTGAAGCGGGGGCGCGACTGGTCAAGGCTGCGGAGCGCGCTGAGTGGGGCGGATACTCCGGATACTTCGCTGACCCTGATGGGCACCTCTGGGAGGCTGCATTCGCACCTGGGTTTCCCGTCTCGGACGAGGGCACCATCGAGATTGAAGAATGATCAGTCACGCCCGCGAATATTCCCAGAGGCCGCTTTAAGCATCATCCGCACCGCGATTCCATGCGGCAGCTGCTACTACGCGGAAGCCCACGTAAACTGTGCTCTCGTCAGGCTGTGAAACACCGCGCTATGACGGACGGGTCACCGACGCATCACTCGCTCTCACGATGGTCATGAACGGACGCGCCAGCTTTTGCGCTGAGCCTGATGGAGAGGGTGTGGAAGCCCTGCACGGGCGTTGCGCAAGCAAGGAGCACGAATTAGAACCGCCTGCCCGACCAGCCAACAGAAGCGCGTCAGAGGCATCTAGAATATCGGCATGTCTGACACTCTCTCTTTTACAACCGATATTGTGAATCCCGAATGGATGCCGGACTGGTCAGTGATCGAGGTGCCCGGTTCACGCGAATTCTTCGGTACCGGCAAGTCGGTGAAGGCCAACACGACGGTAGACGGCATCACGGTGACGTCTGCGCTGATGCCCACCGGGCAAGGTCACCACTTCATCTCAGTGAGTGCCGTCCTGCGCAGAAAGCTCGGTAAGGGCGTCGGGGACAGTGTCGAGGTTGTAATCGTGCGATGACTCCACGGTCGACACCGTTTCGGCAGATGTCGTGCTCGGCGAGGATCGCGCGCAAGCGGCGCGCGTCGCATCGTCATCGCAACGACGCAACTTCGCGAAGCGGAACCACGCCTCACCCTCAAGGCAGCCAGGTTCAGTTCAGCAAGTGCGCGCGCGGATTGTTCATCTATCCTGAAGTTCACCCCCAGAGCTGCCGCCTCATCCTTTCGCGGCCGGCGACCAAGAATTCGGGCGACGGATCGCACGATTCTGACTATCGTGGTGGTATGCCGATCCTCACGCCGAACGCTGACCAACTGGCAGCTGCCCGGAGCCTCCTGACTGCGGCTCAACAGGACCCGCGAACCGCATGCGCTTATGTGGGGACCGAGCCAGCCGGGGTCGAGGCAGAGCTAGAGGGGTTGTCACCGCCGTGGACCCAGACTGCGCGGGTGGCCGTGCGTGGGGAGCACGTCGTGGGCGTGGTAATCGTCGACAGCGATGAGGAGACCGGACGCAGCTGGATCCACGGTCCCTGGACGAAGGATGAGGACGCCTGGGAGCAGTGGGCTCGACCACTCGTCGACGCCGCTATCGAGCAGACCTCGGACGGCATCGATGACCATGAGATCAGCGCGGATCCGGCCAACACGCGGATTGCCGGTCTCGCCCGCACGCTTGGCTGGCACCGCAGCGCGGTCAATATCGCCTACGTCGCCCGAGGCGATGAGGGCTGGCCACTGCCCGACGGAGGGTCTACGAGTGTCGTGCCGCGTCGAGCCACGGCTGCGGACCTCCCCTCGATCGCGGAGTTGCATGTCGCGGCGTTTCCCGGCACCTACGCAACTGCGCGCCAGCTTGTCGAGGACGACGAGCGCGTCACCCTGGTCCTAGCCCACGAAGGTGGGTCCGAGATCCTGGGCTATGCGTCGGCGGAGGTGCAGGCAGATGGGGCGGGCTACCTCGACTTCATCGCGATCACACCGCCGTCCCGCGGAAACGGGCTGTCCAAGGTGCTTCTCGCTGCAATCGGACGGATGATCCTTGCCGCGTCGGACAAAGGCAGCCTGAGCCTGACGGTCAAGGAGGACAACGCGCCGGCGGTAGCTCTCTACGAGTCCTTCGGATTCACCCGCGACGCCGTGCTCGTCGGCTATCGCAGCAAGCCCTATCAAGGGTGAGGCTCGCGGACTGGGCGTGGCAAGAGAATGTTGTGTGATCTTGGACGAGTGGTGACACGTGAAAGCGCCCAGGTAGAGCCGACGGTCAGACCGTTCGCCATGACGAGCCCGAGACAGGTCATCGGAGCATCACACGGCATCACGGCCACGCGTGGACCGTAAGGGTTGCACAGCCCTACCGCGCATCCGCTGTAGCCCAACCGCTCAGAACCCCAATCGCAATACGGCGCCCATTCACCGCGCTTTGGCGCGTGGGGTAACGAGGACGGTGGAGCCGCGGAGGCTTCGCTGTTATGGTGGGGGCCAGCCCGCCAGCCAGCGTCGACGCTACGAAATGGTTCCAGAATGAATGACAGAGCCGCACGTTCGCTCTTATTCCGAAAAGGGCCAATGCTCTCGGCCGGCCTCAGCGTTGCTCTCGTCGGTGGGTTGCTTCCCGTTTCTATCGCAGCGGGCAACGCAAATAGCAGTTCTTACGTGGCGACGGACGGATCTGAGCAAATGGTCTTGCCTGATTCAAGCCAAGCGCTGAACGACGGTGAGCCACTCGCGGAAGCGCTCCGTATTCTTCAGACTGTTCGGCATTCATCAACTCTCAATCACGTTCGGGTCGACGACAGTTCCGGAGAAGTGGAGATTTACTATGACGGGACAGCTGACCCCGTCGAAGTACAAAATTTTTTGGCTGATGTCGAGAACCTGCCGAAGATAGCCGGTGTGACTGTTTCGACTTCTGAATTGGACTACTCGCGACAGGACAGTCAGGCAGTGGTCGAAGAAATATTTGAGGAACGAGAGCATTGGGCTGAGGTGTTCGGTGGTCCGATGATGAGCCTCGGCGTAGATTCTGAGACTGGCGCGGTTCGGATAGCGCTCTCTCATAAGGTTTTAGAAGCGTCGAAAAGTGTACTCAGTGAGGTGGACGGCGTTCCAGTTGTCTTCGACGTTTTTCCTGACAGCGATGCAACAGAAATTGGCCCACAGGTGTTGTCTCGTGTGACCGAGGTAAATCCATGAGCAGGTAAGCCGGCTCTTTCTTCCAACGCGAGTAGCAGCGCTCGCAACGCGTTTCGCGAATATCGAGCGGCGCAGAACGCGGCAGCTCGGGCGCTAACGCAGCAATGCCTCCGAGGGTCACTTCTACGTTTTCGTCATCGGCACTCGACCAGAATGCTTCGAGCCGTTCTTCTCACTCCGCGATGGTTCCGGTATTCGTGCGGTCACGGTGACAGAGACACGCTGCGTGATCAGACGCGACTGGCTGTAATGTTTGCGCAAGATGTGACCGCTTCCGCCCCAAGTTGTTCAGCTTTTGCGCGCCCCAGGCAGCAGAACCGTCCCGACGCCCCGGCACCCGAACGCAGGGTCCCTGAACATCATTGATGTAGCGCGCGGTACTCACATCGGTAGATCCTGCGCCTGCGCCACGTCCGCTGCGACTGACGCGGTGAGCTGCAGTGGCGGCAACCGGCGTCAAAACGCCGAGAAGTACCGCACTGACAGCAACCACACCAATAACTCGCTGGGTCATGGCCTGCTGCTCCCGTCATGGCCTGCCTCTCCGCCTGGGCGGATGCCGCTCACCATGAAACAAGTGGTGAAAATACTCAAATCGTTTGATATTCAAGCATCGGGTTGAATAATGGGAAGGTGACTTCAGCTGTGACACAAACGTTCGCCGCCATCGGTGACCCCGTGCGATCGACCATCATTGACCGACTGGCGACATCGGATGCCACTGTTGGCGAGCTTGTCGCCCTGTTCGAAATCTCCTTTCAAGCCGTCTCCCAACAACTTGACGTGCTCGAACGGGCTGGACTGATCACACGCCACAAGGAGGGCCGAACGCGCCGTGTGCGAATCGAGTCACAGCCACTGGACGACGCAATGCGCTGGATGGAAGCTCAAAGACATCGGCTCGAGGATCGATACCAACGACTTGATCTCGTACTCACTACTCTCACCGATCCGACCGAACCACATGAGGAGAAATCATGAACGACCACGACATCCGCCAGCCAGGGCTCACCGAGCACTCACGCACCGGCGAACAAAGCATCTTTCACCGGAGAGAGTTCGCCGCACCAGCAGCACTCGTGCAACGAGCGCACACCGAAGTTGACCTGTTCACACAATGGATGGGCCCGCGAGGGACAACTGTGCGGGTTGACCGTTTCGATGCGACTACCGGTGGAGCATTTCGATATGTCGTCGAGGCGGCATCCGGCGGCAGCTGGCCGTTCCGAGGCTCTTACCACAGGGTCGAGCCGGGTCTCATTGTGCACACCTGGGAGTACGAGGATGAACTCGGCGTCACCTTGGAGACGTTGAAGTTCATCGATCTCGACGGTGAATCCAGCGCGCTGGAAGTCACCTCCACATACACGTCCAAGGAAGGGTGCGATGCAATGCTCGCATCGGGCATGGACGCGGGCATGGATGAAGACTTCGAACGGCTCGACGCTACTCTGGCTGAAGCTCAAAAGTGAGGCTCTCAGGCGGCCTGCGATTAGACGCCATCCACGAGATGCACACTTGAGGGGACGATCGGCCGCAATCCCGGTGAATGGCCAACAACAGTCACGAGGGGATGACCTTCAACGAAAGGTGGAATCACTTTTCCCCCGCGAAGCCGCGGCCAGTGTCGTCTCAGACGGGGATCCGCTGAGGGGGCCGACTCTGTACTAACACTCGAGTCGGTAGAGCAGCTCGACGACGTCGTGACCCAAACCGTCTGCAAACGAATTTTCTGCGGATATCCAATCTGATCTGATCGTTGACTCGCTCATAGGCAACTCCGTTGAGTTTGTGAGGGTGCCAAGTCGCTAACCAAAAAGGAATCCGCGCGGGCCCCAAAGTGCTCGGTCACCTCGGTGAGCGGATGCTGCCGGCCGCCCCTGACCTTACGGGTAGTTGCCTACTTACCGACCGGATTACGGGCGAGTTGGGGCTCGTATTGTCATTCGACCCCAGCAACATTATGGTCGAATAATGCTGATCGTCGGATCTGTCGTGATACGCGTGAGTGACTTGGCAGCTCAGGTGGAGTTCTGGTCGAAAACGCTGAACTACGCGGTCCGCGAGCCAATGGACGTTGACTTCGCGTTACTGCATCCGCGCCAGGGCGCAGGACCGAACGTTTCTCTGGATGCGCATTCCTCGGAGCGAGTGCTTCCGCCGCGGATTCACCTCGATTTGTATGCTGAGGATCAGACCGCAGAGGTCTCCCGACTGATTGAGCTTGGTGCGCACGAAGTGCACTGGGAACGACGGCCCCTGGACGCCGACTACGTGATCATGGAAGACCCGGAGGGCAATCGATTTTGCGTCGTCGATGCCCAAGGCTGGTCAGGATGGACCCAGCGCAGCTCAGCGAACAACGACGAGCCATAAACCTGGAATCGAGGGTACGGGCGTCACAGCTCATTTTGTGATCCGTACCCGCGGGAATTGATAGCGGCAACGGCGATGAGGCCCGTTGGGTCTGTTGAATCAGAGCCGGTCGTTACAGAAGGCATGACTCGTCGGGCACCTGTCTCTTGTATGATATCAACTGGTGGAGCAATGCCATTCGCCTATGTTTTGGAAGATGTTCACAAGAGCTCGAATCAGTTTACGAAATAGCCCAGTCACTGAAGAGGGGAAGCCATGGCCGATACCGGGCGCGAGCAGAAACTGATCACAGCTTTTGCAACTCTCGCGGACACCATGATCGATACCTACGACATGGCCGACCTGCTCCACACCCTGTTGCATGAGTGCACGGAACTCATGCCCGTCGACACCGGTCGCATCCTGCTCCTTGCTGCCGGTGGGGGGCTTCAACTCGTCGCATCCTTCAGCGAAGGGAGCGAGTTGGCAGAGATTATGCAACTGGATGCGGAATCGGGGCCAGGTGTTGATTGTCTCGCCACCGGCCAACCGGTCGTCGTGGAAGACCTCGCTGACTCCGAAGGACGCTGGCTGGAGTTTCGGCCGGCGGCCCTCAAATTAGGATTCCGTTCGATCCATGCCGTCCCGATGACGTTGCGCGGAGAAACCATCGGCGCGATGGTTCTGTTCAACCGGCGTGTCGGTGTATTGAGTGAACGGGATACCATCCTCGCCCAGGCGCTGGCCGGTGCCGCGACGATCGGTATCCTGCACGAACGTAGTGTTCGCGAATCAAGCGTGGTCACCGCGCAACTAAAACGGGCACTGGACAGCAGAATCATCGTTGAGCAGGCCAAGGGCATTCTGGCCGCATCCAAAGCCATGGGGATCTCTGAGGCCTTCGCCGCGATGCGTTCCTATGCCCGCAGCAACAACCTCAGCATTCACGCCGTCGCCAAACAGGTCATTGACCGAACCCTGGACATAGAAGCTGCACCACCCCATCCGTAGCGGAGTTCGGTCTGTGACTGGAGCGCCCTCCCGCAGACCGATCGCCTCCGCATCTGTCCCTGGAGTAAAACGCCTAACCCTTCCTTTGCTGTTCGTGACCGGCGCGTGCTCTCCACTGATCGGCGCCACCGGGTGGCCGACGCTAGAGACGAACGTTCATCGGTGTGCCATGGTTTCTGAACGAACGAGCAACCATTTTCCATCGATGCTCGAGAAGCCGACGCCACCACCCCTATCGGTGCACATCTGTTGGATCACCTGATCCGCTTGCCGGCTGGCCGCGACCGTTCGTCGAAGCAGCCCCATAGATTCTGCGCGCTACGGGTGGTCCGATTCTTGGGTCGGACAACCGCAACTGCTCATGCATCGACCTCAGATTTCCGAGCGCTCAACTGCGGTTCGAAGAATGCAGAACTCGTTTCCGTCGGCACCAGCCAGGATGGCCCATCCGGTTCCAGGGCCGTACTTTCCGCGGAAGTCGGCGACCGCGACCGCTCCGTAATCGACTAGTCGGGCCCGCTCGTCTTCGCGGCCACCCTTGACCGGCACGAGGTGGAGGTGCAGTCCGTTCTTCACTGTCTTCGACTCGAGGATCATTCCACGATCTTCCGACGGGCGCGACTCCCTGTTTGCGATCCGCCGACGAGAAGCCGGCCGATAGCGTCTTGGAGGCCCTGTCCCAAACACCTTCACTCAAAATAAAGGTCTGCCCACCGCTACCGATCTGCACTAATCTTTCATATCTCCGGCATCATGGAACAATGGCCAAGACGTATCGACTCGGACCCGCGCGGCGCGCGACCAACGCAATGATGACTGTTTTGATCCGAGCGGGGATCGGCGCGAAATCGAGTTATCTGCTCACCACGACGGGCCGCCGGAGCGGAAAACGCAGGACGACACCGGTCACCCTCGTCGAGTCTGGGAACCAACGATGGCTTGTCGCGCCGTACGGGAATGTGAGCTGGGTTCACAACGTACGCGCAAACGGTGAGGTGTCATTACGGCGGGGGAGACGGACCGAGGTGCTGCACGCCGACGGCGTGGATGCACAAACTGCAGGGCCGGTGCTGCAGCAGTACGTGCGCGAAGTGCCAATTACCGCGTCATACTTCGACGCGACGGCTGGTGACCCGGCAGACAGCTTCATCGATGAAGCGTCACGGCACCCTGTGTTTCACCTTACGGAGTAGGCGAGCTGACACTCTGACCCATCTGGATGACAATGGCGCTCCTGTTGCCTAAAGCGTTGCATCGCGCGCTGTCGCTGACTTTGTCGCTGACCGCTCAGCGTCTATTTCGCTTACCTCTACGCCATCACTGCGGCACGCACTGTCCTCGCGAGCTATTGTTATGCGATGACGTTCGACAATGCGAATCAGGAACCCCCCGCTGAGGGCGCTCGACTGACCGCCGCACAGATCTTCGCCGTCGCTCACGACACGGGGGAGGACGAACTCAAGCGCTCGTCCGTCGGCCTGGCGCTGTCGGGCGTGGCCGCCGGGCTGGGAATGGGCCTCACCGGCCTTGGGGCGGCCACCATTCTCGCTGCCGTTGGTCCCGCGGCACCTGCAGCGCACCTGTTGGCCGCACTGCTGTATCCGATCGGGTTCATTGTCGTTGTGATGGGGCGCGCCCAGCTGTTCACAGAAAACACGTTGTTTCCGGTTCTCGTCGTTCTGGCCACGAAGAAGCACATAGTCAAGACCCTTCGACTGTGGGTGATCGTGTTCGCCGCGAACATATTGGGTGCGCTGTTGTTTGCCGTGCTGGTCATGAAAACGCCTGCCTTGAGTGCAGACTTGCGCGAGGCACTCAGCATGCTCGGCGAGAAAACGGTCGGGAGCGGAGACTTCGCACAAATCTTCTTCTCCGGCATCATCGGAGGGTGGATCATCGCGCTGATGGCGTGGCTGGTCTCTGCCGCCCGCCACAGTATCGGGCAAATCGTGATCGTCTATCTCACTACCTTTGTTGTGGGCGCCGCCGGACTGGCCCACTGCATCGCCGGCAGCGGCGAAGCGCTGGCCGCCATGCTCGACGGCCGCATCACGGCCGGCGAGTATGGCATGTGGCTGGCCGCGGCGGCATTGGGCAACATCGTCGGCGGCGTGCTCATCGTGAGCCTTCTCAATTACGGCCAGGTCATGGGATCCGGTCGTGACATCGAGCGTGCCGGGCAAACACTCGACGAGGTCGTTCAAGATTCCTCGGACCGCCACGAGAAAGAGCGCAACGGCGAACGATCTGACGACGCCTAGGCATCCGGATACGGAGGGCCTCTGTGTCAGTGATCGCCGCCTGCGCCGACGAGCGCTCAGCCAATCAGGGGCATTTATCGGTACGTGACAACAAAAAGCTATTCTCCATTCAGAACTGGCTCCTCGCGATCCGCGGAGCCATCATCGTGCTGCTCGTCTACGGCTTCTTCGCAGGATGCGAACCCCGCGCCTGAGTCACCACCCGTTCCCGTTGCGGACAGGTTTGGCTCCGCAAACGGAACGCTGGTTCCTCACCCGAATGAACGCGCTCTCGAGCCTGCGCGGCATCGCAGACGACCGCGCGCGACAGAGAACCGTCCCGCACGCTCTGGCTCGTGCAACCCCTACGGCACCCGGAGAAAAGGATCAGATGGGACAGCCGAGGATGTGTTCAAGATTCTCGACTCGCGCCTTCAACATGCTCGATTCACTTCGAGTGTTTCTTGTGCCGGTGTTCGACTTCGGCTGCGTGGTCGGGCACGAATGTCATTTCGTCGCGCGGTGGCCGTTCGTAACCGCCAGAGCGCGGGCGCTCCGGGATGACAACCGCTTCGCGCTCCATCAGCTGGTACGGAACGCGCGCAAGCAGGTGCGCGATCATGTTGATGCGCGCCCGCCGCTTGTCGTCGCCATCAACTCCGATCCAGGGCGCTTCGGGAATGTCGGTGTGCACGAGCATTGTGTCTTTCGCCCGTGAATAGTCCTCCCATTTGGTGATCGACAGCACGTCGTTCGGGCTGAGCTTCCAGCGCCGCATCGGGTCATTGCCGCGAGAGCGGAAGCGGCTCTCCTGTTCGACGTCGGACACGCTGAACCAATACTTCAGCAGGATGATCCCGTCCTCGACCAGCATCCGCTCGAAGATGGGCGTCTGGTGGAGGAACCGGTGGTACTCGTCGTTCGTGCAGTAGCCCATGACCCTCTCGACCCCGGCCCGGTTGTACCAGGAGCGGTCCATCAGCACGATCTCGCCTGCCGCCGGCAAGTGTGGCACATACCGTTGGAAGTACCACCGCGTCTTGTCACGTGCGCTCGGAGTGGGCAGGGCCACGATTCGTGCGACACGAGGGTTGAGGTATTCCGCAACGCGCTTGATGGCGGAGCCCTTGCCCGCCCCATCTCTTCCCTCGAAGATCACCACAACCCGGGCTCCGGTGGCCTGCACCCATGCCTGCATCTCAACGAGCTGCGCCTGTAACCGTTTCAACTCGGACTCGTAGAGACTCTTGGACATGCGCGCACCCACTGTGGTTCCCTTCTCGAGATACTCGAATTCTATGGGTGCAACAACGTCTTGGTCGCGACATCGACCTCAGTGTGCCCGTTCCTCTCCAAGGGGAGCGGGGGAGCGCTGTTACGACCCCGGGAGTAGCACTGCACCACTGGTTTCGGCCAGGGAGTAGTGGATCACGCCGAATTTGATGTGGAACTTAGGGTTTACGCTACCGGGGGTGACATCAATGATCGTCTCCCCGGTCTCAACGTCGATGAGAATTGCATCTTCATCAAAGAGGTCAGCCGTGTACAGAACTGCGGCACCGTTTGCGGTGACACCGACCGGAATCCCCGTGAACAGCTTCTTCCCGTCGCTGATCCGCTCCATCTCGGCGCCGTCAAGTGCTGACGCCCTCAGTGGATCTGTGCTCCTCAGTAACGGTTCACCCTGCGCGTTGATCACCAAGGTGTCGAGGATGCTGCCCTGCATGTAGGACTCAAGCGGATAGGTCACGATGGGCTCGGACGCGATGACACCAGGTGCCGGCACCAGGTTCACTCGGCCCATTCCCTCCTTGAGTTGCTCTGCGAACTCATAGCTGATGCCGTGACCCTCGTAGTCGTAGATGCTTTCCGAGCTGGAACCAGGCGGTTCGGGGCTCACGTTTATCACTGGGCTATCAAGATTGATCCAGCCATTTTCTCCGAACAGTTGCCATGACCCCGTAGGCGACTCGGAGACCTTTTCTCCGCTGGCGGCATCAATGGCTTGGACTGTGCGGGGCACGTCTGTGTCGGTGAAGCCCAAGACTGCGCAGGCGACACGTGCGCCCGCGTCCACCAATAGACAGCCGTCCGAAATCTCTTTCTTCGTCTCGCCTATCTGGAATTCCCAGACATATTTTCCTGTCGACTGGGATATCGCGTACACAAACGAGGTTCCGAGGGTGCCCAAAGCGTCCGAAGAGTTCACTTCGACAATTGCATTGCCGCCCGAATCGCCCAGGTACCGCACCTCCTGGGTGCCCTTTGCGGGCAGTTCGAGCTCGTTGACGATGTCACCCGTCATAACATCAAACTCGATCAGTTTGCGCTTTTTCACCGCGAGCACACCGCCGTCGGCAAAGGTGTGGCGGGTGCAATACACCGTGTCTTCGGGAGTGGTGCGCGAGCAGGCAGCCACACCGTTGACGGTCTGCATCAATTCACCCGAGGCGACGTCGTAGAGCTGCAGTTCATTGTCGGACGGGACCCAGCCGACAGCCTCGGGCATCCGCCAGATTGCCAGGATCTTTCTATCGCTCGAGAAGCCCCTGGGCTCCACTGCGATGCCGTCGATGGCCAGCTCACGTGCTCCAGACTCGTACCGGTCGTCCAGAAAGGCATCAGGCTGAGTCGGAGTGACCTGCACCGCTGTGGTGCTTATCTCGTTTTCCTTCTGACCCATCGTGTACATCACGTTGCTGATTGCCAGAAGGCTGACGATCACCAGCACCGGAACGAGCACCACAATTGATATCACGAGGGCAACTATTTTGCCCGTCGTCATCCTGCGCTTCTTTGGAGCCCGGGGTTCGTGGCCGGCGGAATCGCTGACCGGAGCCGATTGCCCACTCGCTGGCTGGGACTGATGGGGCGTGGTATCTCCCGCTGGGTCTTCGGGTTCAGCAGACGGCTCAGTCGGTTTGTTGTCGTCGTGCTCCATGAGTATGAGCCTAGCGGCGTTCCTGCAACCGCCTTTTCAGGCCGTACCGCTGGGTCGTGACCCCAGCGGTACGGCAGGTCACTTGCCTGCGGGGCGCTTGGTCTCATCGTCTGCAGCGTCGGCATGCACGATGAGCACCGGGCATTTGGCGTGAGCCGAGACGGTGCGGCTGACCGAACCGAGCAGCATTCCCGTGAAACCGCCCAGACCGCGGGAACCCAGAACCAGCATGCTGGCTGATTCGCTCTCTCCGATCAGCGCACGAGTGGGGATGCCTCGCAACACCTCGCTTCTGAACCAGTCGGGGCGGGTATCGCCGAGCACCGTCTGGGTGGCCTCATCCAGCACCTTCTGGGCATCAGATTCGGGGGACCATCCCGGTGATGGCTGGTAGACGTCATAGATCGAGGTCGGGTAGTCCCAGAGAGCGAGTGCGACCAGCTTCAGACCGAGCGCGGGAGCCAGGTGTGCGGCATGGCGAAACGCGGCGAGGGAGATGTCAGAACCATCGACGCCGACGATGATCGGTTTGCTGGTGTCGCTGAAGGGTTCGACGATCTCGCGGGGACTGTTCGTATTTTCGGTCATGGGTACAGCTTGACGTGTTTCGGTGCGCGAATCCACCCCGGCATGGTGTGGTCAGCGTGTCACACGTAGGCGGCACTGGTCCACAGATGGAACAGTGCGTAGGAGCGCCACGGCCGCCAGGCCTCGGCGACCGCCAAGGCCTGGCGTGCCGAAGGCACGTTGAGCGCCCGTTGCAGAACGAGGTCTCCGGCCGGGTAGGCGTCCCGGTCGCCCAGAGTACGCAGGGCCAGGTAGTCGGCGGTCCATGGGCCGACCCCCGGCAGGGCGAGCAATCGTGCCCGGGCATGCTGGGCGTCGACATCGGGAGCCAGGGCGAGGCCACCGACAAATGCCTCGGACATGGCGAGTACGGTTCGCGTGCGGGCGTTGGTGAGGCCGACGGTGCGCTGAAGTTCAGCGGCAGATACGCCCGCGAGCCGTTCCGGCGTGGGAAAGAGGGTGAAGCCCTGCTGGGCCTCCTGCCCCCACGCGGCGACCAGACGCCCACCGAAGGTGCGCCCCGCGGCTACCGAAACCTGCTGGCCCAGCACGGTGAGGATTGCCTGTTCAAAGCCGTCGACGGAGCCGGGCACTCGCAGCCCGGGTCTGGCCTGCACCAGTGGTCCGAGCCGAGGATCGGGCGCGAATGCACGCTGGATGACGGCAGGGTCGTGGTCGAGGTCGAGCCAGCGACGGCACCTGCCGACGAGCCGGTCGAGCGTCGCCGGGTCATCCGTGTCTGCGGTGAGCAGCACATGGTCGTCATGGAATGTGACGGTCGCGACGACTGCACTGCCGCCTATGGCGATGATCCGGGTGTGACTGCGAGTGCCCGGGTCGGTCACTTCCAGCCCCGGTGTCGCGTGCGCGGCGAAGGCGGCGAGCAGGGAATCGTGCGCGTACGGAGGGGTGAACGGCAGGATGCGGCTGGTGGTCGGTCGTGCGGGGTCGGCGGGTTCGCTCAAAACAGTCTGTTCTCGTTCGGCGGCTCCTCGAGCTGCAGCAAGAACCGTTTGCGATCGAGGCCGCCTCCATACCCGGTGAGGTTGCCGTCAGCCCCGATCACCCGGTGGCAGGGCACGATGATGCTGATCGGGTTTCGGCCGTTGGCAGTTCCCACCGCGCGTGCCAGGTTGATGTCTCCGAGAGTGGTCGCCAGCTGGCCATAGCTGCGAGTTTCGCCGTAAGGGATTTCACGCAACAGAAGCCAGACCTTCTTCTGAAAGTCGTTGCCGGCCGGTTCGAGGAGCAGGTCGAACTCCCGACGCTCGCCGGAGAAGTACTCGGCCAACTGCCGGGCAACGTCGTCAAAGCCTTCGCTGGTGCGCTCACCAAGGGAGCCGTCGGCCGGTGGGTGCCTGTGCGGCTGAAAATACAGACCGGTGACGGCATCCTCGTCAGCCGTTAACAACAGCGGGCCGACGGGGGAGTCGATCAGGGTGTGGCGGGCGGTCATTGTTCAATCTTCGCAGGGACTGGGCCGAACTGGGCCTCTCGAAAGAGTAGTCTGCCCGTATGCAGGCGAAACAACCGGTTTTTCTCCGCGAGATGTGGCAGTGCCTGGGCGAACATTCCGCGGAACTCGAGCGGGTTCCACGCGGAGGGTATCCGGCGTTGCCGAGCGTCTTCGACACATCCGCCCTGGTGCGGGATTCGGTGGCCGCAGCCTCACTGTCGGCCGCCCTGTTGGCCGACCATGTCGAACCTCGAGCTGATGCCACGGCGCGCACCATCACCTTGGATGCTGCGCGCATCACGACGCAGGTCACCAGTGCTTCTCACTTCCTGCTGAACGGAGAATCTCCGGATGTCTGGGCAGAGTTCTCCGGTTTCTGGCGCACCAGTGACGGCTGGGTGCGCACGCACGCCAACTATCCGCACCATCGCGCGCGCCTGCTCGAGGCGCTGGAACTCGACGGCGCCGCCGACCGGCCCTCCTTCGAGCAACGCCTCGCCGACCTGCCTGCCCACGAGATCGAGAGGCGTGCGGCGGAGAACGGGGCGGTCGCCGTTGCCGTTAGGAACCTGCACGAATGGGATGCGCATCCGCAGGCGGTTGCCGCCGGTACCGAACCACTCATTCGCATGTCGTCGCGCGGTGCGGCACCGCGCCGTGAATGGCGGGGTGGCCGGGCGAACGCGCCGCTGACGGGCATCCGAGTGCTCGATCTCACCCGGGTGATTGCCGGGCCGACCGCCACCCAGACCCTCGCCCTCCTCGGTGCCGATGTGCTGCGTATCGACTCGCCCCGCCTTCCTGAGATCTCGTGGCAGCACCTTGACACGGGTGCGGCGAAACGAAGTGCCCTGCTCGACCTGGCTGTTGCCGCTGACCGGTGCACGTTCGAAGACCTGCTCGCGGGCGCCGACGTGGTTGTCACCGGCTACCGGCCCGGGGCCTTGGAGCGCTTCGGCCTGGACTGCCTCTCAGGAGGTATCGCCGGTGACGGGAGTTCGTGTGGGCGCGTCGTGGCCCGATTGGGTGCTTGGGGCAGCATTGGGCCGTGGGCGAACCGACGGGGGTTCGACAGCATTGTGCAGGCCGCATCGGGCATCGGCTGGGCGCAGACCACAGATGGGACACGACCGGGTGTACTGCCCGCTCAGGCGTTGGACTACTCGGCCGGGTTTCTGATGGCAGCAGGAATCATCTCGGCACTGCGGCAGCAGACCGAAGAAGGAGGGTCGTGGCTTCTAGAGATTTCTCTCGCACGCATAGCACGCGCCCTGATGCAGACCAGCGGGCGCGAACGCCCCGGTCGAGACAGCGGCGACCTCCAGCCGACGACGCGAGACTACCCGGGGCCAGCCGGCGTGATCACGGGCGCCCGGCCGGCCGTGCAGTTCCAGGACGGTCCGGAGGACTGGCCGGCGCCGGCCCGGCCATGGGGTCAGGACCAGGCACGTTGGATTGACTGATCCGGGTACTCGTGCTGGGCCGTTCGTACCGAACTTCTCGGAGCAAAGCCCTGCCGGGCACTGCTAGAGAAAGGTGCCCGAGGGGTTGGCGAGCTTGGCCAGGCCGTGGAGGATCGCCTCAGGCACCAGCCCACTGGTAGTGGGATTCTCCTCCAACGGGTGGTTGGAGATTGTGAATCGGTAGTCACCTCGCCGGCCCTCGGCGTGAATGTGGTGGGTGGTGAGGTGCGCCAGTGGGTCGGCCAGCATCTCAACCTGCAGGGTGTCCCAGGTGTCGGTCGCGATGGCGATCGCCGCTGCCACGTTCAACGACTTGGGAAAGAGGCGGATCGCCTCCCTGACGGAACCCTCGAACACCGAGATCGCCTTGGTCGTGTCGTGCAGCCTCGCGGCGGTCACGTCGTCCATCCACGGTTGTACCAAGCTGTTCGCCTTCTTCGCCGACATCAGGGTCACCGAATCCAGACCGCCGTCGAGGGCAGCAGCAGACAGCAGGTCGAGGCCACCGATCGCGCCGGCAGTGAGATATGACCGCCCCGGGCCATCCACGAGCAGACGCGTGCGCAGCCCATCAACGGCCAGCGCCCCGATCGACGTGATCAGCAGGTCGCAACCGGCGGCGATCACCCTCGGCCCGCATTCACCGACCGCCTGGATCGCGGCGCACTCGACAATGATGTCTGCGACTTCGATGGCTTCATCCAGCGACAGTTCCGGCAACCCGTCCGACGCGGCGTTGCCGGACGTGCGATTGATCACCCCTGACAGTTCGACGCCGTCGACGGCCCCCGCAGCCAACCGGGTGGCGACGACGCGGCCGATCGCGCCGTATCCAAGTACGCCTACTGTCAGACTCACGGGTTCTCTCCTTCGTGACCTGCATTTTGGCCAGGTATGTTCGCCGTCAGTTCGCGAAACCGTTCGACGCCGACATTGCCGCCGGAGAGGATGACTCCGACCCGCGCGCCGGCGTCGAACCCACGGCCGTTCATGACTGCGGCCAGCGCCGATGCCCCCGAAGGTTCCAAGACGATCTTCAACCGGTCGAAGGCGAAGACCATGGCGTCGATGATCTCCTGGTCGCTGACAACCTCGACGCTGTCCACCAGGCGCTGGTTCACTGCAAAGGTCATCTCACCCGGAATCTCGGCGCCCTGACCGTCGGCGATGGTCTTCGGAACCGGGATGCGCACACGTTTCCCCGCCGCGAGGGACCGCTTGGTGTCGTCCCCGGCCGTCGGTTCTACACCCACCATGCGAATGTCGGGCTTCAGATGCTTTGCCGCCGTGGCACTGCCCGCCATCAGCCCGCCGCCCCCGATCGGCACGAGGAGGGCGTCGAGGCTCCCAGTTTCACGAATCAGTTCAAGGGCTGCGGTGCCCTGCCCGGCCATGATGCCCGCGTGTTCGTAGGGCGGAACCAGGGTGAGCCCGCGCTCGGCCGCGAGCCGGTTGCCGAGGGCGACCCGGTCTCCGGTGTACCGGTCGTAGAACTCGACTGACGCGCCATATCCTCTGGTGGCTGCGATCTTCGCCGCAGGCGCATCTTCGGGCATCAGGATCGTGGCCTGGGTTCCGGCCATCGATGCGGCCAGAGCCACGGCCTGGGCATGGTTTCCCGAGGAGTATGCGGCCACACCATGACGCAACTCGTCGGCATCCAGCCGGGAGATCACGTTGTACGCGCCACGGAACTTGAAAGCACCGATGCGTTGAAAGTTTTCGGCCTTGAGGTACACGGTCGCCCCGCTCAGCTCGTCCAGTGTGCGCGACGTGAGCACGGGGGTGCGGTGGGCCACGCCGTGCAGTTGCCGGGCGGCCTTTTCGATCATTTCGAAGTCAAGCATGCGGTTACCTCCCAGCCCCAAAGTCATTATCTTCAGGATACTGGGGTCTTGGGTTGGCAACGTGTCAGCGTGTCGTCTGCACGGCCTTCAGCAGGGCGATGCCATTGGGAACGCCAAGCCCGGTACAGGCATCCCAGCCGGGTTCCGCCCGATAGGCGCCATTGTCACCAGAGGTGATGTCGCGAAAACCGTTCGGAGCGCCGCCCGCGGCTGCCAAACCATAGAACTTGGGCAGTACCGGGCTGAGGGGGCCCGCGGCCTCGACAAGGCGGGCGATCAGCGCGGCCCAGAGCGGCGCGGCTGCGCTGGTACCCCCGATGGTCAATTCGCGGCCGTCCACGCGCACCCAGTACCCGGTCTCGGGGTCGGCGTCGGCAGCGACATCCGGAACACCACGCCCGCGGAACCCATTGACAGTGGGCACCCCTGCGCGTGCCTGCCAGGCCGGAAGGTCGAACCGGTCACTGACACCGCCCCCGGTGACACCCTGTGCCGGGCCGTCGTTCCAGACGGTCTCGCTGTAGATCGCCCCCGAGGTGGCATCGGCATCGAGGGTGGTGCCTCCGCAGCTGAGCGCGTGCGGACTCGAGGCCGGAAAATCGACGTGGGCACGCCCGTCGGTCGACTGGTCTGCACTGCCGTTGTCGCCCGCTGCCACAGTCACGGTGGCGCCGAGGGCGACTGCATCGGCGAGAGCCTCGTCCAAGGCAGTTCGCGCCTGTTGGGTCCAGTCGTCCTCACTCTGACCCCAACTGATGCTGATCGCGGTCGGGGTGGGAGTGGCATGCGCGGCCTGACTCACCGCGTCGACGAATCCGGCATCGGTGTTCGGCGCGAAGTAGACGGTCAACGCGGCACCGGGTGCGAGCGCACCAGCCACCTCGATGTCGAGGAGGACTTCGACGTCGGTTCCGTTCGGGTTCTGCCCCGGCTGGTTCTCGGCGCCGTCGATACCCACTGAGGTGATGGCGGGCATGGCCAGCCCCAGTGAACTGAAGTAGGCATCCAGGTCGGCTGGGGAGTAACCGCCGCCGAGTTCGATCAGGGCGATCATCTGGCCCGCGCCGGTTGCGGGGGAGGGGAACTCGTAGATCTCACCGAGCTGGGGCGGGGTATAGCTGAATCGCACTGCTGCGGAGGGTGCCACACGAAATTGCACGTGGGCCTGGGGGCGATCGTCCAGCCCAAGAACGGCGACGATGACGCCGTCGAGTGCGGCGGGCAGGCGGAGAATCCCGGTGCGCTGGCGGTGGGAGACCCGGCGCCCGTCGGGGTCTCGACTGGTCACCATCTCCAGCGTGGTGCCGAAGATCCAACCGAGCAGACCGACGGTTCCGGAGATGCGGACGCGCCGTTGCGCGGCCACTTCCTCGATGACGTCGACTCCGAGCCCGCGGAGTGTGTCAGTCACCAGGGCCACATCGGCCGGATCGGCGCCATGACTGTGAGCGAACTCGTCTGCCGTCAACGCAACCCGCAACCGCTCGACTCTCAGCGGCAGTCGGCGCCGCAGGATGAGGGTCGCTGAGACCGGCGAGTCATCGTCCAGGACCGTGCGGTGGCTGGTGGCGTCTCTGGCCTTCAGCCGGGCGCTGCCTTCCAGCGGCACGGTCCCGCCAAAGTTCGAGTGCATGGTATGTGAGTGCATGGTCCCCATGCTTCAGGTCTACTCCCCGCCGGGTGCAGGTTCTCTGGGAATCGGCGTCACCGGTTGCCGCCTGTGGCCGTGGTGACGCCGGGTCAGGAGCCGGCGGTCTGGCCGTCGACGAGTTTGAGCCCGATGATGCAGCCGATCAGCCCGAGAATGAGCAGGATCTTGACGATCGAGGCCGGCTCGCCGCCAAAGATCATGGCGTAGACGACCGTGAGCGTCGCGCCGATTCCCACCCAGACCGCGTACGCGGTGCCGGTCGGGATGTCACGCATGGCCCAGCCCAGCCCGCCCATGCTGACCACGAGTGCGGCGGCGAAGATGACGGTCGGCCACAGCCGCGTCAGCCCGTCTGATTTGCCCAACGCGGTGGCCCAGACGGCCTCGAACATACCGGAGACGATGAGAACGATCCATGCCATGACAACTGACTCCTTGTGGCCAGTCTTGTCGCGTTCCGGGTACTGAACCCTCGTCCGGGAGCGTGATGCGCGCTCTGCGCCCAGCTTAGCAACGCCGCACTTGGTGCGCCCGGCCTGCTCACCCCGGGCCTGCTGAAGCACAGTCTGTTGACGCTCAGCCGGTGATCGCCGGGGCTTCGAGGGCCGCGAGGGCCATCTGCTCCAGAACCGACCGAACGGCCTTCGAAGCGGAGGACGCGTGTCCCTTCGGAGCTCCGGTCGAATACGGAGTCGAGTTCATCAGGCCGAAGGTGGCATGGGCGCGCAGGCGCAAGTTGGATGCCTCCAATTCCGGGTGGATTCGCGACAACACACCCACCCACAATTCCACGTAACGGCGCTGGAGGGTACGCACTTCGTGACGGGGTTCCGCGCTCAGCGAGTCGAGATCGCGACCCTGCACATGAATGACATTCGGGTTGCTCAGGGCGAAATCCACATGAAAGGCGATCAGCGACCTGAGCGCGTCTTCATCGTTCGTGGTGTCGGCGATCACGCGTCGGCCGCCCGCGAGCAGATCTTCGCTGACGCCGACCAGGAGTGCCTCGAGCACCGCCTGTTTACCGCTGAAGTGGCGATAGAGTGCTGGGCCGCTCACACCTACGGAGGCTCCGAGGTCTTCGATCGACACACCGTTGAAACCGCGTTCGGCGAAGAGTCGTGCGGCCTCGGTGAGTAACGCGGTGCGGCGACTGGCCTTCGCTCGGCTGCGTTTCGTCGCGGCCGCCGGTGGCTGGTTGGGCGGCGGCGACACGACGGATGCGTGCTTCGACATCGAATCTTCCTCCGTAGTCACCCCAGGCGGTTACCTGCTGGACAATTCAGTTAGTAAATACTAACGTAAGAGCAAGCAATCTTCGTGAACAGTATCTCCGGATCCAAGGAAACCAAAAAGCTTCGGGTCGTGCATACAGGACCCGACCGTGGCCGACGGCATCCGAGAAGGGGCGTCAATGCAGATCCTGAAGACTGAGATCGACCGTGCCGGCCAAGCGTTCCACGACAACGACCGTGACCAACGCGCGTTGGTGGCAGAGCTGAACCAGAAGATCGCCGCCACCGCCCTCGGCGGGTCGGCAGCTGCACGGGAGCGGCACCTGGCCCGAGGCAAACTGTTGCCCCGGGAGCGGGTGAACCGGTTGCTCGATGAGGGAAGCCCGTTTCTGGAGATCGCGCCGTTGGCCGCGAACGGGCTCTACGACGACGACAGCCCGGGGGCGGGCATCATCACGGGGATCGGCCTGGTGCACGGCCGCCAGGTGCTGGTCATCTCCAACGACGCCACGGTCAAGGGCGGAACGTACTACCCGATGACGGTGAAGAAACACCTGCGGGCGCAGGAGATTGCCCTCGAGAATCACCTGCCGTGCATCTACCTGGTCGATTCGGGCGGGGCCTTCCTGCCCAAGCAAGACGACGTCTTTCCCGACCGTGAACACTTCGGACGCATCTTCTACAACCAGGCCCAGATGTCGGCCAAGAAGATCCCGCAGATCGCATCGGTGATGGGTTCGTGCACCGCCGGTGGAGCGTATGTGCCTGCGATGAGCGACGAGACGGTGATCGTGCGCGAACAGGGCACAATCTTTCTCGGTGGTCCACCCCTGGTGAAGGCGGCGATCGGTGAAATCGTGTCGGCTGAGGAGCTGGGTGGTGGCGAGTTGCACTCCCGGGTCTCGGGGGTGACCGATCACCTCGCCGAAGACGATGCGCACGCTCTGCAGATCGTACGCGACATCGTCGCCACCCTGCCGGCGGGCCAGGAGCACCTCGATCGTGTGCCCAGCCGGGAGCCGGTGGCCGACCCGGCCGAGTTGTATGGCGTGGTGCCGGTCGACGTGCAGTCACCGTACGATGTGCGCGAGGTCATCGCCCGCGTGGTCGACGGCAGCGAATTTCACGAGTTCAAGAAGGAATACGGCACCACCCTGGTCACCGGGTTCGCCCGGCTCAACGGCTACCGGGTGGGCATCATCGCCAACAACGGCATCCTCTTCAGCGAGTCGGCGTTGAAGGGTGCCCACTTCATCGAGGTGTGCGACCAGCGCGGTATCCCACTCATCTTCCTGCAGAACATTTCCGGCTTCATGGTGGGCCGCGACTACGAGGCCGGCGGTATCGCCAAACACGGTGCCAAACTGGTCACCGCCGTCGCCACCTGCCGCGTTCCGAAGCTGACGGTGATCATCGGTGGTTCGTTCGGTGCCGGCAACTATGCGATGTGCGGCCGCGCCTACAGCCCCAGATTCCTGTGGATGTGGCCTTCCGCGCGTATCTCGGTGATGGGCGGTGCGCAGGCGTCTTCAGTGCTGGCAACGATCCGCGGCGACCAGCTCGCGCGCACGGGCGAAAGTTGGAGCGACGCTGACCAGGCCGCGTTCAAGGCCCCGATCGCCGAACAATACGAATCGCAGGGCAGCCCCTACTATTCCACCGCGCGGTTGTGGGACGACGGAGTGATCGACCCTGCCGACACACGCATGGTGCTCGGTCTGGCGCTCGGTGTCTGTGCCGGGGTGCCGCTGCCCGAGACCAACTTCGGTCTGTTCCGGATGTGAGAGACCATGACTGAAACCAACGGCGCTGTCGCCGACAATCGACTGTTCGACCGGGTACTGGTCGCGAACCGCGGCGAGATCGCCTGCCGGGTCATCGACACGCTGCGCCGGCTGGGCATTCGTTCGGTCGCTGTCTACAGCGATGCCGATGCCGACGCCCGCCATGTCGCCCTTGCCGATGAATCGTTGAGGATCGGCCCAGCGGCACCGAACGAGAGCTACCTGAACATCGAAGCGATCGTTGGGGCAGCTTTGGCCACGCACTGCCAGGCCATCCACCCCGGCTACGGTTTTCTTTCCGAGAACGCCCACTTCGCGGAGGCCTGTGAGGCGGCGGGCCTGGTCTTCGTCGGCCCAGGGGTGAACGCACTGGCGGTGATGGGCGACAAGATTCGCTCGAAGAATCATGTTGCCGCGTACGGGGTGCCGGTGACCCCCGGCATCGCCGAGCCGGGCCTCACCGATGAACAGTTGATTGCGGCCGCTGGTGACGTGGGTTATCCACTGCTGATCAAGCCGTCGGCCGGAGGTGGAGGCAAAGGCATGGAAGAGGTCGAGTCGGCCGACCAGTTGCCTGCGGCGCTGGCCACAGCTCGCCGGATCGCCCGCTCCTCGTTCGGCGACGACACCCTCTTTCTCGAGCGGTTGATCACCGAGCCTCGGCACATCGAGGTGCAGGTGCTCGCCGACAATTACGGGAACGTCATCCACCTCGGTGAACGGGAATGTTCGTTGCAGAGGCGCCACCAGAAGGTGATCGAGGAGGCGCCGAGCGCCCTGCTCGACGAGGCGACCCGGGAACGCATCGGCCAGGCGGCCTGCCGGGCGGCGGCCAGCGTGCAGTATCGCGGGGCCGGAACCGTCGAGTTCCTGGTCTCCCAGGCCGCACCCGACGAGTTCTTCTTCATGGAGATGAACACACGGCTGCAGGTGGAGCATCCGGTCACCGAAATGGTCACCGGCATCGACCTGGTCGAACAGCAGCTGCGTATCGCGGCTGGTCACCCGCTGGCCAGTGAGCAGCCTGCCGTGCAGTTGAGCGGGCACGCGATTGAAGCGCGCGTCTATGCCGAGAACCCCGAGCGAGGGTTTCTACCTTCGGCCGGGCGCGTGCTGGTGCTCGAGCAGCCGACCGGCGAGGGTGTTCGCGTTGACAGTGCGCTCGTCGCAGGGCTCACAGTCGGCTCCGACTACGACCCGATGCTGGCAAAGGTGATTGCCTGGGGCACAGATCGTGCCGAGGCGCTGACCCGGTTGGACGCGGCGCTCGCCGACACCGTGGTGCTGGGCGTGCCAACCAACATCGAATACCTGCGCCTGCTGCTGGCAGACGCCGATGTGCAAGCGGGCAACCTCGACACCGGGCTGATCGAGCGCCGGGTTCCCGACATGGAGTTTCGACAGGCGGATGCTCGCGTGATGGGTGTCGCGGCGCTGTACCTGCACTCCGAGCGGTGGGGACGTGGTCGACAGGGCCCCTGGCAGGAGCCGACCGGGTGGAGGGCCGGGGGAGTGACCCGGCCGTGCCGGTACCCACTCATGACCGCACAGGGGGAGCTGGTCGAGCTGTGGGTGGGCGGGCACCCTCGGGACGCGACCATCACCCTCGGGCACCCGAATGGCGCGGCGCCGGTTCGTGCCGCAATCCGTGCGCTCAACGGCCCGGCTGTCTGGCAGGTGACCGTCGACGGTGTCACCTCGGTGTTCCGGATCGTGCGCGACGGCGAGAGCCTGTGGTTGGGCCAACGCGGGTTCTCCTGCCGCATCCCACTGCCGTCTCGGGCAGAGGAACTGGCCGACCGTCTTGCCGGGATCAGCCGTGCCCCCGGCGCGGCGAACCCTGATGTTCGGGCCCCGATGCCCGGAACCGTCGTCGCTGTCGAGGTGCGCACCGGTGACCTTGTCGAGGCCGGACAGACGCTGCTCACCATCGAGGCGATGAAGATGGAGCACAAACTGAAAGCCCAACTTGCGGGTGTGGTCACGATCGATGTGCAACCGGGCGATCTGGTCTCACTCGACCAGGTGGTCGCCCAGATAACCGAAGCAGAACCGCAGTCATGACCGATTCGACCCGGCCCGCTTTCGTTGCGGGTACGCTCCTTGGGTAACCGGGCTCGGTGTGAAGAGACTGAACAGGGAGGAGACCTCAGATGATCGAGAAGGTGGTGGCGACGGCGAGGGAAGCCGTGGCGGATATCGCGGATGGGGCGTCGATCTCGGTCGGCGGATTCGGTCTGTGCGGTATTCCGGTGGCGTTGATCGAGGCCCTGCACGAGAAGGGCACGCGCGAATTGGAGACCATCAGCAACAACTGCGGAGTTGATGACTGGGGCCTGGGGATTCTGTTGGCCGATGGTCGGATCCGGCGCACGATCAGCTCGTATGTGGGGGAGAACCAGGAGTTCGCCCGGCAGTTTCTGGCCGGTGAACTCGAGGTCGAGCTCACCCCGCAGGGCACCCTGGCCGAGCGCATGCGTGCCGGGGGTGCGGGCATTCCGGCGTTCTACACGCCGGCCGGCGTCGGAACGCAGGTGAGTGAGGGCGGACTGCCGAGACGGTACAACCCCGACGGGTCGATCGCGATCGCAAGCGAACCCAAGGAGGTGCGCAACTTCGACGGGAACGACTACGTGATGGAACGGGCGATCACCGCCGACTACTCACTGGTGCACGCGGCCAAGGGAGACCGCTACGGCAACCTCGTCTATCACGCAGCCGCGATGAACTTCAATCCGCTTGCGGCGATGAGCGGCAGAATCACGATCGCCGAGGTCGAGGAACTGGTCGAACCGGGCGAGCTGGCGGCCGCAAGCATCCACACCCCCGGCATCTTCGTGCAACGGGTGGTTGTGGTGCCGAAGGGGGAGAAGCGCATCGAGAAGCGAACCGTGAGGCTTGAGGAGACGTCATGAGCTACACACGCAACGAGTTGGCGGCCAGGGTCGCCCTCGAGCTCGAAGACGGCCAGTACGTGAACCTGGGCATCGGCATGCCGACCCTGATCCCGAACTTCATTCCGCCGGGAATCGAGGTCGTGCTGCACTCGGAGAACGGCATCCTCGGCGTTGGGCCGTACCCGACCGAGGCGGAGCTCGACCCCGACCTGATCAACGCGGGCAAAGAGACCGTGACAATCAACCCCGGCGCCGCCTACTTCGACTCGGCGGCATCGTTCGGCATGGTGCGCGGCGGACACGTCGACGTCGCCGTGCTTGGCGCCATGGAGGTGGCGGCGAATGGGGATCTCGCCAGTTGGATGATCCCCGGAAAGATGGTCAAGGGCATGGGCGGGGCAATGGACCTGGTGTTCGGCGCCAAGAAACTGATCATCATGATGGATCACGTGGGTCGAGACGGAAACCCGAAGATTCTGGAAAGGTGCACCCTTCCGCTCACCGGCCGTGCCTGCGTGGACCGGATCATCACCGACCTCGCCGTGATCGATGTCACCGCAGACGGTTTGGTGTTGCGCGAATGCTCTCCGGGCGTGACTGTGGACGAAGTGGTCGCCGCAACCGGGGCGCGACTCACCGTGGCTCTGGATACGGCGGAGGCGCCCTGATGGCTGGAGAAACAGTGATGGGCGCAGACGAGACTTCCGGGGGCAAACAGAAGATCGTCGAGCCAAGGATTGTCGAGCAGCGCGGCCTCTATTACGAGGAATTCGATCTGAACACGCGGTACCTGCACCGGCCGGGCCGTACGGTGACTGAAACAGACAACGTGTTGTTCACCACGATGACGATGAACACCCAGTCGTTGCACCTGGATGCTGCGTGGAGTGCAACCCAGCCGTTCGGCCAGCGGCTGATGAACTCGATGTTCACGCTTGCCACCCTGGTGGGCAGTTCGGTGGCGCAACTCACGCAGGGCACGATCGTCGCAAACCTCGGCTTCACCGACGTGCGATTTCCCCACCCGCTCTATCACGGCGACACCATGTACTCCGAGAGTGTTGTCGACGCGAAGCGGCTGTCGAGCTCGCGCCCCGGCCAGGGCATCATCACCCTCACCCACACCGCCCGCAACCAGGATGACGTAATCGTGGCCACAGCCGTGCGCTCGGTACTGGTCTGGTGCCGCGATGCCTATGACGAGACCCAGAAGGCCACAGCGGACGCCGCCGCGCGAGGGGTCGATGTGCCGGGCCCCGGCACAGCTGAGGGGCGCACTTCATGACCGGTGCCAGCGGCTTTGCCCTTGGCCCGGCGCTGTTGTTCTGCCCGGCGGACCGACCTGAGCGTTATGCCAAAGCGGCCGAACGCTCGGACGCGGTGATCCTTGACCTGGAGGATGCGGTGGCGGCTTCGTCGAAGGAGGATGCCCGCTCGGCGCTCGCCGCGAGCACTCTCGACCCCGAGCGCACGATTGTGCGGGTCAATCCTGTCTCGAGCGCCGACTTCGCCCTGGATATCGCTGCCATTGCCCAGACCTCGTACCGCTACTTGATGGTGCCCAAGGCGGAGAGTTCGGGCCAGATGCAGGTGCTCGCCGCCTCTGGCGCGCACTTTCGTGTGATTGCCCTCTGCGAGAGTGCTGCCGGTGTGCTGGCATCGGCCGAGATCGCCGCCGAACCGAATGTGGTCGCTCTGATGTGGGGGGCCGAAGACCTGGTCGTCTCGCTGGGGGGAACCGCGAGCCGCTTTGCTGACGGCCGTTACCGTCCGCTCGCGGTGCACGCACGCTCGCAGGTTCTTCTTGCGGCGGGCGCGAACGGGAAAGCCGCGGTGGACACGGTGTATTTCAACATTCCCGATACGGCAGGGCTTGAGGTGGAGGCATCGGATGCGCGCGCCAGCGGCTTCGTGGCCACCGCCTGCATTCATCCGAGTCAGGTTGCGGTCATCCGGGCTGCTTACCGGCCGGGGGACCACGAGGTGGCCTACGCGCGTGATGTGCTTGCTGCAGCCGCGGGTGAGCGGGGGGTGTTCAGCTTTCGTGGGCAGATGGTTGACAACCCGGTGTTGCGCAACGCGGAACAGACCCTGCGCAGGGCAGCGCCGGAAGAGTGATCTCGACAGGGCGCCGCCCGAAGCTGATCCGCCTGGTTCTTCAGCGATCGAAGTGACTTGCGGCTGGCGTGCCATACCAGCGCGGCGCCGTGAGCGTGAAGAACACACTCAACTGCACTCAGCGCGATTTCGAGTTCTTCGGAACTGGTCGCAATGCTGGAGGCGGACAGGATGCCCGTGCTCGAGACCAGGCGCAGATGGTTGACTGTCAATCGGATTCTTGTTTCAACTCGAATTGAGGTAGATCTGTGATCACACGCAAGACGCTCCACATCCCCGAGCTCGGTTCGGCGGGTCTCGACATTCCCTATTTCGAAATTGTCGGGAACAGGGACGGGCCGCAGCTGACGCTGATGGCAGGGGTCCACGGAGCGGAGTACACATCGATTGCGGCGGTTCGGGAATTTATTCGTGACCTTGATCCAGATGCTGTCTCTGGTCGGATTGTTGCCATACCAATCGTTAATGTGCCCGGCTTCTGGGCTCGTTCTGCCTTCGTCGTTCCGGCCGACGGCAAGAACTTGAACCGGAGTTTCCCCGGCGACCCGAACGGGACCTACACCGAAATTCTCGCCCACCACGTTTTTGACACGTTCATTGCCGGCACAGACTATCTCGTGGATCTCCACGCCGGTGACCTTCCGGAATCGCTCGAGCCGTTCAGCATGTTCGAGGAGTCTTCTGTGGAGGACATATCGCGCGGTCTTGCGGTGTCGTACGGCCTGGCACACATCATGCGACAGAGCGCAGCGGTTCGTACAGTGGCCGGCAGCAGCTGCGCGGCAGCCGCCGATATCGGTGTCCCGGCGATCATCGCCGAATCCGGCCAGAACGGACTGCTTGACCGTTCGGCGATCGACAGGCACCTGGCGGGCCTCAGAAACCTCTCACGGAGCATCGGCGTGCTCGACGGTGCCCCGTGGCCCGAGCGCAACCTTCATGAGCACGAGGGATGGCATTGGCTGCGCACCGACAGGGAGGGTTGGTGGCAACCTGTTGTGGTGACGGGCGCATCGGTTGCTGCAGGCGAGCTCTTGGGCACAGTGAGCGACGTCTGGGGTGACGTGTTCGCCGAAGTGCGAGCGCCGGAAGTCGGCACAGTGCTGTTTCTCACCAGCAGCCCGGCGGTCTCTGCCGACGGCCTGTTGCTCGGGCTTGCGCGCGGCTGAAAAGCCACCACGTGGCAGACAGCCGGCCAGATTACCGGAGGGGCGCCGCGGGGCTGCCGACCCGAACATCCACTCGATCCATCAGTCGATGGCGCGAGTCATGCGCAGGTAGGCCGGATGTTCGGGGTCGCCCTCCAGAACGCGAAACCCCAGGCTGCGATAGGTGCGCATGGCCGGATCATTTCCGGTGACGACGTTCAGGTCGATTCGGCTGAGACCGAGGCCTTTCGCCGCCTCGATACCGGCCCCGACGAGGAGTCGCGCCAGGCCACGGCCACGGGAGCCCGGTTCGATCATGACGCGGGCGAACCGCCCGACCTCCGTCGAGGTCTGCACCAACTCGATGTGTCCTACCGGCTTCTCGTCAGGCTCCAGAACTGCGGTCCAGGAACGGATGTCTTTGTTCAGAGCACGGTGCGCAAGATCCTGTTCGACGAGTGGCCAGGGCTCGGTTGTGCCGCTGAACAGGTAGAAGTCATTCACTGTGGGTACCCACGAGATGAGTTCAGCGTAGTCCTGAGCGACAAACTTTCGCAGGCAGATGGCCAGGTCTTGTTTCACGGGGATACTCAATCTGTGGTGGGCGCTCGCGCCGCCAGTTCAGGGAATGATCGGGGATCGCCGCGGTACAGCGAGCAAGGCTTCGATGCGCGCGGCAATCGTCAGCAGAGCGGCGTCGGAACCGATCGGTCCGACGAGTTGGATTCCGATCGGGAGGCCGTCGCGGCTCCATCCGCACGGCAGGACCAGGGCCGGATCACCGGTCAGATTGAAGACCGAGGTGAACATTCCCTCAGCGGCCCCCTTCGCCGTGTCAGATGGTGGCGTTGTGGCGGGTGCAACGAACGGCGCCGCGGGGGTCAGGAGCACATCGATCTCGCCATAGAGGTGCTCCGAATCCGGCAAAATGGCCTGCCTCTCGGCCATGGCGGCGTCGTACTGTTCGCGGCTCACCGTTGCGGCCCCGCGCAGCATGCGCAAAGTTTCTGCACCATAGTGCTCTGGGTCTGCCCTGATCCGGTGGCCGTGAACCTGCCAGGCTTCATACAACAGGATGTCGTCGAACAGGGGCTGGAGCTTACTGAAGATCGAGCCGTCAACCTCGATGATCTCGCAGCCGGCAGCCCGGAGCGTTTCCACGGCGAGGGTGACAGCATCCGCGACATCCCTCTCCAACTCAACTGCCTTCAACCAGGAAGTGATGACCCCCACCCGCAATGGGTGTGCTGGCAGTGGGTCAGAGCACTCCAGACCAGTGAGGGCACTGAACACCCTCCGTGCGGTCGAAACAGTGTCACTCAGAAGGCCAACGTGATCGAGCGTCGGTGACAACGGCTCGACGCCATCGGTGGGGAGTGCCCCATAGCTCGGCTTGAAGCCCACTGCGGCACAGTAGTGTGCGGGGATCCGGATCGAACCGCCGGTATCGGTTCCGAGCGCAACCGGGCATGCGCCGATGCCCACGAGTGCCGCCGATCCGCCGCTGGAACCGCCAGCAGTGCGTGTGAGCGAGTACGGGTTGAGAGTTTCAGGAATAAGCGGGTGCGTCGCCCCGGCCGCGTATTCAAGCATCGCGGTGGCGGCAAAGACCACGGCTCCGGCCTCACGCAGCGCGGCGACGACCGGAGCATCGGTTCGCGCCTGCTGCCCCTTCATCGCCTCGGGGTTTCCGTTGCCGCGTGGGTGCCCGGCGATATCGATAATGTCTTTGACGGCGACCGGCAGATTGTGCAGGGGGCCCGCCGGCACCGGGGCGGGCGGACTGAACAGCGCGACCACGGCATTGAGCGTGCGGCCCGCCCCGGCGGCACGCTCGTACGCAAGGCTCAGACTCGCTGTGTTCGGATTCATCGCCGGCTGGCTCTCATCTTCAGTCAAATTCTCGCCCCTCGATCCCTGTCTCACAGAATGTTACGTGTCTTTCAGGACGAATGATGGATGTGACGGGCCTCCGCGCCCACTGCCGATGACGGCTGCGGGCGCGGAGGGTGAGTCGCTGTACTACTTCGTCTTGTAGATGTCCTCGACGTGGTAATTACCCAGCGGAGTGACGTGGAAACCCTGAACCTTGTCCGTGGACGCATAGGCGTACGGGGAGTAGTAGAGGTACGTGAGGAATGCATCCTCGCCGGTCACCGCCTGCAACTCTTTGTACAACTCTGCCCGCTTGTCCAGGTCAGCTTCCTGCTGCGCCTGCTTGTTGAGGGCGATTGCCTTCGGACTGTTGTAGAAGGTGCTCGACGAGTTCGCACCCGAGGCCGGGTCGACCGCAAAGGACGTCCACTGGTCGGGGTCGGGAATGTCCATCGTCCAGGCAGAGAGGATCATGTCGAAGTCGGAATCAATGTCTGCCTGCAGTGCGGCGGTCGCCTCAAGTTGCTTGATCTCGATGGTGATTCCGATCTCCTTGAGCTGGTCCTGCATGATCTGCGCAACGGACGCGCGGTTGGCATCCCCGGAACGAATCAGCAAAGTCGTCGAGAAGCCGTTCGGCTGGGAAGACATTGCAAGCTCGGCCTTGGCCTGCTCAACGTCGTACTGGATTCCGGTCGCGTTCTTGTCGTAGAACGGGGTACCGGGTGACAGCAGGGAGTTCGCTGGTTCGCCGTTGCCAAACAACACCGCATCGACAAGCGCGGCGCGGTCTATCGCGAACGCGATCGCACGGCGAACGTGCACATCCTCGAAGGGTGCGCGCTGCTGGTTGATCTCCACGAAATCGTGCTGGGTCGATGGAAAAGCATCGACTTTGAGGCCCGGGGTGCTGCCCAGTTCGGCGAAGCTCGACCAGTCTGGAGTCGTGTTGATGTCGATCTGACCACCCTGCAGCTGGAGCTTGCGGGTGTTCGCGTCTGGGACGACATTCCAAGTCACGCTGTCCAGATACGGTTTGCCACTCTGCCAGTAGTTGGGGTTCTTGACCAGAGTGAGTGACTGGCCCTTCTTCCATTCGCCCCACATGAACGGGCCGGTGCCGATGGGCGATTCATAGAACTCGTCGACCGTCTTGCCGCCATAGTTCTCGGGAATGATGGCGTTGCTGAACATCGACAGGTCGGCGATGATGGGCGCCCACTGGTATTTGAGGTCGAATTCGACCGTGGAGTCGTCCACGACCTTCACTTCTTTGATAGCGGCGTTGACGTAACCCCATCCTGTCTCAGCCGTGGCCGTGTCCTGATCGATCGAGAACTTGACGTCTTTGGCGGTCATTGGAGTGCCATCGGAGAAGTTGACCCCCTCACGCAGCTTGACCGTGTAGGTGAGCCCGTCTTCAGAAACCGTGTAGCCGGTTGCGAGTAGAGGCTCCAGATCCTGGCCGTCTGCACTGACGGTGAACAGGGATTCGCCCAACTGCTGGAAGACATAGATC
The DNA here is from genome assembly GCF_003260275.1 of Homoserinimonas sp. OAct 916. Lineage (GTDB taxonomy): Bacteria > Actinomycetota > Actinomycetes > Actinomycetales > Microbacteriaceae > OACT-916. The sequence goes on along the minus strand of NZ_QJHB01000002.1, from coordinate 272,840 downwards.
GAGTTGTTGTTGAATTGCGAGGCGGTGCTGTTCATCGTGATCACATCACCGGCCCGGGCGATCACCAGATCACCTCCGAGAACCGGACCGGCGTCGCCCGCAGGGGTGCTGGCCGCCGGATCGGCGGTTGCGCTGCACCCGGTGACAACCAATGCCGTGGCCGCTAAGAGGCCGACAAATGTTAAAGGACGTGTTTTGTTCATAAGTTCTTCTCGTGTCTCCGCTCGCTGTCGCGCGCTCTGTCTCTGGGGAACGAACTGCCTGTATTTCCGATTACAGTATCATCAAGAATTTTGTTCTTTATAACGATTGGAACACTCCTGTGGGGGGCGGGCTACGGTCGAAGTCGGGCGAGAGGTGACTATCTGCCATGGGGTGAGGGTCGAGAGCGCGGGCTGAGGTATATTCACGCCTTATCGTGTTTCTAATGTTATAAATCAACCCGAATCTCCTGCTAATGTAATTGAAAATACAGGCACTGGTGTGTTCGGACTGCGCCGTCTCCCGACGGGGCAAACCGAATATCGGTTCTGCAGCGTCCTGAAGGAAATTCAGCACTCGAAGGAGAGTGAAACAGTACATGAGAAAGAAAAACCGAATCGCGTTCGTTGGATTTCTCGCAGCGACCGCCCTGGTATTGACGGGTTGCAGTGCGGGCACGGCAACCGAATCGCCCAGCAGCGGAGCACCGAGCGAAGCCGGCGGCCCGGTCATGGGCGGCGATCTTGTCATCGCGCGAGGCCCGGACGCCCTGACCATGGACAGCACGTCAGCGCAGTTCGAGAACTTCTCGATGTCGGTCTTCCAGCAGATGGGGCAGTCGCTGTTCAGCCCGACCCCAGACGGCCAGGAACTTGTTCCTCTTCTGGCCACCGGTTTCACCGTGTCTGACGACGGCCTCACCTACACCATCCCGTTGCGTGATGACGTGACGTTCTCGGACGGCCAGAAGATGACGTCCAAGGACGTCAAGTTCTCCATCGATCAGGACACGGCCACCGCTGACACCGGTTGGGGCTTTGTCAACGCCGCAATCGACAAGGTGAACATCGTCGACGATTACACAATCGACGTCGTTCTCAAGTATCCGTGGGCGCCGATCATTGCCGACCTGTCAATGTTCAGCAACGCCATCGTGCAGGACAACTACGGCGGAAAGACCAAGGAGCAGTATTACGAGGCTCCGGTCATGACCGGACCGTTCATGTGGGGCGAGTGGAAGAAGGGCCAGTACCTCAAGCTCGTCAAGAACCCCACCTACTGGGAAGCCGGCAAGCCGTACCTTGACAGTGTGTCGTGGAACGTCGTGCCCGATGCCAATACTCGCAAGCTCCAGCTGCAGGGTGGCCAGATCGACATCAACGACACTCCCGACTGGTCAAGCTTCGCATCGTTGAAGGAAAGCCCGGGCGTGGAGGTCTACGCCTTCCCGTCGACCCAGATCGATTACGTGTCGATGAACGAAGACCGCGAGCCGTTCGCTGACGTTCACGTGCGCCGCGCCATCGCGTATGCGATCGACCGCGACGCACTTGTTGAAGCCGTGTTGTTCGGCAATGGCGAGCCTGCGAACTCCATGCTGTCACCCGGAACCCCGTTCTACGACAAGGATGCACAGGGCCCGACGTACGACGTGGCCAAGGCGAAGGAAGAACTCGCACTCTCGTCCAAGCCGAATGGTTTCTCCACCACGCTGTTGATCCGTTCCGGCAACGCCAACCAGGCTGCCACATCGCAGATCATCCAGGATGAGCTCAAGGAGATCGGTATCACAGTCGAGATTGTGCAGCTCGATCCGACGGCGAACAAGAAGGCCCGTCAGGCGATGGAATATGACATGGCGTTCTCTGCCTGGACCATGGACATCCCGGACCCCGACCAGTGGACCACCTTCGCTCTCGACCCGAAGGGTGGTGCGCACTCCGCGTTCACCAACTACAACAACCCCGAGGTCATTGCGCTGAACAATCAGGCGCAGCGTGAGAGCGACCTGACAAAGCGGGCGGACCTGTACAAGCAGATCCAGAAGCTCACCGGTGAAGATGCGTTCCTGGCCTACCTTTACTACTCTCCGTACGCCTTCGCGTCAACGGACAAGGTCAAGGGCTTTGAGGTGACTCCGCTCGGTAACTACCACACCGAGAACATCTACAAGACAAAGTAATCTCAACCCAGCGGCGGGTGGCTCGAACCCGAGCCACCCGCCGCTGCCCACTTCTTACCCTCTAGATATCTTCGGGAGTGTCGATGCTCCATCGGCTTAGCTTCATTCCAGGACGGTTGCTCCAAGCGATCCCGGTCGTGTTCGGGGTGACTCTGCTTGTCTTCTTCATGGCACATCTGTTGCCCGGAGACCCTGCCCTGGCGATTCTGGGTGACAAGGCCACTGAGGACAGAATCGTGGCCTTGAGGACCCAACTCGGACTGGACAAACCACTGCTGGTGCAGTACGGGTTGTTCCTCTCCAACATCGCTCGCGGCAACCTCGGGGACAGCCTCACCTATCAAGTACCAGTCAGCAGCTTGGTGCTGGAGGCGGTTCCCGTCACACTGTCACTGGTCTTCTTCGCCCTGATACTGGGCTTGCTGATCGGGATCCCGCTCTCCGGAATCGCGGCGGTGAAGCCAAACAGGCCAGCCGACCTGGGGGTGCGGGCCTACACGCTGGTGGGACAGGGAATGCCCCAGTTCTGGGTCGGCATTATGCTCATCCTGTTTTTTTCGCTCAAGCTGCGCCTGTTCCCAGTCGGTGGTTACGGTCAAACTGCCGCTGACCACCTGTACTACTTATTCCTACCGGCATTGACGCTTGCGATCGCCCTTTCTCCGACACTCATCCGAAGTTTGAGGTCGTCCACGATCAACGTGCTGGGTTCGGAGTATGTTGCGACGGCTCGGTCGAAGGGAAGTGGGGGAGTCGCCCTCTTTCGACAGCACGTCTTACGCAACGCCATCATCCCGACCGTGTCCATCATGGGTGTCAACCTGGGTTATCTGGTTGGCGGTTCCATCGTCATCGAGAAGGTCTTCGCCCTGCCAGGGCTCGGATCGCTCATGCTCAACGCGATCTTTTCACGAGACTTTCCCACCATTCAGGGCGTCACATTGTTTGTTGCGCTGTTCGTCGTCGTCGTTGGCATCCTGACTGACGTCGTCTACACGCTTTTGGATCCCCGAGTGAACTTCAGCAGCAAGGAGCGAGAATGAGCACGCCGACCGCGATCCTCGCGGGTTTCCAAGCGAAGCGTCGGGCCACTCGATCCCGCACTCTCAAGCCGTGGTACAAGAATGGCTCACTGGTTGCCGGGATGATAATCGTCGGCGCTCTCGTCCTGATGGCGATCCTCGCACCGATCATCGCACCGTATGATCCCATCCAGCAGAACCTGACGAACACGCTTCAGGCTCCGAGTACCTCCCACCTGCTGGGCACAGACAAATACGGCCGGGATGTTCTGTCCCGCCTCATCTGGGGTGCGCGTGTGAACCTTCGGATCGGGTTTCTCGCTGTCCTGATCCCCTTCGTGTTCGGCTCCATCCTTGGCGGGCTGGCAGGATACTTCGGCGGCTGGCTCGACGCGATTGTCATGCGTGTCGTCGATGTCTTCTTCGCCTTCCCGTTCTATGTGATGGTGATCGTACTGGTGTTCATCCTCGGCTCCGGCGAGGCAAGCATCTACCTGGCGATTGCCGCGGTCTCCTGGGTCTCATACGCGAAGATCGTGCGTGGGGAAGTCATTGTCGCGAAGAAGCAGGATTATGTTGTCGGGGCGCGGTTGGGCGGAATGTCACACGGCCGGGTACTCGTGAGACACATAGGTCCGAACGTGCTGTCCCAAGCAATCATCTACGGCATGAGCGACATTGTGATGGACATCATGGCTGTCGTGACCCTCGGCTACCTGGGTCTCGGCATCGCCCCACCGACCGCTGAGTGGGGGAGCATGATCCTCGACGGGCAAGAGTTCATCACCACGCTGTGGCAGCAGGCGACCATTCCAGGGCTGATCGTGGTTGTCACAAGCCTTGGCGTCTCTTTCCTGGGGGACGGTCTTTCTGATCTCCTCAGCCCCGATCGGAGGAAGTAACCATGACGGAATCTCCTTTACTCAGCGTCACCGACCTCGTGCTCGGCGTCAAGCGCTCCAAAGGCTCTACGGTCATCGTCGATGGCGTCAGCTTCGATGTGGCGACCGGAAATCGGTTCGGCATCGTCGGTGAGTCGGGCTCCGGCAAATCGATGAGCCTGCGTGCCATCGCGAACCTGCTGCCGGCGGGCGTGAACGTCATGTCAGGCAGCATCAAATACAACGGTGAAGAACTCGTCGGGATGAATCGCGTCAAACGCCGTCGACTCATGGGCCCGGAGATCGCCATGATCTTCCAAGAACCCATGACCGCGCTGAACCCGGTGATGCGCGTCGGGGACCAGATCGCCGAAGGACCTCGCCGGTACCTCGGCCTGTCGCGCAAGGCTGCGATGGAACTGGCTGTCTCGATGATGGCACGGACCGGTATCCCGGACCCGGCCAAACGTGCCCTCGCCTATCCCCACCAGCTTTCCGGAGGATTGCGCCAGCGCATCATGATCGCAATGGCGATCTCCTGTCGCCCGAAGCTCATCCTGTGCGACGAGCCGACGACCGCGCTGGATGTCACCGTGCAGCACCAGGTGTTGCGGCTGCTTGAAGAACTCTGCGACGACTTCGGCGCCTCGCTCGTTTTCGTCACTCACGACCTGGCTGTGGTCAACCAGACCTGCCGCGATCTTGCAGTGATGTATGCCGGTCGCATGGTGGAGACCGGCGCGGTCAAAGATGTCTTTCGTGATCCTAGACATCCTTATACCAAGGGGCTGCTGGACTCCGCCCCCGACTTCGACCAGCCGGGCCGTGCGCTTGTGCCGATTCCAGGATTTCCCCCCAACCTCGCCCACCGCGAGAACGCGTGTTCTTTCGCGCCGCGATGTCCGTTCGTGCAGGAGCGCTGCCTCGAGGGGGCCCCGGTGCTTGAACGCGTCGAAGACGGCCGGGAGTCCGCCTGCTTCTTTTCGGACGAGATCTTCAAGAAGGTGAGAGTATGAGCCCCGACACCTCGATATTGCGAGTCAGCAACGTCACGAAGACCTATCATTTGGGAAATGCCCTGCTCGAGAAGTTCTCGAAGAACCCCGAGAGCAATTCCGCACTCACAGCCCTCGACGGCATCGACCTCCAGTTGCGCAAGGGCGAGATTCTCGCCCTGGTCGGCGAGTCTGGCTCGGGCAAGTCAACTCTCGCGAAGATTCTGGTCGGCAGTGTTGCGGCGTCGACCGGTGAAATTCAATACCAGGGTTCGCCAATGCCCGCACGGCGCGGCAAAGACGTGACCCGACGCATCCAGATGGTTTTTCAAGACCCGTATTCGTCGCTGAATCCGCGCATGAGCGTCGGGGCTGTGCTCTCAGAACTTCTGCTGCTGCACAAAATCGTGCCCCGCCGGGAAGTGCGGGCCGAGAGCATTCGTTTGCTGAACCGCGTGGGAATGGAAGAGGACGCGTTGGACGCGTACCCCAGCCAGTTCTCCGGTGGCCAGCGGCAACGCATTGCGATCGCCCGGGCACTCGCAGTGCGCCCGGATGTCTTGATCGCCGACGAGCCGGTGTCTGCGCTGGATGTCTCGGTGCAGGCTACGATCCTTGAACTGTTCACCACACTGCGCGATGAGCTGGGTCTGAGCATCCTGTTCGTTGCACATAACCTGGCGGTCGTTCAGCACCTCAGCCAGCGAGTGGCGGTCATGTATCTCGGGCGAATCGTCGAGGTGGCGGACACCGCAGAGATATTCTCGAATCCGCGCCATCCATACACGCGGGCATTGATCGAGTCGATCCCGCGAATGACTGCCGAAGGCGCCAACGATGGCATCGTGCTCGAGGGTGAGCCGCCCAGCCCGTTCAACATTCCAGCAGGTTGCCGGTTCAATCCACGGTGCTCGTTCGCCCAGGTTGCGTGCACTCTGACAGACCCCGCCCTCATGCCTGTCGGCCCCACACACGAAAGCGCGTGCATTCGCGCCGACGAGTTGCCGATATTCTCGTCCATCCCCATCCACCAGGAGGAATTGTGAAAGTTTGGATCTCGTTCGATATGGAAGGTGTCGCAGGTATTGTCGACTGGGAACAATGCCGTCCCGGGAGCGGTGAGGCGTACACCTTGGGCTGTGCGCTGCTTCAAGATGAAGTCAACGCTGCCATCGAGGGCGCCATCGCTGGAGGTGCGACGGAAGTCGTACTCAACGACTCGCACAGCCGGATGGCCAACCTCGACCCGCGAAAGATCGCGGGCAATGCGCAATACATTTCCGGAAGACACAAGCCCTATTACATGATGCAGGGCCTCGATGGAAGCTTTGATGCCATATTCTTCCTCGGTTACCACGGGTCCATTTCGGGCAAGACTTCCGCAATGAGCCACACCTACAATCCGGAGGTCTTTTCTGGGGCCAAGGTCAACGGGCGCTACGTGGGAGAGAGCGGAATCAACGCCCTGGTCGCCGAACACTACGGCGTGCCGATTGCACTGGTGACCGGCGATTCGGTCACCGCAGACGAAACTCGCCCGTTCGCCGAGGGTGCCGTGAACGTCACCACCAAGGAGTCGATCAGCCGGTTCAGCGCAAAGAACCTGCATCCCACGGAATCCTGCGATCTTATTCGCGCCGGTGCCGAAGAAGCCATGCGCAAGGTCGCCGCGGGAAAGATGCCGCTTCCGGGTCTCGCCAGTCCGTCCACCCTCGATCTGGAGATGCAGACCGCGGACATGGCAGATGTCGCGACTTGGGCCCGAGGTACCGTGCGAACCGGAGACCGTCAGGTTCGGATCGAGAGCGAGAATCTGCTCGAAATGTTCGAGTCGTTCGTTGCCGTCAACTACATCACGCGCCAGGCCGGAGGACGCTGAGTGAATCCGGCCGAATCGAGATCTGAGAAAACTGAGGAGAACACGAGCATGCGCGTATTCACAGTCGAACCGGCGCCAGCCGGCTATTCACTCGTCCTGCACGGCGGAGCCGGCGGACGATTGTCCGAGCTGTCCCTTGACGAACAGGGACGATACTCCACAGGTCTGACCGACGCGTTCCTCGCCGGCGAGCACGTACTCGCCGCAGGAGGAAGCGCACTTGATGCCGTTTGCGCGACCGTGGAGCAGCTGGAGAACAACCCACTGTTCAACTCGGGTCGGGGTGCCGCGCTGACGGCAACCGGACAGGCCGAGCTCGACGCGTCAGTCATGACCGGTGACGGGCGGGCTGGCGCGATTGCCGTATCACGGTACGCCAAGAACCCAGTGCGACTGGCGCGCAAGGTGATGGAGGAGTCTGAGCATGTGCTTCTGGTCGCCCCGACCAAAAAGCTTGTCGAGGACTGGGGGCTCGAAAGCGTTGAAGCCGACTACTTCATCACTCCTCTTCGGCAGGATCAGTTGAAGAATGTGCAGGCGAAGCTTCTTGAGGGCTCTCGTCACGGAACGGTCGGGGCTGTTGCGCTCGACGTCCATGGAAACTTGGCGGCAGCAACCTCCACGGGAGGAATGGTCAACCAGAGCGATGGTCGCGTTGGCGACACTCCGATCATCGGCGCAGGCAACTATGCCAAGGACGGTGTGGTTGGAGTGTCGTGCACAGGCGCAGGCGAGGCTTTTATCGAGGGGGTTGTCGCACACGAGATTTCTGCTCGGATGCGTTATGCCGGTACCGCAGTCGACGATGCCGTGAGCGCGACGATCGAAGCGGAACTCGCGACCCGCTCGGTGGATGGCGGCGTTATCGCCATTGACGCGGCCGGTCGTATTGTCGTGGCCCATAACTCGCCCGCCATGTTCGCGGCGTACCGGGACGCTGAACAATTGATCACGCTGACGTAAGATGCTCAGTTTCGGTGGCTCGATGATACGGTGTCAACCGGCGACGGCGTAGCCGGCGCGGTAGGTGAAAATGTATAACGTTGAAGGGACCGCAATGCTGCGCATCGAAGAGATCGTCTTTGCGCGAATGGACCAGCTGAGCCCGGCGGAGAAAAAGGTTGCCCGGTCGCTGCTTGCTGATTACCCGAGCGCGGGGTTGGCGAGCGCAACAGCATTGGCAGATGCCGCCGGTACGAGTACACCGACCGTTCTGCGGTTTGCGGCCCGGCTGGGATACGGGAGCTACCCCGAATTCCAGAAACAGTTGCGTGACGAGATCACCCTGCAGGCCAGCAGCCCGGTGAGCAGAGCGACCCAGGCGTACGTCGAGCGTGCCGAAGGCAGTCATTTCCAGAGGGCCGTCTCCGAACGCATCAGCCTGGCCGAACGCCTGCTGACGAGTGTGCCGCCAAGCGAATTTGACGAGGCGGTTCAGCTGTTGTCGAATTCGCCGAGACACGTCGTGATCTCCGGGGGGTATTTCACCCGGCAGATCGCCCGGCTCCTGGCGTACCAGCTTGACCAGATCATCCAAAACGTGGATTTCGCGGAAGAGCCTCTCGGCCACGACATCAGCAAGTACTTGAGATTGCGCAAAGACTCAGTTGCCATCGTCTTTGATTTGCGCCGGTACGAGCTGCGGGCGAAGCAGATCTCTGGCATGGCGAAGAAGCACGGCGCAACCCTGATTGTGATCACCGATCAGGAGCTGTCGCCCAGCGCCGAGCTCGCCGACGTGGTTCTGCCGGTCCCAGTGGATGGGATTCCCTTCGATTCCGACGTCGCCCTTCTGACGCTGGTCGAATGCCTGGTCGAAGCTGTGTTCCGTGAGATCGGCGACAAGGCCTTAAAGCGTATGGCCCTGTACGAGGACGCGATCCAGATCCATCGTGCATTTCGGGGGACAACCGACCAGATCGTTCCCTAGCCGGGCTCAGTTACTGGCTTCGCCGTAGTTGAAAGTGGTTGTGCAGCCGCCGTCAACCGTCACGATCGAACCGGTCATGAAGGATGCGCCGTCGCCGGCCAGGAAAAGTACGGCGTCTGCGACCTCGGAGGGCTGAGCCTGCCGGCCGAGCGGTTGCATTCCGGCGGCCTTTTCGCGGCGGGCTGTGGCCTCGGCGATCTGTTCGGCGTTCAGGCTCGACCGGCGACGACCGAGGCTAGTGTCGATGTATCCGGGACAGATGGCGTTCACACGGATCTGGTCGTGGCCGTAGTCGACCGCCAACTGCCTGGTGAGATTGATGATGGCGGCCTTCGAGGCGCAGTAGGCCGGAGCGTTGGGTGCACCGACGAGGCCGTAGGTCGACGCGATATTAACGATGCGTCCGTCGCCCTGTGCGAGAAAGTGTGGGATAGCGTATTTGGAGCACAGAAAGGTACCACCGAGGTTGACCCGGACGACCCGGTCGAAAGCCTCGGGGTCAACCTCGTGCAACCGTGCATAGCCCCCGCCTATGCCCGCATTGTTGACGAGGATGTCGAGGCCGCCGTAAGTCGAAGACGCGCTTTCGATAAGGTTCTGCGCCTGTTCGGGAACCGAGACGTCCGCAGCCACGAACGCCGCTGATCCACCCAGGTCACTGATTTCCTGGACGGTGCGTTGGCCGTCTTCCACGAGAACATCGGAGACCACGACTCGAGCCCCCGCGTTGGCCAGCGCCAGTGCAATTGCGCGTCCAATCCCGTTACCCGAACCGGTTACCACGGCGACCTTGCCATCGAAACGTGTCATCTGAATCTTCCTCTTTCGCTCAATTGTTGTGGCACCGTGCGTCGAGTAGAAGCTCTTCTCTCATCCTGCGGCGGTGTTGTCGATCTTCGCCCGTCGAGTCACGTAGTGATCGTAATAAATTGTGGAGATGGACTACGCTTGTAATCAATAATACATGAAGCAGGCTTCCCGAGAATGGACTCGCGAGGCTGATCTGAGTGAAGATTGGGTACTCATGGACGTCATCATCAACGGATGTCGCTTGAACGTGGAAGTGTTTGGTCCCGAGGATGGCCCGGTGCTCATCGCGCATCACGGCGGGGGTGGGATTGGTTCGTTGGCTGAGCCGAAGGCGACATTCGGTCCGTTGGCGGATCGGTTTCGGGTGATCGTGTTCGACGCTCGCGGCTGTGGCCTGAGCGAGGGTATTCCGCCGTATTCCCACGCGCAGTGGGCTGCGGATGTCGACGGATTGCGTCAGTGGGCCGGGGCGGACAAGATTGTGGTGGCCGGTGGCTCCTACGGTGGCTTCATCGCGTTGGAATATGCGCTCGCCTACCCTGAACACGTGTCAGCGATCATCCTGCGCGATACCTCTTCCGATTCGTCTGATGATGAACTGGCCTTCGAGTTTGCGCGCAACCAGGATCGTGTCGAGATCAACTGGGACAACTTCAACCGGTACTGGACGGGAAACATTCGCGACGACGCCGATCTGAAGGCGTGCTGGGCCGAGATGATTCCGTTGTATGACTTCGAGTACGACAAGGAAAAGTCGGATGCGGCCGTCGAGGCGGGCATCTACCGGCATGAGGCACACAACTGGTGCTTCCAGCACAATTCTCCGAACTACGACCTCAAGCCGCGCCTTCCTTCTGTGGTCGCGCCGACACTGGTCACTGTGGGGCGCAGCGACTGGGTGACACCGCTTTCTTCTTCCGAGACGATTGCGCGGCTCATCCCGAATGCAGAACTGGTGATCTTCTAGAAATCCGGACACTCGCCGCAGAAGGAGGAGCCGGAGAAGTTCCAGCAAGTCATGCGCGATTTCATCGACCGGATGTTCCCCAGCCCAGTTCTCTGATTGTCTCAATTGTTATATTTTCGCACGAAAGAGTTGCTAATGTAATTAGTAGTACAGATCGAGGTTGATCTCTGACGAGCAAGTTCGTACGCAGCTGTTCCTCACGATCTGTGAAACTCCGCGTTGTTCAGACCCGAATGGCGCGGCCCCAATTACGGATGAGAGAAGGCACGTGACGTGGCTGAATTGGACGGAATGGTTGCGGTCGTATCGGGAACCGCGCAGGGCATCGGACGGGCGATCGCGCAGAGTATCCGTGCTGCGGGTGCAATCGTGCACGAAGTTGACAAGGACACGGTCGATCTGAGCGATTCTGCCGCTGTCGAGGAGTTCTTCGCAGGAATCGGTGCCATCGACATTCTCGTCAATGTTGCCGGCGGTGTCTGCGGTCAGACCCATGTGCCCATCGACGAGGTCACTGACGAGTCGTGGAACGCGGTCATCGATGCCAATCTTCGCACCACCTTCAACTGCACCCGCGCCGCCGCACGTGTGATGAAGAAGCGGGGCTATGGACGTATTGTCAACATCTCGTCGGGCGCGGGACGCAGCGTCAGTCTCACCGGCATCCAGGCCTACACCTCGGCGAAGGCGGCGCAGATCGGTTTCACCCGACAAATGGCACACGAACTGGGCAAGTACGGCATCACCGTCAATTGCATCGCGCCCGGCTTCGTGCTCTCCAACCCGACCACCCAGAAGCAGTGGGAGAGCTACGGCGAAGAAGGGCAGCGCGCCCTCCTGGAGAACATTCCCGTGCGCAAGACCGGTTCCTCGGAGGACATCGCCCGAGGCGTGCGGTTCTTCGTCGCCCCAGACGCCTCATGGGTCAGCGGCCAGATCCTGTCGATCGATGGCGGCCACTCCCTCTTCTAAGATTTTCCGACACCCTGAATAGTCGACGAGCAGAAACGGCGCGTGAGAAAGGCATCATGGAAACGGCAATGCGGCCCACAGGTGAATCTTTAGCGGAACTGGGGGAACGATACTTTCGTACGCAACACACCTACGACCCGTACAACGCCACCCTGCTCGGCCTGCATGACTTCGACCAACTCCCGGGCGATCCCAGTCGCGAGGCCAGCATCGAAGCGGCCGACAGTTTCGCGGGCATTGCCGATGAGCTGGCCGCGATCGACGTGTCCACGCTCGACGAGAAGGATGTTCTGGATCACAACGTGCTCACCGTGCTGAACCGGGGGGCAGAGCGAGATGCACGCGATTCGCTCTGGGCGGCCAACGCGTCGGCGAAGAGTTACGTCAGCCGGCAGGGATTGGTCTTCCAGACCGTGCCGGTCATGACGATCACTGACGACGACGGTGCCGAGCGATATTTGTCACGCTTGGACGGTATTGGAGATTTCCTGCGCTCGCTCGGCGACCGATACGTCGAAGAGGCGAAGGACGGACGCACGCCGACCGCTCTCGGAGTGGACCACGCTGCCCGCCAGCTGGACGGCTACCTCGCCCTCGCGCTGGACAAGGACGCATTGCTCAAGCCCACGATCGCGTACAACGACGACGTCGTGACCCGTCGTGCCCGGGCGATGGTGGAGGATTCGATTCGCCCGGCCATGGTCGAACTCGCCCGGCGGTTGAGGGATGACCTGCTTCCGGTCGGACGCCCCGACGACATGGTAGGCATCCGTAATATCCCCGGCGGGGAGCACGGTTACATCGGTGCGGTGGCCCGCAACACTACAACAGACCTCACGCCCGAGCAGATTCACCAGATCGGGCTGGACACGCTGGGCGAGTTGCGCGCGCGGTGGAGCGAGGTCGGTCAGGGCGCGATCGGTGAGAGCGACTTCACCGTCATCGCGCAACGCATGCGCAGCGATCTGTCGCTGCGCTTCGAGAGCAGTGAGCAAATTGTGAAGGTCGCTGAGGATGCCCTCATGCGGGCGGAGGCCGTCCAGGACCAGTACTTCCCGCATTACGAGATTCCGAACTGCGTCGTCGAGCAGATCAACCCGATCGATGCCGAGAACACGGCCCTGGCGTATTACCGACCACCGGCTGTTGATGGCAGCCGTCCCGGTGCGCACTGTCTTCTCGCATCTGACCCACAGAGCCGCTTCACCTTCGAGTACGAGTGCCTCGCGTTCCATGAGTCGGTTCCCGGGCACCACCTGCAACTGGCAACCGCGCAAACTCTCGACATCCCGCGTTATCGAAAACATCTCGATGTGGAGGCCTGCAGCTTCAACGAGGGCTGGGGCCTCTACTCCGAACAATTGGCAGAAGAGATCGGTCTCTATTCCAGTGACCTGGACATACTCGGCATGCTGTCGTTCTCGGCGCTCCGTGCGTGCCGCCTGGTTGTCGATACGGGGATTCACTACTACGGCTGGTCGCGAGAGAAAGCCATCGACTTCATGTGGGAGAACACCGCCACCACCAAGGCGCACGTACGCAATGAGGTGGACCGCTACATCTCCTGGCCCGGACAGGCACTGTCGTACGTTATTGGCAAACGCGAGATACTGCGCCTGCGGGAAGGGGCGAAGGCTGCACTCGGGGGGCGGTTCACGCTCAGCGGGTTTCACGGCGCAGTTCTGGAGAATGGGGCCCTGCCGCTCTCGGTGCTCGAGCAGCAGATCGGCCGATGGCAGACGAAGGTCGCCCAGGGAAGCTGACGTCGCGCCACTCGCACACGAACCAACCCTCACGTAATCGGATCGTCAATACTAAGGAGTAAGAATGGACGTCATCATCAACGGATGTCGCTTGAACGTGGAAGTGTTTGGTCCCGAGGATGGCCCGGTGCTCATCGCGCATCACGGCGGGGGTGGGATTGGTTCGTTGGCTGAGCCGAAGGCGACATTCGGTCCGTTGGCGGATCGGTTTCGGGTGATCGTGTTCGACGCTCGCGGCTGTGGCCTGAGCGAGGGTATTCCGCCGTATTCCCACGCGCAGTGGGCTGCGGATGTCGACGGATTGCGTCAGTGGGCCGGGGCGGACAAGATTGTGGTGGCCGGTGGCTCCTACGGTGGCTTCATCGCGTTGGAATATGCCCTCGCATACCCGGACCATGTATCGGCCATCATGCTCCGCGACACGGCGGCTGATGGGAGCAACCTCGAACTGGCCTTTGAGAATGCGCACAACCAGGATCGTGTCGAGATCAACTGGGACAACTTCAACCGGTACTGGACGGGAAACATTCGCGACGACGCCGATCTGAAGGCGTGCTGGGCTGAAATGATTCCGTTGTATGACTTCGAGTACGACAAGGAAAAGTCGGATGCGGCCGTCGAGGCGGGCATCTACCGGCATGAGGCACACAACTGGTGCTTCCAGGAGAATTGGCCGACGTACGACCTTAAAGATGCGCTGCCATCGATCACCGTTCCGACGCTGGTCACTGTGGGGCGACGCGACTGGGTGACACCGGTGAGTGCCTCCGAGACAATCGCCAGCCTCATTCCGAATTCTTCACTGGTGATCTTCGAGAAGTCCGGACACTCGCCGCAGAAGGAGGAGCCGGAGAAGTTTCAACGTGTCATCCGCGACTTCATGGATCGCGCGATTCCGGTTTCCGTCGACTGACCGATGAGACGAGTCGAGGAGACGCGATGAAGATGGTGATAATCGGTGCCGGCGCAATTGGCGGCACGATCGGTGCTCACATGCACCGGGCGGGGCACGAAGTGCTCCTGTGCGACGCGGATGAGAGCCACGTGGCACAAATCCGCAGCAAGGGCCTACAGATCGAGGGCCCTGTGAACGAGTTCACTGTGCAGATTCCGGCGGTGACTCCTGATGGGCTCCCCGACACCATCCACCACGCGATCGTGGCGGTGAAGAGCCATCACACGCGCTCGGCAGCAGAGCTTCTGCGCACCCGCTTGAGCCCCGATGGCTACGTCTTGTCGGTGCAGAATGGGCTCACTGCAGATATTCTCATCGACGCCGTCGGCAGAGAGCGGGTACTGTCTAGCTTCGTGAACTTCGGGGCAGACGTGATGGGGCCCGGCCGGATCATGCAGGGGAACATCGGCACGTTCCGTGTCGGCGAACTCGGTGAAGGCCCCGCCACCGCCCGGGTCATCGAGTTGGCGGAGGCGCTGCCGTATGCCGAACCCACCGATAATGTTCTGGGATACCTGTGGGGCAAGGAAGCCTATGGTGCGATGCTCTGGGCCGGAGCAGTCTCGGACCTGTCGATCGCTGAGACGCTGAGACGGCCCGAGTATCGCCCGTTGATGATCAGGGTTGCCCGTGAGGTTCTCGCCCAGGCGCCGGTCGTGGTGGAGAGTTTCGATGGTTTCGTTCCCGACGACCTGGAGGGCTCGCTGGATCGTCTCATCGACTTCAATCTGCGAAGCGCCAAGTCGCACAGCGGGATCTACCGCGACCTGGCCGTGCGCAAGCGCAAGACCGAGATCGATGAAATGCTCCGCGATATCCGCGGGCCAATCTTTGACAAGATCGGTGAACTCATCCATGACATCGAAGAGGGCCGACGGGTCTGCGAAGTGGCGAACCTCAACGAACTCGCCGAGTTCGCCGCCACCCTTCCGGAGACATGACGAGGCGCAGCCTGCCACGGCCCTGAAGGCTGAAGCACTGCTGGCGGCAAATCTACGCACAGCAGCCCGGCTGGTGGCCGGGCATGGGAACAGAACGGAAATGGACAGTACTGAGATGGACAGCATGACACTGGAGGCCAGAAGACGATGAGAGTATTCGAGAGAAACTGGATGCAGATGGAGCAGTATCTCGAAACCGACGACCGCATCGTTCTGCCAATCGGTTCGACGGAGCAACACGGCTACCTGTCGCTTGGAACCGATGCGATCTTGGCCGAGCGAGTTTCAATCGAAGCCGCCGAACCCTTGGGTGTGCCGGTGCTTCCGGTGCTGCCCTTCGGCATGGCGCCGTACTTCACCGAGTACCCGGGCACCATGAGCCTGCGCATGAGTACGTACATCGAGGTCGTCCGTGACTTGCTCGACTGCATTGCCGGCCAGGGATTTCGCAGGATCGCGATCGTGAACGGACACGGCGGCAACTCCCCGGTCACTGGGCTCATCCGGGAGTGGTCGAGTGTTCCGCGCGAACGGTCAGTGGAGGTTTTGTTCCACAGTTGGTACAACGCCCCCGCAACGGCGGCCGCTGCCAGCAGGTTCGACCCCGATCAACTGCACGGCGCGTGGGTCGAGAGCTTCCCCTGGACCCGCATCGATGGGGTAGAGGTTCCTGAAGGAAGCAAACCTGTACTCTCGCGCGGGCTGAGCGGCAGCGTCGACCGGGTCGAGATGCGGCGGCTTTCTGCCGATGGTAGCCACGGTGGAGCCTACGAACGCCCGGACGCCGACATGGCCGAGGTTTGGAAGGCCGGAGTGACGGAAGTAAGAGACCTGCTTGAGAACGGATGGACTCAGCGATGAGAGAACAAGGAAGATTTGTGCACGAATTAGAATTTCCGACCACCGAACAGCTCTTGCCGGAGCTGGCGGAATACGTCGGAATCCCGAGCAACAGCCGAAGCGCTTCGAGTGAGACGATGCGCGAGGCCGCAGGGTGGCTTGCCAACCAGTTGTCCTTCGCGAACGGCCGAATCGTGGAGACCGCAGGCTTCCCCGTGGTCCGGGCCGACTGGCTCGAGGCACCGGGAGCGCCCACTGTTCTGATCTACGGCCACTATGACGTGCAGCCCACGGGCAGTCTTGACGAATGGGACTCCGAACCGTACACGCTCACCGTCGACGGCGACATCGCGCGTGGCCGAGGCGTCACCGATGACAAGGGACCCGTTTTCATCGTTCTCAAGATGGCGCAGGCGTTCATGGCCCAGCGAGGCGGACTTCCGCTGAACGTGAAATTCCTGCTCGAGGGCGAAGAAGAGATCGGCAGCCCCAACTTGCCGCGATATGTTCGAGAGCACGCCGAGGAACTGGCAGTAGACCTCGTCATCTCCGCGGACGGCGCCCAATGGCGCCCGACCGAACCCTCGCTGTCTATCGCGTCGAAAGGGCTGGTGACCCTCGACGTGGTGGTGACCGGCGCGCACCGCGACCTGCACTCCGGTCGTTTCGGCGGTACGGTCGCAAACCCCGTTCACGCACTGAGTGCCATCCTCGCCAGCCTGCACGACGACACGGGTCGTGTTGCCGTCGACGGGTTCTACGACGGGGTCAGCGAGCTCAGCGACGAACGCCGGGCCGAGATTGATGCTGTCTGGTTCGACGAGGAGGAGTACCGCGACTCCGTCGGATCTCCCGCGCTGTTCGGCGAAGCCGGCTACAGCACTCTGCAACGACTGTGGGAGCGACCGACCCTGGAGATCAATGGCGTCAGCGGTGGCGGCAAATACACGGTGATCCCGCATGTTGCCACCGGCAACATCTCCTGCCGACTGGTCGGCATGCAGGACCCGGGCCAAGTTGCGGACGCCATCACCCGGCACATCGCGGATCTTGATCTCCCGGGAGTCGAAGTCGAGGTCAATGTGGACAGAGGGGGCGTCCCCGCGTATCGAATTGACGCCGACCATCCGGCGATCCGCGCTGCCACGGCCGCCTTGAACCATGTCTACCCGGGCGAAGACGTGCTGCTCGCCGTTATCGCGGGCACGCTGCCGCCGACGACGATGTTCGAGGAGGTGCTCGGCGCGAAGACCATCTTCTTCTCCTTCTCGACAGCGGACGAGAACCTGCACGCCCCGAACGAATTCTTGCGGCTCCGCCGCATTTCCGAGGGAATGCGAGCCTGGGAGAAGCTCTGGATCCTGTTGGCCGAGCACCTCGTTCCTGCCGGCGAACAGACAGACGCGATCGGGGTGGCCTGATGTCATCAGGCGACTACCGTTCCTACGACTACCTCGGCTTGGATCGCACGCCTCCCGCGGAGCTCGCACCGGAATTCGATCGGGTGCCCGCGTATGACGGCGGTTTCGACACAGCGACCATAGCCCGGGCTGAAGCACTGCTGGCCGAGAACATCACGATCAGCTTGCACGATCACCCGGTGCTCTTTCCGGCGGACATGAGCGACACGCCGGCCTATAACCGCACCGGCCGCCAACACACCGCGTTCAACGGTCTTGCGGCGTCGGGGCTGACAGTCGTCTTCGACAACATGATGAACGGCACCGCCTGCGTCACCGGCAACGCCCCGTGGCAATGGGACGACGTTGTCACTGACCTCGGGATGCGCCAGGCAGATCTCGCCCATCAGTCCCGGGTCGTGGTGATCAAGACAGTGGCAGACATCCGTGCCGCGCACGCAGAAGGAACTGTTGGTCTCGTCTTCGGTTTGGAGGCTGCGACGCCGATCAACAACGACATCGAAAAACTCGACGTATTGCACGGACTCGGATTGCGGCAGATCGGCATTGCATACTCTGACTCGAACGCGCTGGGCTCGGGATTGAACGAGCCCACCGATGGCGGTCTGACAAATCTGGGGCGTAAAGCGGTTGCGCGAATGAACCGGTTGGGGCTGGCGATCGACGTCTCGCACTCCTCGGATCTCACGGGCATCCAGACGTGCGCGGTGTCTGACCGTCCCGTGTTCATGACTCACGCCGGTGCACGAGCGATCTGGGACATCCCCCGTCTGAAGTCTGATGCCGCGCTGAAGGCGATCGCCGAGACGGGGGGTGTGATCGGCATGTCGGCTGCGCCCCATACGACCATCTCGAAAGCCCACCCGAAGCACAGCATTCTTTCGGTGATGGACCATTTCATGTACTGCCTGGATCTCGTGGGAATTGACCACGTGGGGTTCGGGCCGGACACACTGTACGGAGACCACGTCGGGCTGCACACGACGTTCGCGGGACTGCTGAACAAGGATGCGATCGCCGCGGGACCGGAACATGAATTGGTCCCGTATGTCGACGGCTTGGAGAATCCGACCGAGAACTTCCACAACATCGCCGCGTGGCTGGTGCGTGAAGGTTTCAGCGATGAAGAGATCATCAAAGTGCTCGGCGGCAATATCCTGCGCGCCCTTGAAGAAATCTGGGTGTGACGAGCCCATCATGACATTGCCACTCAGCGGGATTCGAATACTGGCCCTTGAGCAGTATGGAGCCGGCCCCTTCGGCTCGTCCCACTTGGCCGACCTCGGCGCAGAAGTGATCAAGATCGAGGACCCCAACGTCGGAGGCGACGTCGGGCGCACGGTTCCGCCGTATCGACAGGGTGAGGACTCGCTCTTCTTCGAAACATTCAACCGCGGTAAGAAGTCCATCTCACTCGACTTGAATTCCGCGGTGGGCCGGGATATCTTCAACCGACTCGTGCGGGTCAGCGACGCGGTGTACTCGAATATGCGCGGTGACGTACCCGAGAAGATCGGGATCACGTACGACGACTTGAAGACATTCAACCCCGCGATTGTCTGCTGCTCCCTGAGTGGATTCGGCATGACCGGGCCGCGTCGCGCCGAACCCGGGTACGACTATGTGATTCAGGGGCTTTCGGGCTGGATGGACCTCACTGGGGAGCCGGATGGCCCACCCACCAAATCCGGTCTCTCGATCGTCGACTTCTCCACCGGCTATGTTGCAGCACTGGCGCTCCTGGCGGGACTGCACGCCGCCAACCGCGACGGAATCGGTATGGACTGCGATGTGAGCCTCTACGACACGGCATTGAGCATGTTGACGTATCCCGGAGTCTGGCATCTCAACGCGGGCTACACCCCCCGGCGGATGCATCACTCCGCCCACCCGTCGATCGTCCCCTTCCAGGCCTACAAAGCATTGGACGCGTGGATGGTCATCGCTGCACCCAAGGAGAAGTTCTGGCTACGCCTGACCCAGGTGATCGGACGTCCCGACCTGGCCGAGAACCCGAAGTTTCGGCTTCTGGCAGACCGGCAGCGCAATGCGGAGGAACTCCAAGAGGTTCTGGATGAGATCATCGCCACGCGCACGGTCGCCGAGTGGATGGTGCCGTTGCGGGCTGCGGCAGTGCCGTGCGGCGAGGTGAATACTGTCGCTGACGCGTTCCTGGATCCGCAGGTTGCCGCACGCAACATGATCGTGGAGGCGGAGCACCCGCTTTACGGCACGGTCAAGACGATCGCGTCACCGGTCAAGGTCGGAAACCACACCGCACCCGTCGCGCGCGCCCCGCAACGTGGCGAACACACTCACGACGTTCTGCGTGGCCTGATCGAATTCACCGAAGATGACGTGGCCGAAGCGGAGGCGTCCGGGGCTTTCGGGCCGGTGAAACCAATTGCGCCCGAGGCTGGAGTCAGCTCGTGAATGCCCGCTGGACTCCGACCGAGGAGTATCGGGAGGACGCGATCGCCGAGGCCGCTGCGGGCAACCTGCATGACCTGTTGGACCGTCCTGGAACTGCACCTATCACCGGGCAACCGTTACCGATCCTCTGGCACTGGCTGGCGTTCACACCGCGGGCCCGACAGTCTGAGATCTCTCCAGACGGGCACCCGGTCACCGGCAGATTTCTGCCTCCGGCAGCGGGTCGGCGCCGCATGTATGCCGGCGGCACGGTCTCCGTCAGCGGGAACGTGGCGATCGGTGCGCCGTTGCAGCGAAGGTCCCTGGTCACGGATGTCACTGAAAAGAGCGGACGGTCCGGTGACCTGCTGTTCGTGACCGTCGAGCACGAGATCGCGTCCGAGGGCGGATCGATCTCAGATCGCAACGACATCGTCTACCGTGATGCCACAGGTTCCGCGCGGATGGCCGAGAGCACTCAGGTCGACACCGACTGGACGTGGGGTCGAAGCGTAGTGATCGATCCCGTGGTCTTGTTTCGAATGTCGGCACTCACCTACAACGCGCACCGCATCCATTACGATCGCGACTACGCGAGGGGTGTCGAGGGATACCCCGGTCTGGTGGTGCACGGGCCCCTTCAGGCCCTTCTGCTCGCCGACCTCGCTGATCGAACATACCCGGACCGACAAGTGGCGTCGTTCACCTTCCGTTCAACCGCCCCCGCATTCGACGAGAACCCCCTTGAGCTCCGCGGACGAATGGACGAGGAGACGGGCATGTTGGATCTGGCGGTCTTCACCCGCGGGGGAGTTCAGAGTATGAGGGCGAGCGCAGTGCTTGCCACGCCGTGCGCGCTCCCATAGCGGGCAGTTCGCTCTGTGCGGCCGACGGCCGGCAAGCGGACAGCCCAAGCCGAAACAGCGTTCGCCCAATCCAAGATGTGTGTTGCAGAGAAGGAAGATCACCAATGACCGAACGCCGAACAACCCTCCACGTCGAAGCCCTGATTGCCTCAGCAGGGCTCGGCGGCTTCTTCTTCGATGATCAGGCCGCCATCAGATCGGGCGCCGAGCGCGACGGGGCGACCTACCGCGGCAATGCTGTGACACCGGGTTACTCGTCGGTTCGGGAGCCAGCCGAATCGGTATCGGTCATGTTGGTTCTGAGCGACGGTTATGTCGCGGTCGGCGACTGCGTCAGCGTGCAGTACTCCGGTGTCGGCGGCCGTGAACCGCGCTTCCACGCAGCGCACCTGGTCGAAGTGCTGCAGGAAGAGCTTGCCCCGTTGCTCCGAGGATTCGACGTGAGCAACTTTCGGGCTGCGGCGCTGGCTGCCGAGTCCCTGATCGCCGGAATCGACGGCCTCGGGCGTTCAGCAGCCTACGGGGTCTCCCAGGCGCTTCTGGATGCGGCGGCGCACGCCGCCGGGCACCACCTGATGGCCAGGGTGGTTCGAGACGAGTGGAACCTGTCTGAGCCGTGGGCGACGGTGCCCATCTACTCCCAGTCGGGGGAGGAACGCTACGAGAACGTTGACAAGATGATCCTCAAGAATGTGCCGGTTCTCCCGCACGGCCTGATCAACACCCCAACCCTCGTCGGTGTGGGGGGAGAAGCGCTTGAGGCGTACGTGCTCTGGATCCGGAAACGTCTGGCCGAACTCTCCGCGAATGCGGATTACCTGCCGACCCTGCACCTGGACGTGTATGGCCAAATCGGGGTGCAGGCCGAGGGCTCCGTTGAAGGGACTGCCGACATCATCCAGCGGCTCGAACGCGCGGCGGGACCGCACGGGCTTCGTATCGAGCATCCGATCGACGCCGGGAGCCGCGGCGGCCAGATCGAGACCCTCGGCGCCCTGCGACGCCTGCTCGCCGAGCGGGGCTCACGCGTTGAGATCGTCGCCGACGAGTGGGCGAACACAGCCGAGGACATCCACCTGTTCGTCGAGGCGGGGGCGGTCGATCTGGTGCAGATCAAGACACCTGACCTCGGGTCGATCCACCATACTGTCGATGCGATCCTGGACTGCCAGGCACATGGGGTAGGGACCGTGCTCGGTGGGAGCTGCTCGGAAACTGACCGCTCCGCCATTGTGACCGCCAATATCGGCGTTGCCACCGGAGCCACCCAGATGCTGGCGAAGCCGGGAATGGGCGTGGATGAGGGGTTGGCAATTGTTTCCAACGAGATGAACCGCATACTCCGCCTGGATCGCCATCTGGACGATGTGCGGTCTCGTGCCTGACGCATCGGATAGGGGAGTGACTCTGGCATGTCGAGCGTGATCGCCAGCGGCTTCACCCTTGGCCCGGCGCTGTTGTTCTGCCCGGCGGACCGACCGGAGCGTTATGCCAAAGGGGCCGAACGCTCGGACGCGGTGATCATGGACCTGGAGGATGCGGTGGCGGCTTCGTCGAAGGAGGATGCCCGCTCGGCGCTCGCCGCGAGCACTCTCGACCCCGAGCGGGCGCGAACGGGGAGGCTGCGGTGGACACAGTGTATTTCAACATTCCCGGTACGACACGTCAGCCCGCCATCGTCGATGTGTGGGTGCTCATGGGGGTTGTGCTGTTCGAATGGGACAGTTGACTCAATTGCCGGGCGGCCACAGGGCGCATGAGCACCACATAGAGCCCAGCAGCCACGATCATTCCGATGATCCAGGAGATGTCGGCGCCGCCGAGCGGGTCGACGAATGGCCCGACATAGAACGACGAGTTCACGAACGGGACTTCAACCACGATGGCGACAACGTAGGCGATCATCGTGCGCCAGTTGACGCGACCGTAGATGCCGTTGGCGTCGAAGATCGCGTCAAGGTCGTAGGCACCGTGCCTGACCAGGTAGAAGTCGGCCAGGTTGATCGCTGTCCACGGGATCAAGAAATATGCCAGGAACAGGATGAAGTTCGAGAAGTACTGGAGAAAGTTGTTCTCTCCGATTATTCCGACGGCCGTACCCACCACAGCGGCGACCAGAATGAACCAAACGCGGGTCGAGGTGTGCATGCGCAACTTCTTCAAGGCGTCGATCGTCGTGGTTGACGACATGAACATGCCGTACAGGTTCAGCACCTGCACCGCGGCGATGCCAAGGATCAGCACAATGGAGATCGACCAGCCCCAACCGCCGGGGGCGAGACCGACGATGAAGTCGGAGGTGCCCCTGTTGAACGCATCCGAGGCGACCGCGACGGCGATCGATCCGAGCGACATCATCCAGATCGCTGCGATCACGGTGCCGGCATAGGTCCACCAGAACGAAGCGCGGATGGAGGTGTTCGAGGGCAGGTAGCGGGAATAGTCGGCCACATACGGCGCGTAGGTGATCTGCCAGGTGGCTGCGATCGCCACGACCAACAGGAAGGTTCCGGCCGTGAACTCGCCCCCCGCAACCCAGGCGTGCCCGATATTGTTCTGGGCGAACAACTCGATCGTGATGTAGATGAATGCGATCGCCGCGATGACGCTGACCACACGCTCGAAACGGTGAATGGTGCGGTACCCGTAGATCGTGACAATAGTGATCGCAATCGACAAGATGATCGCGGCGAGCACGAATGGGATGTGCCACCAGGTCGCGAGAGCCTGCCCGCCGAGAACGGCGCTGCTGGCGAAGAAGCCGATGTACATCAGCAGAACCAGGATCAGGGGCACGATCGCGCCGAAGTAGCCGAACTGCGCCCGACTTTGGATCATCTGCGGAATGCCGAGCACGGGCCCCTGTGCCGAATGAAGCGCCATGAAGACGGCCCCGAAAAGATTCCCGACCACGATGGCAAGAATCGCCCACGGCAGCGGAAGACCAAGAACCACTCCGAGGGCGCCGGTGACGATCGTGGTGATCTGCATGTTTGCGCCGAACCATACGGCGAACAGGCTCCACGGATGCCCGTGCCGATCTGTTTCGGGAACGTGCTCGATGGTATGACGCTCGATACCGGCCGTCGATGCTGCCGGATGGATCCTGGCCATGATCTGTCCCACTTCACATCAGGTACGTCCTCGATCCCGTTGTGGAGGTCGTGGGTACCGGGGCCGCAGATCGGCGACGCACGTGAATGTGTGGAGCGCGGATTCTGGTGGGGTCCTGTGTGCTGCCTGACAATTCATATTTTACGCCTGAGCGCGCTCGCTGGGAGGGGGGCCCGAAAAACAGCGTGAACGTGGGGCGCGCTGCTGGGTCAATCGACCGGCGCCGGCACCACGGCGACCGCGGCCCCACTCAACTCCAGGTGCACGGTTTCGCCCACGGCGGGCGTGTGTCTGGCCGCGTGCTGCACGGCAATCACGGAACCATCGGCCAGACGTACCCCGGTGCGACGGATCGAACCGAGAAAACTCGTTGTCACGACGGTACCGGGAATGCCCGAGGCCACCAGTTCGATCTCCTCCGGGCGCAGCAGCACCAGCACGGCGCCCGGCGGGGTCTCCGGGTGAAGCAACGGCAGCCGGGAGTCGAGAACCAGCACCTCGCCACCGGAGACCACACCCGTGACACGGTTGCTCAGCCCGATGAATTCCGCCACGAATGGCGTCGCCGGGCTGCGGTAGAGCTCTTCCGGGGTGCCGATCTGCTCGATCGTGCCCGCTTGCATCACCGCGACCCTGTCAGCGATGGCGAGCGCCTCCTCCTGGTCGTGGGTGACGAACAGTGTAGTGATGCCGAGGTCGATCTGAATGCGACGGATCTCTTCGCGCAGTTGCACCCGCACCTTCGCATCGAGGGCCGACAATGGCTCGTCCAGTAGGAGCACCCGGGGTTCGGTCACCAGCGCACGGGCCAGCGCGACTCGTTGCTGCTGCCCTCCGCTCAACTCATGGGCGTACCGGGCCGCGTGGGTATCAAGGCCGACCAGGGCGAGGGACTCGGCTGCCCGCTGCCGCCGCTCGGTTGCCGGAACCTTGCGCATCCTCAGCCCGAACTCCACGTTCTCGCCCGCGGTCAGGTGGGGAAACAACGAGTATGACTGGAAGACCATGCCCATGTCGCGCTTGTTCGTCGCCTGGTCGGTGACGTCTTCGCCGTCGATCATTATCGTTCCCGAATCGATGGTCTCCAGCCCGGCCAGTGAGCGCAGGGCGGTCGTCTTGCCGCAGCCGCTGGGCCCGAGCAGGGCGACGAACTCGCCCGGGTGCACGGAGAGGTCGAAGCCGCTCAGGGCGGGCTGTCCCGCGAACGTCTTGGTGATGTTCGCCAGGGTGACGGCGACGGATTGAGTGGATCTCACGATTGGGTCCTGGTCTTTCTCCGGCCCTTTTGACCGGCTGCTCCCACTCCGCCGATCACGAGGAGGAGCACGAATACGAAGGCGAGTGCGAGAAGCGCGATGATCACCGCGACGTAGGGGTCGGTCTGCGACATCAGCAGGATCGAGGTCTGCAGGTTCTGCCTGCTGAGCAATGAGGCGATGGTGAACTCGCCGAGTACCACGGCCACAGAGATGAAGGAGGCGGCCAGGATGCCGCGGCGCAGGTTCGGGATCAGCACCCGCCAGAACACCGAGCCCCAGCCGGCGCCGAGCGAGCGGGCCGCCTCACTCAACGTGATCACGTCGATAGCCCCGAGGTTCGACTGGAGGGTGCGATACGCGTAGGGCAGAACCGTGATGCCGTAGGCGAACGCGAGCGTCCAGACGGAGCTGCCAAAGATCTGTGCCACGACCGAATAGACCGGTGCGAGCCCGACCACCAGCACGATTGCGGGAACAGTGATCGGGATGATGCAGATGAACTCAAGCAATCGTACGAGCGACGGAAAGCTCAGCTGTACGAGCACCATGGTTGGCAGAAGCACGAACAATACGATTGCGACGGTGACGACCGCCAGCACGAGAGAGTTGACCAGACCGGTCCACACCACTTGGTACCGCGATGCGTTGGCCGGGTTGAACAAGCCGGTCCAGTGGTCAAGCGTGTACCCGCCCGCGAGTCCCTGGCGAAGCGAGAATTCGATCATCGACAGAATAGGAATGGCGAAAAGCACGCCGATCACCGCAAGGATCCAGCGCCGCGTTCCGGCGGTGGGGGCGCTGCGCACGCCGGTTGCCGCGCGGCTCACCGCTGCCACCTGGTCGTGCGTTTCTGCAGGAACGAATAGGCGGTCATCACGATGATCATGACGACGATCATGCCCAGCGCGAGTGCACCGGCCATGTTCGACCGGCCGAGAATGGTCTCACTGACCAGGGCCGCGCGAATCTGCAGGGGCACGATCTGCGACCCCTGGCTGATCAGTGCAGCAGCTGTGGCAAAGGCCGAGAACGCATTGGCGAACAGCAACAGCAGGCTTCCGAAGAAAGCCGGCGCCAATACGGGGGCCGCGATCCGCGTCCAGTAGGTGAAGCGGGTTCCACCGAGTGTCGCGTTCGCCTCGGCCCATTGTGGTTTCAATCCCTCCATCGCCGGCAGGAAGACGATCACCATCAACGGGATCTGAAAATACAGGTAGGGCAGGATGAGCCCCGGAACCGTATACAGCCAGACCCCATCCGCGTAGATGTCGAAATGGATCGTCGACTTCAACAAAACGGTGACCAGCCCGGCCGCACCCATCATGGAGATGAACGCGAAGGCGAGCATCACACCACCGAATTGGGCGAGCACGCTCGACGCCGACTCGATCGTCTGCCGCAGGCGTCCCTCCGGCCTGGCCCCGAGCATTGCGTAACAGATCACCGCTCCGACGATCGCCCCGACGACCGCGGTCAATGCTGACAACCAGAACGAGGAGATGAAAGTGTTCACAATCACCGGATCGAACAGGGCCGCGATATTTCCCAGGGTGATAGTGCCGTCAGTGTCGAAGAAGCCGGTGGCCAGGGCCAGAATCGTCGGCAGTGCCAAAAAGGCGAGCACATAGAACGCGAACGGCGTCAACCCGAGAAAGGCCCAACTGCGCTTCTTGCGACGAGTCGGCTCGGCCGCGGGGCCGGGGTGACGTCGGGGTTCGACCCCGACGTCACCACCCGCACCGCCAGGCGTGTCAGCGATAGTCACTGGTATCAGCTACTGGCCGATAGCCGCCGCCCATTCCTTGGACAGAAGGGCGTTGGCCGCGTCGGTCTGCTCCGTGGTCGGGGTGACCCGTTTGTCCGGAAGGGGACCGACCGCGTCGAGCGCCGCCTGGTCGACGGTTTTGGCCGTGATCATCGCATCGAGGGTCACCGGGTAGGCGCCGGCGGCTAGATACAGGTTCTGGGCTTCGGGGGTGTACAGGAACTCCTGCCACAGGCGGGCTGCGGCGGGGTGCGGGGCATCGATGTTGATGGCCTGGTTGTAATAGCTGATGTACGCGACACCGGGGAGGCCGGTGACCTTCCAACCATCAACCGTCGCCGCGGCAGCAACATTGTTGAAGCTCCAGTCGAAGACAACGCCGGTCTCACCCGAGGCGATGGTCGCCGGCGTGGGGTCCACCGTCAGGAAGTTGCCGGCCTTGCTCAGCTTCTGCACGAAGTCGATGCCCGGCTGGAAGTCATCCAGGGTGCCGCCGCTCTGCACCGTGATGAACCCGATGGCGGCGAACGCGGCCCCGGCCTGAGTGGGGTCTCCGTTGATGGCCACGGCGCCCTTGTAATCCGCTTTCAAGAGGTCATCCAACGACGTCGGTGCCGCGTACTTGGCTGAGTTGTAGCCGATCGACATGCTGCCGGTGTAGTCGTTGACCCACAGGCCGGTCGGCTCCTTGTTGCCGTCGGGGATCTCAGCCCAGTTCGCAACCTTGTAGGGCGCGAACTTCGCCGTGCTGGCCAGGGCGACCGCCGTTCCCAGGTCGAAGACGTCGGGCGCGGTGTCCTGGCCCTTGTTGTCGTCGGCGGCCTTGATCTCGTCGGCGCTCGACCCGTTCGGGTTCGCGGAGTTCACGGTGAGCCCGTACTTCGTCTTGAACGCGGCGATGATTTTGCCGTAGTTGGCCCAGTCGTCGGGAAGGGCAATGACGTTGAGCGTACCCTCTGCCTTGGCGGCGGCGACCAGGCCGTCGATTCCGCCGAATGCCTCAGCGCTGGTCGCTGTCGAGGCGTCAACCCCACTAGCGGACGGCGTGGCGCCAGAGCCGGACGAACAGCTGCTCAGGGTGAGTGCTGCAACCGCCGCGACGGCCAGAGCGGCGGTGATGGTGCGTGTCTTGAACATTGTTCCTCCATTGGTACAATTTCAGCCATCCGTGCACGTCGCCGACGAAGAGAAGTCGAGTGTGGCGTTTGGCCGCCTTGTCTGCATGCTACTGGGTGGTGGCGACGGTTTGGGGTATCAGTTTGTGAACGATTGGGAAACTATCGCGCCCGAGATCTGTTCCGGCTGACCGGGTTGGATCCCTATTGGGGGCTGGCAACCAATAGCATCGGAGATACGGACGCCACGGCGGCGCCACGTGGACTGAAATGAGTGGTTGCATCCCATGACGCAGGCCCCCCATCCTCGCAACAACCGCATGCTGACCGTCGAACAGTTGACCGACATGATCTCAAGCGGTGAGACCGACACAGTCATTCTTGCCTTCACCGACATGCAGGGCCGGCTCCAGGGAAAACTGCTGCATGCACCCTTCTTCCTGGAATCGGCACTTGCCGACGGAACCGACGGCTGCAATTACCTGCTGGCCGTTGACGTCGAGATGGAGACGGTGGGCGGTTACGACAGCACGTCCTGGGAAAAGGGCTATGGCGACATGGCGTTCGTGCTGGATCTCGACACGATACGCCGGTTGCCACACCGCCCCGGCACGGTGATGATCCAGTGCGACCTCGGCCAGATCGACGGTGGTTCGGTTCCGATGTCGCCGCGCACCATGTTGCGCGTCCAGGCCGAGAGGGCGGCCGCCCGCGGATGGAGGGTCCTGGCGGGAACCGAGCTCGAGTTCATGATCTACGAGAACACCTACGAAGACGCCTGGAACAGGCGTTACGTCGACCTGACCCCGTCAAACCAGTTCAACGTCGACTATTCCATTCTCGGATCCCTGCGTGTGGAACCGCTGCTGCGCACTCTCCGAAGCACTCTTTATCAGGCCGGCATGACGGTTGAGAGCGCCAAGGGCGAATGCAACCTGGGCCAGCACGAGATCGCCTTCGAATACGACGAAGTGGTCACGACGGCCGATAACCACACTGTCTACAAGACGGTCGCAAAGGACATCGCCCACCAGCAGGGCAAGTCGATGACGTTCATGGCCAAGCCCAATGAGCGCGACGGCAGCTCCTGCCACATTCACATGTCGCTGCGCGGCATCGAGGGGGAATTCGTCTTCTGGGATCAGGAAAGAGGGCGGCGCACGCCGCTGTACGACCACTTCATCGCCGGGGTGCTGCACACCATGCGCGAGTTCACGTTGTTCTACGCGCCCAACATCAACTCGTACAAGCGCTTTGTACCGGGTTCGTTCGCGCCGACTGCGGTGGCGTGGGGCATCGACAATCGCACCTGCGCGGTTCGGTTGGTCGGGCACGGCCGAAGCGCCCGCCTCGAGAACCGGTTGCCCGGTGGTGACGTGAACCCGTACCTCGCGTTGGCTGCCATGCTCGCCGGCGGCCTATACGGCATCGAACACGAGCTTGAGCTTCCGGCGGCGGTTTCCGGAAACGCCTACACCTCCGGTGCCCCGACGGTGCCGACCACCCTGCACGAGGCCAGAGACCTGCTCGCGAATTCGACGATCGCGCGAGAGGCCTTCTCCCACGAGGTCATCAAGCACTACCTGAACTATGCCGACGTCGAGATCGCGGCCTTCGACGCGGCCATCACCGACTGGGAGCTTCGTCGCGGGTTCGAAAGGCTCTGAAAATGAACTCAACCGTCACACAGTCGCAACCCGCCGAGTTCTCGCCATTGAGATTCCCGGCCTCACCGTTCTCTGGCGGCGGGAGTGTGGATCTCCTCAACCCGGCCACCGCAACACGGCTCACCACGGTGCAACTGGCCGATCGGAACGACACCGACCAGGCGATCGAGCACGCCCACCGGGCCTCAGCTCCTTGGAGCGCGATCGCCCCGGGGGAGCGCGCCAGGCTGCTGCGCTCCTTTGCATCGGCAGTCGAGGAGAATCTGGAGGAACTGGCCTGGCTGGAGGTCGCGAACTCAGGGCACACCATTTCGAACGCCCGGTGGGAGGCCGCAAACGTACGGGACGTGCTCAACTACTATTCGGCGGCACCGGAACGGCTGTTCGGCCGCCAGATCCCGGTGGCTGGCGGCCTCGACGTCACATTCCACGAACCGCTCGGGGTGGTCGGCATCATCGTGCCGTGGAATTTTCCGATGCCGATCGCGGGATGGGGATTCGCGCCGGCGCTTGCCGCCGGGAACACTGTGGTGCTGAAACCAGCCGAGCTGACTCCGCTCACCGCGATGCGCCTGGCCGAGCTCGCGGTGGAGGCCGGACTTCCGGAGCATGTGTTCACGGTGATCCCGGGACCGGGGGCGGTGGTCGGGGACCGTTTCGTGACCCATCCGCTGGTGCGCAAGGTGTCGTTCACCGGGTCGACCAGCGTGGGCAAACAGATCATGCGTGGCTGTGCCGACCAGGTGAAGCGCCTCACCCTGGAGCTCGGAGGCAAGAGCGCAAACATCATCTTCGATGATGCCAACCTCGAAGTGGCTGCGGCCACGGCCCCCGGCGCAGCCTTTGACAACGCCGGTCAGGACTGCTGTGCCCGGTCCAGAATTCTGGTTCAGTCGACCGTGTACGAGCGCTTTCTGGAGTTGCTGGAACCCGCGGTCAAAGCCTTTCGAATGACCGACCCAGCCTCGGCCGACGCGCAGATGGGACCGCTCATCTCGGCCAGCCAGCGCGACTCGGTCCTCGCCCACCTAGACGGGGCGAACGTGGCGTACCGGGGCGCCACGGCCGGGCCCAGCGCCGGGTTCTGGCTGCCGCCGACCGTTGTGCTGCCGGATACGGCCGAGGATGCGCTCTGGCGCGCCGAGATCTTCGGGCCGGTCGTCGCTGTCATGCCCTTCGATGACGAGTCGGATGCCATCCAGAAAGCGAATGACACGGAATACGGACTGTCTGGCTCGATCTTCACCTCGGACATCGGCTGCGCGCTGCGGGTGGCGCGGGGGGTGGCCAGCGGCAATCTGTCAATCAACTCGCACGCATCGGTGCGGTACTGGACCCCGTTCGGCGGCTTCAAACAATCGGGGTTGGGGCGCGAACTGGGGCCGGATGCGCCGAACTCGTTCACCGATGTGAAGAACGTCTTCATCGCCACCGACGATTGACCACTGACGACTGACCGACGCATCCGAAATTTGAATCAGCGCGAATGAACCGACAATGAAAGGGCGGAGGCACACAGAATGACGGGAAAGCTCGAAGGAAAAGTGGGCGTGATCACTGGGGGCTGCTCGGGGATCGGACTCGCGACGGCGAGGAAGTTCGTGGCCGAGGGTGCGCGAGTGGTCATCGGTGACCTCGACAACGTGAACGGGCCGCGGATCGCCGAAGAACTGGGCGGGTCGTTTCTCCGGACGGATGTCACCGATCAGGCCGAGGTCGAGGCCCTGTTCGCGCACGCCAAGGCGACATTCGGCAGCGTCGACATCGCCTTTAACAACGCTGGGATCTCGCCGCCCGACGACGACTCGATCCTGAAGACCGGCATCGAGGCCTGGAACCGCGTGCAGCAGGTAAACCTCACCAGCGTCTACCTGTGCTGCAAGGCGGCGCTGCCGTACATGTTGGAACAGGGCGCGGGCTCGATCATCAACACCGCCTCGTTCGTGGCGCTGATGGGGGCGGCCACCTCCCAGATCTCCTACACGGCCTCGAAGGGCGGGGTTCTGGCGATGACCCGCGAGCTGGGAGTGCAGTTCGCCGGCAAGGGGATCCGGGTGAATGCCCTCTGCCCCGGGCCGGTGAACACGCCGCTGCTGCAGGAACTGTTCGCCACGGATCCGGAACGTGCCGCACGTCGCCTGATCCACATTCCCATGGGGCGCTTCGCCGAACCGGAGGAGGTCGCGAACGCCGTGGCATTTCTGGCCAGCGACGAAGCCAGTTTCATCACCGCGACGGAATTTCTGGTCGACGGCGGCCTCTCACACGCCTATGTGACCCCCTTGGAATCCGACTTTGAGTGAGACGGCACTGTGAGTGAGATGACACTGTGAGTGAGATGGCCGAGGGCCTTCCCCTGATCGGAGTGAGCACGTACCGCCAGGCGGCGACCTGGTCTGGCTGGCGAGACGTTCCCGCCGACGTGCTTTCAGCCGAGTACGCCGAATCCGTGCGGGCCAGCGGCGGTGTGCCTGTGCTCATCCCACCGGTGGCGACCGAGGCCCAGGCGCACGCTGTGGTGTCGAGGTTGGACGCGCTGATCATCGCCGGCGGAGCCGACATCGCCCCCGCCCGGTACGGCGCTGAAGTCGACCCGAGTGTGACGGTGTGGTACGACGACCGTGACGCCTCGGAGCTGTGGTTGTTGGATGCTGCCGAGACGAGGCAACTGCCGGTGTTCGGCATTTGCCGGGGAATGCAACTGATGGCAGTGCGGTCAGGGGGCACCCTGATTCAGCACCTGCCGGACGTGGTCGGGCACGAAGACCACTCCGGTCCGGCCAACGGCTATGGCCAGGTGCTGGTCGAGGTCGCATCCGGCCACCGCATCTCAGAGTTGGTCCCGGCCGTTTCCACCGTTCCCTGCCATCATCACCAAGCGGTGGCCAGCCACCCGGGGTTCATCGCCACGGCCCACGCGCAGGACGGCACGATGGAGGCGATGGAGGCGCCGGGGCCGCGCTTCGTGGTGGCTGTGCAGTGGCATCCGGAGACTGCCAACGACAAGCGACTGTTTCAGGGGCTCGTCGCTGCTGCCTCGCAGAAGCGCTGAGTCGAAAGCATGAGTTGAGGTAGGACGGGTCAGGGTTCGAACGTGTTCACCAGCGAGTGTGCGGCGCGGTCGAGGTAGTCCCAGAGCGTTGCCTCGTGCATGGGCGACATCTCCATGGTGTCGAGCGCGGCCCGCATGTGCTTGAGCCAGCGGTCGCGGGCATCCGGGTTGACCTTGAACGCGGCGTGCCGCATGCGCAGCCGCGGGTGTCCGCGGGTCTCACTGTAGGTGGTCGGACCACCCCAGTACTGCTCCAGAAAGCCGGTCAATCGCTGC
Organism: Homoserinimonas sp. OAct 916; assembly: GCF_003260275.1. Lineage (GTDB taxonomy): Bacteria > Actinomycetota > Actinomycetes > Actinomycetales > Microbacteriaceae > OACT-916. The sequence goes on along the minus strand of NZ_QJHB01000002.1, from coordinate 239,774 downwards.
ACTGCGCCTTCGAGGTCGTGCTGCGGGTACATGTACCAGAGGCCAGGATCCTGGCGCACGCCCTCGTAGAACGCTCGCACGAGTTTCTCGAAGGTGGCGCGGCCGCCGACCTGCTCGTAGAAGGTCTCTTGGCCCGGAATGGTCATCGGTAATTCACCTGACACGATCTAGTTCGTCTCCCTGGGTTTCTCGGTTGCAGGTTTCGCCTTCGTGCGGCGCGCCTTCTCGGGCGCGAACGGCAGGGGTCTCGTGTGGGGGGGACGGGCGCCGCGCACGCTGGCGGCCCGCTCGAAGCCGGTCAGTAAGGTCGACGTCAGCCCGGGGAGTTGGATCTCCTGCTCATCGAACGCCTCTTTCAGGCGCATTCGCAGTTCCCGCGCCACGTCGTCCTTCGTGCTGCTACGGGTCTTGACCGTGAGTCGCAAGATGGCCGAGTCGGCGGTGATCGACTCCAGTCCCCATACTTCGGGTTTGTCCAGAAGCAGGGCCTGCCACTTCACCTCCGAAGTGAGTGACAACGCGGTCCTGCGAATTGTCTCCTCGGCAGCGGACGTGTCGGTGCCGCTCGGAACGGACACGTCGATGATCACCCGTGCCCAGCCTTGTGAAGTGTTGCCGACTCGGAGGATCTCGCCATTGCGCACGAACCACAGGATTCCGTTGACGTCACGCAGCTGGGTGACCCGGATGCCGACCGTCTCGACCATGCCCGTTGCCGGACCGAGGTCGACGATGTCACCGACACCGAGCTGATCCTCCATCACCATGAACAAGCCGTTGAGAACGTCTCCCACGAGCTTCTGGGCGCCGAACCCGAGCCCGGCGCCGACCGCCGCGGTGAGCAGTGTGAAGGAGCCGAGGATGGTTTTATCAATGACATTGACGATCAGCAGCACGGACACGACAAAGAGGATGATGTTGACGACATTGCTGAGCACCGAGCCGAGGGTGCGACTGCGCTGCACCAACCGCACTGCCGCCAGGGGCGAGGCGGAAAGGGCCTGCGTGTCATCAACGTTCTGGGTCTTCTTCACACCGGACACGATCCGATTCACGACCCGGCGAATCACAAAGTGCAGCAGCCAGCGCACCACGAGCACCACCACGATGATGATGATGATCGGCACGATCTTGCCGGTGAGCAATGTCCAGGTAAAATCGCCGAGGTCTGCCCAAAATGTTTCCCAGTCCATAGACCAGCCAGTCTAATCTGCCGTACTCGTGAGTCCCGCGGTGCCCTGGCGTTCAGAGAGCCGGATGTCGGCACGCCCGACGCGACACGTCTTGGCAACGGGCCACTGGCGTTCGAACGGTCAGCCCTGTGCGACCACGCGGTTCTCGTAGGCGAAGATCACGGCGTGCACGCGGTCGCGAAGGCGCAGTTTCTGCAACACGCGACCCACGTGAGTCTTCACGGTCGACTCCGAGAGAAAGAACCGCTGAGCGAGTTCGCTGTTCGTCAGCCCCTCGGCAATGGCCAGAAAGATCTCCCGCTCCCGAGGTGTCAAGCCAACAAGTGCGTCGTCCTCCACACCGTCGGATGCCTCGGGTAGACGTTCCCCGAACAGCTCCAGCATGCGCCGGGTCACCCGGCCCGACACGACCGCGTCACCGGCCGCCACTCCCCGGATGGCAGCCATCAGCTCGGCCGGGCGGGCGTCTTTCAACAGGAACCCGCTGGCACCAGCACGCAGCCCACCGAACGCGTAATCGTCGAGGTCGAACGTCGTAAGAATGATGACCCGGCAACTCGGGTCCGCGGTGACGATCTGCCGGGTGGCGGCAATGCCGTCGAGTCCGGGCATTCTGACGTCCATCAAGACGACGTCTGGTTTCAGCTCGGCCGCGAGCGCCACGGCGGATGCCCCATCACCGGCTTCGCCAACAACAGTCAGGTCGTGTTCGGCTTCCAGGACCATGCGGAATCCCAGGCGCATGAGCACCTGATCGTCGACGATCAGAACGCGGATGTCGCCAGTCGCGGGCGCGGCCTCGTTCCCGTTGGCCTCGGTCATTGTGCACTCCCTGTTCGCCCTGGCGTGGTCAATCGGGACATGCTCGCCGCGTTCAGCGGGCTCAGCGGGTTCAGCGGGTTCAGCGGGCTCAGCGCAGCGGGGGGTGTCACAGCCGACTCATTCTCCGGCATGAAGGCAGCGTACACGCGCCAACCACCGCCGGGTCGGGGCCCGGATTCCAGGGTGCCGGCGTAGAGCGCGATGCGTTCCCGCATGCCCACCAGGCCGCGGCCGGAACCGGGTGAGACCGGGGCATCTGCGCGCCCATCGTCGTCGATGCGAACGCTGACTGAATCTGGTGTGAACGTCGCGATCACGTCGATTTCGCTTGCGCCGGTCGCGTAGCGCAAGGCGTTCGTGAGCGATTCCTGCACGATGCGGTACACGGTCAGCTGCTGCACGGGGTCTGCCGGCGGCACCCCGGTAGAAGCGAATGTGACGGGAAGCCCGGCGGTGCGGAAGGTATCAACGAGGTCGGCAAGATCTTCGATGCTCGGCTGCGGCTGGAGGGCCGCCCCTCCGGTCGCGGAGGCGGGGGGTTCGTCGATCAGAACCCCGAGCATTCGGCGCATGTCCGCTAATGCGTGCCGTCCGGTTTCGGCGACTTGGTCCATGGCGATCCGCGATCGCGCGGGATTCTCGGCGATGGCGGCAACCGACCCGTCGGCCAGTGACACCATTACGCTGAGACTGTGCGAGACGATGTCGTGCATCTCGCGAGCGATGCGGGCGCGTTCGGCAGAGGCCGCCAGTTGCGATTGCTGGTCCCGCTCGCGTGCGAGCTGAGCGGCGCGATCGACGAGGGCGCCGACGTAGCGTTTGCGATTACCGACATTGATGCCGACCAAGGTGGCCAGAAGCATGACAACGATGGCCCAGCTGCTCACGGATACGGGTTCGCTCTCCCCGCCGGCCACTCCCGTCGCGCTGAACACCTCGGAGAGAGCCAGTCCGGCGGCCCGCACGATCTGGTTGGCGAGCAGGGCGGCCATAATGCTGACGAAGGCGGATGCGACCAGGCCGAGCCAGCCATCCCTGGTTGACCGATGCACGGCGAGTGAGTAGAGCCCAACAGGTATCGCGAGCGCCGTGATGCTTCCGATCAGGAATGATTCCATGCCTCCAAACGGTGAGACTGCAGCGACCAGGGCGCAGCCCAACATGCCGGCCAGGGCGGTCCACGGCCGGTGACGGCGAACGACCAGCGCGGCCGTTGTTGCGGCCACCGTCAGCATCCATACACTGACAAGCCAGGGTGACGGAGGAGTGTCAAGGTAGAGGGAGAACACTCCGACGGACATGACGACGAAGAAGGTCCCCGCGATCAAGGAATCGGTCCACCACGGATGTCTCGCCCAGAACTGGCGAATCACTCCAGGCGGTTTCGGCAGTTCTCGCTCGACCGACGAAACTCGTTGGTCGAGCGAGAACGTGTTCGTAACCATGTCGAGGACTTTACCCGTCGCGGTGCTTCAACAGCACCACGCCGACGAGCAGGGTGACTGCCGCCCAGGCACAAGTGACCAGAATCAGCTGCCAGGATTCCATTCCGCTCGGCATCCCGAACACAAGCAACCCGAACGATTCCATGCCCGCGTTCATCAACAGGAATGACGCAATGTCTCGCGTCCAATCGAACGGCATCATTGCGACTGCGATCGGCAACAAAAGGATCGCGCCCAGGGCCGCGGCGATTCCGCCTGCACTGCTGCGCACGATCGCGCCGAGACCCAGCGCGAATATGGCCACCACAGAGAGGTAGAGGGCTGCGATGGTGAGAGGTGCCGCCACGCTGTCGCGGAACAGGTCTGCGTGCATTCCTTGATCAGCCAGCAGCGGGGCAGCGATCAGGAACGCACCGAAATTGGCAATCAGGGCAACAATGAACGTGGTCACGCCGACCACGAGCGCCTTGGCAACCAGCACGGATGTGCGGGTGGGGACGGCCGTCAAGGTCGACCGAATCATCCCGGTCGAATATTCGCCGCTGATCACCAACACGCCGAGCACTGCGGCGACCAACTGCCCAAAGAAGACGCCGAAGGTGGCGGCCTGAAACACGTACTCCACCTGCTCTGCTGCGGTCAGGTAGGAGCCGTCAGCTTCCGAGGCCGATGACACGAGGAGGGTCAGCCCCCAGGAGACCAACACGATGAGCGCGAAGGACCAGACGGCCGAGCGCAGGCTGCGCAGCTTGATCCACTCGGATGCAACAGTGCGTCGAAAAGTCACCGCGTGACGCGGCTGAAGTCCGGTCTGGCGCGCGGCTTGGGCGGCACTGACCGGGAGGGTTGCTGTCGTGGTCATCGGGTGTCCTCCGTGCGATATTCGACGTCGTTGGCGGTGAGAGCGAGGTAGGCGTCTTCGAGCGATGCATTGATCGGGGTGAGTTCGTGCAGGGCGATGCTGGAGCGGGCGGCCGCGTCGGCGACCTGGGTCGGGGTGAGCCCGCCGATGGTGAGCAGGTCCGGTTCGACGCTGGTCACGGTGATGCCGTCGCGGGTCACCAGCCGGGCCAGGTCTTGAGCGCGCGGGGTGCGCACCCGCACCGCCTTGGTGCTGGCGGCGGCAAGGATCTCGGCGATCGGGGAGTCCGCGATTATCCTGCCGCGCCCCAACACGATGAGGTGGTCTGCGGTCTGGGCCATTTCGCTCATCAGGTGCGAGGAGAGGAAGATGGTGCGGCCCTCGGCGGCGAGTTGGCGGGCGAGGTGGCGCACCCAGAGCACGCCCTCGGGGTCGAGACCGTTGACCGGTTCGTCGAGGATCACCGTGGCCGGGTCGCCGAGCAGGGCGGCGGCGATTCCGAGGCGTTGGCCCATGCCGAGTGAGAAGCCGGCGACACGTTTTTTGGCGACCGGTTCCAATCCGGTCATTGCGATCACTTCGCGCACGCGCGATTTGCCGATTCCGTGGGTGGCGGCCATGGCGAGCAGGTGGTTGTAGGCACTGCGCCCGGAGTGCACGGCTTTTGCGTCGAGTAGGGCACCGACTTCATGCAGCGGCGCGCGATGCCGGGCGTACTGTTTGCCGTTGACGGTGACGCTGCCGGCGGTGGGGGAATCGAGCCCGACCACCAGGCGCATCGTGGTTGACTTGCCGGCGCCGTTTGGCCCGAGGAATCCGGTCACCAACCCCGGTCGCACCGTGAATGTGATGTTGTCGACGGCGAGCTTTGCGCCATACCGTTTGCTGAGTTGTTCTATTTGGATCATGCTTCAAAATTACGGATGAGGCGTGACGGATACATCCACCGTCGGGCCCGCTTCGTGGCACCGGTCGTAGTACCGCGGTACGAGGTTGCCCCGCCCCCCGACGTGTTGCGTCTTCGAAGGTCAGACTAAAGGACAGCGTTAGCTTTGAAGGACGGTTGCTGCAGGATTGTGCCTTCTAAGCGCACCATTGCCTTCCGACTGCGGTAGGTATTGCTTCGCGTTACGGAACGGGTCAGGCGTCGCGGGCCTGGGCGGCGAGGGCGCGGGTGACGCCGGCGAGGTTCTCGATCACGAGGCGGCGGAACGCCGGCACCTGGTCGGGGTTCTCATCCAGCCATTTCTGGGTGGCGTCGCGCAATGCCGGGCTGGCCAGTGGCGCCGGATACAACCCCTCGACCAAGGTTTCGGCGATGTGGTAGCTGCGGTTCGCCCAGATGTCGTTGATGCTCGCGAAGTAGCGCTCGACCAGGGGTTCGAGCAACGCCTGCTCGTTCACGTGCAGAATGCCCATCGCCGTCGCCCGCACGATTGCGTTCGGGGCGCTGTCATCGGTGACGATGGAGTCGAAGGCAGCCTGCTTCGCCTGAACCGTCGGAATGGTGGCGGCCGCCCGAGCCGCGGCCTGATTGCCGTTTGCTGTCGTGTCGGTTGCCAAGACCTGCTCGATCTCTGCGTGCCCGGCGACACCATTCAGAACCAGCGCGTTCAGCAGCACCCAACGCAGGTCGGTGTCGACGGTGAGCCCGTCGAGCGTGATGGTGCCGTCGAACAGTCCCTGGATCGACTGCGTGTGGGCCGGCGAACAGGCGACCTGGGCGAAGTGGGTCACGAACTGGAACTGGGCATCCGACCCGGCCTCGGCACCTTGGGCGAACTCCCACAGCGCATCCCCGATGCGGGCGAGCGTGTCGGCGCGAACGGTCGGGTCGACATACCGCCGCGCGGTCAGCACGACCTGGCCGAGCACCGTGCGCATTGTGGTGCTCTCGGTCTCGGTGGCGACATTCGCCAACACCAGATCGACGAATTCGCGTGGCCTGGTCTCGGCATCCCGCATTGCGTCCCACGCCGCCCCGAGCACCAGGGCGCGGGCGAGTGGGCTCTGGATGTCGGACAGGTGCGCCGTGGCCGCAGCCAGTGACAGATCATCCAGCCGAACCTTCGCGTAAGCCAAGTCGTCGTCGTTCACCAGGATCAGGTCGGGCCGGGAGCGCCCGATCAGCTCAGGGACATCCGTTCTGGCCCCATCGACATCGAGTTCGAAACGTTCGGTGCGCACCAGGGCGCCGTCGGCCACAGTATAGAAGCCGATCGCGAGGCGGTGCGGCCGAAGCGTCGGATACGCATCCGGGGCCTCTTGCAGCACGGTGAACGAGGTGATCACCCCAGTTTCGTCGGTGGCCACCTCCGGCCGGAGGGTGTTCACACCCGCGGTCTCCAGCCAGAGTCTCGACCAGGCCTCAAGGTCGCGGCCGCTGGTTGCGCTCAGCTCGGTGAGCAGGTCGGGCAGTTCGGTGTTGCCCCACTCGTGCTTCGTGAAGTAGGAGGCCACACCCGCCATGAAGGCCTCTTGGCCGACCCAGAACGCCAACTGCTTGAGTACAGACGCACCCTTGGCGTAGGTGATGCCGTCGAAGTTCGCCTGCACGTCGTCGAGATCGTTGATGGTCGCCACGATGGGGTGAGTCGACGGCAATTGGTCCTGCTCGTACGCCCACGCCTTCTCCATCGCCGCGAAGGTGGTCCATGCCTCGTGCCATTCGGTCACCTCGGCCGTGGCCAGCACCGAGGCGTATTCCGCGAACGATTCGTTCAGCCACAGGTCGTTCCACCAACGCATGGTGACCAGATCGCCGAACCACATGTGGGCCAGTTCGTGCAGGATCGTCACGACCCGGCGTTCCTTGATCGCGTCGGTCACCTTGGAACGAAAGACATAGGTCTCGGTGAAGGTGACGGCCCCGGCGTTCTCCATCGCCCCCATGTTGTATTCGGGCACGAACATCTGGTCGTACTTCTCGAACGGGTAGGGGTAGTCGAAGTTCTCCTCGAAGAAGGTGAATCCCTTGCGGGTGATGTCGAAGATGTAGTCGGCGTCCATGAATTCGGCCATGGAAGCCCGGGCGAACACTCCCAGGGGAATGACGCGGCCATCCGAGCTCGTCAGCTCGCTGCGCCAGTCGATGTAAGGCCCGGCGACCACCGCGGTGATGTAGCTGGGCAACGGCGGCGTCGGCGCGAACTCCCAGCGGGCCACCCCGTCGCGCACGGCGACCGGCGCGGGCATTGGCGAGTTGGAGATGACCTGCCACTTCGCCGGCGCGGTGATCGTGAACTGAAAGGTGGCCTTCAGATCGGGCTGCTCGAACACGGCGAACACGCGTCGGGAGTCAGGCACCTCGAACTGGCTGTACAGGTACACCTCCTGGTCGACAGGGTCAACGAACCGGTGCATGCCCTCACCGGTGTTCATGTACACGGCATCCGCCACGATCTTCAACACGTTGTCGTCGGCGAGGTCGTCGAGTTGGATGCGCACCCCGTCACTGACCGCGGCGGGGTCGAGCTCCACACCGTTCAATGTGACCGAGTGCACTGTGCGGGTGATCGCGTCGATGAAGGTCGACGCCCCTGCGCTCGCGGTGAACGCCACGGTCGTCGTGCTCAAAAACGTCTCGGGGCCGGTCGTGAAGTCCAACGCGATCTCATAACGTGAGACGTTCACCAGTGTGGCGCGCTCCCGGGCTTCGTCGCGGGTCAGGTTTTCTCCAGGCACAGCACGCTCCTCAGGTGTGGAAATTCTGGGCGGCCACGCAAGACTGCGCCAGACCGTCCACAATTCTAACGCCGATGCCGCCCCGAGCCGCAGGGCGATGATCACCGGGCAGGGGGTGCCTCGAGTCGGCAACGCATGAAAAAGGTGCCCGGGCAGGCGGGTGTGCAACGCGGATGCCCGGGCACGAGCGCGCCGAATCCGTCACCTGGGCTCACAACGACACAACGCATACTGGTGCGAATGCTTTGATATCGGTAGCGGCCCCGATGCCGGTCGACGCGCGACTGGGAAGTTATCCGGCCGGTTTGTCCAACACCGCCGTGCGAGGCGCACCCGTGACGAGCGTGGCCGCCGGCTCGCGGCGGTGCAGGTAGGCAACACAATCATCGATGGTTGTGGCAAGCATGACGCGCAACCGCATATCGGTGTCGCTCACGCAGGCGTGGGCGATTCCCTCGACCGCGGTGCGGACGATGGCCGGGCTGACCTGTTTGACGAATTTTGCGGTGGAGCCGAAGCCGAGGGCGGCAACGAACTCGCGTGCCCAGGCGTCGGCGTCGGGTGCGAGGGCGAACGCCCGCGCGACCTGTTCCGACGCTTCTTCAGATATGCGCCCGTCGAGGTCGAGCAGTGCCCGTTCGCAGGAGAGGATTCCCACGGCGAGTGCCCGTTGGCGATCCGCACTGGACACCGGTAGCGCACTGGTCGCTGCGCGCAAAGCAATCAACACGCTCAGGCGGGGATCGTTGCTGGTGAGTCCGATCACCGTCGGGGTGAGCTCGGCCAACTGGGACCGGGAGTCGTCACTGCTGAAATCGTTCACCATTCGAGCAAGGGAAGCCAATAGCGAATGAGTGCATTTGGGGTGGTCACTCCACGGTTCGCCCGCGAGATACGAAGCGAACTCCATGAAGCATGCTCCGCTGCGGGGGCTCCGGTGTTTTCCCCGTGAGAGTACCGGCATCCCATCCGGCATGATCGCTCGTGACATCATGGCCTCCATCGCTTGAAACCGTCACCTCCAGTGTGACCCTTTACAACGCGGATGGAAAGAGCCAGAGTTCAGTCTGTGGATGTCGGCGACAAGACGAAAACTGGGATCCGACGACTCGTCTTCTCCTGGTAGGCGGCATAGTCGGGCCAGGCCGCGACCGCGCGTTCCCACCACAGGGTTCTCTCGTCTCAGCTCGCTTCGTGAGCGGTCATCTCGCGCACCTCCGCACCGTCTTGAAGCTGCACGAGCGGATGCGCACGCAGGTTGTGATACCAGACCGGATGCTCGGGTGCCCCGCCCATTGACGCGACCAGTGCGTATTCACCGTCATGTTCCACCCGCATCAAGGGAACCTTGCGCACCGCGCCGGTTCTCGCGCCCAGGCACGTCAGAATGACGACGGGTCTACCTCGCAGCGTGTTCCCCTCGGTGCCGCTCGTGCGCTCGTACAACTCGACCTGATCCCGCACCTGGGTGCGTGGGCTCGGCTGGTATTCACCGTCATTGCTCATGGTTCGAGTCAATCACGAGGCGAGTGCTTGTGCGCGTGACCCCGACCACCGCAAAGCCGCAGAGTTCGGGATCAGCGCCCGGACCTAGACTGGTGGGATGCAAAGTGATACTCCAACCGTTGTAGATTTCTGGTTCGACCCCTCCTGTCCGTGGGCGTGGATGACCTCCCGCTGGGTCGACGAGGTGGCGCGTCAGCGCGATTTGGAGGTGACGTGGCGAGTGATGAGCCTGGCGGTCCTGAACGAGGGCACCGACGTCTCTGACGAATACCGGATTGCGACCGCAGTGTTGCTGGGTTACACCCGTTTGGTGCAGGCGGCCAAAGAAGTGCACGGTGCCGAATACGTCAAGCCGCTGTATGACGGCCTCGGAGCCCGCCTTCACGTCGCCGGAGAGACCGACCCGGAGCAGATCATGCGGGGAGCGTTGGAGGATGCAGGGCTGCCGGCTGAATTCGCGGCCTATGCGCAGAGCGACGAGTTCGATGTGCAGCTTCGAGCAAGTCATTTCGATGGGATCAACCGTGTCGGCGAGGATGTCGGAACCCCGGTGATCGCTGTCAACGGTGTCGCCTTCTTCGGTCCCGTCATCTCCCCGGCTCCGAAGGGTGTTGAAGCCCTCACCCTGTGGGATGGAGTGGTTGCCGCAGCCAGTTACGACGGTTTCTTCGAGCTCAAGCGTTCCCGCACGCGTGAGCCGATCTTTGACTGATACTGCCTTTTCTCTGCAATAGTCTGGAGCCGTCCCGGCCGCCGTTGGCCTTCACGCGAGGAGTCACCCGCATGCGCATCCATATCGCCACCGACCACGCCGGTCTGCAGTTCAGCCGGCTTTTGAATCAGCATCTGACGGACGCCGGCCACGAGGTGATCGACCACGGGCCGACCGAGTATGACGCGCTCGATGACTACCCGGCCTTCTGCATCAATGCGGCCAAGGGGGTCGTTCGCGACCAGGGGGCGGGCATCCCCGCCCTCGGGGTGGTTTTCGGCGGGTCGGGGAACGGCGAGCAGATGGCGGCGAACAAGGTCGTCGGAGCGCGGGCGGCGTTGGTCTGGAACCTCAGCACCGCGTTGCTCGCGCGCCAACACAATGACGCGAATCTGATCTCGATCGGTGCCCGGCAGCACACGGCCGAGGAGGCGACCACCTTTATCGACGCCTTCATCGCCGAACCGTTCTCCGGTGAGGAACGGCACGTGCGGCGCATCACGCAGTTGGCCGAGTTCGAGGCGACGGGCACGATCGCGGGCAAGGGTGTCGATGGGTAACATCACAGCCTGGTGGCGTGCCGACGGCAGAGAGCCTTGGCTCGATGGTGAGCACGGCTGTGCCTGAGGGTCATTCCGTTCACCGCATCGCGCTGCAGTTCGAGCGCGACTTCGTCGGTCACAAAGTGGCGGTCTCGAGCCCCCAGGGCCGGTTCGCAAGTGGAGCCGCGTTGATCGACGGGCTGACGATGCTGGAGTCCACAGCGGTCGGCAAACACATGTTTTTGTTGTTTGAACACGAACGCTGGTTGCGCATCCACCTCGGTATTTACGGTGCCTGGGATTTCTTCGGCCAGGTCTCGCCGCTGTTCGACGAGGGTGGTGCCGTCGGCAGCATCGGGGCGCCTCGCCTGCGCCGAGCCGTGCACATGGCCGAAACGGAATACACCCGCACATTGGAGCTCACCGAATGGCCACCGGAACCGGTCGGGCAGGTGCGGGTGCGCCTGGAGACCGAGAACTCGCTCGCCGACCTGCGCGGACCCATGGCCTGCGAAGTTCTCGACGAGGCGGGGGTGCAGGCGGTGCTGGATCGCCTCGGCCCCGACCCACTGAGCGATCCGGGCCACGACGCCGAAGAGCGTTTCGTGGCCATCGTGGCGAAAAAACCGACACCGATCGGTCTGCTGCTGATGGACCAGTCGGTGATCAGCGGCATCGGCAACGTGTATCGAGCTGAGATGTTGTTCAGGGCCCGGCTCAACCCGCACACGCCGGGCCGCCTCGTGCCCGCGGAGGTGGTGGCCGCACTCTGGCAGGACTGGGTGCACCTGCTTGACCTCGGTGTGCGCAGCGGGCAGATGCTCACCATGGATGATGTCGACGGTGATGGCCACGCAAAAGCACTCGCCAACGTGGATGACCGACACTGGGTCTACAAGCGGGAGGGCCTGCCCTGCCGGGTCTGTGCCACGAACATCCTGCTCGAAGTGATCGGCGCCCGAAAACTGTACTGGTGCCCGACATGCCAGAAGTGACCAGCGGAGCCTCGCGATTCACCGGGGCAGCGCCTCTGGGTCCACCGTCGCGCGCGAGGGAGTTTTGATGAGAAAGAACCACCACTTCAGCCTCGACGACCCGGAGGCCGTGAAGCGGTTGATCCGGGAGAACCCGTGGGCGACTCTGGTCTCAACGACCAGTCGCGGTTTGGTTGCCTCGCACTATCCGGTGCTGTTGGACGAGAATCGCGAGGAGATCAGCGTCGTCAGCCACGTCGGCCGCCCGGACGAGAAGATCCACGAACTGGGCCGGGCCGAGGCCATTCTCATCATCGAGGGACCGAACGGCTACATCTCACCCGGTTGGTATGACGAGCGTCCGGCCGTGCCCACCTGGAACTTTGTCGTTGCACACCTCTACGGGGTTCCCGAAGTGCTCAGCGACCGGGAGAACCTCGACGTGCTCGCGAGGCTGGTCGACCACTTCGAAGACCCGATGCCGAGCCCGCGCCGCATGGACGGCACAGTCGAGAACGCTGCCTACGCGCGCGAGATCGTCGGTGGGACCGCCGGGTTTCGGTTCACTGCGACCAGGTTCACGGCCAAGAACAAGATGAGCCAGAACAAAGACGTGGCCACGGTCGTGCGGGTGCTGCAGGGCCTGGAGAGCACGGGCCCGTACCGTAATGCGCTACTCGCCCGGGAGATGCGGCGAGTGCATGGGCTGGAGGCGCGGTGAGCCTCGTACTGCGGGACGCACGGTTAGCGGAGGCGCCCGATGCCCGGATCGACGTGGTGGTCGATGACGGTGTGATCCAGGCGATCGTGCCGCACGGCAGCGAGGTCAAAACCCCGGGCGCACAGTACGTCGAGCTCGACGGGCGATTCGTCATTCCCGGGCTCTGGGATAACCATGTGCACTTCAACCAATGGGCGATGGCGGCCCGCCGACTGGATGTCTCGGCTGCCAGTTCGGCAGCTGAGACGGCCCGTCTGGTGGGCGACCGATTGGAGCGGAAACGCCTGGCCCCGGGGGAAGCGCTGGTCGGGTTCGGCTTTCGCGACGGATTGTGGCCCGACGCCCCGAGCCGTGAACTGCTCGACCGGAACTCTGGTGTGCATCCCGTGGTTCTGATCAGCGCCGACCTGCACTGCTGCTGGCTCAACTCGGCAGCGTTGGCCGAACACGGCCACCCCGAACATCCGACCGGGCTGCTGCGCGAGAATGACTGCTTCGCTGTGACTCGCGCGCTCGCCACCGTCACAGACGCCGAGTTGGACAGCTGGGTGGCCGAGGCGGCCCGCGCGGCTGCAGCGCGTGGCGTGGTCGGTGTGGTCGACATGGAGATGGCGTGGAACCTCGCCCCGTGGCAGCGGCGCATCGCTGGGGGCGGTCGCAGCCTGCGGGTCGAGTTCGGTGTCTACACGCAACACCTGGAACGGGCGCATGCCGAGGGACTGCGCACGGGGAACATCGTTGACGGCACCGACGGGCTCCTGGTGGTCGGACCGTACAAGGTGATCACCGACGGATCGCTCAACACGCGCACCGCATACTGTTTCGACGAGTACCCCGGGCTGGAGGGCACTGGCGAGGCCCACGGCCTGTTGACCGTGCCGCCTGAGCAACTGGTGCCGTTGATGCGCCGGGCCGTGCAGATCGGATTACGTCCGGCGGTGCATGCGATCGGCGATCACGCCAACCGACTCGCCCTCGACGCGTTCGAGACGGTGGGGTGCGCGGGTTCGATCGAACACGCCCAACTGCTCACCGAGCAGGACCTGTCGCGGTTCGCCACTCTGGGAGTCACCGCGAGTGTGCAACCGGAACACGCGATGGACGACCGCGACGTGACTGACGTCTTCTGGGCGGGCCGCACCGGTCTTGCATTCGCGTTGGCGAGCCTGGTCGAAGCGCAGGCGACGCTCTCGTTCGGCTCCGATGCCCCGGTCGCGCCGCTCGACCCCTGGCTGACGATGGCTGCGGCAGTCAGCCGCAGCCGCGACGGCCGCGAGCCGTGGCACCCCGAACAGGCGCTTTCGGCTCAGGCGGCGCTGGCGGCCTCGACCCGCGGGCGGGTCGTGCCCACACCCGGCGACACGGCCGACCTGGCCGTGATCGAGGAGAACCCGTTGGTGGCATCCGCAGACGTTCTGCGACGGATGCCCGTGGCAGCCACCCTGCTCGCCGGCCGGTTCACCCACAACACCCTCGGCTAGGCGACCCCCCCTCGGCCGTCACCTTCAAACGCGAACGCGCCCGTTGGAACGCATCGCGCCCGGTCGACCCGGGGCGAAGCGTGCCAACTGGCGCGCGGCGGCGTGCGAACTAGGCGCTGATGTGCGCGACGAGCAGCCAGCGGTCCTTCGTGAGGCCGGCCTCGATCTCGATCGCGATGTCCTGGCTGCCCTGGTCGATCTCATCGAGCTCATCGATGGCTGTGTGAATGTTGACCAGAGCCGCATCCATGTGGGCGACGATCTCACTGATCGTGGTCTCCGACTGCTGGAACCCGGCGCTCAGAGGCACCGCGGTGGTCTCCCGGGCGACGGTCCCGAGGCGGGCGTCGATCGGAAGGCCCAGCGCGATCACACGCTCGGCAGCAAGATCGGCCCACGCCTGGGCGTTGGCCACGACGACATCGAGCAACTCGTGCACCCCGATGAAGTTCGCCCCACGAACGTTCCAGTGAGCCTGCTTTCCGTTCACCACGAGTGCGGTCATGTCGATCACGATCGGGGTGAGGAATTGGGCGACACCGGTGGCAACGTCGGGGTTGGTGGCACTGGGGGATACAGCAGTGATCTTCGTCATGGGGAGTCCTTTCGTGACTGTGAGTACCCTACAACCGTACGCTTTGTGCCTGGCGGCGCAAGCAAGCTGAGGCTTGGCTTACCCCGGAGATTTGTGCTCGGTGGAGGCCACTGCGAAGAAGCGGTCAGATGCAGCAGTGACGGGGATGAGCTGGACGCCACGTGTGCAGAGCTGGGTTCGTGCGGGCAGTCACAAGCTGTCTTCGGGTCGAATCGACTTGCGGCGGTGGAGCGAGACCTGAAGGGCCATGACCGGGCCGATGAACCGCCGTTGGAGGCGGCGCGCCGGCCCCCAGATCGACTGCACCAGATACTGGGCGAGGATGGCGCCCGCGGCCAGTGCTCCGGCCACCGCTGCTGCGGTGAGCATCCCCAGCAGACCGTTGATGTCTCCCTCGAACAATTGCAGCAGCGACCGGAACAGGACCAGCCCCGGCACCAGCGGAACCAGGGCGGCCACGACGATCACCAGTGGCGGGGTGCGCACGATCCGGCTGGCGATGCCGGCGACCAGCCCCACCCCGAACGCGCTCACTGCCGACGACCAGATCGGGCCGAAGCCGGCCGAGACCCCGAGAAAGTAGAGCAACTCGGCCAGGGCGCCGAGCACGGCCACAAGCCAGAATGCTCGCCAAGGCATCTGAACGGCCAGACTGAACCCGGCCACGATCACGACCGCGGCCACGAGTAGAAGTGGCAGATTCTCCAGAGTCGGGGTGGCCATATCGGTGCTCAGAGTGAAACCCATCCGCGACAGCAGCAACGCCGAGCCGGCGACGCCCGTGACCAGGCCCATGGTGATCACCACGGCCTCGGCGCCGCGGGCGCTTCCGGTGACATAGAAACCAGACAGGATGTCGTGCACCGCGCCGAACGTCGTCACGCCGGCCAACAACATGATGATGGTGGCCACGATGACCTTTGACGAGGATGCGGATGGGTCGATCACCTGCACCAGTGCGGCGACGATGGGGCCGATGGCACCGCCGGCGACCGCTTGGTAGAACACCGGAACCTTGTGCCTGGCGAGCGTTTCGGTCAGCAGATCCACGAAGAATGTGGCCACGAAGGCGGCGACGATGACGACCGGGCCACCTCCGATCAGGATCGCAGCTCCCGCGCCGAGCAGGCTCCACCCGATACGCCGCCAGAACCGGCTGACCGGCGACCGGGTGCGCACGATCTCGGCCAGTTTCAACCGGGCCTCGGGGACGGGAAGCGGATGTCGGATCAGTTCGCCGATCAACAGACTGGTTCTGGTCAGCTGTGAATAGTTCAGGGTTCGGTACTTCACGTTGCGGCTGCGCGAGATCGACTCGTGGGTGCTGCGATTCTCGTAGGTGAGGGTGAGCAGCGTGTGGGTGACATCGGCCTCGGTGCGCTCCAGGCCGTAGGCTCGGGCGACCGCGTGCATGGCAGCTGTGGCATCCTCCGCGCCTGCGCCGGCGGCGAAGATCACCTCTCCGAGGCGCATCGTCAGATCGAGGATCGCCCGGGTCTGGGACCGGGTTTCGGCGAGAGAGAGTTCGTTCGGCAGCTGCACACTGGAAAGCATACGAAAAACCCCGCACGTGCGTTGCTGATCCGGGCCCCAGCGAGCTTGCCCTCCGCAACTCAAATGGGTCAGCGTACAGTGACGGATATCAGCGAGATCGTCAGTTACCAGTCGTGAGGTGACCATGAACAGTCCAACAAGCACCACGTCGAGGATGCCCGAAAAAGCTTCACATTCAGGTATTGGACCAGTGGAGGAGGCTGGGGTCTACAACTCGACCGCATATCGCACGTTCTTCGAGCATCAGTTCACGTATTTGGCCGGATTCCACCGCAATGTATTCCGTTTCGGCAATCAGGTTGCCCTACTCGATCCGCCTTCGGGGCGAACGTGGACCTATGCCGAATTGGCCGCCGACGTTGAACGGGCGGCCTCCGCGCTGAGTGATCGAGGAGTCGGTCCGGGCGATCGTGTCATGTACCAACTGTTCAACGGCCCCGAATTCGCGATCTTGTATCTGGCCACCCAGGAGTTGGCCGCGATCGGAGTTCCCATCAATTACCGACTCGCACCGGGGGAGGTCGCGCACGTGATTGAAGACAGTCGGCCGGCCGTGTACCTCTACGACCACGAACTGCAAGAGGTCGTCGAGCAGGCGCTTCTCCGGCAGCCGTCGCCGCTACTGGTCGCGGTCCAGGCCGCGGAGGGTGCCTCGTTGCTTCAGAACGCGGTACGCTTCGAGGACTTTCTGTCTTCAGCTTCTGGTCGCATCCCGCCGCTTGCCCCGAGCACCAGCACATATGACGAGACCACCCGGCTGTACACGTCCGGCACGACGGGCATGCCCAAAGGTGTACCGTTGCCGTCCATCGCCGAGGTGATGACCGCGCATGACGTGATCATGCACTTCCCGCTCACCCCGCACGACCGCACCTTGAATATGACCCCGTGGTTTCATCGCGGAGGACTGTACTCAGGCGGACCGAATCCGCTGTTCTACGTGGGTGGGGCGGTGGTGCCGCTGCGCGCCTTCGACGCTGCGACCGTGCTCGACTGGGTGACTGAATACGAACTCACGTTCCTGATCGGTGCACCGACCACACTCGCACTACTCGCCGATGAACAGCAGAGACGGCCCCGCGACCTCGGCACTCTGAAGGGGATCGTTACCATGGGAGCTCCGCTCGACAGGGCGGCGGCCCTGCGCTACCAGCAATTGCTGACCCCGCGCATCTTCAACGGCTACGGCACCACCGAGGCATTCTGGAACACCTTCCTGCGCCCGGAAGATCTGCCTGAGCACGCGGGCACCGCGGGTCGTTCCTGTACCGACGACGACGTGGCAGTGGTGAAGATCTTCGGTAATCGGCGTGCCCATCCGAGCGAATTGGTGGCCCGCGACGGCACCGAGTCAGGTGAATTGATCATGCGCTCGCCGAAGTCGGGGTTTGGCTATTTCAACCTGCCTGACCTGAACGAGGAGAAGTTCTTCGAGGGTTGGCTGTACCCGGGAGACGTCGCCACCTGGGACGAGGACGGCTTCGTGACCGTTTTGGGGCGCAAGGACGACATGATCATCTCAGGTGGCGAGAACGTGCACCCGGTGCAGGTTGAGGCAGCCATGGCCGACCACCCCGGTGTGGCGGACTCGATCGTGGTGGGGATTCCTGACGACCGCTGGGGGCAGCGCGTGGTCGCCTACATCGTGCGCAAGGATCCAAACCTCACCACCGCTGAGCTGGACGCCCACTGTCGTGCACACCCATTTCTAGCAAATTTCAAGCGGCCCCGAGCATTCAGATTCGTCGAATCGTTGCCGATGACTGCGACCGGTAAGAAGATGCATTTCAAGATCGCCGAGCAAGCACTGGCTGATGCGCAGGCAGACCTGCTGGAGCATGTATGAGGCGGGCTGTCGTGGTTGCCGGTCCTTCGTTCGCAGACAGGTGATGACGCATGCTTGAGTACAGTGACCGTGTCGTGATCACCGGGATGGGCGCTCTCACGCCATTGGGGCTGAGCGTGGGCGAAACGTGGGGTGGCCTGACTGCGGGCCGTAGCGGTGTCGGTCTGATCACCCGTTTCGACGCGAGGGACTTTCCCACCCGTATCGCCGCCGAGGTCACGGGCTTCGACCCACTGGTGGTGATGAGCGTGAAGAGCGTCAATCGCTCGTCCCGCGCGTCGCAACTCGCAGTCGCCGCCGCAAAGGAAGCTCTCGCCGACGCCGGTCTGCCGCCACGCGTGGATGATGAATTCGTCGGGGTTGTCGTCAACAGCGCAGTGTCGGGATTCGCGGAGATCGAAGAGGCTGCTGAGACACTGGCCCGCGATGGCCCGCGGCGCCTGAAGCCGAGCTTTGTGGCATCCGCACTGACCAATATGCCGGCCTGTGAGATCGCGATCGAAGTGGGCGCGCACGGGCCGGTGAACGCGAGCGCCCTGGCATGCGCATCCGGGGCCTACGCGTTATTGGAAGCACGCCGACTGCTGCTGACCGGCGAGGCCGACGTGATTATCTGCGGTGGCACCGACTCGGCGATCACTCCGGCGATGTTCGGCGGCCTGAGCGCGATGCGCGCCCTGTCGAAGAACAACCAGTCGCCCCAAGAGGCGAGCAGACCGTTCGATGCTGACCGGGATGGCTTTGTTTTCGGGGAGGGGGCGGTGATCCTCGTGCTGGAGACCCTTGAGCACGCGCGGGCCCGCGGAGTGCGGGTTTACGCGGAGGTCCTCGGCGGGGCGCTGACCTGTGACGCGTTCCACATCGTTGCACCCGACCCGTCCGGAGCATACTCACGACTGGCAATCAGCCGGGCGTTGACGGCCGCGCGACTGAATCCAGACGAAATCGATATGATCTGCGCCCACGGAACGTCGACGATCGCGAACGACCGCACCGAGACGATGGCGATCGAGCACGCCCTGGGCGATGAGGCCGCCTCGATTCCGGTGAGCGCTCCAAAGTCGATGACCGGGCATCTCATCGGCGCGGCAGGCGCGCTCGCCGGGATGCTCTGTGCGTTGTCGATCCAGACCGGGGTGATCCCGCCGACGATCAACTACACCACCCCAGACCCGGAGTGCTCACTGGACTATGTGCCTGGGGTTGCCCGCTACCAACCGGTGCGGCATGCCATCACGAACGCGTTCGGCTTTGGCGGCCAGAACTGTGTGGTCGCTTTCGGCCGGGTCTGACGAACTGTGATCATCAATGAGGACGGAGGGAGTCACATGGACGTGGAAAACCGAACCCCGTCGTATTCGAAGCCCGAAAGCCGATCGGGCGTTCCGGGCTCTGAGTATCGAGACGTCGAGTTCACCTCGGATGACGCGGTGCTTCGCGGCCGGCTGTACCTGCCGCACACCCTGCCCGCACCGATCGTCGTAATGGCGCACGGCTTCTCGGCAACCGTTCCCATGGTTCTTGACCGGTTCGCCGAGTGCTTCCGCGACCGCGGCATCGCAGTCTTTGTCTTCGATCATCGCGGGCATGGTGACAGTGACGGGGAGCCTCGTGGCGAGATCAACCATTGGGTGCAGGCCCGCGGTTACCTCGATGCAATCAGTGCCACCCGAACATTCGAGGGCTTCGACACGGCTCCCATCGCGGTGTGGGGCGACAGCTTCAGCTCGCGCGTGGCCCTCGGTGTCGCCGCGCTGGATGATCGAGTGGGCGCACTTGTCATCCAATCGCCGGCACTGGGTGACCGAGTGGCCTCTGACACCACTGACGACGCGCAACTCGACGTCATCAGGGAATTCTTGGATGCCGGCGCACTTCGTGCGCCCGAAGCGACGTGGACCTCCGCACCGGTCGTCTCGGCTGACCAGACCTCTTCGCCATCGGCGCTCACACCGCTGACCGCATTCCGATGGTTCATCGAGTACGGTGCCCGTTACGGCACGGGGTGGACAAACCGTGTGACGTACACAATGCCGAAGGGCGCACCACGGTTTGATCCCTTCGTCTTCGCCCCACGAGTGCGAGTGCCCACACAGGTCATTGTGGCCAGGCACGATGAGATGCCCGGAGCATCCAGTGACGTGACGCGCGCGGTGGCTGACCACCTTGCAGGAACGACGGAGGTACTCGAAGTGGATGGCGGACACTTCGGGCTTCTCGAATATCCGAGTGCGTTGTTCACACAGGTCAGCACCGCCGAAGCTGATTTTCTGACTCGAGTGCTTCGCCCCGCGTCGGTTACCGCAACGCTCCGATCCGCAGTGCGACAGACTTGAAATCACGCATCCGTTTCTCATAGGTGGCCGCGATCACAATCAGGATCACGCCGCCGATTCCGAGCCAGAGCCACCAGAGCGCGCTGTAGACAGTGGAGATCCACGGCCAGAGCTGGGCCAGTGCGTGCAGAACCAGCACCCCTCCGGCAATGAGCAGGGGCGCCTGCCACTTGCGCCACACAGCGACCAGCAGAATGACGATGCAGACCACCCCGAGGCCGATCACCCGCCAGAGCGGGGGCACCCAGAAATTGGCGAGGTACGACGGAACCAGAAGCACCGCGATGCCGACGCCCAATTCGGGCCAGGTGCGCCTGCCGGCATACTTGTGCAGTCGGATGATCCCGGCGCTGATCAGGGCGACCGCGATCGGCATCGTGATCAGCTCGAACGGCGTGGCTGCAGTGAAGGCCAGCCCGGCCAGCCCGACCACGGCCAAGGCAGCCGCCGACGCCCATCCCAGTAGCAATGCGAGCGGAGCGGTCCTCATCACTGCAGCAATCACATGTGTGGCTCCCACCACTGTGATCAGTGCCAAGATGCGGGTTTGGGCGTGCTCTCCAGCGGTCACAGCGGCCAGTTCTGGCAGCCCCAACAGAGCCAGCGGGTAGAGCACCGGCAGGCTCCAGGCTGTAGTGCGATTGCGCACGGCGAACACGATGGTGACCACTGCGGCGACAACCACACCGGGCGCGATCCAGGCCTCCAACTGCCAACCCGCTGCCCCCGCCTCGCGGATCACTGCCATGCCGCGCAGGTAACCGGGCACGCCGACCGCGGCCAGACCGGTGACCAGGGCCACCAGACGCACCGGGATAGCCGCGAAGGTGCGTGGCACGTCGAGTGATGCGATTGCCAGCAGTGCGCCGGCGGCGATCAGAATGATCGGCCGCCAGAGTGTGCCGCTGTCAGAAACAAGGATGCTCGGAACCGCCGCAATGGTCGCGCCAGCGACCACCAGTGCGGTGCGGCCGGAGGATCCGTTCGTGGTGGGACGTCGCCACGCGATCACGGTGGCCAGCCCGATCAGGGCCGCCGCGAGTGGCAGGGTGTACCACTCGACGACCGTGACCTCACGCACGAACAGGGCCTGCCACAGGCTTCCGACTGCCAGTGGCAGGCTCAACCAGGCGATGTGCCGGCGCGCACTGCTGCCGGTGAAAAGGTCGCCGTCACCCGAGGCCACAATGAACGGCACACACGCCACGATCAGAAGGGCCAACCAGCCGAGGCTGCCACCGGAGATGATGGCGGCGCCCGCCACAACAAGGGTGACCATGAGTGTCGCGGCATCCCAGCCGATGCGGTTTGCGCGAACAACCCGTCTACTCAGCGCGAGCAGGCCGAAGACGGCGGCGGCCAGAGCTGCCACTGCCGCGGCGATCTGGGCGATCTGGGAGACATCAGTGACCCGCGCGTATGCTCCGACGAGCATGTGTGCGAGCCAGGCCAGCGCAAACGGGGTGATGATGGCAAGGGCGATGGCCTCCGGATGCGTGGAGACCGGGCGTCGCAGTTGCCAGCTTGCGCCGGCGGCGACCACCAGGGTGAGGATGATCGTTGCGGCTGTGGTGCCGACGATCAGCCCGTCGGTGTTGCCGGTGGCGTTCAGCGTCAGCAGCACGGGTGCGCCGACGATCACCACCGTGAAGGCGATCCAGTTCACCGCGCGGGCATCGGGCCGGGGCACCATCGGTCCCACGAACGCAGCGAGCAGGAGAAGTCCTGCGGCCACCGCGGTGGGCCAGAACCCGCGGTCGAGGGCGTTCACGACGTTCGGGACCGCGCCGATGTCGACCAGCCACAGGGTCAGCCAGCCCAACGCCAGGAGCACCAGCGCCGCGGCCAGTGCAGTGATCATCGCTAGAAGAATCGGTCGGGGAGTTGCGCCCGTGCGGCGGCCCGAAACGGCCAGTGCCGCTCGAACTGCGACCAGGAGCACCGTGGCGACCCCCACAGCGATCGGCCATACGGGGGCGCTGAGCCATCCGGCGCCATAGGTGCCGACAGCGGCGATGACCGTGCTGATTCCCAGTACCGGCCGGAGGCCCGGGCTCACGCGGAGCAATCCGAGTGTGAGTGTGCCCGCGATCGCGAATGCGGTGAGGGAGATCGCGACTGCGGCGACCGACCCTGCCATGGCCGCTGAGCCGAGCAGACCGACCGCAGCGATGGCGGCCGGTATCGCGGCAAAGCGGGTCAGAACCTTCAGCAGGGCGAGGGCGAGCGCCAGGAGCGCGGCAGTACCGAGAACGCCGACCAATGCCCACCACGAATCACCGAGGAATGAACCCGTCCTCCCTTCGAACGGCAGGAATCGCCACGACCCGGGCGACCAGACGAACAGTCCTAAAACCTGGCCCAGCCCGAACAGCGTCGCCGGAACCATAGAGACACCGGTCATGATCGCCAGGGGGATCGTCAGCACGATGGCCGCTCGCCTCGCCGCGGGGGTGGTTCGGCGGCTGATGAACCAGGTGGCGCACACGCTGACGAGCGCCGCATAGATCGGCGCCAACCCGACCACTGCTCCCCAGTCGACGATCACGGCGGCTCCACGCCCGGCAGACTCGAGCGCGTCATGCGTGGCAACGGCAGCGAGAATTGCTGCCAGACCGCCAAAGATGCCGAAGACGACTGCGCTGAAGGATACCCAGCCGTCGATCAGGGCAGGCCGGGCCGGCGCTGCCGGTGCTGGGGCTGGCTCGTTGACCGGTGCGGCGGCTGGAACTGCGGCGGCGCCACCTGCGATGGCCGGAACCCGGTGCCGGAAACCGACCGCAGCGGTCACCGCCCAAAGCACTGCGAAGCTGGCGATGAGCGCAGTCGGCGTCCAGATGTTCTCGTGCGCCACGAGCGGGCTGAAGATCCCGATACCGGCGGCAGCATACCCGCCCAATCGCAGGATGCGTGCCTCCGCGGGGCGGTGACGGGCCAGAGGCCAGGCCAACCCGGTCGCGCCTGCGGCGAGAAGGCCGAACCAGCCAGCCAGGTCGGGCCATACCGGCTGGAACGCGCCGGTCACCAGGAAGAAGACCCCGAGGGGCGCCAGAGATGCCGCAGCAACCGTCATCACTCGCAGTCGCGTCAACCGATGGACAGCAAGCAGAACGGCAGCAAGTACCAGAAGTGCGATGCCGGTGTACGACGGGGTGTTCAATCCGCCCGAGCCGAACAGGTCGTTCGCCCGAATGAGCCAGATGTTCACGAGCGCCAAAACAATTGCCAGCACCCCGATGCCCTCGGCGGTTCCGGTCAACGACTTTCGGCGCAGCAGCCAGGCGATGCCGAACGCCCCGACCGCAGCGATTGCAGTGAGAATCGAGCGTATTTCGATGGAAGCGACAACATAGGCCAGGAGCACGAAGAAGATCGCCATGATCGCGACCAGAACGACGCCGATGGTGAGCAAGAAGATCTGCACGCCGGAGCGTCTGGATTTTGCAGGTTCGGCAGGCACCCCTGGCCCGGCTACGTACCCGGGTGCCGGCGGCTGTGGGGGAGCGAATGCAGGAGCGGTGTCTGCCGCGGCCGTGACGTGTCCGGGCACCGCAGCAGCATGCTGTGTCGTCGCACCGACTGGTAGGAGATCTTCGTGCACTGACGACGTGCCCGGTGCCTGAAACGCTGCCGGCGGCATCCAGTGCTCCGGCTGGGCAGCCTGCCCGGTCAAAGTAGCCTGTTCGGTCGAAACTGTCTGGGGAACCGGCACTGGTTCCTGCGCCGCCTGGGTTGTCTCGAGCTCATAGGCGGCCCACGCCTCGGCCTCGGCCCTCGCCTGCTCCGCGCGCATCTGAGTCAACAATTCGGCGCGCTCACCGATGGCTTCGGCCACGCGCTCCGATGCCGCGAAGACGTCGGCGCCCAGCGGCATCATCACATCGAGCCCGCACCACTGGCAACGGGTCTCGCCGAGGGGGGTGAAGCAGGAGGGGCAGTGGGATCCGCTCGTGAAGAGGTCGGGATGCTGCGGCCAGAGGGCAGCCGGGAATGCCTCCGAGGGGGAGTCAGGGTCGATGCTCATCCGAATACTCTGGCAGAGAGCGCGGCTCGGGGCGAGCCGAACACCGCGCGTGTGCCGATCGTGCCTGTCGAGTCGAGCTACGCAGTCAGAAGAGCAGCGAGGTCTTCATCGACCAACCGACGCAGCCGTTCCTCACGCTCGGCCAGATAGCGGGTGTCGACCGGGATGACGGATCGATCCAGCGACTGCTCGATGATGACGGCGACCTCGTGCCAGGCATCATCGCGGGCGCGGATCACCAGATCGTCGAGAAAGTCATCGTCTTGACTCTGTTCGCGCAGACTCCGGGCGATCGCCTCCGAGACGGCGAGGCGGTGCTTGAGATTGGCGAAATCTGCCGATCGGTAATCGTGGGCGTGACGTGCCCGACCGTCGGTGGCCGCCGACCAGCGCTTGGCTTCGGAGAGCCTCTCGGCTGCCGCGTCGGCCTCCGCAGCGAGTCGCTCCAGAACCTCGCGAGCCAACGAACGATGATGGGCTTTGTCGTAGGTGTGCCGCCCGGTGAGCGAATCCACGAGAATGCGGTTCTTCAGCGACATCCGACTGGCGTAGTTCATCAGTTGCAGACCCTCAGAGGTTGCTTCTGCCAATGACACCGGCTCGGGTGCCGGGAGTGACGAGTGGTCGAACGGTTTCATCTTCGGTCGCTTCGGGCGACGACGAAACCATGCCACTACGACACCTGCTTTCCGAATTGAGATCCCGAATCTCTTCCCCCTTGAGCGTACCTCCAGTCCCTCTCATGAGGAGACGGAGAAGCGTGCGTTGGCGGCGATTCGAGGCGTGCTGGACAGGGGGGGGATCAAGGACTGACGGAGAGGAAACCCGGGGCCGGCACCAATTCGAAGAACAAAGATCCGGTGCGGGTCTTCGGTTCTCGCCAGCCCTGGGCCATTCAGTGTCGCCTTCAGGGCTGACGGAGTTGGAGGGGCTGACGAGAATCGAACTCGCATCATTTGTTTGGAAGACAAAGGCTTTACCACTAAGCTACAGCCCCAGAGTTCGCCAATAAATAGGTTCTCATCAGGAGTTTACCTGACATCGGCGGTTCTGGATATTCAATTGTGCGGATGTCGTTCCGCGCCAGCCGGCAGAGTTCCGAGAACTCGAACCATCAGCTTGGAACGCTGAGGCTCTGGAGCCACATCCCCGCGCGAACATCCTACCCAAGAAACTGTAGGTGATCCGTGCGTGCCAATCTTATACATTAGACTTGCCGAGGTCATTTCACACAGCAGACACGGCTTTTGTGTGTGAGTGTGTGGACTACTCGGATTCGACACAGGATCCGGGGCGTAGCTCAGCTTGGTAGAGCGCCCGGTTTGGGACCGGGAGGTCGCAGGTTCGAATCCTGTCGCCCCGACAAGGCAGAAATGTTCGCCTTATGGAACACAGCACCGATCTACAGGAGAGCACACCAGTGAAATCCACGCTCGAAGAATTGAGCCCCACCCGCGTCAAGCTGGTCATCTCGGTCACCCCGGACGAGTTGCGCCCCCACATCGACCACGCCTACAAGCACATCGCCGAGCAGGTGAACATTCCCGGCTTTCGCAAGGGCAAGGTTCCGCCGCCCCTGATCGACCAGCGGGTCGGCCGCGAGGCCATCATGGAACACGCGGTCAACGACGGCATGGACACCTTCTACCGCGGCGCCGTCGAGGAGCACAAGGTTCGCTCGATCGGGCGCCCCGAGGTCGACGTGATCGAGTGGCCCAGCAAGGGCGACTTCTCCGGTGACCTTCAGCTGTCGATCGAGGTCGACGTTCGCCCCGAGATCACCCTGCCCGACTACGCGGGCATCACGCTCACCGTCGACGAGGCCGAGGTCACCGATGAGGAAGTGACCAGCGAGCTCGATGAACTGCGCACCCGTTTCGGCACCCTGATCACGGTCGATCGCCCGGCGCGCACGGGCGACTTCGCCCAGATCGACCTGGTCGCGACCATCGACGGCGTCGAGGTCGACAGCGCCGACGCGATCTCCTACGAAGTGGGCTCGGGCGACCTGATCGAGGGCATCGATGAGGCACTCGACACCCTCACCGCCGGTGAGACGACCACGTTCGAGTCCACGCTCCTGGGCGGCGACAACGCCGGTCAGGTCGCACAGATCTCGGTCAACATGCTGGCAGTGAAAGAGCGTGAGCTACCTGAGGCGAACGACGACTTCGCGCAGATCGCCAGCGAGTTCGACACCATTGACGAGTTGAAGGACAGCCTCAAGGAGGATGTCGCGAAGACGAAGGTCTTTTCCCAGGGCCGCCAGGCCCGCGACATGCTGGTGGAGAAGCTCCTCGAAATGGTCGAGGTTCCTGTTCCCGAGAAGCTGATCGCCGACGAGGTGCACCGTCACCTCGAGGGTGAGAGCCGGCTCGAAGACGACGAGCACCGCGCCGAGGTCGAGATCTCCACCACCAAATCGTTCAAGACCCAGCTGCTGCTCGACACGGTCGCCGAGAACGAAGACGTGTCGGTCAGCCAGGAGGAGTTCACCCAGTACATCATCCAGGGCGCCGGCCAGTACGGCATGGACCCGAATGAGTTCGCGAAGGTGCTGCAGGAGAACGGTCAGATCCAGTCGATCGTCGGCGAAGTTGCCCGTAACAAGGCCCTCGCGATCATTCTCGGCCGCGTGAGGGTTGTCGACTCGGCCGGCGCCGCCGTCGATCTCGGCGCGTTCGTGGCGGTCGACGGAGACGACGATATCGAAGCCCACGAGGCTGCCGAGGAGGCAGCCGATGACGCGCTCGACGAGGCCGCAGAAGACGCACCGGTGGCTGAAGCCCCGAAGACGTCGAGGGCCAAGAAGGCTGCTGTGGCTGACGACTCGGATGCCGCCGTGGCCGCCGCCGCCGCCGCGGTGAAGGCCCGTAAGGCCGCCACCAAGGAGGCTTCGGCGAAGAAGGCCGCCGAGAAGAAAGCTGCGAAGAAGCCGGCCGAGAAGAAGCCCGCAGCGAAGAAGTCCGCGAAGGCCGCCGAGTAGGCTGCTTGACACGCGTTGGCCGGGCATCGACAGGTGCCCGGCCTTCCGCGTCTTCCAACCCGTGCGCGATTGCGCTCCGCCCACCGCGAACAGGGCATTCTTCGGGCATCCGCTCCGCTAGATTCTTAGAGTAGCGACAACTGAAACGGAGTAAGGCACATGGCCCAACCCGCACTCATCAGCAGTGTTTTCGATCGACTTCTCAAAGACCGCATCATCTGGCTCGGCCAAGAGGTGCGCGATGAGAACGCCAATGAGATCTGCGCCAAGATCCTCTTGTTGGCCGCAGAGGACCAGAAAGAAGACATCTACCTGTACATCAATTCGCCGGGTGGCTCGATCACCGCGGGCATGGCGATCTACGACACGATGCAGATCGTGCCGAACGACATCGTCACCGTCGGCATCGGCATGGCGGCCTCGATGGGGCAGTTGTTGCTCACCTCCGGCACCAAGGGCAAGCGGTACATCACTCCCAATGCCCGTGTATTGCTGCACCAGCCGCACGGCGGTTTCGGCGGCACGTCGAGTGACATCCAGACCCAGGCACAGCTGATCCTCGACATGAAGCGTCGGTTGGCCGAGATCACGGCCCAGCAGACTGGCAAGACCGTCGAGCAGATCAATGAAGACGGTGACCGCGACCGTTGGTTCAACGCCCAGGAGGCGTTGGAGTACGGTTTCGTCGACCACGTTCGCGACTCGCTCAGCGATGTCACGGGCGGCGGCGGAACCGACGACA
This sequence comes from Homoserinimonas sp. OAct 916, assembly GCF_003260275.1. GTDB lineage: Bacteria > Actinomycetota > Actinomycetes > Actinomycetales > Microbacteriaceae > OACT-916. The sequence continues at coordinate 211,749 of NZ_QJHB01000002.1, read as the reverse complement.
AGAAATAGCCGCCGAGAGATCAAAGGGAAGAAAATTATGGAAATGCCCACATTCGGTGGCTCAGCACTGACACGGCCGGGCGACGCCGTCCAGATGCCCGGCTCACGCTACATCCTGCCCACGTTCGAAGAACGCACGGCCTACGGCTACAAGCGCCAAGACCCATACGCGAAGCTCTTCGAAGATCGCATCATCTTTTTGGGCGTACAAGTCGATGACGCGTCTGCCGACGACGTCATGGCACAGTTGCTCGTGCTCGAGAGCCAGGACCCCGACCGCGACATCGTCATGTACATCAACTCGCCTGGCGGCTCGTTCACTGCGATGACCGCGATCTATGACACCATGCAGTACATTCGGCCGCACGTGATGACGGTGTGCCTCGGGCAGGCCGCGTCTGCGGCCGCGGTGCTGTTGGCGGCGGGGCAGCCCGGCAAGCGCCTGGCTTTGCCCAACGCGCGCATCCTGATCCATCAGCCCGCGGTCGGCCAGGCCGGCCAGGGGCAGGCCTCAGATATCGAGATCCAGGCAGCCGAAATCCTGCGTATGCGGGTCTGGCTGGAAGAGACACTGGCATCGCATTCGGGCAAGCCGGTCGACCAGGTGCACCGTGACATCGACCGGGACAAGATCCTGAATGCCGCCGAGGCGCTTGAGTACGGTTTGATCGACCAGGTTCTGACCAGTCGTAAGAACGTGGCGGCACTGGTCAAGTAGCACCGGATCCGCCCACTGAAAGTGACGCGCCGCGCACTCAACCTCGAGTGCTGCGGCGCGTTGTCTGCCCAGCGGGTTAGGCTCTAATGAATAGTGGTTGGATGACCCTCGACGAAGGAGCGTGAATATGGCCCGCATCGGTGAAAGTGCCGACCTGCTGAAGTGCTCTTTCTGCGGCAAGAGCCAGAAGCAGGTTCAGCAGTTGATCGCGGGGCCCGGCGTCTACATCTGCGACGAATGCGTCGAGTTGTGCAACGAGATCATCGAGGAGCGACTGGCCGAGGCCGGCGAAGAAGTTGTCGCCACGGTCGAACTGCCCAAGCCCAAAGAGATCTTCGGCTTTCTGGAGGAGTACGTGATCGGCCAGGAGCCCGCCAAGCGCGCTCTGGCCGTCGCCGTCTACAACCACTACAAACGAGTGCGTGCCCGCAACACGATCACGGCGGCCGACACGCTCGACGATGTCGAGATCGCCAAGAGCAATATTCTCCTGATCGGGCCGACCGGTTGTGGCAAGACCTATCTGGCGCAGACCCTTGCGAAGCAGTTGAACGTGCCGTTCGCGGTGGCGGATGCCACCGCGCTCACCGAGGCGGGCTACGTCGGTGAAGACGTCGAGAACATTCTGCTGAAACTCATCCAGGCTGCCGATTACGACATCAAACGGGCCGAGACGGGCATCATCTACATCGATGAGATCGACAAGATCGCCCGCAAGGCAGAGAACCCGTCGATCACCAGGGATGTCTCCGGTGAGGGTGTGCAGCAGGCACTTCTGAAGATCCTTGAGGGAACGGTGGCATCGGTTCCGCCGCAGGGCGGGCGCAAGCACCCGCACCAGGACTTTCTGCAGATCGACACGACCAACGTTCTGTTCATCGTGGCCGGTGCGTTCTCCGGTCTCGAAGACATCATCTCCAACCGGGCCGGAAAGCGCGGGATCGGGTTCGGCGCCCCCCTGCACTCAAAAGATGACGACGCCGACCTCTTCGGTGAAGTATTGCCTGAAGACCTGCACAAGTTCGGCCTGATCCCCGAGTTCATCGGCCGCTTGCCCGTAGTGGCGACCGTGTCGCAGCTCGACCAGGCGGCCCTGATGCAGATCCTGACCGTGCCGAAGAACGCCATCGTCAAGCAGTACCAGCGCATGTTCGAGCTCGACGAGGTAGAGCTTGAGTTCGACCAGGGTGCGCTCGAAGCGATCGCCGATCTGGCCGTGCTGCGGCAGACAGGTGCGCGAGGTTTGCGGGCGATCATGGAAGAGGTTCTCGGGCCGATCATGTTCGAGGTGCCCTCGAGCGAAGAAGTTGCCCGCGTGGTCATCACCCGCGAGGCCGTGCTCGACAATGCTGCGCCGACGATCGTGCCGCATACCAATCGGCGCCGCCAGGAGAAATCGGCCTGACCGAATCGCGACAGCAACAACGCTCTCGCCGCCGAGAGGTGCCTCTTACTCCAGCCCTCGTCTCTTCAGCAGCGGTTCGATCGCGGCATCGCGGCCGCGGAACTCGCGGTAGGCCTCCAACGGATTCTTTGACCCGCCCACACCCAACAGCAATTCGCGGAACCGGTCGCCGTTTTTGCGGGTGAGACCACCGTTTTCCTTGAACCACTCGACTGTGTCGGCATCCAACACTTCGCTCCAGATGTACGAGTAGTAGCCGGCGGCGTAACCACCCGAGAATGTGTGAGCGAAGTAGGTACTTGAATATCGGGTCGGCACGGCAGGGTTGTTGAGTCCAGCGTCGGCCAGCGCGGCTTTTTCGAAGTCCGCGACATCAGTCACCTCGTCGTCGGCGGTGATTCTGTGCCACGCCTGGTCGAGCATGGCCGCCGCCAGGTACTCGCTGGTGGCGAACCCCTCGTTGAACTGCACCGACGCCTGTACTTTGTCGACCAACTCCTCGGGCATCGGGGAGCCGGACTGGTGATGCACCGCATAGTTGGCCAGAACCTCGGGCCAGAGCATCCACATCTCGTTCACCTGGCTGGGAAACTCAACGAAGTCACGGAAGACATTGGTGCCGGAGAACTTCGGGTAGGTCACCTGGGCGAACAGTCCGTGCAAGGCGTGTCCGAATTCGTGGAACAGGGTGTTGACCTCGTCGTAGCTGAGCAGGGTGGGCTCACCCGCCGCAGGTTTGGGCACGTTGAGGTTGTTGACCACGACTGTCGGATGCTCGAGCAACCGCGACTGGGAGATCAGCGGGTTCATCCATGCGCCACCCCGTTTCGAGTCGCGCGTGTAGAAGTCCCCGACGTAGAGTCCGACCGGAGAGCCGTCTGAGTTCAACACCTCGAAGACCCGTGCATCAGGGTGGTAGGCGATCAGGTCGGGCCGTTCGGCGAAGGTCACCCCGTAGAGTTTTGTCGCCGCGAAGAAGACGCCGTCGTGCAGTACAGCCTCCAACTCGAAGTACGGGCGCATTGCGGCGGTGTCGACGTCGTACTTCGCTTTGCGCTCCTTCTCGGCGTAGAACGCCCAGTCCCAGGATTCGAGCGGGCCGACGGCGCCCGCCTCATCCATACGGTGTTGGAGGGCGGCTTGCTCGGTGTGCGCGTTGAATGCCGCCGGCACTGCCAGCCTGCCGAGCATCTCGGCCACGGCACCGGGTGTTTTCGCGGTCTCATCGGCGGTCACCCACGCGGCATGGCTGTCGAAACCGAGCAGGCGGGCGCGCTCGGCACGCAATTTGGTGATCTCGAGCACGAGGGCGCGATTGTCGTAATCGCCGCCACGATTGCCGCGTGACCGTGAGGCCGTCATGACACGCTCGCGCAGGTCTCGGTTCGTCAACTGTGCGAGATAGGGGTGTCCGGTGGGCAGCACCAACGAGATCAGGTATTTGCCCGCCAGCCCGCGCTCGGATGCTGCGTGGGCTGCGGCGGAGATCTCGCCGGCGCTCAGACCGTCGAGGTCGGCGACGTCATCGACGACCACCGCCAAGTCGTTCGTGTCGGCCAGCAGGTTCTTCTCGAACCGGGTGGTCAGCGTTGAGAGCTGCCCGTTGAGAGCGGTCAACCTCTCCTTGTCGGTCGCGCTGAGGGCGGCGCCGGCGAGCGAGAACTCGGTGAAGTACCGTTCGATCAAATAGACCGCTTCGGGGTCGAGGTGCAGGGAGTGCCGTTGCTCGTGCAGCAGTGCGATGCGTTCGAAGAGATCCGCGTTCAACCGGATCGCATCCTCGTGCGCGGCGAGAAGCGGTGCCATTTCGGCCTCGAGCTCGGCGGTGAAGTCGGTCGAGTCTGACGAGCATTTGTTGTAGAAGACGTTTGCGACGCGGGTGAGCAGCTGCCCGGCGCGTTCCAAGGGAATCATCGTGTTCTCGAAGGTCGGTACGTCGTCGAGGGTCGCGACCTGGGTGACCTCGGCCAGGTGTTCGGCCATCCCCTGGTCGAACGCGGGGCGGTAGTGCTCGTCGGCGATGTCTGCGAAGGGCGGCAACTGGTACGGCAGGGCGCTGGGGGAGAAGAACGGGTTCTCGGTCTGAGGCATGCTCCCAGCATATTCGCTACGCGAAAGAGGCGACGGGAATCATGGCCGCTCGTGGGGCGGGGTTCGCAGCGGGCGTCGCACGGGCGGGCATGGGCGCGACAAGATGCAAACAATTAGATGCAAAGATATGATTGCAAACATAGCTTTGCAAAGCTATCATTGGTATATGCCCGAAAAAAGCACCGGCCGGCTGATCGACTCGGCAGCGCTCAAGGCGCTCGCGCATCCGCTTCGGGTGGAGATTCTGGACGAACTCTCGCTCTACGGGCCGGCGACCGCGAGTGGACTTGCTGAACGGTTGGGCGAGTCAAGCGGTGCCACCAGCTATCACCTGCGCCAACTGGCCAAACATGCCTTCGTGCGTGAGGTGGAAGGCAGGGGGACCGGGCGCGAGCGGTGGTGGGAGCGCACGCCGGGCGGGCTGACTCTTGACTTTCGCGAGTATGAGGACAGCCCGGCCGCGGTGGCAGCGAGTGAAATGGTGAGCCGGCAGTGGCAGCAGAGGCGTGAGGCGATTCTCGTCGACTTCATGGATCACGGGCTTGAACGACTTTCCGAGGACTGGATTGCCGCCAGCGTCTTGAACTCTGCGACCCTCACTCTCACCTCGGGTCAATTGGCCGAGATCAGCCAGGCGTGGATCGCCTTCCTCGACGAGAACGTCGCCAAATATCGCGGCGTGAACCTTCCGGGCTCTCGCCCGGTCCAACTTCAATTCAACGCATTCCCGCTTGTCGCGGGAAAGGAGACACCCTCATGACGACCATGGAACACCCCATAGTGACCTTCGACTACCAGTACCCGTACCCGGCGCACGGTGTCAGGCTGTTCGCGATCAACTTCGGCCTTGCTCTGGTGGCGTGGGGCCGGAAGCGCTCCGCGCACCGGCCCCCCGTGTCCTACCAGCAACAGGTGAATCTCCTGGAGGCGGCGCAGGTGCAGGCACTCCAACTGGGTGGAATTCGTTAGTGGACACCTGCGCGCGCCGCCAGTTATCGCTTTCGGCACCGTAACGTCGTTGCAGTCCGCGTACTCATTAGACTGAGGCGACACCGGCCGCAAGCAGAAAGCGACGAGCGCCATTTTCCAGCCCCTTTCCGCCGGCGTGATCGCAGCCATCGCCGGCTTCGCCACGTCGTTCACTCTGGTCGTCGCCGGACTGCAGGCGGTCGGGGCGACCGAGCAGCAGGCGGCGTCCGGTCTACTGGCGCTCACCGTGCTGATGGGGCTCTCCACGATCTTCCTGGCGTGGCGACATCGCATCCCGATCACGATCGCATGGTCGACCCCGGGGGCGGCCCTGTTGATCGTGGCCGGGCAGAACAACACGAACTTTCGTGCAGCAGTCGGCGCCTTTCTCGTCTGTGCGGCTCTGATCGTTGTATGCGGGTTGTGGCCGGCTCTCGGACGACTGATCACGCGAGTTCCGCGACCGATCGCCAGTGCGATGTTGGCCGGCATCCTGTTCCCCATCTGTGTCGCGCCGATCACCGCGTCGATCGAATTCCCGTGGCTGGGCGTGCCAATGGTGCTCACCTGGCTGGTGTTGCTGCGCCTCTCACCCCGCTGGGCCGTTCCCGGGGCGATGATCGCGGCAGTGGTGGCGATCGCGGTCACGTCGACAGGCGGCTGGCTCGGAGCCTCCAACATCGCGCCCCAGCTCAACCTGGTGTTGCCCGAGTTCGACCCGCTGGTGATCGTGAGCCTCGGCCTGCCGCTGTTCATCGTGACCATGGCCGGTCAGAACGTTCCCGGTATCACGGTCATGCAGACCTTCGGCTATGCCGTGCCGGCACCGTCCGCCCTGGTCACCACCGGCGCCGCCTCGGCCATCAGCGCGTTCTTCGGCGGCCACGCCCTGAACCTTGCCGCGATCACGGCGGCGTTGACGGCCAGCCCTGAGGCGCACGACGACAGCAGCAAGCGGTGGATCGCCTCGGTCACCGCTGGATCCACCTACGTGCTGCTCGGACTCGGTGCCGGGTTTGCGACGGCGCTGGTCACGGTCGCACCGCCGGTCGTCGTCGTTGCGATCGCGGGGCTCGCCGTGGTTGGTGCGTTGATCGCCTCGATCCAGACGGCGCTGGAAGATGATCGCCACCGGATCACAGCTATCGCGACTTTTTTGGTGACGGCTTCTGGTATCACCATTGTGGGCATCGGGTCGGCGTTCTGGGGGCTCGTCATCGGAGCAGTGTTGATGCTGTGGCTGCATGGGTCGCGGCCACGCCGAGCTATCCGATCAGGGCCTGTTCACTCGTCGTCGTCGTCGTCAAAATCCTGATCCCACGATTCGTCTGAATCGTCTGTGGGTGGCTCGATGCGCGCCTCATCTTTCTCAGGCGTGTAGGTGATCCGTGTGCCGTCGTCCAATTCGATCACCGGCCGGCCGTCGAGCCAGGTCAGCGTCCAGCGCCACGTGGCCGTGTCGAGATCCAGTTTGCTGAGGTCGTCCTCCACCTGCCGCACGGCAAGTTCGACCACTTCAGGGAGGCGTGTCGGCAACTCGTCTCCGACGCTCCAGCGTGTTCCAAGTTGCACTATGCGGGGTCGAGTTCGTAGGTGACCCAGTCGGTACGGCGTGCCTTCTGGTCGTAGAGACTCATCGCGGTCTCGTTGTCAGACGCGGTGATCCAGCGCACCACGCTCAGCCCCCGGTCGGTGGCGACCTGCTTCACATGGTCGAGGAGTGCGGCGCCCGCTCCCTTACCACGGGCATCCGGATCGACGAAGAGATCATCCACATACAGCCCGCGGCTGCTTGACAGCGGGCGAGCGAACTCCCGGTAGTGCGCGAGCCCGACCAGCTTGCCGCCGTCGGAATCGTCGACCGCAACCGCGCCGTTCAACTCATGGTTGGGGTCGACCAACCAGCTCCAGACCGTCAGGGCCTTGATATCGGTTATCTCTGTCTCGTAGAACGAGCCGTAGCCGGCGTAGAGATCCAGCCAGGTGAAGAAATCACCGTCCGCAATGGGTCTGACACTGATCGACATAGTTGCCCCTCACTCGTTGTCTGTCGGCGTGAGCACAACGTCTCGAACCGACAAGTCTGCACCCTGTTCGAAGTGCAGTTCGTCAATCCTACCGACCGACTTCAGGTCGTTCGCAACCAGCTCTATCGCGGTGAGCTGTTCCGGGGTACCGGTGAGCACTGCAGACTCGACGCTGGTCTTCTGCGACGCCTTCGCATCGGTCTTCGCCCCACGGATGCCGATGAGGGCTCGCCCGGCCAATTCGAGCAGGTGTTCGTCACCATTCGAGGCATCGTCGAACTCTGTCAAAACCGGCCACGCGGCCTGGTGCACAGACACGTCGTTGAACCACGACCAGGCCTCCTCGGCAGCGAACGGGATGTACGGTGCGAACAGGCGCAGCAGTGCTGAGAGTGCTCGGCGAAGTGCCGCCACGGCCGATGCCTGGCCCTCGCCACCGGTGGCGTAGGCGCGCTCCTTGACCAGTTCGAGGTAGTCGTCGCAGAACGTCCAGAAGAAGGTCTCGGCCACTTCGAGCGCCCTCGCGTGGTCGAAGGAGGCGAGCGCGGTGGTCGCGGTCTCAACCACCCGGGCAAGGTTCTTCAGCATGCTGACGTCGAGCGGCTCGGTCACGGTGGCGTCTGCGTCTGCGTCAAAACCGAGGATGAACTTGGAGGCGTTCAGAACCTTGATGGCCAGGCGGCGGCCGATTTTGATCTGGGTGGGATTCTGCGGGTCGAAGGCCGCATCGGTGCCCAACCGGGATGACGCGGCCCAATAGCGCACCGCGTCGGAGCCATGCTGGTCGAGGATGTCGGCGGGGGTGACCACGTTGCCCTTCGACTTGGACATCTTCTTGCGGTCGGGGTCGACGATGAAACCGGAGATCGCGGCGTGGTGCCACGGCTTGACGCCCAGCTCGAGACTCGAGCGCAGCATGGTTGAGAACAGCCAGGTGCGGATGATGTCCTGGCCCTGCGGCCGCAGGTCATAGGGGAAGACCAGGTCGAACAACTCGTCGTCGCTCTGCCAGCCACCCGCCAATTGCGGGGTGAGCGAACTGGTCATCCAGGTGTCCATCACGTCATGCTCGCCGACGAAACCGCCGGGCACCCCGCGCTGGCTCTCATCGAAGCCTGGAGCCGAATCGGAAGATGGGTCGACCGGGAGGCTCTCTTCGGTCGGCACGATCGGCTGGTCGAACACCGGGTTGCCGTCGGAGTCGAGGGCATACCAGACGGGAATCGGCACACCGAAAAAGCGCTGCCGGGAGATCAGCCAGTCGCCGGTGAGGCCACCGACCCAGTTCTCGTAGCGAACGCGCATGAATTCCGGATGCCAGTCCATCTCCTGGCCGAGTTCGATCAGCCGGGCACGAAGGGCTTCGTCGCGGGCGCCGTTCTTCACGTACCACTGGCGCGTCGAGACGATCTCCAGCGGGCGCTCGCCCTTCTCGAAAAATTTCACCTGGTGGGTGATCAGGCGTGGCTCGCCGATGAGGTCGCCCGATTCCTTGAGCAGCTCGACAACGGCCTGTTTGGCGGAGAACACGGTCTTGCCAGCCAATTCGGCATAAGCCGCGCGTCCTGCGTCAGATGTGATCGCGTCGGGGGCCTCACTGATCAGGCGGCCGTCGAAGCCCATGATGGCCCGGTTGGGCAGATCGAGCTCCCGCCACCAGACGACGTCGGTCACATCGCCGAAGGTGCAGATCATCGCGATTCCGCTTCCCTTGTCGATCTGCGCCAGGTGGTGGGCAACGACCGGCACCTCCACGTCGAACACTGGGGTGCGAACGGTGGTGCCGAACAGCTTCTGGTAGCGCTGGTCATCGGGATGCGCGACCAGCGCGACACACGCAGGCAGCAGTTCCGGGCGGGTGGTCTCGATCTCGACCGGGCCAGATGCGCCATGGAAGGTGACGCGGTGGTAGGCGGCCGGCTGCTCCCGGTCCTCGAGCTCGGCTTGGGCCACGGCGGTGCGGAACGTCACATCCCAGAGGGTGGGCGCCATCGCCTGGTACGCCTCGCCGCGTGCGATGTTTCGCAGGAAGGCAAGCTGGGAAACCCGGATGGAATTGTCGGCGATGGTGCGGTAGCTCTGGCTCCAGTCGACCGAGAGCCCGAGGGTGCGCCACAGCGTCTCGAACTGTTTCTCGTCCTCGACGGTGAGCTGTTCGCACAACTGGATGAAGTTGCGGCGCGAGATCGGCTGCTGGTTGCCGGGTTTCGAAGCGGCGTTGTCCCCGCCGTCGAACGGCGGGGTGAAGTCGGGCTCGTAGGGCAGAGACGGGTCGCAACGCACCCCGTAGTAGTTCTGCACCCGGCGCTCGGTGGGCAGCCCGTTGTCGTCCCAGCCCATCGGGTAGAACACGCGTTTGCCCATCATGCGCTGAAAGCGGGCGATCACGTCGGTGTGCGTGTAGGAGAACACGTGCCCGATGTGCAGCGACCCGGAGGCGGTGGGCGGGGGAGTGTCGATCGAGAAGACTCCGCCGCGGTCGGTGCCGGTGCGGTCGAACCGATAGGTGCCGGCCTCTTCCCAGCTGGCGCCCCATTTGGCTTCTAATCCTTCGAGGACAGGCTTGGCAGGGACACGCTCGGATGAGGGCACAGGAGACTCCGGTTCGCTATAGGCGGCACCGTGTCGGTCGAAAGGTGCCTGAATGTACGTTCGCACCCCATCGTATCGGAGGCGGGTTAGGTGGTTGCTGAACCATGACTCGCTGGGCCGGTGTCATCGTGCTCGAGCCCGGTGTGCTGAAAACCGGCACAGATCGGGGCGACCGCCGCGGTGAGGAATGGCGCCAGCGATCCCCGGCCGGTGCCGGCGGCCGCCCACGCCTGAGCGCCCGCGATCATGGCCCCGGTCACGGCGTAGGCAAGTGATTGTGCTCGGTTCTGCGCCTCGGCCGCGCCAGATGTCAGTCGGGAAGCGATGAACTCGGCCAGGATCCGGGCGATGCGCATCACGCGGCTGAGCGCAGACGCCTGCAACTCTGCGACGTCGCCGATCACGTCGTATTGGGTGAGCGCCCAGGGAACCTCGGACGGGCCGAACTGGTGGCCGAGTGCGGCGATGCCATCAGCCAGGGCCTTCATCAACGGAATCTCATCGGGAATACCGTTCAGGGCGTCGTCAAGAGTCGCAAGGCGATCATCGACATGCACCCAGAACACGTCGGACTTCGCCTGGAAGTAGTTGAAGAATGTGTTGCGGCTGACCCCGGCCCGAGTGGTGATCTGCTCGATGGTGGTGCCCGCGTAGCCGTTCTCCAGGAACAGTTCGTTGGCGGCATCCTCCAGCATCTCCTTCGACGAGGAGCGGGGGCGGCCGGGGGCGGAGCGCGGCGCCGGGGATGCGGGGTGTGACATGCTGGCATCATTCCACATCAACGGGCACCGGCGGCGGTGCACACGGGAAGCGAGCGAGACAATGACTGCAGACGACGCAATGGCGGCAATGAGTAATGTGCAGATCGATGACGGCACGTTCCGGGTCACGGAATGGACGATCGGTCCAGGCCAGTCGATTCCGGAGCATGAGCACCTGTTCGACTATGTGGTGATCCCGCTGGTCGACGACACCATGCATGTGGTCGGTGCTGATGGAAAATCGTCGCCGACCACTCTGCGGGTGGGAGAGAGCTACAGCAGGCCCGCCGGCGCGGTGCACTCGGTCTGGAACCACGGGTCGCGCACGATTGTGTTCGTCGAGGTGGAACGCCTCAGGTAAGGGGCCGGGACGCTTCGTTCCCGCTCACGTCAGCATCGGTGATCAGCGGCCCGGCGACGACGCTGCAGTCTTGAGTCGGCGTCAGAGCCGAGGCGCGGCGGCGAGCAGTCGGCTCGTGTACTCGTGGGCGGGGGAGCGGAACACTGCCTCGGTGTCGCCGCGCTCCACGATGCGGCCGCCCCGCATCACCAGAAGTGAATCGCTCATGTGGCCGACCACGCCGAGGTCGTGCGAGATGAACAGGTAGCTGATGCCGAACTCCTGCTGCAGGTCGTTCAGCAGGTCGAGAACCTGCGCCTGCACCGTCACATCCAACGCAGACACCGGTTCGTCACAGATGATGATCCCAGGCCTCGGCGCCAGGGCCCGCGCTATCGCGACTCGCTGACGCTGGCCGCCCGACAGGTGTGCGGGGCGGCTGTCGCGGGTGCGTGAGGCGAGCCCCACCGAGTCGAGCAGCTCTGCCACCCGGGTGCGGTGCTGGCGCGTTCCGCCGCTGCCGTTGCCGGCCGCATCCGTCAGGATCTGTTCCACTGTGAGCCGCGGGTCGAACGACGCCGACGGATCCTGGTAGATCGCACCCATCTGACGGCGACGGTGACGGCGTGCACTTTCAGGCAGCGGACTCCACGGCTCGCCATGCAGTGTGACGGTGCCATGATCGGGCGTCTCCAGTGCGAGCAGGAGCCGGGCCACTGTGGTCTTGCCCGAGCCGGATTCGCCGACCAACCCGAGGGTTCGGCCGGGGTGCAGGGTGAGCGAGACGTCATCGACGGCACGCATCAGGCTGCGGTCGGGGGTGCGAAACACTTTGGTGAGGCGTTGGGCGTCCAGCACCGGGTGCTGTTCGGGTGCGACTGGCGGTTCGTGCGGGCGTGTCTGGGTGCCGAGCGCGCCCGTTGTGGCTGGGAGGACAGGTGACGAACTCACGGACAGGCGCTCACCGCGGGGTCGACCGGTGGGTACAGCAGCGATGAGGCTGCGCGTGTAGTCGTGCTGCGGTGCCTCGAGAATTTCGGCGGTCGACCCGGTCTCGACGATTCGGCCGGCACGCATCACCGCCACACGGTCGGCGAGCTGTTTCACGACGGCCAGGTCGTGGCTGATCAGGAGCAGTCCCGTCCCTGACGCGGTGAGCTGGGCGAGCAATTCGAGCACTTGCGCCTGCACCGTGGCATCCAAAGCGGTGGTGGGCTCATCAGCGATCAGCACGGGTGGGTTCAACGCGATCGCCGAGGCGATCAACGCCCGTTGCCGCAGGCCTCCTGACAGTTCTCCGGAGCGCTGCCGGGCGCGCAGGTGCGGCTCGGGCATCCCCACGGCGGTGAGCAACTCCTGCACCCTCACACCGCGGGCCGCCGGGGAGAGGCGGGTGTGCAGGCGAAGGGCGTCGGCGATCTCACGTCCCACTGGGCGAAGCGGGTCGAGTGAGGAGAGGGCGTCTTGCAGGATGAACCCGATCTTCCGGCCCCGTATGCCACGCCACGTGGCCGGGCGGAGGCCCACGAGGGAGCGCTCGCCGAGGCGCAGATGATCGGTTTCGACGTGTGCGCCTGTGCCGGCGAGGCCGATCAATGAGCGGGCTGTGACCGACTTGCCCGAACCCGACTCGCCGACGATCCCGAGGCACTCGCCGGCCGTGAGCTCGAACGAGATGCCGTCGACCACCTGCGGGCCGCGGCCGAACCGCACCCGCAGGTTCTGCACGTCGAGCACCGGGGTGCCCCTTGCTACGGCGGGCGAGAGAATGGAGGCTGAGGTGTCGGTCACCTGTTCACCTGCCGGGTTCGGTTCTGCAGGCTGCGGCCAAGGGCCGTTGCGGCCCCGGCGGCGAGTACGATCGCAATGCCCGGAAACACGGTCATCCACCACGCGGTGCCGATGTAGGTGCGTCCGGCGGCGAGCATGGCGCCCCACTCGGCGGCCGGCGGTACCGCACCCAACCCGAGGTAGCTCAGCGACGAGGCCCAGACGATCGCCTGGCCCACCCCGAGGGTGGCGAGCACGAACACCGGGGCGATCGCGTTCGGCAGGATGGTCCGTGTCAATCGGTGACCCGGTGCGCGCCCCAGCACGATCGCCGCCTCGACGTAGGGCGCACCGCGGATGGCGCGCACCTGGCTGCGGATGATCCGGGCATAGCCCGGCGCTGTCGCAAGGCCGACGGCGATCGTCGACGTGGCGATGCCGGGCCCCGCAATGGCGATGAACACGAGCGCCAGCAGCAGGCCGGGCAACGCGAACAGCACCTCGCTCACGCGGGTGAGGGCGAAGTCGGTTCCGCGGCCCCCGATGCCGGCGGCGACCCCGAGCAACAGAGCCAGACCGATCCCGATGACGGTGGCGACCACCCCGATGATGAGAGAGGCCCGTGCACCGTGGATCACCCGGGTGTAGATGTCGCGGCCGGACTCGTCGGTGCCGAACCAGTGCCCGGCCGACGGTGGGCGGAACGCCTGGCCCGGGTCGATCCCGAGCGGATCGAGGGTGCTGAGCAGACCGGGGGCGATCGCCGCGACCGCGAGCAGCGCCAGAGTGGCGATGGCCACGATCTCACCCGGGCGCAGCTTCGACTTCATGATGTTCCGAGGCGAGGGTCGGCGATTCGGTCGACCAGGTCGGTTACCACGGTGACCAGAATGAAGGCGAGGGCCGAGACAAGGGCCACTCCGGTGACGACCGGGATGTCGCGGATCGTGACCGCGTTGAGCAGGGTGCGGCCGAGGCCGGGCCGGGCGAATACGGTCTCCACCACCACGGCGCCGCTGAGCAGTGCCCCGAACGCCCAGCCAGAGAGCGAGATGCCGGGCAGCGCGGCGTGACGGATTCCGTGGTACCAGCGAACTCCGGTCTCGGACTCACCCCTGGCCCGTGCCGAGAGGGCGAACGGGGATTCCAGGGCATCCGCCAAGGACTCACGCATCACCTGCCCGAGGAAGCCGGCGAGGGGGATCGCCAGGGTCAGCACCGGCAGCACCAGGCCGATCGGCCCGGGCACACTGATCGCCGGTAGCCAGCCAAGCCAGGAGGAGAACACGATGATGAACACGGAGGCCAGCCAGAAGTGCGGCACGGCGGCCGCCATGATCTCCATCCCCGAGCCGACCCGGTCAGACAGCCAGCCGCCACGGGTGGTCCACAGCGCGAGCCCGAGGGCGAAGATCCACGCGGCGGCGAGGGCGGCCAGGGTGAGGACGAGCGTTCCCCAGAACTGGTCGAGAATGAGCGCCCCGACGTCGGTCTTGAGTGCGTAAGACGTGCCGAGGTCGCCGCGCAGCAGCCGCCCGAGCGCACCGAAATACTGCGCGGCCAGCGGTTGGTCGAGGCCGTAGTCGAGTCGCACCTGGGCCAGTGCCTCGGGGGAGGCCTGTGAACCCGGGCCCCCGAGGATTGCTTGGGCCGGGTCACCCGGGATCAGCCGCAGCGCGAAGAAGATCAAGGTGGCCACCGCCCAGAGCACGAACACGCCCCCGGCGATCCGCAGCCCCAGCCAGCGCAGCATCCGCCACCCCCGGCCAGCCCTCGATCTTCGCCGCGCGCCAGTTGGCGCGGTTCGCGCCTGTTCTAACACCCGCGCTGCGTGCCAACGGGCGCGAAACGGGGGGTGACGCGGCGAGCCGACGCGAGCCGGGGTCGTGCCCTGCCCGGAGAGGCAGTCAACGGTCTAGCCACACGTCGTAAAAGGTGGGCGTCGACACGGTGGGCATCGCCCGCAGCCCCTGCACCGCAGTGCTGTGCAGGTAATGGTTCTGCTGGTCGTACAGCGGCAGCACGTAGAACTGGCTCAGCACGAGCCGTTGTGCGTTCTCGTACAGCTCTGCTCGCTTCGCCGGATCGGTCACCTGGCTGGCCTCGTCGAGCAGGGCGTCGACCTCGGGGTCATTCACCTGGGCGAGGTTGGCGAAGTAGCCGCTCGGCGCCGGCGTGATCGACGCCGAGTGGTACAGGATGCGCAACACGTCAGGCCCGACCTTCGTGTACGGCGCGCTCACCAGGTTGTACTCGTGCGCAGCCAGCGCCCCGTACCAGCTGGACAGGTCCATCGGCTCAAGGACCACCTCGAAACCGGCCGCCTTCACCGTGGCCTGGATCTGCTGGAACAATGACTGTTCGGCCGGAATCGACTGGTTGGTGCTCACGGGGAACGTGAGGCTGAGCCGCTCGCCGCCTTTGACCCGGTAGCCGTCGGCATCGTGCTCGGCCCAACCGGCGGCATCCAAGAGATTGTTCGCCTGGGCCAGATCGGTGTCGAAATACTCCGGGGTGCTCAACCCGAGCGCCTCAACGCTGGACAAAAGTGAGTAGGAGCGTTCCGCCGTGCCGAAGAACAGGCTGTTGATGCCGTCGTTGACGATGGCGGCCCGAATGAATGCCTCACGCACTTTCACATCGTCGAACGGTGCCTTACTGGAGTTCAGCTCGATGCGGTTGGCCGCGCCGGGGCGGGGTGCGTTCAACTCGGCGATGCCGTTCTTGTCGGCTGCTGCCGCGATCGTGTCCGGCTGCGCATTGTCGATCACATCGACCTGGCCGGCCTGCAACGCAGCGTACCGCGAGGCGGAATCGGGAATGAACCGCCACTCGATGCGGTCGATGAGGGCGGCACCCGTGTGGCCGGCGTCGGCGGGCGGGGAGTTGTAGTCCTTGTTCTGCACCAGGGCCACTTTGTCCTGTTTCACCCAGGTGTCGACGATGAACGGGCCGGTGCCGACCGGGCTGGCGCAGTTCTCCTCCTGGCTGCGCTTCAACGCAGTTGGCGACTCGATCGCCACCCAGGGCTGCGAGAGTGAGTCGAGCAGGGCGCTGTCGGGGGTGCTCAGTTCGAGGCGCACCGTGTGGTCGTCGACGGCGACGACCTCTTTCACCTTACCGACGGCGAGGTAGCCGGTCGAGGATGCAGTGTTCGGGTCTTTCAGGTGTGCGATGTTGGCGGCGACGGCTGCGGCGTCGAACGGGGTTCCGTCGGTGAATGTCACGTCGTCGCGCAGCGCGAACTCCCAACCGAGGCCGTCCGCATCCTCGGTCCAGGTGGTGGCCAGCCACGGAATGATTTCGCCCGCCGTGTTCTTCGATACCAGCGACTCGAGGTATTGCGTGCTGATCAGAGCCTGCGGGTAGTTGCCGCCCACATGCGGGTCGAGGCACGTCGGTTCGGCATCGCCCGAGGCGTAGACCAGGGTGCCGCCAGCCACCGGCCCTGCGTCGCTGGTCGGCGCCGAACTCGTGCCGTCGCCCGACGTCTGAGCCGAACACCCCGCGGTCATCAACGCGATCCCGGCGCCGAGCGCAAGCGCGGAGAGGGTGGATGAACGCAGCTTTGTCGTGCTCAGGGTCATGGGGTTTCCCTAGTGGTTGGGGTGTGATGCCCGCGTGTGAAGCCGGGGCGCTGGTCGAGGCGCCGATGAAAGAGTCCAAAAGACCCGCCCAGTTTATTGTTGGACTCAGCCCAACAACTATATCGTGTGCCGAACCGACCCGCAGGTCAGGGGTCAATCGGCGAGCCCGCGCTGCCCCGGTATGGAATGATCCGACCGGGAGTTGGCGCCCCGAACCGCCAGCTTCACGGTTGCGCCACGTGGAACGCAACGCGGCTGTTAGAACGGGCGCGACACGTGCCAACTGCCGCGCGGCCGCTATTTATCGAGAATTGGGGAGGCGCGAGCTGCGGCAGGGCGGTGGATTAGGGGCGAGAGGTGGATTAGGGGTGGGCGGTCGAGGTAGCTGCAGCGGTGCAGGCCGGGCAGAGACCGAAGACGTCGACGACGTGAGCCGGGTCGGTGAAGCCGTTCTCGGTGGCGACCCTCTGCGCCCAAATCTCGACGGCATCCGCCCCGATCTCCACCGTGAGTCCGCAGGAGCGGCAGATCAGATGGTGATGATGACCCGTGCTGCAGGCCCGGTACAGGTTCTCGCCGTCCTGCGACTGCAGGGTGTCGGCCTCACCCAGGGCCGCGAGTCGGGTGAGGGTTCGGTATACGGTGGCGAGACCGATGCGGGAACCCGACTCCAGGAGGTTCGCGTGCAGCCCTTGCGCGCTGACGAAGCCATCAACTTCCTCGAGGGCTTCGCGCACCGCATCGCGCTGCCAGGTGTTTCTCTGCATCATCCCACCGTAGCGGCACCCCTCAAGCGGCCCCGCGATTCACCCGGAACGAGCCGCCGACACTCGGAACCTTATCGAGGGGTCCGGGGGCCGAGGTTGGATCACGCGATCATTCGTTATAGCGCGACAGAATGACGTAGGCGTGGCTGACCCGAGTCAGATCCCCGACCAGCCGAATCCGCACCATCTTGCCCGCCAGTCCAGGCTCGACAATGCTCAGCCCGGTGGTCGCCTCATTGCAATTGAGCACTTGGCCGGCAAGGACCTCTGTCGGGGAGGCCTCGGTGGATACCTCAACGGTGAGTGAACCCTGCACGGCCCCCGTCCGGCAATCCGCCTGAAGCATCACGCCATCTGCGTCGTCGGGGACCACGGCGCTGACCGAACCTTCAAAGGTCGCCGGATCAGCCAGGATCAGCCGGGCCAGTTCGTACTCGTCCTCAGCGGGAGCGAGGAACGGATCGAAAGCCCTACCCAGCGGGCCGATCTCCTGCGCACGAACAGTGAGCGCCGGTTCGACCGTACCGTCGGGCAGCCAGGTCAGGGTCCAGTCGTAGATCTCGGGCAGCTGGTCGCTCTGATGTGGTGTGCCCGCATCGCTGGACCAGTTGAGGGTCAGCCCTGATGGGGGAAACTCTTTGGCCGGCACGCAGCTCGCCTGGATGGTCAGCTCGGGTGGGATGGCAACGACGCAGACGCTGTCGAACCTCGTTCTCACGGCATACACACTCGAGCCCTCACCATGGAACAGTTCTCGGGCCGATGATTCTGCGTTGAACTCAATCGGCAGGTCAACCGGAGGCAGGTCGACGTACGGGTTCTGGGTGCGATCGAATATGGCAGCGAATCCGAGTGTTGAGGCGTCGGCGCTGGGTTCTGGGCTGGCCGACGGCAGCCCAGCGGAGATGCCGTCCCACTGAGTTCCCAGAAAAAGGCCCGCGATCAGGGCCGCTGAGAGGCCGCCGGCGATCCACGCTGCGCGACCTCTGCGGTGGATTCCGGGCGCCGTCGACGGGCTACGGGGGGCTGGGCCGGTATCGGCTGAGGAAGGAGCAATCTCGGTCTGCGCATGAGCTGCGCGTTCGGGGAGTTGCGGATGCCCGAGTTCTCGTTGCTCGGACTTTTCAACCAAGGCCGATCCAGTCGTGGCTTCGCTGATGTTCGACGCTGCGCCCCGTGCTGGCAAGTCGGCGCTGCTGATCGCCCGTTCCACGGCTGCGCGATCTTCGTCAACTGCCTGGCGGGCAGCGCTCAGGCGGCAGGTGGCCTCAGCGTGAGCGGCCGGATCCACGTCGGCCGAGTAAGCAAGGCGCTGAAGCTCTCGAACGAGCACCTGGGGGGCCTCGGCACCGCTGGGCGCGACCTCCAACGGATGATCATGCCACCAGAGCGCATCGAGCACATCGGCCCGGCCGGTATACGCCGCGCGAACGCGTTCGAGGAACTCCGCATCCGCCTGCGCGCGTGCAAACACGCCGGCTGGGTGCGCTGATGCGGGAGTGTGGCTCATTCGACGTACCTGCTCAGTACCACATAGGCAGATGACACGGAACTGAGATCGCCGATGAAGGCCACGCGCACGACCATGCCGTCATACCCGAGGCTCGTAATGACGTTCGTGTCTGGCCCCTGGTTGCAGTTGAACGTGCCGCTGAAAAGGGGAGTGTCTGTGCCCACCCCGGTGCTGACCTGGTACCGGACGGTCGTTGCTGAACGTCCAGAACCACACGCACCGGTGATGATGAACCCGTCGGTGCCATCCGGAACGACGGCGCTCGCCGGTTTGCTGGTGTTCGACCGGTCGTACACAAGCCGGGCGATCTCATCCTCTCCGGGGTCGGGTGCGACGGCCGGAACCACATCGATCTCCTGCCCGGAAACTGTGTGACCCGTGTTGGTGATCTCGCCATAGACAGACCAGGTGGCCGACCAGTTGAGGAGCCTGGGCGCCGACCCGGAGGCTGAGTCCTGCACCACCCAGTACACGGACAGGCCCGACGGCGGAAACTCGGAGTCGACGACACAACTGGAGGCGTAACCGGCTTCGGGCGGCACGGCCACCAGACAGGTCAACCCCGAGGTCGACCGGGCCGCGAAGATCTGGGAGTGATCCGCCGAAGGCGAACTGGCGGCGGAGTCACTGGAGAACTCTGCTGTCGTGAGCAGTCGCAGCGAGGCGGGGTCGAAGAAATCGGGTAGCGACGTCTGGGGCGTGTCGATGCTCGCAACCTGGATGGTGTCGAAGTGGGCCTCGACCGCTGCGGGCGGCACCGAGGGTGCGACGCTCACGGGCTCGTTACCGGTCAGACTGAGGGCCTGACTCCACGAGGGCCATTGGGCACCCACCGCACCCCCTGCCACCATGGCCAGGATGGCGCCGATCGCGACCAACATGGTGCCCCGTCGCGCTGCACCGCTGGGCTGTTCTTCAGGTTGTGGCTGAGGTTGAGGGTGGTCGGCCTGGTCTGGTCCCCCGGAGGTGTTGCGGGAGTGTGGCTGTCCGACGATGTCACCCTTAGTGGCCTCTCCCGCCGAGCGAGCCGGTTGCGGATGATCGAACCATTGGGCGTCGACGGGCGCAGCATTCTGAACCTCCGTCGAGGCGGCCTCGATTGCGGCGTCGATCGCCCGCCGGTCGGTCTCGACTGCGTGCAGGGCCGCGCGCAACCGTCGGCCCTCGTCGGCGGTCACCGCAGGGTCGGCGTCGGCCGAATACACCCGACGCTGCAACTCCTGCACGAGCACCTGTGGCGCCGGCGCGCCGCTCGGGCCGGCATCCAACGGCCGAGAAAGCCACCAGAGCGCATCCAGCACGTTATGTCGCCCGGTGTACGCCGCTCGAACCCGCGCAAGAAACCCCGCATCGTGCAGAGCCCGTGCGTAGACCCCTTCGGCGGCGTCAGTACCGCTCACAACAGCGAGCCGTGAATTCTCAGCTCCGCTTTGCGCTGATGCGCTCTGCGAGCTTCCAGGAGCCGGGGATCAGGGCGGCAGCGATTCCCGCCTTGATGATGCCACCGATGATGAACGGGTACAGGCCCCACTCCAGTGTCTGCTGCAGGTTGGCCGAGAGGGCGAGCGAGAGCCCGATCATGCCGAGCGCGAAGATCACCACGGTTCCGGCCAGGAACGAGAGCGCTGCTCCGAGGAACTTCTTGTCCCAGTTGCGCTGGGCCAGCCAACCGGTGAGACCTGCAGCGATGATGAAGCCGAAGATGTAGCCGCCGGTCGAGCCGAACAAAACGCCGGCGCCCGAGGAGAAGTCGCTGAACACCGGCAGACCGACCAGGCCGAGCACGGCGTAGAGCGCCATCGACAGGGCGCCACGAGTGGCACCGAGGGTCGAGCCGACCAGCAGCACAGCGAGGGTCTGCATGGTGATCGGCACCGGCCACAGCGGAACGAACAACTGCGCGGCCACCGCGGTGACAGCCGCACCCGATGCGATCAGAACGACGTCTGTGGTGAGGCTGCGCGCAAACACGCGGTCGGCGAGGGTGGGGCGGCCAAGAGTAAGGGCGAGGGTCGACACGCGACTCTCCTTTCAGCTGATGGATACAACAGTGGGGTCCGCCACGGGCGGCCTGCATTCATCGTAGAGGGTGGGGTGGCGAAGGCGTGCACGCAGTCGCACGAACGTGCGTGTCGTGCGTTGTACAGGTTCTGCAGATACCATGGGAGGTTCACACGCATTGATCCGGTCATCACCGGGGAGCGCTCGGAAGAACAGCAGTTTGATGTCGGGTTCTGAGACGATTGCATCGCAATCCCTCAACCCGCAGATGACTGCCCAGTAGAACCGAACGGGTCTGGCCCGTCACAGCCAAAGAACAAGCGGGCGTGAACCGGATGACCGGGCAACGTCAAGCGGGGTGGTACCGCGGTGCGGGTCGTAAGACCGGCAGCGTCCTCGTCAGGTGAGAAGACCAGCCAGGAGACCACGTGACGTACCCCAAATTCACTGCGGATGAGACCGCAGGCCACTCAGCCGAACACGCGGCAGGAAATTCGGCGACCGGCCAGGCAGAGGATCACGCAGCTGGCGGCGTCACGCCGAACCCCAGCTTTCCGAAACTCGAAGAGGGCATCCTCGCCTTCTGGAAGAAGGAAGAAATCTTCCAGGAGTCGATAGACAACCGAGACGGATGCCCCGAGTGGGTCTTCTACGACGGCCCACCGTTCGCCAACGGCCTGCCACACTACGGCCACCTGCTGACCGGGTACGCGAAAGACGTGTTTCCGAGGTACCAGACGATGCGCGGCAAGCAGGTGCACCGCCGTTTCGGCTGGGACACGCACGGTCTGCCCGCTGAGTTGGAGGCCGAGCGCGTGCTCGGCATCACGGACAAGAGCCAGATCGAAGCGATGGGGATCGGCGCATTCAATGAGGTCGTGCGCGACTCGGTGCTGAAGTACACGCATGAATGGCAGGAGTATGTCACCCGCCAGGCCCGCTGGGTCGACTTCGACAACGACTACAAGACGCTCGACATCACCTACATGGAGTCGGTGATCTGGGCGTTCAAACAGTTGCACGACAAGGGTCTGGCCTACGAGGGCTACCGCGTGCTGCCATACTGCTGGCGCGACCAGACACCGCTGTCGAACCACGAATTGCGCATGGACGACGACGTCTACAAGATGGTGCAGGATCAGACCGTCACGGTCACGTTTCCGTTGGTGGGCCAGCAGGCCGAGACCCTCGGCCTCGCCGGCGTGCGTGCGCTCGCTTGGACGACCACTCCATGGACACTTCCCACCAACCTTGCGTTGGCCGTCGGACCAGACATCTCCTACGCAGTGGTGCCCGCCGGTCCGCTCGGCGCGGGTGACGGCACCGAGCCCGGTGCTGCCGACTACCTGATCGCCGCCGACCTGCTCGGCGCCTACGCGAAAGACCTCGGCTACGAGTCGACAGAGGCGGCCACATCCGCCGTCTCTCGCACGGTGTTCGGTGCAGACCTCGCCGGCGTGCGGTATGAGCCCCTTTGGGACTACTACACCGATACCGAGAAGTGGCAGACCCAGAACGCCTGGCAGATCCTGGTCGCCGACTACGTCACCACCGTCGACGGCACCGGAATCGTGCACCAGGCACCCGCCTACGGTGAAGAGGACCAGAAGATCTGTGAGGCGGCCGGCATCCCGGTGATCATCTCGGTCGACGAGGGTGGGCGTTTCATCGAACCGGTGTCTGAAGTGGCCGGGCTGCAGGTCTTCGCCGCCAACAAGCCGCTCACCCAGATGCTGCGCGCGGGCGGGCGCCTGGTTCGCCAGGCCAGCTACGAGCACTCCTACCCGCACTGCTGGCGCTGCCGGAACCCGCTCATCTACAAGGCGGTCTCCAGTTGGTTCGTGAGGGTGACCGCGTTTCGCGACCGGATGGTGGAGCTGAACGAAGAGATCACCTGGGTTCCCGAGAACGTGAAAGAGGGCCAGTTCGGCAAGTGGATCGCGAATGCCCGCGATTGGTCGATCAGCCGCAATCGCTACTGGGGTTCACCCATCCCGGTGTGGAAGAGCGACAACCCCGAATACCCCCGCATCGACGTGTACGGTTCGCTCGATGAACTCGAGCGCGACTTCGGCGTGCGCCCCACCGACCTGCACCGGCCCCACATCGACGAACTCACCCGGCCGAACCCCGACGATCCCAGTGGAACATCGACCATGCGCCGCATACCCGATGTGCTCGACGTGTGGTTTGACTCCGGGTCGATGCCCTACGCCCAGGTGCACTACCCGTTCGAGAACCAGGAGTTCTTCGAGGCACACCATCCAGCAGACTTCATCGTCGAGTACATCGGCCAGACTCGTGGCTGGTTCTACGTGCAGCACGTGCTGTCGACCGCACTGTTCGACCGTCCGGCGTTCAAATCGGTGATCAGCCACGGCATCGTGCTCGGAAGTGACGGCCAGAAGATGTCCAAGTCTCTTCAGAACTACCCCGACGTGAACGAGGTGTTCGACCGCGACGGGTCGGACGCCATGCGCTGGTTCCTGATGGGCTCATCCGTGCTGCGCGGTGGCAACCTGATCGTCACCGAGGAGGGCATCCGGGAGAGCACCAGGCAACTGATGCTGCCGCTCTGGAACACGTGGTACTTCTTCTCGCTCTACGCCAACACGTCGGGGCCCAAGGGTTATGAGGCCGAGTGGCGCACCGACTCGACTGACGTACTCGACCGCTACCTGCTGGCCAAGACCCGCCAACTGATCGAGAAGCTCGCCGCAGACTACGACGGGCTCGACAGCACCACAGCCGCCGCCACCCTGCGCGACTTCGCCGACGTGCTCACCAATTGGTATGTGCGTCGCTCGCGCGACCGGTTCTGGGTGAATGTCGGGGAAGACGGCTCAGGGACTGAGGCGTTCGACACCTTGTACACGGTGCTGGAGACCGTCACCCGACTGGCAGCCCCCATGCTGCCGCTGATCAGCGAGCAGATCTGGAAGGGCCTGACCGGTGGTCGCAGCGTTCACCTGACCGACTGGCCGAACCCGTCCGACTTCCCGCAGAACGCCGAATTGGTTGAAGCGATGGATTCCATCCGCAGCATCTCGTCGCTCACCCTGTCGCTGCGCAAGAAGGCCGGCCGCCGCGTGCGGCTGCCCCTGGCAACGCTCACCGTGGTGACGGCCAACACGGCGGCCCTCGCCCCGTTCGAGTCGATCCTGCGCGATGAATTGAATATCAAGAAGGTCGAATTCGTCGAACTGGCGGGCACCAGTGCGGCCGACTACGGCATCACCTCGAAACTCACCGTCAACGCCCGTGCCGCTGGCCCCAGGCTTGGCAAAGACGTGCAAAAGGTGATCCAGGCCGCCCGCGCGGGCGACTGGAGCGAACAGGATGGCGTCGTGACCTGCGGGGGCATCACCCTCGCCGAGGGGGAATACGAGCTCGTGCTCTCGGCGGGCTCCACCGAGCCGGGCGAGGGCGACGGAGTCTCATTGGCGCTGTTGCCCGGCGACGGGTTTCTGCTGCTCGACACGCGGACCACCCCCGAGCTAGAGGCGGAGGGGCTTGCCCGCGATGTGATCCGCGCGGTGCAGGACACGCGCAAGGCTGCCGGGTTCGAGGTGGGCGACCGCATCCGTCTCGAACTCGTTTTCGGTGACGAGGCAGATGCCCGCGCGCTGGCGCAGGCGACCGAGGTCGACATCGCCGCCGAAACCCTGGCCACCACATTCCTGATCGGCGACGGGGCAGCCGATGCTGTGCACGCTGACCACATCCAGTCGTTCCCCGCGAACAGATTCGCGAACGCCGGCAGCTTCCAGGTTGCCGTCAGCCGGATCGGAGGAGACCATGACTGAACCCGACGAGAACCGGATCGCGGGCGACGCCGTCTACCAGGAGTTGCTCACCCGCACGGGGGAGGGGGCTCCGAGGCCGAGGCTCGCGCCCACCCGGCAGCTGCTCGACGTGCTCGGCGACCCGCAGCGGTTGTACCCGATCATCCACATCACCGGGACCAACGGCAAGACCAGCACGGCGCGCATCATCGAGTCGATCCTGCGTGCGCACGGATTGCGAGTGGGATTGTTCACCAGCCCCCACCTGGTGCGTTTCAACGAGCGCATCATGATTGACGGCGAGCCGATCAGCGATGGTTCGCTGGCCGCCAACTGGTCTGACATCAAGCCGTACGTTCAGATGGTCGACCGCGACCTGGCCACCTCGGGAGAGAGCCCACTCACCTACTTCGAACTGCTCAGTGCCCTGGCTTTCGCCTCGTTTGCCGACGCCCCGGTCGACGTCGCGGTGATCGAGGTCGGAATGGGCGGCGAGTGGGATTCCACCAACGTCGGAGACGGCCAGGTGGCCGTGTTCACGCCGATCTCGCTGGATCACACGAAACGGCTCGGATCGACCGTGGCAGAGATCGCCCGCACAAAATCGGGCATCATCAAACCGCTCGCCCGCGTGGTGAGCTCCCATCAGGTTCCCGAGGCCCGTGCCGAACTCGAGCGTGCGATCGAGCTGACCGAGTCGACCATGGCGACCGAGGGGGATGAGTTTCGAGTTATTGACAGCCGGGTCGTCCCTGGCGGCCAGCGCATCACTGTGCAGGGCCTGGCCGCTCAGTACCCCGACCTTCTGCTGCCCCTGGCCGGCCGTCACCAGGCCCAGAATGCCTCGGTGGCGATCGCCGCTGTGGAATCGTTCATCGGTGGTGGCAGCCAGCCGATCTCGATCGACATCCTGGCCGAAGGGCTCGCCCGCGCGGTCTCGCCCGGGCGTCTCGAGACCATCGGCACGAATCCGACTGTGTTGGTTGACGCCGCCCACAACCCGGGCAGCGCGCAAGCACTCGACGATTCGCTGGATGCGTTCTACTCGTTCGACCAGATCACGTGCGTGTTGGGCATCCTCGCCGACAAAGACGCACACCGTATCGTCGAATTGCTCAACGCGCACGTCACGCGTTTCATCGTCACCACTGCACCGTCCGACCGAACCGTCGATGCCGAGACGTTGGCGAAGATCGTGACCGACGTCGCCGGCGCCAACCGGGTTGAAACGATCCCCGACCTGAATGCGGCGCTGGACCGTGGCCGCCAGCTCGCCGCCGAAACCACCAACGGCGCAGCACTCGTGACCGGGTCGATTACCCTCGTCGGCGACGCGATGGCGTATGCCGCTCGCCAGAATTGGAGATCCCAGTGACCGAACCGACAGCCGGTGACGGTGTGACAGACTCGAGCCCGAAGGCCCCGGCGCGGGGCCGACCGGCGCGCAGGCGAAGCCTGACCGAATCCCTCGGATCGATCGTGCTGGCCTGTGAGGCGCTCACGGTGTTCCTCGCGTCGCTCGTGGCTTTCGGCCTCGATGCGGTGCACCCGCTGCCGCCGGTGATAGCGCTTGTCGGCGGGGGCGTGCTGTTCCTCGCCATGGTCGTGACCATCGGCCTGCTGCGCCATTCGTGGGGAGTCACCGTCGGTTGGGTACTGCAGGCGCTTCTGCTCGCAACCGGGTTTCTCGTACCCGTCATGTTCTTCCTCGGAGCGGTCTTCGCCGCCATGTGGACCTACGCCATCATTACCGGAACCAGAATCGATCGAACCAAGGAGAAAGTATGACCACCAACGTCGAAGAAACCCTCGTACTCGTCAAACCCGACGGGGTGGCGCGCGGCCTCACCGGCGAGATCCTGCGACGCATCGAGGCGAAGGGATACTCCCTGGTCGATGTGCGGCTGGTGCAGGCGGATCGCGACCTGCTGGCCGAGCACTACGCCGAACACCTTGGCAAACCGTTCTACGAACCGCTGGTGGATTTCATGGAGTCCGGCCCGATCGTTGCGTTCCGCGTGGCCGGAAATCGTGTGATCGAGGGCTTCCGCTCGCTGGCCGGAACCACAGACCCCACCACTGCCGCCCCCGGCACCATTCGCGGTGACCTGGCGCGCGACTGGGGCTTGAACGTGCAGCAGAATCTGGTGCACGGCTCTGATTCGCCCGAGACTGCCCGTCGCGAACTCGCACTCTGGTTCGACTGAGCGGAACCCGCCCTTCAGGCATCCGCCGAGAGAGCAGTACGTGAGGTTATCGAGCGACCTTTCGCCCAGCTGCTGCCCAGTCGGCGGCAGGCGGCAGGCGGTTGGGTCAGAACAGTTGCTGAATGGCGTCGAGGCCCACTTGGATCAGGATGGCCAGAATCAGGTAGGTCACGATGGTGATGCTGATCACCCAACTGTAGGCGTGCCGGCCGAAGTTTCGGGCGGCGGCCGAATCGATCACGTAGCCGTTCTTGAGAGTGAAGAACGTGACCGTCCAGAACAGCGGGATCACCGCCAACCAGGTGACCAAGCAGTACGGGCAGAGTGTTCCGATAACGAACAGGCTCTGGCTGATCAGCCACCCGATGAAGACGAAGGCACCCAACACGCCAAGGTTGAAGATCACCCAGAACCAGCGCGCGAAGCGAGCCCCGGCCAACAGGCCGACACCAACCGCGATCGGTGCCACGAATGCGGCTACGCCCATCAACGAGTTGGGGAAGCCCAGAATTGAGCCCTGGGCGGAGCTCAGGTTGGGGCCACAGGTGACGAACAGGCCGAAGTCGCAGGACAGCGGCTTGTTCGGGAACTCCAATTGGCTCAATTTTTCCAGTGTCAGCTGGAACGAGGCGTACAGGCCGACGAGGCCGGCAACGATCAGAAATATGGCGAACAGTGTGGGTGTTTTCTCAGTGGAGTTTCGGCTCACACTCGGATTATGGCACACCGTGAAAAGCCAACGCTGGGAATCCGTGGTCGAATGCATGCGATAATCAAAAGTAGTCATCCGAGCCGCGCTCGGTGTGGCGCACAGTTATAGCTTTTCGGGTCGTGAACCCGACAACGCACTTGAAGTGGGTTCTCCCGAACAGGGAGGCGACTCGAGTGCAGTCAGACACGTGTCGACGAAGTGAGAGTTTGAAATTCGACACACACGAACAAGCAGCGATCGATGCCACGGGCCGGTCGCCTGAGACAAAAGGATTAGCAGGAATCCACGCGAAGTCGCGAGACAGCGCACGGAAATTCTGCACGAGAGAGTACCTAGCAGGCCAGGGCGCGGCCCGAACCTGAAGGACAGGGAGTGCACCAGTGATGGTGGAAGACAACAATAAAAATGACCATGACACTGACGGAACGAAGCAAGCGGGAAACGGAATGAAACTGGGCCGCCTGTTCGGTGGAAGAAAACCATCCAGGCGGGCGACCAGCCAGACCCAGACGGTGACGCCACCGCAACCGGCTCCTGCAGCTGAAGATCAGGCCGCCCGGCGGCCTGACGTGCCGGCGCCGACCGCTCAGCCGCCCGCGGCAGAACCTGAGCCAGTGACAGAGCCAGTGACAGGGGCACGCGCGCCGGAACGGGCGGCGACGGGCGAGAAGACCAAAGCAGACAAGACCAAAGCTGACGAGCCGAAGACCGAAAAGCTCGCCGATGACACATCAAAGGAACCCGGCAAGCCCGATGCTTCTGGCCCAGTGGGCAGCGAACAAGCGCCCGAATCCGAAGAGGATGACAGCGCTTCGAAGACCGAGGCGGCGGCAGCACCCGGCGTGCGAAGCACCACCTCACTGATCTTCCAGGCGCCGGATGTGCCGCTCCAGCCGGCGCGGTCGCACAGCGACACCCGGTCTGCCCAGTCAGATGACTTCGACGAGGAGATCCCCTCGGTGCGTCGTCGCGCGCGCAGACGCCCGGGCGAGGAAAACCGCCAGGGCGCTGACGATCCGGCCAATACCGTCGTCAAAGTGCGCGCCCCGCGGGCCGAAAGCGAGCTGATCACCGAACCGCAGAAGGTTCGTGGCTCGACCAGGTTGGAAGCGAAGAGGCAGCGTCGCCGGGATGGCAGGGACGCCGGTCGCCGACGCCCGGTGATCACCGAGGCCGAGTTCCTCGCGCGCCGCGAAGCTGTCGACCGCGTCATGGTGGTTCGTTCGAAGAACAACAAGACGCAGATCGGTGTGCTCGAAGACGGTGTGCTCGTCGAGCACTACGTTGCGAAGAACCAGGACGCCTCACTCATCGGCAACGTCTACCTCGGCCGCGTGCAGAACGTGCTGCCGAGTATGGAAGCCGCATTCGTCGACATCGGACGCGGCCGCAACGCCGTGCTCTACTCCGGTGAGGTCGATTGGGCCGCCGCCGAGACCGGAAACCAGCCACGCCGTATCGAACTGGCGTTGAAGCCGGGCGACCAGGTTCTTGTGCAGGTCACCAAGGATCCTGTCGGCCACAAGGGTGCCCGGTTGACCAGCCAGGTCTCCCTGCCCGGTCGTTACCTGGTCTATGTGCCGAACGGGTCAATGAACGGGATATCCCGCAAACTGCCCGACACCGAGCGGTCACGCCTGAAGAAGATCCTCAAGGAGGTACTGCCTGAGAACGTGGGCGTGATTGTGCGCACCGCGGCCGAAGGGGCCACTGAGGAGCAGTTGACCGTTGACGTCAACCGTCTGATCGCGCAGTGGGCAAAGCTGAGCGAGAAGGTGGCGAACCAGAAGGCACCGGCACTCCTGCACAGCGAGCCCGACCTGCTGATCAAGATCGTGCGCGATGTGTTCAACGAGGACTTCCAGAAATTGGTCATCTCTGGCCAGGACGCCCAGGACACCATCACCGAGTACCTGGGCCAGGTCGCACCCGACCTGCTCGATCGCGTGCACGAGCACACCGGCAACAAGGACTCGTTCGACGAGTACCGCATTTCGGAGCAGATCGAGAAGGCTCTCGAACGCAAGGTCTGGCTGCCTTCCGGCGGGTCGCTTGTGATGGACCGCACCGAGGCCATGACCGTTGTCGATGTCAACACCGGCAAGTTCGTGGGTTCTGGTGGAAACCTCGAAGAAACTGTCACCAAGAACAACCTCGAAGCGGCCGAAGAACTCGTGCGGCAGTTGCGGCTTCGTGACATCGGCGGAATCATTGTGGTCGATTTCATCGACATGGTGCTCGAGTCAAACCGAGATCTTGTGCTTCGCCGTCTGGTCGAGTGCCTCAGCCGAGACCGCACCAAGCACCAGGTCGCCGAGGTCACCAGCCTCGGGCTGGTGCAGATGACGCGAAAGAAGATCGGCCTCGGGCTCATCGAGTCGTTCAGCGAGAACTGTGAGACCTGCGCGGGCCGCGGAATCATCATCCAACACGACCCGGTGGCGAAGAACCGCCAGTCGCAGCAGGAACCGCGCCGCCGTGGCGGCCGGGGCAACGGCGGTGGCAACAACAACGCGCACCCTGTGACCGCACCGATCAGCACCCACGCGATCACAGCTGATGCCAAGAACGCGTTGGCCAAGATCGCGGCCAGCACGATCGGCAGTGAGGCGAGGCCGCCGACAGCCGCGATCCCCGTTGTCGGAGGTGCCGACACCAAGGCGGCCGAGCATCCTGTCACCGAGAAGCCCACGGTTGAGCCGACTGAGTCGACAACCGCACGGCAGACAGAACCGGAAGAGAAGAAGGCTGGCGCCGAAAACCCGGATGCCGGCCAGTCGGATGCCGCGGCCTCCCCTGACGGTGCTTCCGATGCTGGTGCTTCCGATGCTGGTTCTTCCGGCACGGACCAGCCGAGGCAATCGGCCAGCGGTCGCCGCAGGTCAGGGCGTCGAGGCTCGCGGAACACGTCGACCGAAGCCGGCCCAACCCTCGACTTCGAGCAGGTGCATGCTGAGCAGGTGCATGCTGAGCAGGTGAAGGCAGAGCGGGGGAAGACGGAGCCGGTGAAAGCGGCGCCAGCCGAAGAACCGAAGCGTGCCGAGGCACCTGCCCGGCAGGACTCGCCGGCCGAGATCGAAATTCTCGACATTCCGATCGCAAAGGCCAGTCATGAGAAGCCTCACCTCAGCGAGCACGACAAAGAGTTGATTCTTGACTCGGTTCTGGACGCCCTGCCCGCGCCGAAGGCCCCGGGCCAGGGTCGTGGCCGCTCGCGCCGCGTGAGCACCTCAGCGCTGGTCGGCGGGGTAGTGCCCACAGTGACGAAGGACGAGACCGAATCCCACTGAGCGACTCGTAGCCGGGCAGAGCCCACGTCGGCCCCGTCACCACCCTCAACGGTGGTTGCGGGGCCGATCTCGTGCGCGCACACGCAGACCGCTGGAGATCAGCCGAAGCACCAATTCGCGGTTGCTGACGGGCACGGCACCAGCTGAAACAAGTTCGTGGTGGCGGTGGGCGGGAACGTCGTAGTGGTCGAGGTCGAACGAGCGTGGCGGTATCCGATTCGCCCGGGCGAACGCGTGCAGTTCCTCCAGAGACTCATCACTCACCAGGTGCGACCACACGGTGTCGTGCGCCGGCCACATCGGGGTATCGATCAACACGGCCATGGCATGATTCTAAACAGCGGCGAACAATGGCGGCGCGCCACGCGGTGCGTTTGACCGGGGCGGTCAAAATCAAGTACAGTAGACCGTTGGTGTGCGAAGGGTTTGACCTCGCAGTGTGCCAAGAAAATCTTCAGCACGGTTTGACTCGGGGCCACGAGCCCCCCAGAGAAATTAGGTACGAGAGTGGTTTACGCAGTTGTGCGCGCCGGTGGTCGGCAGGAAAAGGTTGAGGTCGGCACCATTGTGACGATGGACCGGGTGAAGTCAGACGACGATGGAAACGTGGTGCTTCCCGCTGTTCTGCTGGTTGACGGCGACAAGATCACGTCAGACTCGAAGTCTCTGGCCAAGGTGACCGTCACCGCCGAGGTGCTCGGTGACCTCCGCGGGCCGAAGATCGTCATCCAGAACTACAAGAACAAGACCGGTTACAAGCGTCGCAAGGGGCACCGCCAGGAGCTCACTCGCGTTCAGATCACCGGCATCAAGTAACAGGCTGCTCACAGCAATTTTCAGCTTTGCAAGGATCTGAGGAGATCAACTAATGGCACACAAAAAGGGTGCGAGTTCCACTCGCAACGGTCGTGACTCCAACGCGCAGCGCCTCGGCGTGAAGCGCTTCGGCGGGCAGGTAGTCAGCGCGGGCGAGATCATCGTGCGCCAGCGCGGAACACACTTTCACCCCGGCGTGAACGTGGGCCGGGGCGGCGACGACACACTGTTCGCTCTGTCTGCCGGCTCTGTCGAGTTCGGCGCCAAGGGCGGCCGCAAGGTGGTCAACATCGTGGTGGCCGCCGAATAGGGCAGGTCTTCTAGGTTTTTTGCGATGGGGCGGGCTTCGGTTCGCCCCTTACGCTTTTGCAGGCACGCACATCATCCGCGACATCCCGCTCATGGAAGGAGCACCCGATGGTCACATTCGTAGACCAGGTGACGCTTCACCTGCGCGCCGGAAGCGGTGGTGACGGCTGTGTGTCGGTGCTGCGCGAGAAGTTCAAGCCGCTTGGAGGCCCAGACGGCGGGGCCGGCGGTCACGGCGGCGACATCGTGCTGGTGGCAGATCCCCAAGTGAACACGCTGCTCAGCTATCACCGCAGCCCGCACCGTTCGTCGAAGAACGGCGGCCCGGGAATGGGCGACCACCGCAGTGGCCCCAACGGCGAGCGTCTGGACCTTCCGGTGCCGGTGGGCACGGTGGTGAAAGACGCCAGGGGCAACGAACTGATCGACATGAACGAACCCGGAATGGAGTTCGTTGTTGCTCCGGGAGGTCGAGGAGGGCTGGGAAACGCCGGGCTCGCATCGACCAAGCGCAAAGCGCCAGGATTCGCGCTGCTGGGCACGCCCGGATGGGCAGGTGACGTACAACTCGAGCTGAAGACTGTGGCGGATATCGCCCTCGTCGGATACCCCTCCGCCGGCAAGTCCAGCCTGATCGCCGCCATCTCTGCTGCGAAGCCCAAAATCGCCGAATACCCGTTCACCACGCTGCACCCGAATCTCGGTGTCGTGCAGGCCGGAGATCACCGCTACACCGTGGCCGATGTTCCGGGGCTGATCGAAGGCGCCAGCGAGGGTCGGGGTCTCGGCCTGGAGTTCTTGCGCCATGTGGAGCGGTGCACTGCGCTGTTGCACGTACTCGACTGCGCCACCCTGGAGCCGGGGCGTGACCCGATCAGCGACCTCGAGGTGATCCTCGCGGAGCTGGCGGCCTACGAAGTGCCAGTGGGGCAACTGCCCCTGCTGGAGCGGCCACAGCTGATCGCGCTGAACAAGATCGACATTCCCGACGGCCGTGAGCTGGCCGGGTTCGTGCGCGCCGAACTGGAGAAGCGCGGCTACCCAGTGTTCGAGATCTCTTCGATCAGCCATGAGGGGCTGAAGCCGTTGACCTACGCGCTCGGCGAGATCGTCGCCGAGCAGCGGAACCGTGACATCGCCGCGCAGGCGATCAAGCCGCGCATCGTGATGCGACCACGCCCCGTCGACGAGGCCGAGTTCGTCGTGCGTGTCGAGGGCGGCACCTATGGCAACATCTACCGCATCCTCGGAGACAAGCCCGAACGCTGGGTGCAGCAGACCGACTTCAACAACGACGAAGCGGTTGGGTTCCTCGCCGACCGGCTGGCCAAACTCGGGATCGAGAACTCGCTGTTCAGCGCGGGGGCGGTGGCGGGGTCGACCGTGATCATCGGCGAGGGCGACGGGATGGTCTTCGACTGGGAACCGACCCTCACGTCTGCCGCTGAATTGGTCACCGCACCGCGCGGCACCGATGCACGCCTGGGGGAGCGCACCCGGGCCACTCGTGGCCAGCGACGTGAAGAGTACCTCGCACGCATGGATGCCAAGGCCGAGGCCCGTGCTGAGCTCGAACGCGAGCGAGAAGCCGGGCTCTGGCGCGAAGGGGACACCCTGGACGACGAGAAGATCGCTGACGACGAAAGCAGCCAATAGCTGCCCGAGCTTCACGATCGAAAGGGGAATGGGCGTGGGCGTAGGCGACCTACCAGTTCGTTCAACTAGAATCTTGGGTGAGAAGCGCTTTTTTGAATTGGAGTTGTTATGTCCTTTGTGACTGCCGTCATGACCGAGGCCTCGCACGAACTGGTCGCCATCCCGATGCCGACCATCATGTACGGGGCCATCTCGATCATCGTCTTCGCCGCCCTCGGCTTCGTGCTGTGGTCGTACCGCGACGTTGCACACCGGCATGCTCTGGCTCGTGATGTGCATGCGCCTCACCCCGGACACGACGTGGCCACCACGAAGAGTGAACACTGATCGTTAGCCTTCAATGACGGAAACGGCAGTGCGCAGCCCAAGGATCGGGGTGATGGGCGGCACTTTCGACCCCATCCATCACGGTCACCTCGTGGCCGCCAGCGAGGTTGCACGGTCGTTCGACCTCGACGAGGTCATCTTCGTGCCGACGGGGCAACCGGTCGACAAGCCGCACGTGTCTCTGGCAGAACACCGCTACTTGATGGCCGTGATCGCGACAGCCTCCAACCCACAGTTCAATGTGAGCCGCGTCGATATCGACCGGCTCGGGGTCACGTACACGATTGACACTCTGAAGGACATCCAGAAGAGCCGGCCGGATGCCCAGCTGTTCTTCATCACCGGAGCCGACGCCATCGCGCAGATCCTGGCGTGGAAGGACGTTGAACAGTTCTGGTCTCTGGCACACTTCGTTGCTGTGAGTCGCCCGGGACATGAGCTGACTGTTTCCGGTTTGCCGAATGAGAACGTAAGCTTGCTTGAAGTTCCGGCACTCGCCATCTCATCGACCGATTGCCGTAGTCGGGTAGAACGAAATTACCCCGTGTGGTATTTGGTTCCGGATGGTGTTGTGCAATATATCTCGAAACACCACCTGTATCGGAGTCTGGCATGACTGACCGCCACGATTCGCAGCCCCTGACTCGCCGCGAGTTGCGCGAGCGCGAACGAATGGCCGCGCTGGCTGGCAGCGACCCGTCGTGGCGGGCGCCCGAAGACGGCCCAGACGCGAAAGACGCCGAAGCAGCAGAACACGCTGCCGAAACGTCGACGGCGGGAGACGCGCCACAGGCGACTCCTGAACAGCCCTTCGCGCCGCAGGACAGCCGGGCGACACCAGAACCAGAACAGCCCGGCCCTGCGCTCCCGGATGCACCGGTCACCTCATATTCGGAATACCAGAAGTCGCCAGCAGCGGCCAGGGTCGTGCCAACGTCGGATTCACTCTTTGCTCCTTCGGGACGCCCGAGCTTTGCCAGAGACGACGTCGAGCACACGTTGACCAGGCGTCAGCTGCGCGAGTTGCGCGCCGCCGAGGAAGCCCAGCGCCTGGCAGGTCCGGGACCCGAGGCATCCGGCCCGAGCACCGAGTTGCTGGGGAAGACCGACGGTGTCGATCCCGCTGACGGGGCTCCAGCCCAGGCAGACGTCGAACCCGAGCCCATCGTTCTCGAGCAGGTCGACGAAGATTTTGTTGATGATGATCTGCTCGATCAGCAACTGCCCGCGACAGAATTCATCACCCTCGCCGAAGTTGAACCAGATGCTGTGGTTCCGAAACCCGTCAGGGTCGAGCCGGAGACGGTGGCGTTCTCTGCAGCGGAAGTGCTCGAAACGAGTGAACTGGCATCGTCGCCCGCTGACGTTGTAGAAGAAGCTGACGTTGCAGAAGAAGCTGAGGTTGTAGAAGGCGCTGAAGTTCCAGAAGGCACTGACGACCCTGATGGGTCGCACACGCGCTCCTTCCACCCACCGACCGGGCACTGGTCGATTGCGGCAAGCCAGAAGGATCAGCCGAGTTTTGAAGACATCCTTTCCGGCCCGGCCGACACGTCTGGCTATGGCGCCATCGGCAGCACCCTGGTTCTGCCCACGGTCCCGTCCAGAGAGTCCGCATGGGGGGCAATGGGAAAGTCGGGCGAAAAGCTCGAAACCGATACCGTCGACCTGCCGACCAGCTTGTCAACCACGGGGGAGCACGCCCGCTTCGATACCTCGGCTCTTGACCGCATGTTCGACGAGGAAGAGGTGCGGGTAGACACGGCGATGGTGCACGCGCCCGGTTCAGAACCCGTGCGTGCCAGTTCAGCCGTTAGTTCGGTCACACCGACCGGAGACGTGGTCGGCAAGGCTGCGAAGACGAGCCACCGACTGCCGATGGCGCTGGCGATCTCTGCCGGCGCGCTGGCCGTCGGCGTGGTGGGGCTCTTCGCCGCCGGTGCAATTCTGGGGTACTTCTGATTCACCCATCGATACCAACAAACAATGTGAGTTTCTGCCTATGAGCGCGTCCGAAAACGCCCACGTCCAACTTCAGGTCGCAGCCGCAGCTGCGGACGATATGAAGGGGGAGGATCTGGTCGCACTGGATGTGTCTGGGCCGTTGCCGTTCAGCGATGTGTTCCTCCTGGTCACCGGGCACAGTGAGCGCCACGTCTCAGGCATCGCCCGCGATGTGGAGGAGAAGATGCTGGAAGCGGGGTTCAAAACGCTGCGGCGCGAGGGGCGCACCGAGGGCCGCTGGGTGCTCCTGGACTACGGCGACCTGGTGGTCAACGTGTTCCACGAGGAGGACCGCTTGTTCTACTCGCTGGAGCGGCTGTGGAAGGACTGCCCGAGCATCCCGATCGAGCTCGAAGCGCCTGTGGGCGCAGAAGGTTGAGCCGAACCGCGATTCGGTTATCACCTCGGCTGCAGAATGTAGTAATCTAAGGAAGTTGTCTTCGCGTGTCAGTTGTGGCGCGAACAGAACGGGGCTGTGGCGCAGTTGGTAGCGCACCTGCATGGCATGCAGGGGGTCAGGGGTTCGAATCCCCTCAGCTCCACCCAAGGTTTCTGGAGGGAACACATCACATCGGAAGATGTGGGGCCTGTTCCGTTCTGATCCAACTGACTCCGGCTTCTTCGGCGGTGGTTGTCGCGAGCGCGCCGAAGCCGCATACTGGGGCTATGTGGTGCCCGACGCCTTGTCGAAGTCGCGCTGCCAGTCGTCCATCGCTTTGCGTGGCCCCATGAGGCCCTGCAGCGCAACCTCGCACAACATACCTCGGCGGGCGTTCACCTTCACGATACTGTCGAGAAGGTGGGCATTCACCGACTCGATCGCGCCCTGCGCCTCTCGCATTCGCTGTTCCGGGTCATCCCACAGTCGGGGGTTGGCGAGCACGTCCAGCAGGTAGTCGCGGTCCAGAATCGCGACGAGTTTGCTGAGTTTGTCCTCGTACTCAACCTGGGCGTGACCGGATTGCGTGTCGTCGGCCTTGACCTGCAGCCGTCGGAAGAGCTCGGTCACATTCGCAACTAAAGAATCGACTTCCCCGATCACCGCTGGTGCCGTTCGGTCGCCGGCATCAACACGCGCCAGATACTGCTGACGGATCACCATGAGTTTCTGGATGAGGGCGCGGATCCGCCGAGGCACTGCGTCGGGCTCCTGTGGGACCCTCGCGTTCGTACCACGAAGACGGAGGGACCAGATTGTTGCTTGGATGGCGGCGGCTGCCGCCAGGACGGCAAGGAGCACCCACCCGAACACCGTCGGAGACGGCACCAAGTCCAGCGGCAGGTAAGTGGCCATTCGTCCTCCCTCTGTGCTAGTTGTTGAGCAGCCGAGCACGATCCGCATTCCACCTTTCGGGGCATCAGCGGAATGAACGCAGAATGAACGCGGAGGGTACCGAGTGCAACCGCATCCCGTTCAATGCCTTAATCGGGTGGCTCAATCAGACACCAGTGTAGGCGCGTCAGCCCATGCGGGAACTGGCAATCTTCCACGACGCTCAATTTCGCTGTATCGACCCCACGCAGCAGGTATGGCCCGTATCCCGGGCGTTCCCCTGGCTGATGTGAGCGGCTTTGCGGGGCCTTACAGGAATCTCTGTGAACCTCCCAGCAAGCTCATAACGTACTCCCGAGATGCATTCAGTGTCGAGGACTGTTCTGAAGGCATGACCAAAGAGGCCGAGAGCACGAGAAGGCCAGAATCATGAACGCTACGGATGATGCCAACAGCACGCGCCCCGGCACGAGCCTTCGGACGCGCGGCAGACTGGCAGTTCTCTCGTCCGTTGCCGCAGCCACCATGGTGGCGGGCTCGGCATTCGGTATCGGCGCGGCGTTCGGCGCCGACACCCCAACCCCGTACCGGCCCACCCCGTACACCTCGTCCAGCATTGCCACCGGGAGTCAGAACCACCCGATCGGTGATCAGGGGCAATCCGGATTCGGGCACATTCCCTCCTTGTCAGGTGGGTACGGTGCGTCGCCTTTCGGTCAACCTTCTTCCGGCGCGGGCACTTCCGGATCAGACAGCACCCCTACCGTGGCAGCTACTGCCGTGCAACAGGTGGGCATCGTCGATGTCGTTTCACAGCTCACCTATGACAGCGCAGAGGGTATGGCGACCGGAATGGTGGTCACCTCGAACGGTGAGATCCTTACCAACAACCACGTTGTTGAGGGCTCCACGAGCATCCGCGTCACGGTGGTCTCAACGGGCGAAAGTTATAAGGCGTCCGTCGTCGGCACCGACGCGACAGACGATATCGCCGTACTCCAGCTCTCAGGGGCATCCGGGTTGCAAACTGCCGCGTTTGACAGCTCGTCGAACGTGTCGGTCGGAACCGCTGTCACCGCGGTCGGTAACGCCGGTGGTGCGGGAGGGACCCCATCGGCCGTCACCGGAGAGGTGACCGCCCTGGGCCAAACTATTACGACTCGGGCCGAGGGGTCGGCGGCATCGGAGCACCTGAGTGGGCTGATCCAGTCGAACGCCAACATTCAGGCCGGAGACTCCGGCGGGCCGCTCTACAACGCAAACAACACGATCATCGGAATTGACACCGCGGCTGCGGCCGGGGGGAGCACCGTCGCCGGCTATTCCATCCCCATCGCCAGCGCGCTGTCGATCGCGGGCCATATCGAGTCGGGGCAGGCTTCGGCTCAGGTCACACTCGGCTACCCCGCGTTTCTGGGGGTCGAGGTGGTTCCCTCAGCGGGTAACTCGGCATACGGTTACGGAAACGGGTTCAGTACCGGCGGCGTGCAGGCGCCGGCTGTACCGGGAGCCATGATCGGAGGGGTCTTTGAGGGAACGGCGGCCGCGAACGCCGGGCTGGCCGCCGGTGACACGATCACGGGTGTCAGCGGAACGGCGATCACCTCGCCATCTGACCTGAGCGCGGCGCTTGTCGCCTACGCGCCGGGCCAGCGCGTGACCCTCACCTGGGTGGATGCATCGGGTGTGTCTGCCACAGCGACGGTCGCGCTGGGAACGGGGCCGGCCGCTTAGCCGGCCCCGCGTTGAGGCGTTCCCGTGGGTTGCGGGGGCGCCTCTTCTCGCGTCTGCGCCGCGACCCATGGCCATTCTCGTTGGAACCTCAAGGCCTCAGCCGACAAGTCTTTTCCAGCCGCCGCCATACCCCACTGGCACGAAGCCGATTGCCTCGTTCACGGCGAGCATGGGCCGGTTCTCCTCGGCGTTGAATGTCGTGACGGCGGGGTGCCCGGCATGACTCTGTGCCAGGTACTGCAGGTTTGAGAGTTTCAACAGCAACCCGAGCCGACGGCCGCGGTGCTCCTTCAAAACAAGGGTGTCCTGTTGATCGACGGGGCGCTCGGTTTCCGGCGGAACGGAGAGGTCCGTGAACCCGACGAGAGTTCTGGTGCGCACGTGCTCCACAGCGGTCACCAGATGTGTGCGCGGACTCGTCATGAGACGTTCGTCGAGTGCGCGTACCCGGCCCTCGTCCCAGGCCTCCGCGCTGAGCTCCAAACCCGCGCTCGGGGAATCGGTGCTCATTCGACGGTGCAGCAGCGCCATGCCCGCCAGCCACTTCTGGGGCGTTCGACCTGTCCATTGCACCACACGGTAGTCGTCACCGGCTGCCGCGGTTGCGGCTGAAAGTGCCGTTGCGAACGAGGCTGGATCAGGTGGCAGCGGCAGACGACTGACCCGCTCGACCTGCTCCAGGGCGAACCCGCGCTTCCGGAGAAATTGCGTTTCCGGGTTGTCGCGCGGTACGGAACCGAAACCGGTCGGCGACGGCAGCTGCGCAGCGCCATCCGACCTCTTGTGAATGACGTACGACTGCTGCACTGTGCGACCGTCTGCCGTGCAGATGGCCACGAGCTGCTCGAACAACGTGGAACCGATCCCCAGCCTCCGAAACGCCGGCAGCACGCCGATGTCGAACCATGCATCGGTCGACCCCTCCTCGACAGGCGCCTCGTAGACCGCCCGCGCCACGATCCGCCCGTCCACTCGGGCAATCAGGCACGTCTGGGGTGAATAAGGATCCTGCCAGTTCGGCAGCAACTCAGCCGGTTCGTAGGTGAGTTCGCTTGTGCCAACAGCGTCGGCTTCGATCTCGTTGCGCACGTGGGTCATGTCGATGAAGTCGGCGGCGTCCGGGGCATCAATCGTGGCCGGAATGGCCAACTCCTCAATAGTGAAGGCGGTCATGGCGCGACTCCTCTGTCAGCGGAACCCAAAAGTGCAAAGCTGATCAGAATACAACCGCTGACGGCTATTATCGCGAAATGTGACTGAACCGTTGCGATCGCGGGATGGTTTTGGGAACCTGATTGCGCAGTGCGACGACGGGCCGCATCGACGTATTGGTCTTGTGGTCGATGGCCTTTCCGCTGCGTGGCCCATGAACGGCACACCGGTGCACGGTGAAGCCCCGCCCATACGCGTGTTGTTCGTGGGATTGGTCGTGGCTGAGGGGGCGGCGATTCTGGCTTCTAGGTGTAGACCTAGGAGTATGAGAGTTGAGATTCTGCACAATGCCGATTGTGCGAACTGGAAGGAAGCTGGCGTTCGCCTGCGGGCCGTTCTCGATGAAGCCGGTATGCCCGATGTCACAATCGACTTTCACCTGCTGACAACGCCTGCCGAGGCGGCTTCGGTACCGTTTGCGGGATCGCCGACCATTCTCTTCGACGGGGCCGACGCTTTTCCGGGTGCGGCCCGGGTCACCGAATTGGCGTGCCGGGTATATC
Organism: Homoserinimonas sp. OAct 916; assembly: GCF_003260275.1. Classification (GTDB taxonomy): domain Bacteria; phylum Actinomycetota; class Actinomycetes; order Actinomycetales; family Microbacteriaceae; genus OACT-916. The sequence continues at coordinate 171,381 of NZ_QJHB01000002.1, read as the reverse complement.
GCACCGAGAACGGTTTCGTCGGGGCACCGAGTGCGGAACAGCTTTCGGAGGCAGTCAGGAAGCACTTGCAGACGTGAGTTTGTGCGCGAGGCACTCACCGGTGCACCACGGTCGCGGGGTAGTGGGTGACAGGAGAGCGAGTGGCCATGGGCTTATTTGAGATCGTGCCCGGCTTCTGCGAAGCCGACCATATCGCCAGAATAGGATTCGCGGGTCATCTGCCCTGACCTGACGCTTCGTCGAAGTCACGCTGCCAGTCGGCCATGGCCTCGTGGGGGCCCGCGAGGCCGTCGAGAGTGAACTCGAACACCAGCCCGACGTGGGCGTTGACCTGCCTGATACTCTCGAGAAGCTGGGCATTCACTGACTCGATCGCCCCCTGCGCCTCACGCATTCGCTGCTCCGGGTTATCCCACAATCCGGGGTTGGCGAGCACGTCCAGAAGGTAGTCGCGATCTAGAGTCGCGACGAGTTTGCGGAGTTTGCCCTCGTACTCAATCTGGGCGCGTGCGGGTTGCGCCATGTCGGCCGTGACCTGTAGCCGCCGAAACAGTTCGGTCACATTGGCCACCAGCGAGTCGACCTGGCCGATCACTGCCGGGGCCATTTTGTCGCCTGCCTTCTCATGCACCAGATACTGCTGCCGAATCACCATGAGTTTCTGGATGAGCGCGCGAATGCGCTGTGGCACCGGGTCGGCCTGGCGGATGGCCCTCGCGGTTCCACCTCGCGCATTAAGACGACGCAGCAGCCAGATCGTGCCCCCTAAGGTCACTGCGACGCCAAGGATCACCAGGAGCGCCGACCCGAGCGCCGCCAGCCCTTCGCCGCCGAAAGTAGCCATGACTGTCGCCGCAACGATGCTGATGAACACGGTGGAACTGAAGATTGCGCCGATGACGATCCACGCAGTCTTCTTATACCGGTCGTATCCTGACAGCCTCAAACCCCAGATATCGCGTTGGCCGCCGAAAAGCGTCATGAGGATATCGATGACTACCCAATAGCCGAAGCCCCCGAGGGTGAAGATCTTCAGCAGTGCCGAGCGGTTCTTTCCGAGGTAGAAACGGTCGGCGCCGAAGAAACCAAGAAAGTACGACAGAAGCAACGTCACGAGGAAGCTCTTGCTGCCTTCAGTCGCGGGGCGCACGGAACGCCGTGCCGGCCTGACGAATCTCACGCTGGCAGGGCGCGGAGGCGCCAGAGGCGGCACAACGCGCAGCGGTTGGTAGGTGGACATTCGCGCTCCCTCGGTTCTATTGGTTGAGCAGTCGGGCCCGACTGCCCCCCGTCGCCCGGAGCGTGAACGGCAGGTACGCGAAAGGCAAGGAGTGCAACCGCATCCGGTTCGATCCGTTGGCCGGGTGGCTCAATCTGTCACCAGTGTAGGCGCGTCGGGCGAGAGACGGAGCTCTAAATTTCCGCGCTGCCAACCTCGGAGTGTCGATGTCGCGCAGCAGGCGTCGCCCCGGTTCGGGAGCCTCGGCGGGTACTTTCGCGCCCAGAGCCCTACCAGCGGCTGTGCACGGCCTCTGCGAAGCCGAGCAGGCCACCAGCCCGGATCTGCCTCAAACCAGGCGCAGACCCACGGCCGTCTCGATCGGCTGGCGCTGTCCACCGGAGTGAATGATCTCAGGGCCGTCGACCGTGAGCTGGGTCGCGTGAGAGGCCAGGGCCGCCTTCAGGGTTTCGAGGTGCGCGTCGAGCGTGAAGTACTCCGCATCCGTCGAGCCCGGGCCACCAGGACCATCATCGTCGCCGTCAGGCGGAGCGGTGGGGGTAGCTGCAGGAAGAATCTCTGCGAAGGGGATTGTCTGCGCACCGCTGGCGGCCAATGCCGCCTCGCGGATGCGCACATGGTCGGGATGCCCGTAGCCCCCGTTCTCGTCGTAGCTGACCACCAGCGAGGGGTTCAGCCATTCGATCAGGGCAGACACGTCTTCGGTCACCTCGTCAAGCGGTGCCGCAACGAGTGATTGGTCGTCGGTGTCATCTGCCGGGCCGGCGAGCCCGGCGTGGATCCACCGCATGCCGGAGTCGCGGTAGCGGCGTGCAGCACGGCCGGTGGCCCGGGCGGGCGGCTCGCCCAGCCAGAATTGCCGCTCGATACCGAGTGTCTGGGCCGCCTGCTGCAATTCCTGCTCCCGCACCCGCGTGAGCTCTTCGGTGCCAGCGAGGTTCGCCAGTGGGCCGGGCACCACTTCGCCGCGCTCACCACGGGTCGCGGTCAGGAGAAAGACCCGGATATTGCGTGCAACCAGCTCAGCGATCAGGGCACCGGTCGAGATGGTCTCGTCGTCGGGGTGCGCGTGAACAAAGAGCACCGAATCTCGTGCGTCGAGGAGGCTCATGGCGTAATCCTTGTCTCAGAGTGGTCTGTCGTGCTGCGGGTTTCAGCTGGTTGCACCGCCCGATCGAGCAGAGCAGAGTAGACCTTCAACAGCTCCCGGGTAGACCGGGTCCAAGTGAGGCCCTCAGCTCGCTGGCGCGCGGCCTGCGATAATCGGGCGGTCAGGTCGGGGTTCGCAAGAAGCTCGCTCAGGGCATCGGCCCAGACCTGTGGGTCGCGCGAGGGGAGCACGATACCCGTCTCGCCGTCGATCACCGCTTCGCTCAGCCCGCCGGATGCGGCAGCCACGACCGGCACACCGCTCGCCGCCGCCTCGAGGGCGACCAGCCCATACGTCTCGGAATGCGACGGGATCAGCACCACGCGTGCCTCACGGAACAGCGTGGCGAGGTCCATCCGGGACTGCGGGCCGATGAAGCTCACAGTGTTCGCGACACCGAGGCGATTGGCACTGGTTTTCAACTGGTCCAGATACCCGGTGAAGTCTTCCGAGGGCTCGCCGGCGATGACGAGATGCGGTCGCAGATGCTGCGGCATCGCCGCGATGGCCTCGATGGCGAGGTCGAAGCCCTTGAGTGGGTGCAGCCGCCCGGCAGCAACGACAAAGTCCCGCGCGAGGGGCTCGGCCAGCTCGAGACGACGGGCCCACGCAGGAGTTTCGCCCAGCTGCAGATCGGGCTGTGGCGCCGCCGGGCGGAACAGCGCCGCATCGACCCCGGGCGTCACCACCCAGGTTCGCTCAGGTGCCCCGCCGAGCCGGGTTGCCACGGTGTGGGCCTCGGCCTTGCTGACGGTCACGATCGCATCTGAGTCGCGGGCAAGCCATGCTTCTCCTGCAAGGCGGCCGGGGGACTCCGGTCGCTCTCCGGCAGACAGTGGGGTCGAGGCATCCGCCGCGATGCTGTGGAAGCTCTGCACATGAGGTGCCCCGGTCGCGTGGGCGACTGGTAGAGCGGCCATTCCCGAGAACCAGTGGTGGGAATGAATGAGGTCATACGGCTCGAGGGCGCCCAGACGCGCGCCAAAGGCGGCGATGAGTTGTTCGTGGTCGCCCTTGGCTATCGGTTCACGCGGCCCGGCATCCAGCTGGCGCAAGGTGAGCCCCGGGGAGAGTTCGACCATGGTGGGGCCGTCGGGTGATGCGCGCCGGGTCAGGATCTCGACGTGGTGCCCGAGGCGTCCAAGAACCTCCGCCTGCTGGCGTACCACGACGTTCATCCCCCCGGCGTCACCAGATCCGGGTACCGCCGCCGGTGAGGTGTGCATGCTGACGAGAGCAATGCGAAGAGGGTCTACTTCGTGGGGCACGTGCAAATTTTAGTCGCTCGGATGCCGTGGGCTTCCAGCACAGGATCGTGCCCGAAGTCTCAGGAACCGTTTGATGTGCGGAATATGGCGTTTCGAGCGGAGCCAGACGTGTCACCCCGGGCGATATCACCGGCGATTCGTTCAAGCTCGTCATCCGAGATCTCGATATGGAGATTGCGTAACCGCTTTCGAAGAATCTGAAAAGCTACTTCAGGGCTGTGCCCCTCCAGTTCCAGTCGACTCTGACCTATCACGGCTGACAATGCAGACAGTTGCTTCAGCATTGTGACTGCGCCCACCCTTCATGTCCTGCGGTCATCTACGACGATGACTGAGGCCCCTTGTTGCCTTCAGCTTAGGTTCTCTTGGTGCGTTTGCCGAGACGGTGGAGTGATTGATTCTGACTGGTGTCGGTGCTACGGGAAGTTCCCCGATCTCGGCGAGGTAGGAGCGGCTCCAGAGGTGCTTACGGGAACACGATCGGGCTGTCACCGTAAGCCTTGTTGCGGTGATTCGCAGTCAGCGGCGTGACGATAGGGGTATGGATCCGACTCGCCGACTGCTGTTCTGGCTGAAGGTGCCGTACGCCGCGGATGTGGTGCTCGGCCTGATCGGCATTGGCTATCTGGTCGCAGGAAACAGTGTCGGCTGGTGGGTGTTGGCGTTCGCCGGCGTACGCGCCGTGATCGGCACCATCGCGCTGTTCTGGCTCGCGCCGAAGCTCATCGGCAAAGGAACAACTTCCCGATTGAACGGCGGGCCGAAGTAGCAGACATCACTGGAGCGGACGTCATCGTGCGTGCGATGCTGCCGTCCGACCGCTGAACGCATCGATTGAATCAAATGAAGTAGATCAATCCTTCCGAGGACAATGCGACAGGCGATTGCAGACGTACCATGAAAACGTGACTTTGTACGGTGAATATGAACCCAGCCCCGCCGCGTGGGTTCGCGGTCATGTGGCGAAGTATGAGAATTCTGACGGTGCCGAGGGTGCCAGTATGGGGCCCGCCCGGGTGGTCATCCTGACGACCGTCGGTGCGAAGTCGGGCAAGCTGCGCAAGGTCCCGCTGATTCGTGTGGAGCACGACGGCACCTATGCGGTGGTGGCGGCCGATAGTGGCTCGCCCAAGAACCCGGGCTGGTACTTCAACCTGCTCGCACATCCCACCACGCGATTGCAAGACGGAGCGGAGATTCACGACATGGTCGCTCACGAAGCCAGCGGTGAGGAGAGGGCCGAATGGTGGGAGCGTGCCCTCGTGTCAAACCCCCACTATGACGAGTACCAGGCAAAAGTGACCCGAATCATCCCGCTTCTTGTTTTGCAGGCGGTCGGACACAATTAGGGCAGATCTGCTGATCGGTGTGCCGTCAGTCGCCCGAGCGACTCATGACTCAGTGGCGTCCGAGGTGAGACGGCCACTCACTCGTTCATCTGCTTCGCGGCTTTGCAGCAGCTTTGCGGGCTCGAATGCGGGCTTCCTTGACCTCGGGATCGTACCAGTAGCTTTGGGCTGGTCGGCTGAACTCGTGAAAGCTGGATCTGCTGTTCTTCAGGCCCATGAAGTAGGCGGTGACACCGACTGCGGTGACGAGGAGAAAGACGACAGACTTACGCATGTTGAGCTCCTTCGGCTTGGGGTGGCGTGCTGGTCATCCGAATTTCTTGGGCCGTGGCGACGCCGTCGCGGGCACAGCGGCGGAGATACGCTTCGAGAGACTTCGTGGCCACGATACTGACTGCGCATATCGCCATTCAACACCCATCCGAGGAAACTGCACGACCAGCGTGACGAACGTTGCCACCGCTGCGTCTTTCACGGGGCGAACGCGTCGTCCTGAGCGACCGCGTTCGGGAGCCGTCAGCAGCCCGAACCGCCATTCACCTGCGTTATTGACTTCTACTTGTTGGCTGTCGGGCGGCGCAGGAATGCGAGCGGAAGTGTGGCGAGTGCGATGGCTGCGGCGACGAGCAATGCCACCGGGAACGAGAAGCCCGCGGCGAGGGTTCCGATAAGGATGGAACCCACGGCCGTGCCCATGTCGAACCCGATATTCCACGCCGCGCTCGCTGTGCCGTACTGTGCGCGTCTGACGGCAGAAAGGGACAACACGAGAGTCAAGTTCTGCAGCCCGCCGTAGGCGATGCCAACCAGGACCATGGCGGCCAGGAAGAGCAGGGCTCTGGTGGCATCGGGATTCTCGACAGCGATCGCGGCGAGGAGGAGCCCGATGACGGTGAGCACCACCAATGGCCACAGAAACGGTCTGGTGCCGTGCCGGTCGGCCAGACCTCCGATGTACCAGCGTGTCAGGGCCGCGGCGACGGTGAGCAGGAAGAGTGCGCCCGTGGTCACCGCCGGTGACGAACTCATCTGGGGTGCGAACGTGATCAATGCCCCACCGGCGAGGGTGACTCCGCTCAGAAGGAGCATCGGGCGTAGGAGTTCCGCCACCAGCCGCAGGCGGGACTCGCGGTCGGTCCCCGTTGGTGTGGGATCGGTCGGTGGATGAAGCGCCCGCTCGGCTGCCTGTTCTCGCAGAACCCGCGCCAGCCGTGGGGCGGAGCTGATGCCGAGAAGCGGCAGAGTGCCCAGGGCGAAGACCGCCCAGAACCCGACCGTGTCTACCAGCCACGGCCCGGCAGGGATGAGAACAACCTGCGGCACGGCGATCGCCGCGCCGTAGGCCCCGATCGCCGCGCCGTGTTGGGCGCGGGGCACCAGATTGGCCACCACGGCCGATCCGGCCACGGTGAGTATGCCGAATCCGACACCGCGCAGAACCGAGAGGAGAAGGATCCAGCCGAGGTGCTCGGAGATGAGGTGAAGCAATGGGGGTACTCCGAGCAGCACCAGACCGGCGGCCAGCACGCGGCCGGTCCCCACTCGGCTGAGCATTCGAGGTACGAACGGTTGGGTCAGGACCGTCACGACCAGGAGCACGCCATTGACCAGGCCGGAGCCGGCTTCGTTCGCGCCGCCCTGCACAGCCCACAGGGGGGCGATCGGCAAAAGGGCCGAGAATCCGGCGAAACCAGCGGCCGTCAGCACGAGAAGTGCCGGCATGCCGGGTGCGCGCCATACTGGTTTCGGCGCTGGCGGGGGTTGTGGGCTCACGTTGTCCAACACTAGCCACTCCGGCTCGGGTGCACGAAGGTGCCCAGCCGGATGACCGAGCCGGATGGGCCGGCCGGATGGGCCGGCCGGATGGGCCGGCCGATGGGCAGACTCGGAACCCGCCCGAGGCTTCAGCCGGTGAGCTCAGATTCCAGTAGTGGAGTTTCAGTCGCGAGGTTCGACCGCGTATCGCGTCTGACCGCCGACGACCGTCAGGTGCACCCCCATCGTGAGCAGGTCATCCGCCTCGGCGGTGAGTGGGTTGCCGTCGAGCACCACGAAGTCAGCGAGCATGCCCGTCGACAAGCGGCCCAGGTCTCTCTCGCAGCCGGCCGACCAGGCGGCATCGGCGGTTGCATGCCGCAGCGCGTCGGCGATCGGCATCGCGTACTTCGGCAGGTTTGCGGGGAGCGAAGGGTTGAGCGCGGATCGCCGGGTCGCAGCGATGAACATGTTCGGTAGCGGAGCGTATGGCGCGGTCGGAGCGTCGGTCCCGAAGGCCAATGCGGCCCCGGCGGCGGATAGCTCAGGCCACGGGAATCCTCGGTCGACCCGGTGATCGCCCAGCTTGGCCCGCCAGTTTTCCTGCACCGCCGGATCGGAGTGCACTGGCTGCATCGAGGCCACGATGCCCAGCGACGCCATCCGCTGGATGCTTTCTACTGTGATGGTCTCGAGGTGCTCCATTCGGTGGCGCCTCACGCGCGGGCCGTTCTCTCTGAACGCGTGTTCGAGGGCATCCAGCGCTATTGCCGAGGCTTCGTCTCCGATGGCATGCATCGCTATCTGCAGGTCGGCGGCGTCGGCCGCGGCCACCACGGGGAACAATGCTTCACGACCCCAGATCGGGTCGGCGTTCTCTCCGTTCGCGTACGGCTCTTTCATCGCGGCTGTGCAGGTGTCGATCACGCCGTCGAGGATGAGCTTGATTCCGGCCACGCGAAGCCATGGCGTGCATACCGAGGTTGCGAGTTCGGCGGCGCGCTGCACCTGGCGCAGCTCCTGCTCAGGGGTGTCGGAGCGGTGGATCAACCAATGGGCTGTGACTCGGATGGGCAGTGAGCCGTCGTCTGCGACGGCGCGCTGCAGAGTCGCCAGCTCGGCCTCTCCGCAGGCCATTTCGATCGCCCCGGTGACTCCGCTGGCGAGGTAGTGCTCGAAGGTGGCGGCCAACGCGGCATCGCGCTCAGTGTCGCTGGACAGTTCAACCAGTTTCGGCCAGACGATCGCCGTGACCGCGGTCTCGTAGAGCATGCCGCTCGGCTCACCCGACTCGTCGCGAGCGATGAGGCCGCCGTGAGGGTCAGGCGTGTCGCGCGTGATGCCCAGCTCTTCCAGCGCGGCGGTGTTGACCCACACCGAATGCAGGTCGTTGGCATCGAGATAGACCGGCCGATCGGCGACGACTTCGTCAAGCATCTGCCTGGTCGGGTTGCCACCGGGCACGGCGTCGGGCAGCCAACTGCGCCCCAACACCCGGGCCGCGTGCGGTGCCTGTTCGGCGGCTGCACGCATCCGCCGCTGAATCTCGGCGAGATCACCCGCGTCGATGAGGTCGACCTTCCGAAGTGATTCGCCCATCATCACAAGGTGGCTGTGCGCATCGGTGAAACCGGGCATCACGAAGCGGCCGCCCAGGTCGACCGCCGTCGCGTCGCCGGATGCCAGCCGCTGGGCCGTTCCCCGGTCGCCCACGTAGGCCAGGCGGTCACCGCGCACCACGAACGCCTCGGCTCCGTGAGTGCCGTCGGCGGTGAAGATCTCGGCATTCGTGTACACGGTTTCTGTGGGGGTCATCAGGGCTACATCGTCTTTCTCAAAGTGTTTCCTTGCGGGAACTCGTGCTCGGGCTCCGTGTATGCGGAACCCTCATCCTGCCACAGCTGATGCGCGTACTCAGCGGGTTGCAGCGCTCGTAGTCGGAGGCACCGCTGTGTCTGCTGCCGGCTCTGAGTCTGGTGCCGGCTCTGAGTCTGGTACCGATTCCGCGATCGGTGCCGCTGCCGGTTCTTCTGCACGGAATCTGCGCAGGGGGCACGTGGGGAAGGCGAACCAGCAGATTGCTGAGGCGACGGCCACAATGCCGGCTGCGATTGCGAGGATCAGGCCGCCCGGAGCCGGGAGTTCCTGCGCGAGCACGAACACACCCATGATCAGAACGAAGATGCCGAAGCCCTTGCGCAGTGCGACCTCGGGGATGCGGCCGGCGAGCCGGGCGCCGAGGAAGGATCCCGCGATTGCGAACACCGTGACGGCGATGACCAGGGGCCAGTCGAGGCTGACGCTGGTGAGGTAGCCACCGAGTCCGGCGAACGACTTCATGGCGATGACCACAAGTGACGTACCGACCGCGATGGGCATGGGGAGCCCGCCGAGAAGGGCGAGGGCAGGCACGATCAGAAAGCCGCCACCCGCACCGACCAGGCCGGTGACCAGCCCGACGACGAGGCCCTCGATGATGACCTTGGCCAGCGGCAGCTCGCCGGTGGTGGGGGAGGAGGCCTGTTTCTTGCGCCCGCGAATCATTGCGAGCGAGGTGGCCACCATCATGAGGGCGAAGGCGATCATGAGGATGGTGCCCGGGATGTGGCCACCGACCAGCCCGGCAGCGAATGCCCCGGCCATGCCGGCAGCGCCGAAGACGAGCCCTGTGCGCCATCTGACCCGCCCGGCGCGGGCATGGCGGATGGCAGCCACCGCCGATGTCGCACCGACAACGAAAAGGGACGCCGCGATGGCCTCTTTCGGGCTGAAGCCGGCGACGTAGGTGAGGATCGGAACCGTGAGGATCGAACCTCCGCCACCGAGCAGGCCGAGCGAGACGCCGATCAGCACGGCGAGCACGAGTGTCGCTATCAGGGCGATGCTCATCGGATGGGCTCCTTTTCTGCGGCGGGATGAATGAGTGAAGAGGTTCTTCCCGGCCAGCGCCGCGAGTCGGCCGGCCGGGAAGAAACAGTCACTGGAGAGTTCGGGTCAGACCAGTGAGTCTTGGAGGGATGCCCGTTCGGAGGCCTGCCAGTTGGCGTAGGCCTCATAGGCGCCGTCAACCTCGACAACGTCGTGACCGGCCCGGCGCAGGGCGCTGGCGGCCACCGAGTTGCGCACCCCGGTCTGGCAGAATGTGACGATCGTGCCCTGAGCGGGCAACGTGTCCTGGTGCCACATCACGCGGCTCGCGCCGAGATGGGTCGCGCCGGGGATGGTTCCGGCGGCATATTCAGTGTTGTTGCGCACATCCAGCAACACGGCCGCGTCGAAGTCGGCGACCTCTTCGGGTTGGATCATCTTCGGGGTGACTTTGGGCAACCCGTCGAGGGTGGTGGTGTAGCCGGCGACGGTGTCGATACCAACTCGCACCAGGTGGTCCCACATGTCCATCGCGGAATCCTGGCTCTCGGCAAGCAGCACCAGCGGCCGGGAGTCGGTCTCCGGGTCGTAGGCCCAGGCCCCGTAGGTGGCGAACTTGCCGGCATTCGGCACGTTCAACGCGCCCTCGACGGTTGCTTCGTGCACCTCGGTGTTTGTGCGGGTGTCGACGAACGTGATTCGGTCCTGGGCGAGGTCTGCGGCGATAGCGATATTGTCCAACTCGGCCAGTGGAGCGCGCTCACCCATGATGGCGGGCCCATCGCGGTTCTCGCGCTTCATGCGCCCGAAGTAGCCGTGCGCGTCTGGTTGGCCGTCGAGCAGTTTGTCGACGAAGCCCTGCTCGTCATTTGCTGCGAGGTAGGGGCCCCACCAGGCGTAGAGCCGTTCGTAGCCGACGGTGCTGGAGGGGATCGAGCCCAGTGCCTTTCCGCAGGCGCTGCCGGACCCGTGGGCGGGATGCACCTGAACGTGGTCGGGCAGAGTCAAGAATTTGTCGCGCAGGCTGCCAAAGAGCTGCCTGGCGCCGCCGAAACGCGTGTCGACGCCGCCGGCGGCCTCATCCAACAGGTCGGGCCGGCCGAGGTCGCCGGCGAAGACGAAGTCGCCGCTGAGCATGAAGCCGGGCTTGTCGCTGAACGCACCGTCGGTGATCAGGAACGCCAGGTGTTCCGGGGTGTGGCCCGGGGTGTGGACGGCTTGGATGGTGATGTTGCCGAGCGTGATCGTGTCGCCGTCGAACAGGCGGTTGGCGTCGAAACCGTACTGCCAGTCTTCGCCGCCCTCGCCGGAGACATACATGGTGGCTCCGGTTGCCGCAGCAAGTTCACGCGTACCAGAAAGATAGTCGGCGTGGATGTGCGTCTCGGTGACGGCGACGATCTGCATGTCGTTCGCGACGGCCAGATCTCGGTAGACCTGGATGTCTCGGCGAGCGTCGACAACGACAGCCTCGCCCTTGACCTGGCATCCGATGAAATAGCTTGCTTGGGACAGGTCTTCGTCATAGATGCGCTCGAGCAGCATGTGCTTCTCCTTCTCATGTTCACGCAAAGATACCCAAGGGGGTATCCGCTATGGACTCATCTTATACCCTAGGGGGTATTTATGCCAAATCTTGTTTGATCACGACTGAGAGTCGGTTTTCGGCGAGTTTGAGGTCGAGAACAGGGGTATCCCTGGAGCGATAATGAGAGCATGTCCTCCACTCGTTGCCCCTGTCTGAGCGGCCTGATCTATGGGGAGTGTTGTGGGCGTTTGCACCGTGGCGAGGTCACGGCGACCACGGCTGTCGAGTTGATGCGGTCTAGGTTCTCGGCGTTCGCGATCAGTGATGCCGGCTATCTGTTGCGCACATGGCATCCGCGCACCCGACCACCGTCGTTGCAACTTGACCCGGGCATCCGGTGGTATCGCCTTGATGTCATATCGACGACGGGCGGTGGATTGCTCGACGATGACGGAACGGTGGAGTTTCGTGCCCACTACCGGGAAGCTGCCGGCTCCACTGCTCGCCAGGCAGACGTGCAGCAGGAGAACAGCCGATTCCAGCGGGTCGACCGAGAGTGGTATTACCTCGACGCCGAGGGTTGAACCCCTGCCCGCCGCCGCTGTGATCGTGCAAAGTTCAGGATGACAGCCTGGCCGACTTCCTCACGAGGCCGAGTTGCCTCAGCTCCTGAGTTTCTGTTCCGCCCTGACGGGTGGCACGCAGCGGCACAACTTGGTGACGCTAGGCAATGCGGCGGCCCATGAAGAGGCCTATGACATACGACGCAAGGGCAACCGCGAACAGACCGGCCATGATCATCGAGCTGATGTCGTTGTTGTAGTTGAGAAAGCTGCCCCCGTTGAAGCCAGCGCCAAGAATGGCGAGGAGCCCGATGACGGACAAAGTTCGGCCGAACGGAACTGCCGCGCGTAACGACAGAACCACGACCCACGCCGCGCCCAGAACCAGAAGTAGTCCGAGGGCAGCATGCAGGGTCAACCACAATGTTCCATCCCCGAGCGCCCACCCAACACTTCGGACGACCCCGCTGAAATACCCAGCCGGGTGCGCCCCCGGATGATCGGCTGGAATATTCACGAACAGGTTGACGAACATGCCGAAGACGAACTGCACGATCAGCAAGAGGGCGACGATGAGCGAAGCGACCAAAAACGCCGCGGTGCGCCGTGCTCCAGATCGTGGTGACGACGACTGCCCGCTGTCTGGCTGTGGCGAAGTGTATGGTCGTGTCATCAGCTCTGCCGAGAATTGGTTGGCGATCGGTGATCGTCGGCGCGAAGGCCGATTGAATGCGCACAAACCATCTGCACCAACCTGACGGGGCGAACTGGTGCATCCGACAAACACGATCTCCACACAGTGCGTGGGGATTGGTCGACTCGTCTAGCGGCTGGTGTAGCCACCGTCGACCACATATTGGGAGCCGGTCACAAAGCCGGCCTTGTCGGAGAGCAGAAACAGAACAACATTGGCGACTTCCTCGACTGAGCCGAGACGCCCGATCGGGTGCAGCGCCACCAGCCCATCACGCATCTGCTGCGGAGCACCTTCGAGTAACGGAGTATCGATGTATCCGGGGTGAACCGAATTGATGCGGATGCCCTGATCCGCATATCCGAGGGCGGTTGCCTTGGTCATGCCCGCCACGCCGTGTTTGGCTGTCACATAGGGGATGGCGATCGGCTCGCCGACCAGCCCGAGGATCGACGACATGTTCACGATCGAGCCACCGCCCGCCTTCAACATTTCAGGAATCTCGAAGTGCATGCCGTAGAACACGGAGTGCAGGTTCACGTCCATCAACTTCAGGTACTCGTCGATGTCGATGTCGGCGATTGGGCCCTGCGGCCCGCCGATCCCCGCATTGTTAAGTGCAAGGTGCAGGGCACCATACGCGCTGACTGCCGCATCGACAGCGGCCTTCACGTCATCTGGTTTTCCAACATCGCCGCCGACGGCAGTGGCCGTGCCTCCGGCGGCGGTGATTTCGTCGACGGTGGCCTGTGCAGTTTCGAGGTTGAAGTCGTTGACGACAACCTGTGCGCTTACCGCCGCCAGACTCAGCGCCACCCCCTTACCGATGCCCGATCCGCCACCGGTGACCAGCGCGGTCTTGCCTTCGAAATCGTTTGCCATGATTGCTCCCTTGTTCGCTCCGGAAACTCGTTCGCCAGCCGTGGTCGAATACAGGCACTGCAGACCACCGGTGAGCCCATTCAACGCTGACGCCGCAGAAAGCGACAGGGCAGAGAAGTGGACCTGGATGGTACTGACAGGATGGGAGCATGCTTTCCCCGGACGCATCATTCACCCCCTGGGTACTCGGTGTCGTGCTGGCCGCGTTGCTCGGCCTGATCGCGTGGCGAGCCGGTTCGAGGGATCGCCGCGAATACGAGCGTTTCAAGCGCTACCGCTCGACGAAGCGTCGGCAGGCGATGTTGCGCAAGTGGGTGCTGCAGTCGCTTGGCTGGTTCGGCGGTTCCGCTATCTTCGTGCTCGCGCTTGTCTGGCCGTTCGTGCCCCGCATGCTGGACGAGATCGAGACATGGCCGCTGATGGCCGGTTTTCGGGGCCTGCTGGCAGACAACAGTCTCGCACTGGGCCTGCTCGTCGGAGGGGGAGTCGGCCTGCTCCTGGGGCTCGTGGGTACCGCATTCCTTGGTCGCAAAGCGGAGAACGTCATGGCGCTCGGCGACACCCTTGCCCTGCTCCCTCGTAATCGTGCCGAGCTGAAGTATGGCTGGGCGCTCTCGATCAACGCCGGTGTGGTGGAGGAACTGCTGTTCCGGCTCGCGATGCCCGTGCTCATCTTCGCTGTGTTCGGCAACGCGCTCATCGCGATTGTTGTGAGCCTCATCCTGTTCGGGCTGATGCACGCGTATCAAGGAGTGGGCGGTGTGATCGGAGCATTCGTGCTCGGTGTCGTTCTGATGGCGCTGTTCCTGGCGACGGGCAGCATTGTGTGGCCGATCATCCTGCACGCGGTTTTCGACCTGCGGTCACTGGTCTTGATCCCGCTGGTGGTGTTCAAGGTGAACCGAGTTGGGCCGCAACAAGGCACACCAGACTCGAATGATTCCCGAGGCTCGACCTCGAATTAGTTCACGCAGAAAGTACTGTGTCATCTGAGAAAGTACCGTGTCATCTGAGACGGGTTCGGATGCCCCGGTCGAGGTCGGCGACGCGTGCTTCAGCGATTCGGAGTTCGGGCCGCGCTCCGCATCCACGCGACCCGGGGGAGTGACAGTCACCGCGGGCCTTCCTTCCGAGGCGTGTGGGGATGGTCGGCTGCACAGCCTCCCCGGTTGGATCCTAGTGCGGTCTGGTCCACCAGAGCTCGAGCTGGACGTTGTCGGGATCACGAAACACCAGGGCCGTTCCCGAGCCGGATGGGCTGTCGGTCACCGGGGAGTGTTCGACGCCCAGCATCTGGAACCGGGCCTGCCAGTCATCGAGATCTGCGCGTTCGGTCACCCCGAACCCCAGATGGTCGAGACCGGGCCGGCGCTCATCAAAGCGATCGGCGGCTGGCTCGTTGTGCTGGAGAAGGCCCATGATCAGGCCTGTCGGATCATGCACCAGAACGATCATGATGCGGTTGTCCATATCGGAACGCCTCACGCGGCGGAGCCCCAGCACTTCGCAGTACCAGGATGCGCTCTTCTCCACGTCGGAGACAGACAGGTCGATATGGGAAATTGCCGTGAACGTGTGCATACCATCCAGTCTGCGCCCTGGTCAGGGTGAATGGAGCAGTTCGATTCCTGTTGACTGCTTACCGCTACGGGTGCAAAGTGGGTTTCGGAGCAAAACCACCGCCTCCGTTTGTCCGAAGCCCCAGGAGTTCCGCATGCAGAAGATCACCCCGTGCCTCTGGTTCAACGGCAACGCGGCCGAAGGCGCCCAGTTCTACACCGACCTGTTTCCCGACTCGCGCGTGGTCACAACCTCGCGCTACCCCGACGAGGGCTTGCCCGACTTCCAGAAGGAAATGGCGGGCAAAGTACTGGCCATCGACTTCGAGCTCGGCGGGTTTCGGTTCACCGGCATCAATGCCGGGCCCGAGTATCCGATCACACCGGCGATCTCGTTCATGGTCAACCTCGACCCGTCTCACGATGACGACGCTGAAGCTCGGCTGAATGAACTCTGGGCGGCCCTGGAAAATGGCGGAGAGACTCTCATGCCGCTGGGGCAATACCCGCACAGCACGCGCTACGGGTGGGTGCAGGATCGCTTCGGCGTGAGTTGGCAGCTGATGCTGGCGAACCCCGGCGGCGAACGGGCCCCTTTCATCGTGCCGAACCTGCTGTTCGGAGGTTCTGCCCAGAACCGGGCTGCCGAGGCCAGAGCATATTACACGTCAATCTTTTCGGATTCACGCACTGCCACCGTCATGGAGTACCCAGAGCAGACCGGGCCGGCGGCGGCCGGGGCGGTGATGTTCTCAGACTTCACGCTCGCAGGCCAGTGGTTCGCCGCGATGGATTCGAGGGTCGAGCAGAGTTTCAGTTTCACCGAAGGCGTGTCGCTCGTGGTCACCTGTGCGGATCAGGACGAGATCGACCGGCTGTGGGCTGCTCTGTCCGAAGTTCCCGAGGCGGAGCAGTGCGGCTGGTGCAAAGACCGCTTCGGGGTCAGCTGGCAGATCGTGCCGGAGAACATGGGTGAACTGATGAGCAGGCCCGGGGCGTTCGACAACATGATGGCAATGAAGAAGCTCGAGATCGCCGGATTCTGAGTAGTGCGTCAGCCCGCCTGGCCGGCTGCGAGAGTGGCGATCGTTGCCCCAAGTCGTTTGATTCCTTCTTCGAGCATGGATTCGTCTTCGAACGAGAAGGCGACGCGCAATTGGTTCGTGCCCTCGCCGTCGGCATAGAACGCGATCCCCGGCACGAAGACCACACCATTCTCGATCGAGGGTTGGAGCAACTCTGTGACGGAGCAACCCTCGGGCAACGTGATCCACGTGAAGAAACCACCGGTCGGCACCGTCCAGGTCGTGCCGGAAGGCATGTGCTCCTCGAGGGCAGCCATTGTCGCCGCACAGCGAGCCGCATAGGTGGCACTCGACTTCTCGACGTAGTCGCGCCAATCGAAGTTGCGCACATAGCGCACAACGAGCATCTGGCTGAGCATCGACGGGCAGATCGTGGTTGCCTCGGCCGCAATCTGCAGCCGCCCTCGAACCTGCTCCGGTGCCACAACCCAGCCGATTCGCACGCCCGGGGAGAAGATCTTCGAGAACGAGCCGAGATAGAAGACGTTGTCGGGGTCGAGGGAGTAGAGCGTGGGCATGTAGCTGCCGTCGAAACTGATCATGCCGTACGGATTATCTTCGACGATCGCGATGTTCTCGGCGCGGCAGATGTCGACAACGGCCTGGCGACGGTGCACCGCCAGGCTCACTCCGGCGGGGTTGTTGAAGTTCGGAATCGTGTAAAGAAACTTGATCGTCTTACCGGCGGACTTCACCTCGTCGATCCGCTCCTGGAGGAGTACCGGGTCGAGACCGTCGTCATCCATCGCCACGTGAGCGACCTCTGCCTGCAGCCCTTCGAAGACCGAGAGCGCGCCCACATACGTCGGGCCCTCGGCCAGCACGACGTCACCGGGGTCGCAGAACATCGTGGTCACGAGTTCGAGGGCCATCTGGGAACCGGCGGTGACCTGCACGTTTGCGGGGGATGTATGAGCGCCTTCGATCGCCATCACCTCAGAGATGGCCTGCCGAAGCGTTTCGGTGCCGGCGCCGGATCCGTACTGCAGCGCGTCCAGACCTTCTTCCACGAGGAGGGTACGAGCGGCATCCGCAATCTCTGCCATGGGCAGGGCAGAAAGATCAGGGTTTCCTCCTGCCAGCGAGATCATGCCGGGCAACATGCTGACTTCGAACACGGCGCGCACCGGTGAGGGGTGGAACCCGCTCGCTCTCGCCGCGAATCGGGCGCCGTGCAAGGACCCATCGCGGTCGTTTCCGGCAGGGCCTGTCGTGCTGTCCGCGCTCATGGTTTCCAGTGTATGCGCCGCCCCCGGTCGTGACGGAGAGATGTTGTTCCCACGACGTCTGGAGTTCAACCCCAGCTGCGCACGTCGTCGCGAGTGCGGTAGTCGGGCCACGGCAACTCGATCGGTGGTTCGAAATCTGCGTCCAACAGGGCTGGCATCGGATCAGCGGCCACGCGGCGATCGAACTCGGCCTTGGCCTCGGCAACCAACTCGGGCGAGGTCAGCAGGTCGATGAAGGTGCCGGCGACGGTCTTGCCTGCCACCTCGATCGTGGGGTCAATGGTGGCAGGAATCCCGCCCAGGGCGTTCATCACCCAACCCGGGTAGGCGCCCGCGCCCGGCGCCGGTTTCAACGCCGGGCGGGAGACATAGAACCGCACGGTCGGTGCGTAGTGGGTCATTTCCACATAGTCGTCGCTGGTCCAATTCAGCTGCCACGGTGCAAGATGCTGGCGCAGGGCCTCTTCGGCATCCTGTGGTGTGATCAGCTGTTCACACTCGTCGAGAAACGGCTTCTCCATCGGTTCCATGCCGAGGTTGCGTTGGATCTCCTGCGCCACCTCGATCGCCGCCGAATCGTACGTCGGGGCGCCGACTGCTGCGAGGTTGTCGTAGAGCACCGTCGACAGTGAGTGGTTGGTGCGACCGGGCCGGCTGCGAGCGACCCAGGTGACCTCCAGCGAGCAGTGGGCCATGAGCGCCGCGTGCTCGGCATTGCGGTCGAGCACCGCCAACACGTGCTCGGCCATCTCCACGTTCGGTGTGCGCCAGGAATACTGGATGCGCGCCACCCGTGCCGGGAGGTTGTCTGCGGTCGCCTGCCCATCCAGCAGAATAGCGTCGCTCAGGCTCCAGCCGCCGAAGCTCGGCAGCATGGCATCGTGCATGATGCGCGATGACGTGTACATCGACATCAGCGCCACGTTGGCGCCGGGAGCGCGGGCGGCCGAGTGTGAGGCGGGAATGGGCGAGTTGGGGTTCGCCGACAACTGCCACGACTCGGGCTCGTCGCACACAAAGGTGTAGACCTTGCTGTAATACGCCCCGCACTGGGTGTCCCAGCGGGCAGTGTTGCACAGTGGCAACATGTAGAAGGGGTGGAAGCTCACGATCGCGTCGACGTTGTCGTAGTAGCCGCGCAACCCGTGCACCACTTTGGAACCGTGCATCTTCTCGGCTGGCTCACCGGTGTATTTGAGTGTTCCGGAAATGTCATGGGTCTCCATGGCGTGCTTGGTGCCCAACAGCCCGGCCAGGGTCGAAATGCCCAGTGCCGAATGCGGGTCGGTGTGCCCCGGTGCGAACCGGCTCATGCCTTCCCTGCTGTCTTCGGTGACGGAGGCCGACTGGTTGTTTCCCGGAACCGCATCGTATTCGGCGTAGGTCAGCAGCGTGGGGCCGCCGGCGCCGCGCGTCCATTCGGCGCTGAACGCCGTGGGCATTCCCGCCGAACCCGCCTCTACGGTGAAGCCCTCGGTGCGCAGCTGCTCCACATACCAATGAGCCGAACGGAACTCGCGCCAGGCCGGCTCGGCCAGTTCCCAGATGTGACTGTGCCATTGTGAGAGCCGCGGCATGTTCTCATCAATCCACTGGCGCGCGGTCTCTTTCGCGGCGGCGTCCAACTGTACTTCGGTCACTGGGTGCTCCTTCAAACGATTCAAAAGTGTGGTTGCGGTCTGCTCAGGTGCCCGTGGGGACGTCGAAGATTTTCAGTGGAACATGCACCACGTTCAGCCCGGGGGCTGCAATGGCGCGGGCGACGACGGTGGTCACGTCTTCGGGTGATTCGACCGTGTGACCGGTGCCGCCGAACGCGTCGGCCAGTGCGACCCAATTCGGTTGGGTGAGCACCACCCCGACAGGCTCGATGCCGCGGTCGCGCTCATTCTGGTTGATCTCGCCGTAGCCGCCGTTGTCGACGCAGACGACGGTCAGGTCGAGACCCTGTTCCACCGCTGTGATGAATTCCTGCACCGCGAACATGAGCGCCCCATCCCCGAGAACACACACCACCGGGCGGTCTGGGCTGGCCACCTTTGCGCCGATGGATGCCGGCAGACCATAGCCGAGCGTGGCGTAGGCGGGGGTGTACAGGAATGAGTGGGGTCTGCGCTGACGCAGGACACTCGCCATCCCGAAGTAGGTGATCTGTGAGGAGTCTCCGCCGACGATCGCGTCTTCGGGAAGTGCGGCCTCAATCTGTTCCGACAACGAATACAGTGCGGGGGATATCTCCCGCGCCTCACCTTTGGCACGCCGGCGAACCTCGTCCAGTTTGTGGCTCGGGTCGGCCCGGTGGGCCGGTGGTTTCTCGCTGAGGGCGGTGACGAGTCTGGTCACAATGGCGGCACTGTCGCCGAGTAAGGAGATGTCTGAGGAGACGTTCTTCTGCATCTGTGACTCAAGAACGTCAATCCTGATGACCGTTCCCGCAGGGGCAATGACCCCGCCCCACAACTCGGCCTCGCCGAGCTTCGAGCCGATGATCAGAACCGCATCGGAGCCGTTGATCACTTCGAGCACCGACGGCAGACGAATGTCGGATGCCAGCGAGAGCGGGTGCTTCTCCGAGACGGAGGCCTTGCCGTTGAGGGTGGTCACGACGGGAGAGGAGAGCTTCTCAGCAAGCATGGTCAACTGCGACCCGATTCGACTGGCTCCGCCGCCGGCGATGATCACCGGTCGCTCGGCGCCCTGAAGCACTGAGATCGCCCGTTCCAGGTCCGCTTCACCCGCCACAGCCTTGTCACGGACAGGAACAGCGGCGAGAAGTTCGGCCGGGGCATCGCTGGCCGATTCCAACACGTTGAGCGGAATCTCGATGTGCACGGGGCGCGGCCGGCCATAACGAAACAGCTCGAATGCGTCGTGCACCGCTTGAACAGCCTCACTGGCACTGTGCACCCGCCGGCTCCATTCGGCGATGGCCCCGGCCGCACCGGTGGAGTCTTTGGTCTCGTGCAGCGAACCGTTGTCGGCGAACTCGTCGCCCTCGGCGACGCCGGGGGAGATGACGATGAGCGGTCGGGACTCGCAATACGCGGTTCCCACGGCCGACAGCGCGTTCAGCAGGCCGGGACCGGAGGTGGTGATGACCACGCCGGGCAGCCCCTTCTGCTGGGCCCAACCGTCTGCACCGTAGCCGGCGCCCTGCTCGTGGCGGCTGGTGACCGGATGCATGCCGAGGCGCTCCAACGGCCGATACAGCTCAAGGTTGTGGGTGCCCGGGATGCCGAACACGGTGTCGATGCCGTAGTTGCGCAGAACTGTCATCACCGCGAGGCCGGCGTTCTCGACCTCGACCCCGGCTGTGCGGGCGGCTTCGACGGATACGTCACTGTAGTTCATGTCTCAGTCCTATTCGGCGTGGTAGTGGCAGGTTCCGTCGACCCAGGTCTGGGTCACGGCGATCTGGCTGATCGATTCGGTCTCGACGTCGAAGATGTCGGCGTCGAGCACCGCGAAGTCGGCGCGTTTGCCGACCTCGAGGCTGCCCAGATCCTGCTCGCGGCCCAAGGTGCGTGCGGCGTTAATAGTATGCGCCCGGAGCGCCTGCTCCCGCGTGATCGCGAGGGAGTCCGGGCCGAGCTGGGTGCCACGCCGGGTGATGCGACTCACGGCAGCCTGGATGGCTTCCAACGGTCGGGGGTCTGCGACCGGGGCATCCGAACTGATTGTGATGTGCACGCGTGCGGCTTGGAACTCTCCCAGCGGGTTGAACCGTTCGCCGGGGGTGCCGATCGCTTCTTCGACGCCTTCGCCCCAGTTGAAATGGTGTTGTGGCTGGTTGACCGGGTGAATGCCCGCTGCCGCCATGCGGGTGATCTGGTCGGCGGTCGGCAACCCGCAGTGTTCGATGCGGTGGCGGGAATCGGGGCGCGGATCGTCGGCCAGTGCCGACTCGATCGCATCGATGACCATCTCGATCGCGGTCGGAGACTGCGCGTGTGTCGCAGTCTGAAGGCCAACGGCATGGGCTTTCTTGATGAGCGCCTTGTATTCGGCGGGCTCATGGTAGAGCTGCCCGGTGCGGCATGGGTCACCGACGTAACCGTCGGGGAAATAGGCCGTCCAGCCGCCCAGGGTTCCGTCTGCGTAGAACTTGATCCCGGCGAAACTGAGGTGAGAATTTCCGAACGGACCGTGCATGCCCGTCTCGATCACCTCGTCAAGAAGGTGCGAGAGAAGGTACATCGACACGCGAGTGGTTAACTGGTTCTGTTCGGCCAGCCGCAGGTAGGTGTCGAACTCGCGCCGGGACACCTGCGCGTCGCCGATGGTCGTCACCCCGCCACGAAGAAAAACTGCTTGCGCGACAGCCAACTGCCTGACATGCTCCTCGGGTGCGTCGGCGAGGTGGAAGTTTGGCCCGTGATGACCGATCTTCACGCCGTCGACACCGGTGAGAATGTTGCAGGCGGCATCGGACAGCTCGCCGGTGAGTTCGCCGTCGGCGTCGCGAAAGTACTCGCCGCCCTGCGGGTTCGGGGTGTCTCGCGTCACCCCGTATTGCTCGAGGGTGAAGGTGTTGACCACGCCGCCGTGGCCGGATGCGTTCATCAGGTAGACCTCGCGGTCGGTGGCGACCTCGTCGAGCTCGGTGCGGTGGGGGTGGCGTTTCTCGGCCAGATTGCGTTGTTCGTAGCCGAAGCCGCGAATCGGCAACCCTGCCGGAACCCGGTCGCGGGCCGCCTTCAAGAGATCCACGATCTCTGGGATGCTGCCGGCCTTGTCGGGGCCGCAGTCGACCCAGCTCATCATCTGGCCCAGCATCAGGGGATGCGCGTGGGCGTCGATGAACCCCGGAACAACGACTTGCTCGCCCAGGTCTGTGCGTCTGGGCTCCTGGGGGGAGAGTCGTGCTGCTGCGGCGACGCATTCGTCAACCGAGCCGATCGCTGCAACCTGGCCCGCGAAGACGACCAGTGCCTGAGCGACACGGTTGTCGGTCGAAAGGGTGTGCACGGTGCGTGCGGTGATGATGTGTGGGACGAACTCCGACAGGGGCTTTTCGAAGGTGCTGAGTGTGCGCATGGGGAGGCTCCGGGCAAGGGTCGATGGAGAGTGGAAGATTTCCGGTCAGGCGGCGATGGTGGCAACCGGGGTGTCTGGGGTGCCGTTTGTGGACCATGAGACGACGTTCTGCGCCTGCATGCGAACATACTCGGCGTCGCTGCGCGTTGAGAGGTAGGCGACGTGCGCCGTGATGAGCACCCGCGGCAGACCGAGCAGGGGATGATCTGGGCGGGGAGGCTCCTCGTCCAGCACGTCGAGTGCTGCTCCCGCGATCAGCCCTGCTGAAACTGCGTTCGCCAGCGCGGTGCTGTCGATCAGTGCTCCGCGGCTGACGTTGACCAGAAAGGCATCATTCCTCATCGCCGCCAAGAAATCCTCATCTACCGTCTTCTCGGTGTCGGGTGTCAGGGGCAGGTGCAGTGAGAGAACCGTGGACCCAGAGCGCACAGTCGTCAGACTTTCGCGCCTCACACCGACTTCAGCCAACCGAAGTCGGGTCTCGTCGGTGTCGGGAAGGAGAGGATCGTAGCCGATGATCTCACCGAACAGTGGCCGGGCCAGGGTGGCCAATTTGAGACCTATTCGTCCGAGCCCAATGATTCCCAAGGTGCATTCGCTGAGTCGCGGCGGAGCTATGTTGTCACGTGAGTTCCACGATTGGTTCGTTGCCGAGTCGCTGTAAAACGACAGGCCGCGCGTGACGTGCAGTGCAAGGGCGAGCGCATGTGTTGCCACTTCCTCCGTGGCTGCACCGAGGATGTTGGTGACCCAGATTCCACGCTCGGTGGCTGCGTCGACGTCGACATTGTCGAAACCCATCGACATGAGGGCGATGATCTTCAAGCGCGGCATCTCGGCGATCATCTCGCGAGTGATGGAGGCATAACCGACGAGAAGCGCCACGGCGTCGCGCGACTCGTTGACGATCGTGTCAGCATCCTGGGAATCGAGGTAGCTCACCTGAAAGCCGTTTGCCTGCAAGAGGGCGCGCCCTCCAGAAAAGTCGGTGGCGTCGAGGTCGGTGTAGACGGCCAACGGCCGAACGTTCACGTCAGTGGACATGGCTCAGGAACCTCTTGGTGCGCTCGTGCTGGGGATTCTCGAAGAAACTGGTCGGGTCTGCCTGCTCGACGATGACACCGCTGTCGAAAAGCGTCACCTCGTCCGCGGCCCGCCGGGCGAACCGAACCTCGTGGGTGACCACGATCATGGTCATGCCGGCGGCCGCGAGATTCTCCATGACCTCGAGCACCTCACCGACCAACTCTGGGTCGAGGGCCGAGGTGGGCTCGTCGAACAGCATGACCTGGGGATTGAGCACGAGTGCACGCGCGATCGCGACCCGCTGCTGCTGCCCGCCGGAGAGCTCTGAAGGGAAGTGACCGTCGCGATCTGCAAGGCCGACCTTCGTGAGCATCTGGAACGCCACGTCGCGGGCCTGGGTCTTGTGCATACCCTGCACATCAGTGAGCCCGACAACGACATTCTGTAATGCCGTCAAGTGCGGGAACAGGTTGAACTTCTGAAAGACCATGCCGATGTCACGACGCTGCACCGCGAGTCTCCGCTCGGAGTGATGAACAATCTTGCCGTTCTGGGTCGCGGCGCCGATTCGTGTCCCGTCGAGCATGATTGATCCGCGGTCGGCCGGTTCGAGGAGGGCCATCAGGCGAAGCATCGTCGACTTGCCCGAACCGGAGGGCCCGAGGACCGCCTTGACCTGGCCCTTGTCAATCGCGAACTCGACACCCTTCAACACCTCATTGCCGCCGTAGGACTTGTGGAGATCCGATACCTGAAGCGTCGGTGTGGTCGCCGTGGACCCGGCGCCGAATCCGGCCGCCTCGTGTGGTGTGGTCATACCGAAATCTCCTTTGAACTCGTGGCGATCGCTTCGGTGCTCAACGTGATCGGAGCGACGACTTTCTTGACGCCTCGAGAAGTCCAGAGGAACTTCTTCTCGACCCTGCTCTGGATAAGCGTGATTATGGTGACGATGATCAGGTAGTAGATAATTGCGACCGTGTAATACTCGGCATAACGAAATGTGATGTTGACCCCGATCTGCGCCGTGGTCAACAGCTCTTTCAGCGAGATCACCGATGCCAGCGAGGAATACTTGATCAAGCCGATGAACTCATTCCCGGTCGGCGGCAACGCCGTGCGAATCGCCTGAGGGAGAACAACCTTTCGCATGACCGAAGCGGGCTTCATGCCCAGCGCACGGGCTGCAAGTTCTTGGCCCTCGTCGACACTGCTCAGTGCGGAGCGGATGATCTCCGCCATGAAGGCGGACTCGACGAGCCCCAGCCCGACCGCTGCAGCGATGAACGGCGTGTACCAGTCTGCTTGCAACGCAGGAATCACCTGGGGAAGCGCGTTCCACATGATGAGCAGCACGAGTAGTGCGGGCAGCGCTCGAAAGAACCAGACGTAGGTGTGAGACGGGCCACGAAGGTACGCCTTCTTCGACGTGCGCCCGATCGCGAGGAAGAAACCTATGACGGTGGCGATGATCAAAGAGAGGACAGCCACGCTTACGGAGAGGAATGCGCCCATCAGGTAGGCCGGGTTGAACAGTTGTTCCAGGAAGATCTGGGGGTCGAATACCATGCGATTGTGCTCCTTGTCGATGGGTGGTCACCTGGCGGTGACCACCCAGTCGCGGATGAATCAGTAGACGTCGAGGATCGACGCGTCGAGGTTGTACTCGGCGGCGATCTTCGCAAAGGTGCCATCGTCGTACAGCGTGCGAAGTGCCTTGGCAATCTCGGGGGTGAGCTTTCCGTCCTTCGGAGTGAAGACGCCGAACGTGGTGTCGGGTTCGAAGACACCGTTCGCGACCGTCAGTTTGCCCTCGTTCTGGCTAGACATGTACGCAGCGGCGACGTTGGTCTCCACCAAGACGTCGGCCTTTCCGTTGAGCACGGCCAAGACGGTTTCGGCCGTCTTCGGGTAGTCCGTGTGCTTGATCGCATCCTTGCCGTCGTCGACGCACTTCTTGCTGAGCGCTTCCACGCTTGCGGAGTTGCTCGAAGCAGACTGCGTGACGACTTTGAGGCCGCACAGGTCTTCAGACTTCGACAACGTGGCGGCCAGATCTGGCGCGGCCAGGGCGGCGGGGCCCGCGTTCATGACGGCGTTCGCATCGGCGATCTGAAGACGCTCCTCGCTCATGTAGAGCCCGCCGAAGATCACGTCACATTTTCCTGATTGAAGTCCGGGCATGAGGCCGTCGAATGACGTCACCTCGAACTTGGAATCAACGCCCCAGAGCTTTGCGATTGCACGCACCCCGTCAGCGTCGAACCCGATGATGTCGCCGCCGGTCGAATCGGCGTAATACTCCAGAGGCGGATACTCGGGGTCGATGCAGGCAGTGAATGTGCCTTCCTTGACCAGGCCCGTGGGAGCGTTCGCCCCGGCGGGGTTGGCACTGTCCGAAGCCGGCTGATCGGCGGCAGGGGTTCCTGCGGCGCAACCTGCGAGCACGAGGGCGAGGGATACGCCTGCGACGAGGCCCATCATTGACTTTTTCATTGCTTCTCCATTGACGGCATTGGGTTCTCACCGGGTACTGTCCCGATTCGGTGTTGGGATAGACACCATTGTGGACAGCACTTCTCCGGATTGTCAAGACAACTTTGCGGCAAGATTCCCCAAACGTTGTAATCATGCCGAATAACTTCGAATAATTGATCACACTATTTGGCCAAACCGGATAGGTGAGCGCAAAGTTGTGACTATCTCTGAGGTGTTGCGTTACAGTGGGGATCGTGGATGAACTCACCGAACAGTCCCTGGCCCTGTTGAAGCGAGACGGCAGGGCCTCCTTCAGCGATATCGCGCGCCAACTGGGCACGAATCGCACGAACATCGCGAAGCGGCTCAACCCCTTGTTGAACTCGGGGGATGTCCGGGTGGTTGCAGCGGTGCATCCGCGGTTGCTGGGGCTTCACGTCTTGGCGCACCTGAGCATTCGTGCAGAAGGCAGCACGGCCGACCTCACCGACCGGATCTGCGAGTTGGACACTCCCGTCTTCGTCTCCGAGATTGCCGGGCACTACCAGCTAGTGACCGAACTGCACACAGCCTCCATGCGTGAGCTTCAGGAAGAGATTCGTAAGATCAGGGCATTGCCCGGGGTGAGAGAACTGCAGGTCATCATCTATGAGCGGATGCTTCAGAGCTTCTTCCTCGGGGAAGAGCCCCAGATCGTCAATCTCGATATCGACAGCACCGACCTCAAGCTCATGGAACTGCTGCAAGATGATGGCCGCCTCGGTTACGCCGAACTGGGGGAGAAGGTGGGTTTGTCGATCAGCGGGTGCCGAACGAGAGTCAACCGGCTGACCGAGACCGGTGCCATGCGAATCGGGTTGCTGAGAGAGCGAGCCGATTCGACTAACCAGTTGGTGTTTGGCCTCGGATTCAGCACTGTTGGTGATCCGGAGAACGTGATTGCCCTGATCGAGGCGCAGCCGGGCACGGAGTTTATGGCCCGAACTGTCGGACGGTTCGATTTTGTGGCCACCATCGGGTTCGGCAGCCTGCATGATTTCAACGTCTTCACCGAGGCAACCCGGTCACTGCCCGAGGTGCGCGTTCTCGAACAATGGCTGCACGCGCGGATCCGCAAAGAGCGATATCAACACAGCCTGCATCGAATTCGCGATGGGCATGTCGGTGATTCTGCAGTCGAGGCGTCGGGTTAGTCCCCTTTCCGGATAGGGGTGTGCTCTGCGCCGTGCCTGGCCCGGCCGCTGCGCGTTCTTTTGGGTGCACAGAACATCGTTCCGGACTCGTACGGGCGCGACGACCTATGCAACGCCCCCAGCTGCCGAAACTCCGGCAGCTCGGGCTACAGCAGCCCGGCCCGCAACTGGTCGGGTGACTTCGGCGAGAGCAGGCCCGGCGGCACGTCGAACACGGTCTTGGCCCCGATCTGGCCGAGAGCATTCATGCGGTGCGCGGCCCTCGCGTACGCCACCAGAACGCTGGCGGTGAACTCGGGGTTGCTGTCGAGCGTCAGGGCGTACTCCATCGTCTGCGTGTGCTCATCAGCCGTCGTGCCGCTGCGAATCACGAAGCCACCGTGCGGCATCGCGGAATGGTCACGCTTCAACGCTTCGAGCGAGATGAAGTTGACCTCGGTGTCGAAGTCGGCGAAGTAATCGGGCATCGTGACGATATGCTCCCGCACGGCGGCCGCGTCGGCACCGTCTTCCAGCACGACGAAACACTGTCGGGTGTGTTTGTCCCTGGTGCTCAGCGTGGGCTGGTGGCCTGCTCGAACGGAGTCGACTGCCGTCGGTTGCGGCAGCGTGTACTGCACGGCGTCGGCGACGCCGGGAACGCGGCGCAGGGCGTCAGAATGGCCCTGGCTGAGCCCACGGCCCCAGAAGGTGTAAGTGCTGCCCTCAGGAAGGATCGCTTCACCGAGAAGCCGGTTCAGCGAGAACAGGCCGGGATCCCAACCGACCGAGATCAGGGCGGTGGTGCCGTTGGCGCGAGCCGCGTGGTCGACGGCTTCGAAATGCTCGGGAATGCGCGCGTGAGTGTCGAAACTGTCGACGGTGTTGACCAACGCGGCCACTGCCGGCGACTGCTCGGGTAGGTCGGTCTGGGAGCCCCCGCAGAGGATCATCACGTCGATCTTCTCGCGGTGTTCCTCGATCGTGTCCCAAGCCAGTACGGGGGTCTCCTCTCTGGCCACAGTGACGCTTTCGGGCGGTCGCCGGGTGAAGACCGCCACCAGTTCGAGGTCTTCGGTCTGGGCGATGGCCGCTTCCACACCGCGGCCAAGGTTGCCGTAACCGGCGATGCCAATGCGAATCGGTTGCATGTTCTCTCCCTGGATCACAGGCTTTCTGCCAGATACCAACGTACAACCCGTGCCGGGTTCCCGAGAGGTTGCCTAGCGGGGATTGAGGGAGCGGAATCGGCGCAGGCGCAGGCTGTTGCCGACCACGAAGACACTGGAGAACGCCATGGCCGCCCCAGCAAGCATCGGGTTCAACAGCCCGAGGGCTGCCAATGGGATCGCGGCCACATTGTAGGCGAAGGCCCAGAAGAGGTTGCCCTTGATGGTCCTGAGAGTTCTGCGCGAGAGCCGGATCGCGTCGGCCGCGGCTCGCAGATCGCCGCGCACCAGGGTGAGGTCGGCGGCTTCGATCGCGACATCCGTGCCCGTGCCCATCGCCAGACCCAGGTCGGCGGTTGCCAATGCGGCCGCGTCGTTGACGCCGTCGCCGACCATCGCCACCACTTTGCCCGCGGACTGCAGCCGTTCGATCACGGCGACCTTCTCTTGGGGCATCACCTCGGCGTACACCTCGGTGATGCCGACCTGGCCCGCGATCTCGTCGGCGACCGCCTTGTTGTCGCCGGTGAGCAGCACCGGCGTGAGTCCGAGCGTTCGAAACTGGGCGATCGCCTCCGCGCTGGTTGGCTTCAGCGCATCGGCGACCGTGAGCACTCCGCGCGCCCGACCATCCCAGGCGACCAGCACTGCGGTCTGGCCGGCAGCCTCCGCGGCCGCCTTCGCCGCGGCGAGCTCTGGTTCGATCTCGAGCGTCCAGTCGGCCATCAGCGTGTCACGCCCGACCAGCACCAGTTCGCCGTCGACGATGCCCTGCACGCCCTTGCCGGGCACGTTCTCAAACGACTCGACTGCAGGAAGTTCGCCCACCTTTTCGGCCGCCCCGTCGGCGATCGCCTGGGCGATCGGGTGCTCGGAGTAGTGCTCTACAGCGCCGGCCCGACGCAGCAGTTCGGTCTCGGTGGTGCCCGTGCCGATATGCACCCCGCCGAGCGTCATCCGGCCGGTGGTGACGGTGCCGGTCTTGTCAAGCACGATGGTGTCGACCTTGCGGGTGGACTCGAGAACCTCGGGCCCCCTGATCAGGATGCCCAATTGGGCTCCACGCCCGGTACCGACCAGCAACGCAGTGGGGGTCGCAAGACCCAGCGCACACGGGCAGGCGATGATCAGTACGGCCACGGCCGCGGTGAACGCAGCCTGCGCCGGGAATCCGAGCAGCAGCCAGACCGCCAGGGTCACCAACGCGATGCCGATCACGATTGGTACAAACACAGAAGAAATGCGGTCGGCCAGCCGCTGCACGTCCGCCTTCCCCGACTGGGCGTTCTCCACCAGGGCGGCCATCTGCGCCAACTGGGTATCGGCGCCCACGCGGGTGGCGCGCACGAGCAGCCGGCCTCCGGCATTGATCGTGGCGCCGACCACGGTGTCGCCCTCCGCCACCTCGACCGGTACTGATTCACCGGTGAGCATGCTGGCGTCGATCGCGCTCGCGCCTTCAACCACCACCCCGTCGGTGGCCACCTTCTCACCCGGTCGCACGATGAACTCATCGCCCACCACCAGATCAGCAATGGGGATGCGCACGGAGGCGCCGTCGCGCATGACCGCCACGTCTTTCGCCCCCAGCTCGAGCAGGGCGCGCAGGGCTGCGCCGGCTGTTCGTTTGGCGCGCTTCTCGAAATAGCGGCCCGCCAATACGAACATGGTCACACCGGCGGCGACCTCGAGGTAGATGTTCCCAGCACCATCGCTCGGCGCGATGATGAACTCGAACGCGTGCGTCATTCCGGGTTCGCCGGCGGTGCCGAGGAACAGGGCATACAGCGACCAGAGGAACGCTGCACCCGTTCCGACCGAGATGAGCGTGTCCATGGTGGCGGCGCCGTGGCGCAGGTTCACCCAGGTGGCCTGGTGGAACGGCCAGGCGGCCCAGACGATGACCGGTGCGGCCAGGGTCAATGAGGCCCATTGCCAATAGGTGAACTGAAATGCGGGAACCATCGCCAACACGATCACCGGCACCGACAGCACGATGCTGCCGATCAGGCGTTGCCGAAGGGATGTGAGCTCGTGGTCCAACGGTGTGTCCGAAGCGTCGTCAACGAGATCTGCGGACGGTGGCGTGGGGAGGTTCGCGGAATAACCAGTCTTTTCGACCTCACGGATGATCGCTTCGGAGGTGACATCGCCGGTTGCCATCACGTGAGCCTTCTCGGTGGCGTAGTTCACCGATGCCCTCACGCCGTCGAGCCGATTCAGCTTCTTCTCGATGCGCATCGCACAGGAAGCGCAGGTCATTCCCTGAATATCGAGATCAAGTTCCAGAGCCATCAGTTGCCTTCTCGTGTCGTAGCGGGCGGCCTCGCCTGGATAACGACGTTCATGATGCTCGCGCGGCCTCGTAGCCGGCCTCATCCACAGCCGCGAGAACCGATTTTTCGTCGATCGCTGCGTTGCTGGAGATCCCAAGCAGCCCCGTCTTCGCGCTCACCTCGACAGCGGTCACGCCGACGATTCGTTCCACTTCTTCAGCGACGGCGCGTTCGCAGTGCGCACAGGTCATGCCGGTCACGGTATAGACGGTCTGAACCATGATGCGAGGCCTCATTCCTGATCGTTGCCAGCGGGTGTCTGCCTCCAATTGTATACCCGGTGGGGGTATCGCGCAAAGAGCTGCGGAGAGCTCCCAGTTTCTTGTTGAGCGGCGCGCGCCCAGAGAGGATTCAGACGGCCATGCTATATTTCAAGAGTTCTTCCCGCGCGAACACAGTTGCGGGATTTCTGCTGAGCAGTGGTGTTGCGACGCCTTTCGCGACTGGCTCGGCAGACGCATTTCATGGCGCCGGGCCTGGCACGATTTCCGCCCGAGGCAATGCCGTGGTGGCAGACAAGGTTGGAACCGGAGAGGAATATTTGCAGAAGCGCATCGCAATCATCGGAGCAGGACCCAGCGGAATGGCTCAGCTACGAGCCTTTGAGTCAGCGAAGCGGGCGGGGCGGGAGATTCCCGACATCGTCTGTTTCGAGAAGCAAGATGATTGGGGTGGCCAATGGAACTACGACTGGCGCACCGGTATCGACCAGTACGGCGAGCCCGTGCACTCGAGCATGTACCGCAACCTCTGGTCGAACGGGCCGAAAGAAGCGCTTGAATTCGCCGAGTACACCTTCGATGAGCACTTCGGCACGCCGATCTCGTCTTACCCGCCCCGTGAGGTTCTCTGGGAATACATCAACGGCCGGGTCGAGAAGACCGGCGTGCGCGACTACGTTCGATTCTCCACTGCGGTGCGCTGGGTGCAGTACAACGAATCCACGGGCACGTTCTTCGTGACCGTCGAAGACCTGGTCAACAAGGTCACCGAGACCTCTGAGTTCGACCACGTCATCGTCGGTTCCGGCCATTTCAACGTGCCGAACGTGCCTCACTTTGAGGGTATCGACACGTTCCCCGGCAGCCTGCGTCACGCACACGACTTCCGCGGCGCGGAGTCGTTGGCCGGCAGGGACGTGCTGCTGATCGGCGCCAGCTATTCGGCCGAGGACATCGGCGTGCAGGCATACAAGATGGGCGCCCGCTCGGTGACTTTCAGCTACCGCACCCAGCCGATGGGACTCGATTGGCCCAAAGGCATGGAAGAGTTGCCGCTGATCGACCGCTTCGAGGGTTCGGTCGCCCATTTCTCCAACGGCGTGTCGCGGCGCTTCGACGCCGTGGTGCTCTGCACCGGCTACCTGCACCACTACCCATTCCTGCCGACGGAGTTGGCGTTGGACTCGCCGAACTGTCTGTACCCCGACACGCTGTACCGTGGCGTCGTCTCCGAGAAGAACAACAAGTTGTTCTACCTCGGCGCCCAGGACCAGTGGTTCACGTTCAACATGTTCGATGCGCAGGCGTGGTTCGTGCGTGACGTCATCCTCGGCGAGGTGTCGCTGCCCGATGCGGCCACGCAGCGTGATTCGATCGACTCCTGGCTCGCCCGGCAGGATGCCCTCAGCACCACCCGGGAGCAGATCCAGTTCCAGGCCGATTACATCCGCGACCTCATTGGCGCCACCGACTACCCGATGTTCGACCTCGACACCGTGGTCGAAATCTTCGTGCAGTGGACGCAGGACAAGCAGACCAATGTGCTCACCTATCGCGACGGCCGGCACCGCTCGGTGATGACCGGAACCATGGCGGCCCGGCACCACACGCCGTGGCTGCGGGAGTTGGACGACTCAAGCGAGCGCTACCTGTCAAAGCCCGAGCGCAGCGAGTTGTCGAACATGGTGGACGGCCCGCACACCGAACCGGTCACGATGCAGGTTCGGGTGACCCCAGCGGTTGCCTCGGAGCAGGCGAAGGCCGTCTGAGGGCGGCAACACACTCTATGCACGGCGACGGGGAGACCCGTCGTCGTTGCTAAATCTCCTGCGTGGCGGCCGGCACCACCGGCACGAGCAGTCTCGAGGGGTGCTCGCCGCCAAAGTGCACGATCCCGTAACCTGGCTCACTGGGCACATAGTGCGCCGGAAAGTGGCCGAACAGGGGATTGCGCGGTTGGAGGTAGCGTCCGGCGACGAGAACGCGCAGCTCGTCTCCGGCCCGGAACAGCGTCGATGAGCCGGTGAGTGGAATCTCCAGGGGAACGATCTCGCCATGGGCGAGCGGCTGCGCCGTGCGAAAGGTGTGCTCGGGCTGCTGGGGCGTCGAGAGGTCCTCGTCGAGTTCGCGCAGAGCTACGCGCAGCCGGCCGGAGGCGACGCAGTCACGGCCGTAGCCATACGACCCCTCGAAGTCCACTGCACGACCGGCCCGGCGCTTCTCGACCCCGACGAAGATGTTGGCGTCGTCGACACGCTCCAACGACAGCCAGACCTTCAAGGCCAGGGGGCCGGTGAGCTCGACATTCTCACCGACGGTCCAGGTGAACGCGGCCGCCGTGCGCCTCAGCTCGAACCGGATCCTTCCTTCGTCACCCGGCGACGGCCGCAAGACTCCTTCGTCGGCCAGATACAGGTCTGTCCAGACGGTGCGGGCCAACGGCCACTCCTGCTCGGCGCGGACCGCGACGATCTCGTGGGCACTCTCCCGCACTTCGAGGCGTAGTGGTGGCAACGTGGGCACATCCTTCTGCTTCAGGTAGCGGTCGAAGAACTGCAGTTGCGCCGTGCGAGCGGGTTCGCCATAAAAGGTCGACCACTTCGGGCCGCGGTGGGCGTAGGCGAACCGATCCGTCGAGCCGACCCGCTGGAACGCGCGCATCGACCCGGAGCTGTGCACGTTGTCATCTGAGAAGCTGGTGCAGACGAGCATCGGCACGGTGATCGCGGCGAGGTCGGGCGTGAGGGCATCCCACCACGCGTCGTGCAGCGGATGGGCCTTGCGCTCCCGGCCCAGATTGACGCGAAGCCGGGCGACGCGCATGGACATGAAGAGCCAGATCCTCGCGAAGCCGTTCTCGGTAACGCCACCGGGAGTCATGAAGTCGCGATAGGCATCTGTGAAGCCCTCCCAGGGGCAGATCGCCTTCAGGCTGGGCGGGTGGAGCGCGGCTGCCTTGTATTGCGAGATTGCGAGGTACGAGACGCCCAGCATACCGACGCTTCCCGTCGACCAGGGTTGAGCGCCGGCCCACTCGATCAGATCGACGACGTCGGCCGCCTCCGCGTCGCTGAGAAGGGAGCCGACCCCCTCCGAGGTGCCGGCTCCGCGCAGGTCGGCGTTGATGACGGCGTAGCCCTGAGAGACCCACCACACCGGGTCGGGGGCCTCCCAGCCGGTCTCGCTGGAGAATTCGACCGGTGCGGGTTGGTTCATGATGCGGTACTGAAAGTTCAGTGACCAGCCGCGCCGGGTGCGATGCGGGTGGTTGCCCTTGCCATACGGATGGGCGGACAGGATGACGGGCACGGGCTCATCGCCCGGGGGCCGATATACATTGACCCGCAGGAGTACGCCGTCTTTCATCGGCACGGCAACATCGCGGTGCACCTGCAGGTCGGCGGGGGCGGGCGTCACAGCGACCGGCGGCCGGATGAACGCTGCGAGGCGCGCGCGTGCATACGTGATTCGGCCGGGGCGACGCCACGGAACATCGAGCGAAGCATCCACGATCGTCCTCCACCTGCTCTAGTGGCACTCTATTCCCGGAGCCGGCGGGATGGTAACTGCGCGTCGGCCAGCCCGGCCGAGCCTGGTTGCACCGTGGGTGGCCGCTTGATTTCGAGGTGCCGTTGGAAGCATCGGGGGTTACCCTAGACAGGTGACCGATCAGGTGACGCGGGCCCCCAAAATCAGTACCGTCGGAGAATTGCGCCACTCCGGCCACCTCCAGAAGGCGTTGCGGAGTGAGATTCGCGACAACCTCCTCGAAAAGCTGCGCGCCGGTGAGAATCCCTGGCCCGGTTTGCACGGCTTCGAGGACACGGTCATTCCGCAGCTGGAACGGGCACTGATCGCCGGCCATGACATCGTGCTCCTCGGGGAACGCGGCCAGGGCAAGACCCGGTTGCTGCGCACCATCGCCGGTCTGCTCGACGAGTGGACGCCGGTCATCGGCGGCTCGGAGCTCGGTGAGCACCCCTATGAACCGATCACCCATGAATCTCAGCGCCGGGCTCTGGAGTTGGGCGACGCGTTGCCGGTGGTCTGGCGACATCGTGATGAGCGTTATGTCGAGAAGCTGGCCACCCCGGACACCTCGGTGGCAGACCTCATCGGCGATGTGGACCCGATGAAGGTGGCCGAGGGTCGTTCGCTTGGTGACCCGGAAACCATCCATTTCGGACTGATCCCGCGCAGCCATCGCGGCATCGTCGCGATCAACGAATTGCCCGACCTCGCCGAACGGATCCAGGTCGCGATGCTCAATGTCATGGAGGAGCGCGACATCCAGGTTCGAGGCTATGTGCTTCGACTGCCGCTCGATGTCTTGGTCGTGGCCAGCGCCAACCCCGAGGACTACACCAACCGGGGCAGGATCATCACCCCGCTCAAAGACCGGTTCGGAGCCGAGATCCACACGCACTACCCGAGACGGATCGAGGCCGAGATCGCGGTGATCCGACAGGAGACGAACCTCGTAGCCGAGGTGCCCGACCACCTGGTGGAGATTCTGGCGCGATTCACGCGCAACCTGCGTGAGTCCAGCGCGGTTGACCAGCGCAGCGGTGTGAGCGCGCGGGTCGCGATCGCCGGGGCCGAGACGATCGCGGCCGCCGCACTGCACCGTGCGATGTCGCAGGGAGAAGACAACGCCGTCGCACGCGTGGTCGACCTCGAAGCGGCCGTCGCGGTACTCGGGGGAAAGATCGAATTCGAGACCGGTGAGGAGGGGCGGGAGTCAGAGGTGCTGGGCCACTTGTTGCGCACCGCGACCGCCGACACCGTGCGGCATTGTTTTCGCGGGGTGGACTTCTCAGTCCTGGTCGCGGTGATCGAGAACGGCGCGATGGCGCTGACAGGCGAGCAGGTTCCTGCCAGACAGTTTCTCGAGCAGTTGCCGGTTCTGGGTGAATCTAATCTCTATGAGGAGATTTGCGATCGGCTGGGAGCCACGGCGGAGGGCGAACGCGCCGCAGCGATCGAGCTGGCGCTGGAGGGCCTCTACCTCTCGCGAAAGATCGGAAAGGATGCCGAAGGGGGCGAGACCATCTATGGCTGAGATCCGTTCACGTTTCCACCGCTACGAGGGCGGGGACCCACTCGCCGGGCCGGTCGAGATCGCCGAGGCACTCGACGCCATCGGCGAGTCCGTGATGGCGGGCAGTTCGCCCGAACGTGCGCTGAACGAATTTCTGCGAAGGGGAGGGCGCGGGCAGAGCGGACTCGACGATCTTGCCCGCCGGGTGGCCAAGCGGCGGCGCATGCTGCTCCGTCGACACAACCTCGATGGCACCCTCGAGCAGGCCAGGCAACTGTTGGAGCATGCAGTGCTGGAGGAGCGCAAGCAGTTGGCGCGCGACACGGAAATGGACGACGACCTGAGGGAATTCGCCCAGCTTCGCCTGGACAGCCTGCCCCCATCCACTGCGGCCGCGGTGCAGGAGTTGAGCGACTATGCGTGGCAGTCGCGCCAGGCTCGGGCTGACTACGAGAAGATCAAAGACCTGCTCGGGAGGGAACTGCTTGATCAACGATTCGCCGGTCTGAAGAAGGCGCTGGAGAATGCCACCGACGAAGACCGGGTGGCCATCAACCAGATGCTCGGCGACCTGAACGCTCTGCTGGAAAAGCACCGCCTGGGGGAGGACACCCCGCACGACTTCGACGATTTCATGGACAAGCACGGCGACTATTTTCCTGAGCACCCGCAGAACATCGATGAATTGATCGACGCCCTGGCGCAGCGCGCGGCGGCAGCCCAACGGATGCTCAACTCGATGACGACCGAGCAGCGCGAAGAACTGATGCAGCTCTCGGCGCAGGCCTTCGGCACACCCCAGCTGATGTCGACGCTGACGCAACTGGATGCGAACCTGCGGGCCTTGCGGCCTGGGGAGAACTGGGGCGGCTCCGAGAGTTTCGGAGGGGACGAGCCACTCGGCCTCGGAGACGGGACAGGGGTGCTGCAGGACATCGCGGAGCTCGACGAACTGACCGAACAGCTTTCCCAGTCGCACCGCGACGCCCGGATGGAAGATGTTGACCTGGACAGTCTCTCCCGCCAGCTCGGGGGCGATGCCGCCGTCGCAGCAAACACACTGCGCGAGCTGGAGAAGGCGCTGCGCGAGACCGGAACACTGCGCCGCGACTGGTCGGGGAAGCTCACCCTCACCCCCAAGGCGATGCGTCAACTCGGCAGATCTCTGCTGCGTGACATTGCGACGCGCATGTCAGGTCGAACCGGGCAGCGCGAACTTCGCCAGTCCGGCGCGGCGGGGGAGATCTCGGGCGCCACGCGGGCGTGGGAGTTCGGCGACACGGAGCCCTGGGACATCCCGCGCACACTGCTCAACAGTTTTCAGCGTCGCGCCGGCGGGGGCAACGGTCCGTTGATCGCCGTCGACGACATCGAGATCGCAGAGACCGAGGCACGCACCCAGGCGGCGGTCGCCTTGTTGGTCGACACGTCGTTCTCGATGGAGATGGACGGCCGGTGGGTGCCGATGAAGCGCACCGCGCTCGCCCTGCACACCCTGATCCGGTCCCGTTTTCGCGGCGACCACCTGCAGTTGATCGGGTTCGCCCGCTTCGCGCAGGTGATGGAAATCGAACAGATCACCGCTCTGGAAGCGGAGTGGGACAAAGGCACCAACTTGCATCACGCGCTGTTGCTGGCCAATCGCCACTTCCGCAACCATCCGGACTCGCAACCGGTGCTGCTCATCGTCACCGACGGTGAGCCGACCTCCCACCTGGAGGCCGGCGGTGAGGCTTCTTTTTCCTACCCGCCGCACCCGCTGACCATCGCGCACACCCTCCACGAACTCGACAACTCGAAGCGGTTGGGCGCCCAGACCACGTTCTTCCGACTGGGAGACGACCCGGGTCTTGCCCGGTTCATGGACACGATTGCGCGCCGGGTCTCAGGACGGGTCATCGCCCCGGAGCTCGACGGTCTCGATGCCACGGTCGTGGAATCGTACCTCGGCTCCCGGGGGCCGACGTCGGAGCGCGGCACGGACGATGCGGGCGGTGACTGGTTTGCCGGACGAGGCTTCTGGGTGGGCGGATGACCGAAGCCGCTGGTCCCGCCCTCCAACCGTTCGAAGCCGTCAATGCGCAGCCGGCTCGACGTCGATCCAGCGGGTGCCTCGGGGCTTGATCACTGCCCGACCCGCGGTCAGGTCGGCAACAATGGCCGAGAGGGCGTCACCGTCGGGATGGCTGAGCATCAGTTCGACCTCTTCCCCGTAACCTGCCTTCACCACCTCGACGCGGCGAGAGCGCAGTTCGGCTTCGACCTGCCCTGCGGTCGCGTGGTCGAGTGTGAGCGCAAAGAGCGCCTGCTCGGTTCGTCGCACCACCAGGCTGTTGTTCTGTGCGAGCTCGATCGCTGCCACCACGGCCTCGGAATAGGCGCGGGCCAGACCGCCGGCACCGAGGAGCACGCCGCCGAAATAGCGGGTCACAACGGCGATGCTGTCGATGAAACCAGCCCCCTGCAACGCGGCCAAAATGGGAGCCCCGGCAGTGCCGGAAGGTTCCCC
The DNA here is from genome assembly GCF_003260275.1 of Homoserinimonas sp. OAct 916. GTDB lineage: Bacteria > Actinomycetota > Actinomycetes > Actinomycetales > Microbacteriaceae > OACT-916. The sequence goes on along the minus strand of NZ_QJHB01000002.1, from coordinate 133,222 downwards.
GTCGTCGTTGGAGCGGCGGATCTGGTCTGCCGAACCATTCGCGCCGAGCACGAAGGCGGTGCAATGATGGCGGGCCTTCCAATGTTCGCGCCGAGCCTCGTCGACCACCAACCGCGCCTCCTCCTCACGCTCGACCCGTACGAGCCTCGTCAGGAAGCGCGAGCGTTTGATCTCGATCGCGGCGTCGACACGGGCGCCGACGCCGCCGCGCAGGGTCAGGTTCTGCATGTTCCCACTCTGGCATCATTGGAGAACCTGAACCGATATTGCCCGGCATTGGGTACTGATGCGAGGCTATTCAGCCTGATTGCAGAAGCTCGCGGCCGCGGCCCAGAATGCGCTCGGCCCTCTCACGCGCCCGGGCTGCCTCCGTCGGAACCAGGCTCAGCCGGGTGCGGCGCTCCAACAGGTCATCGATGTCGCTCGCCCCCTCGGCCAGAACACCGAACAGCAGTTCCTCGCCCAGAACCGGGCAGCCCTCGTACAACGGCCCGGCCACATCGGGAATCTGGCCGGCGAGTGCTGCGACCTCCGGAGCCTCTGTGCCGAACCGGCGTACCAGCCGGGCAGCCGATCGCGCACGCAGGTGAGCCAGGTAGCGCGCGTCTGCGGCACCCACCAGCGGCAAGCGGCGCGTTCGGCAGGGGTTATCGCCGGAGTCGATTCTGGCCACGGCGGCGTCGACCGCATCCTCGGCCATGCGCCGGTACGTGGTGAGCTTGCCGCCGATGATGCTGATCGGATTCCCGGGGATGTCGTTCAAAAGGTGACGTCGGGACACATCGGCGGTGTCGCCGCCGGAGCTTGCCAGTGGTCGCAACCCGGCAAAGCTGCCGACCACGTCGCCTGGCGTGAGCGGGTGTTCCATGGTCCGGCCGACGATGTCGAGCAGAAACGCGACGTCGGAATCCGGCACCACGGGGTGACGGCCGTCCGTGGTGTGGTCTTCCTGATCGGTGATCCCGATGTAGCAGAGGCCATCCGGCTGCGGCAGGACGAATACGAACCGGCCGAAGTGGCCGGGAACCGGTGCGGTGTACGCAACCTTTGGGTGGCCCAATCGCGCGGAGCGCACCACCAGGTGTGAGCCCCGGCTGGGCAACACGCTCAACTGAGGGTCGAGGTCGGCCGCCCAGACCCCGGTTGCATTGATCACCGCCTGTGCCTCGAGAACGAGTCGGGTGTCGCTTCGCCGATCGTCGATGACCACACTCGTATCAGTGGCGCTCACCGCCCGGGCATCGCGGATGATGTGGGCTCCGAGCTTCGCCGCGGTGCGGGCGACTGCCAGAACCAGTCGGGCGTCGTCTTCGAGTTGGCCGTCGAAATAGAGAACGCCGCCGCGCAGGCTCCCCTCCGCAAGAGCCGGGGCAAGCCGGTGCGCGGTGGCCGCGTTGACGCGTCGTGGCGCCGGCAGGATGCTGCCAGGCAGGCCGGTGGCGTGCCGCATCAAATCGGCAATCGCGACCCCAACCCCCGACAGCACGTATTCGCGGCGCGGTGAGCCGTGCTCACTCGGAATCAGGAAGCCACGTCGGTGCACCAGATGTGGGGCGATGAAGCGCATCAGCCGTGCGCGTTCGATGGCGGACTCCCAGGCCACCGCAACGTCACCGCTGGCGAGGTAGCGCAGGCCCCCATGTACCAGTTTCGAGCTGAACCGGCTGGTGCCGGATGCCAGATCGTGTGACTCGACAAGGGCCACGCGCAGGCCGCGACTTGCCGCATCGAGCGCGACGCCTGCACCGGTGATCCCGCCCCCGATGACGATCACATCGAGACGGTGTTTCGCGACGTGTCTCAGCGCGATGGCGCGGGTGGCATCGTTGATCCAGGACGCCGGAAACCGGCGATCACTCTCGGGCGACGGCCACACATGACACACTGTATCCCATGGCCGACATCACCCAATCGATCGCTGATTCGGTCTGGTACGGCTGGGGAGACCCGGCCCTGGCCGAGCCGCTCAGCGAGCACGCGCTGGCCTATCTGACCGACGAGCTGCGGCTGGGCTCGATTTCGCCGACTCGTTTGCCGGTGGACCTGTCCGAGGTGCGCCTCGGCGACAGCCGATTGGATGAACGGCGACTGGCCCTGCTGCGGGACGCGGTCGGAAGCGATGCCGTGTTCACCGACCGCACCGAGCGGATCCGGCATGCTGGCGGCAAGAGCACGGTCGATCTGCTGCGCATTCGCGCAGGGGTCGCCGGTGAAGCCCCTGATGCCGTCATCTGCCCCGAGACCAGCGAGCAGGTGGCCGATCTTCTGCGGGTGTGCGCGGCGGAGAAGATCGCTGTCGTGCCGTTCGGCGGCGGCACCAGCGTTGTCGGGGGCGTCAGAGCCACGCCCGGCCGCTTCGATGCGGTGGTGAGCGTCGACCTGCATCGCCTCAACCGAATGCTGTCACTGGATCCCGTCTCACGCACCGCGGTATTTCAGGCCGGGATTCGCGGACCCGCCCTCGAGGCCGCCCTGGCCGACCGGGGGTTCACCCTCGGGCACCTGCCTCAGAGCCACCAGGAGGCGAGCCTCGGCGGCTATGCGGCCACCCGTTCGGCCGGTCAGTCATCGGCGGGATACGGGCGCAGCGACGAACTGATCACCGCGTTGCGGGTGGAGGCACCGGCCGGCACCCTGCGGCTGGGCGGTCACGCGCCCGCCTCCGCCACCGGGCCGGGCCTGCTCGACCTGCTGATCGGCAGTGAGGGCGTGTACGGCATCATCACCGAGGTGACCGTGAGTATCGTGCCGAAGCCCCTGGAGAAGGCGTTCGGGGCGTGGTCGTTCCCGTCGTTCGAGGCCGGTGCCGAGGCGCTCAGGGAGCTCATCCAGGGTGATGAGCATGGTGAGGTGCCTACCGTGTGCCGGTTGAGCGACGTCGATGAGACCGACGCGAATCTCAGGCTGGCGGGAGGGCGCAGTGTGGAGTACCTGCGGCGGTACCTGCAGATGCGGGGGCACACCCATCCGGCCCTCGGCATCTTTGTGTGGGAGGGCAGACGGGGGAGCACGGCGGCGCGCAGGCGCCGGAGCGCGCGGGTTTTTCGCAGACACGGTGGCGTGGCGGTGACGGCTTCGCCGGCGCGAGCCTGGGATCGGGGGCGGTTTCTGGCACCCTACCGACGGGACGAGCTGCTTACCCGGGGCGTGCTCGTCGAAACTCTGGAGACCGCGACCAGCTGGGCAAACCTGCATGCCACACACCGGGCGGTGCACGCTGCGATCACCGGTGCGCTCGAGATGAACGGGGCGCCGTGCCACGTGCAGACCCATATCTCGCACCTGTATCCGGGCGGCGCTTCGCTGTATTACACCTTCGTGGCCGGGATGGAGGGTGACGGTATCGAGCAATGCCTGCGGGTGAAGCGGGCCGCCTCCGAAGCCATTGTTGTGTCGGGGGCGGCAATCAGCCATCACCACGCGATCGGCAGTGACCACGCCGAGTATCTGGCCGAACAGATCGGAGCCCTGGCCGAAGACGTACTGGGTGCGGTGAAGTATGCGCTTGATCCTGTGGGCATACTGAACCCCGGCAAACTCATCCGTCTTGAGGATGGGATCAGCGATGCGACTGCTGAGGTTCCGCAATGAGCTCCTCGACCATCGCCTCTCGGCTGCGCCTGACCAGGGCCGCATAAACCCCGGCGAACCCGACCGTCAGCAATCCGTAGAGCGAAAGCACATCGAACGGCTCCGGGGCAACGAAATCGGCGACTATTGCCGCAACGATCGCGATCGCTGCCCAGAGCGGCGCGACGCGTGCGCGCCATAGTGCAACTGCGGTCAGCAGCATCCCCAGCGCGGTAAGCAGCAGCATCGGTACGACGAGCACCAGGAATGATGCACTCTCGAACATGGCGTCGGCAACCTCACTCATCGCGGCCCGGTCGGCCGCGGCGGCCATTGGGTACTGAACGAGCCCGCCGCCAACAATCGCGAGGTGCAGGATCCAGCCGGCTGCCGCGGCGATGGCCGAGACGTATCCCCACCGGGAGCCCTTCTCAGCCAGATGGTGGCCGATCAGAACGAGGGCGGGCACGAAGAGCGTGAAAGAGACCAGCAGGAGCAGATTGGCGGCGAGAAACCGGGTGCTGTTGGCCTCGATGATCGCCAGCCGTTCTGCCCCGCCTCCCGAAAGCTGCGGGAGCAGCAGCCCCGCCAGCAGCCCGGTCAGGGGTGCGGCCAGCAGGGTGGCCGGCAGGATGCGGTTCGTCATGGCAAGTCCTTTCCACGTGACGCACCGAATGTGCGACGACGCAGCCCACGTTAGGTGGCCGGGAGGGACGTCGTCGTCCGACCCTGCTCCGAAGCGAGTACGACCGTGGTTGTATTCGACAGGTCCGGTTGGATGATGCCGTGCCGGCCCCATTCGGGCTACGGTTGGCCCATGACGACGCGCCGTGGCCTCGGGAGTGCCCCTGTCGCCCTGCGTGCGCATCCGGTGGTCGCCGACGTGATTCTCGCCACGGTCCTGGTCGTTCTCGGCTGGCTGCAGCTGGTCTCTGAAGGGCTCACGCCAGGTGCCCTGGCGGGCATGGTCGCAATGACGGCTCCCGTCGCCACCCGGCGCATCGCCCCGTTGGCGTCGGTCGCCGTCGGTTGGGTCGCACTGCTGGTGCAGGAGGGGCTCGGCGCCGACGTCACCAGCCAGGGCTACGCCGCGGTGATCGCTCTGGTGATCACGGTGTATTCGGTTGCCGCACACTGTGCACGCCGCCGGGCCATCGCTGGAATAATCATCGCGCTTTCGTGCGTCTGGATCAGTATTCCGTTCGGCGCCGAGGGTCTGGATGCCCAGTTGCCCAGTTATGCATTCACCGGACTGGTGGCAGGGGCGCCGTGGGCGGTCGGGCGCATGATCCGCGGCCGCCAGGAGCGCATCGACGAATTGCGCGAGCTCTCGCGCACCCTTCAACTCGAGCGGGAGGAGCGTTCCCGGCAGGCCGTGCTTGCCGAGCGTGATCGCATGGCCAGGGAGATGCATGACGTGCTCAGCCATACGGTCAGTGTCATGGTTGTGCAGCTCGGCGGCGTGCAGGCCATCATCGACACCGACCGCGACGCCGCCCGCAGCGTGATCGAATCGGTGCGCACGATGGGCAAGGCCGCCCTGACCGAGCTTCGGTTCATGCTCGGGCTGCATGCCGACGTGCCCGACGCCCACGCGGGCGCGAACCCGGGGCTGGGACGCCTCACCGAGCTGGTCGCCCAGATGCGCGACGCGGGCCTGCCGGTCAGCGTCGACGCCGTCGGCGACATCAGCCGGCTTCCGCCGGCCGTCGACCTCGCCGCCTACCGAATCGTGCAGGAGTCGCTCACGAACACGCTGAAACACGCGCCGGGCGCCGAAGCCTTCGTGCACATCGAGGTGGATCAGGAGCGGATCGACCTGCGCATCCAGAACACGGGTTCGCCGGAAACGGCCAGTCGTGGCCCGCTTCGCACGGGCCCCGGACGCCCCGGCCACGGCATCAACGGAATGCGTGAACGGGCGCGCCTGTGCGGCGGCGAGCTCGTCGCGTGCCCAGACGCAGACCGCGGGTTCACAGTCACCGCGCACCTGCCGTTCGGGGTGGTCGGATGATCCGGGTGCTGGTGGCCGACGACCACCCGCTGGTGCGCAGTGGCTTTCGGATGATTCTCGAGGCCGAAGAGGACATCGAAGTGGTCTTCGAGGCGGCGAATGGGGGAGAGGCGGTGGCCGGAGTGCGCGCCCACAACCCGGATGTCGTGTTGATGGACGTGCGGATGCCCGGGCACGACGGCCTCGCCGCCACCCGCGACCTGGCGCAGCTCGGCCTCGCCGACCGGGTGCTCGTGCTCACCACTTTCGACGTCGACGACTATGTTCACCAGGCTTTGACGGCCGGGGCGAGCGGCTTTCTTCTGAAAGACGTCGATCCGCCCGAGTTGGTTCGGGCGGTGCGCGTGGTCGCCCGGGGCGACACCCTGCTGTCGGCGGCGATCACCCGTCGACTTGCGGACCGCTTTGCCGACGGCCCGGCACCAGATGCCCGGCGTACGGTCTTCGCGGTGCTCACCGAGCGTGAACTCGAGATCTTCAGCCTGATCGCCGGTGGGCTCAACAACGACGAGACCGCCGAGCGGTTGTTCATCAGCGTGGCCACGGTGAAGACGCACATCACCCGCATCTTCGCCAAGCTGGGCCTGCGCGATCGGCCGCAAGCGGTCATTCTCGGCTACGAGTCGGGGCTGGTGCAGCCCGGTCGCCGGCGCGACGCCGAGTAGCCGGGCGGCGGTGCTACCAGGCGCGACGCAAGCAGCGTGTGGCCCCGCGGCGAGCCCTTTTCGCGTTGGTTTCACGTTGGTTTCACGCTGGCTGAGGGCCGCTTGCGGCCGTCTCGAAGCCGCCAGGTACGAACCAGGTTGACGCGTGCGCCTCGATTTCGAGACGATTTTTCGTGCCTCAAAATCCCTCAATCAGCGAGGTGTCGCCACCGCTGACGGCGAAAACCCGAAGGCACTTCAGGAGTTTTTCTGAGAGGTGGGATGGGGCCGACGAACCTCAGATGCGTAACGGTTTGGTAACGGTTGCAGTTTGGGCTGAAATCCGCGTGTTTCCGGGGATTTTCGGGCGTCGAATGTCGGTGGTGCGGTAGACACTTGGGGCATGAACCAGCCGTTGCAGCTCCTTCAGAAAGACCTCGAGGCGTTGCGCGTGACCTGGGCGGGAGCTTTGCCGGCGTTCGCTGGATTTGGTTCGCCGGGGCTTGGTTCCGCTGGTTTTGGCACAGCGGGTTTTGAGACAGCGGAGTGGGCTGTTCCTCTGCAAACGGTCCCCTTGCCGGCTGTTCGTTGGCAGGCTGCTCCTTCGCCCACTGATTCGGTGCTCACTGATTCTGTGCAGGCCGCTGCGCCTGCGGGTGCGTCGCGCCCTGGTGCGATGCGATCAGGTGCCGATGCGGGTGCGGCACAGGCGGATCGTGTGCAGGCCGACGTGGAGCAGATGAGTGACGCCGGGCTGGTGGCCGCCACAGACACGTTGGGCCGGTTGGTGCGTGACGCGGAGGCGCTGCTGGCGCGGGTGGCCGGCGAGGTGGCGAGGCGTTCGGGGGTCGAGTTGGGCCGGGAGGGCCTGGCAAAAAGACAAGGTTTTGCGACTCCGACCCAGTTGGTGGCCGCGGCCACCGGCGGTGCCGTGGCGGGCGCCGCCCGGCTGGTGGCGGTGGGGCGGGCGACCGCCAGCCGGGTGTCGTTGACCGGGCAGCGGTTGCCCTCCAAGCATCCGGCCGTCGCGGAGGCGTTGACGGCGGGGTCGATCAGTGTGGATGCGGCCGCGGCGATCACCGCGATGTTAGATCGGGTGGCGTTGCGGGCCGATCCGGTTCAGGCGCAGGCGGTAGAGGTGATTCTGGCCGGCCGTGCGGCTGATCTGACCTTTGACCGGTTGCTGCGGGTGATCCGGGAGGCGGAGGCGCGGCTTGACCAGGACGGGGTCGAACTGCTGGAGGACCAGCTTCGTGCCGAGCGGTCATTGCACATCCGGCAAGACGGCAACGGGATGGTGCTGTTGACGGCCCGGATGGACCCAGAGACGGCGGCGCCGGTCAAAACCGCGATCGAGGCCATCGTGACCGGGCAGATCAGGGCACGCCGCGCGACGCCAGACGGGGAGCTGTGTGCGGCACCCGCGGTCGACGATGACCGGTCGATTGCGCAGTTGCAGGTCGATGCGTTGGCGATGATCGCCCGGCACGTGCTCGGCTGTTCGGGCATGCCGTCGGCGCCGGCGATGGCGGTGATCGTGCGCACCGACCTGGACACGTTGACCACCGGTCTCGGGCACGCCCGGATCGACGGACTGGACCAACCTGTGAGCGCCCGCACGGTGCGCCGGCTGGCCGCTGCCGCCGGACTCATCCCGGCGGTGCTGGGCGGGCAGAGCCTGCCGTTGGATCTGGGCCGGGTGGCCCGGTTGTTCACCTGGCCGCAACGGCTCGCGCTCGGCGAACGTGACGGCGGCTGCGCCTCGTGCGGCATCGATGTCGCCTTCACCGAGGCCCATCACATCCGCTGGTGGAAACAAGACGCCGGGCCGACGAACCTCGACAACGGTGTGCTGTTGTGCGGCCCGTGTCACACCCGGGTGCACCAGGACGGCTGGCTGATCCGGGTGAAAGACGGTCAGGTGTGGTTCATCCCGCCCCCGCATGTGGATATCGAGCAGAAACCACGGCTGGGCGGCAAGGCCCGCTTCGGGTTGCCGAAGACCGACGACACCGGCTCACCGCCGGGCTGAGCGCGGGGCGGCACGCTCACGCGGTGTCAGGCGAATTCTGCCCGTCGTGTCGATCGCGCCGCAGTGCGTGCCTCGAATAGGCAATCACAGGAATAGGCAATCACAGGATTAGGCAATCACAGATCGTCGGTTTATCTGGGCGCCCGGCGCTCGGGCGGCGGTGGAACCGCCTTGGCGGCAACCAGGTCGGCGAACAGCACGGTGACCAGGCCACGGCGGGCCTCGATCGTGCAACCGGTCTCGTCACGGGAGCGCAGGTAGCCGAGCGCATCGCTGAAACCGCCCCGGATGCGCGTGCGCGCCACTACACGGGTGCCGAGCGGCGCGGCGGTGAGAAAGGCGAGAGGATCATTCGACGCCGGCGGGTGTGGCGGATACGGCTCCGGGGCCGGCGCAGAGTCGGGTTGTGGCGTGGGTTCCGGCTGCGAACCGTCGGGAGTCACCACGTTTCAGTCACCAGGGCGCCGGCTTATAGTCCTTGAGGAAGATGCCGTACAGGTCTTCGCCCGCCTCGCCGCGCACGATCGGGTCATACACCCGGGCGGCGCCGTCGACGAGGTCGAGCGGCGCATGGAAGCCCTCCTCGGCCAGGCGCACCTTGGTCGGATGCGGCCGTTCGTCGGTGATCCAGCCGGTGTCGACCGCGGTCATCAGAATCTGGTCGGTCTCGAACATCTCCCCGGCGCTCGTGCGCACCAGCATGTGGATTCCGGCCTTCTGGATGTTGGTGTGCGGGTGTCCCGGCCCCTTGTAGCGCCGGGCGAACTGCCCCTCCATCGCCGAGACGTTCACGACATAGGTGCGCCGGGCATCCGACGCCGCCAGTGAGGCGCGCAGCCGGCTGATCAGCAGGAACGGCGCAGTCATGTTCGCCAACTGCACCTCGAGCATCTCCAGCGGTTCGACCTGGTCGACCGTCTGCGTCCAGCTGTTCTCCTCGTGCAGGTCGGGGATCAGGCCGCCCGCGTCGATCGCGGTGCCGGCGGCCAACCTGGCCAGCGACGACGAGCCGGCGGTCATCGCCAGCTCGGTGAGCTCATCCGCCGAGACGACTCCCGTGCGCGACAGCAGCGGGTGGCTGGCGACCGACGCGGCCAGAGCGAGCGGATGTGCGTCATTGGTGTGGCCGAAGGTGATCAGCTCCGGCATCGGGCCGACCGGCAGCGGCGCCTGCTCGGCGTCGACCAGCTGCGAGTATGCACCGGGGGAGCGGCGCACCGTCTGGGCGGCGTTGTTGATCAGGATGTCAAGGTGCCCCTGCTCGGCCACCGACTCGGCCAGCCCGATCACCTGCGCCGGGTCGCGCAGGTCGATGCCGACCACCCGCAGCCGGTGCAGCCAGTCACCGGAATCCTCCATGCGGGCGAACCGGCGGGCGGCATCCTTCGGAAACCGGGTGGTGATGGTCGTGTGCGCACCGTCGCGCAGCAGGCGAAGAGCGATGTACATGCCGATCTTCGCGCGGCCGCCGGTGAGCAGGGCGCGCCTGCCGGTGAGGTCGGTGCGGGCATCCCGCTTGGCGTGGCTGAACGCAGCGCAGTCGGGGCAGAGCTGGTGATAAAAGGCATCGACCCGGGTGTAGTGCTGCTTGCAGATGTAGCAGGCGCGCGACTTGATGAGGGTGCCGGCGCTTTGGGCAGTGGTGCCGGCTGCGAGCGGCACGCCGCGGGTCTCGTCGTCGATGCGGTCGGGGGCACCGGTGGCTGTGGCCGCGACGACCGCGCGGTCGGCATCGGCGATCACGGCGCGTTTCTCGAGCCGCCGGTTCTTCTTCACAGCCTTGAACATGCGGGCTGTGGCGCGGCGCACCTGGACGAAATCCGGATGCTCCTCGTCGAACTCGTCCATGGAAGCCAGAACCCGCAGGGTCACCGCAAGGTCATCCGGGTCGATCGTTGTGCTCATTGGGCAGATTCTAGCCGTCGCCGCTGTCAGAAAACTGAGGCGGCAAGCAGCGCGTCCCCCGGTGCCGAACCGTGTCTTTGGGGCCCGGCTGCCAGAGCCCTTCATTGGCGCCCCTCTGCGGCGAGAGTACTTTGATGGCACTGGTCGACAGTCTCCCCAACTCCGCGCTTCGCGATCCCGAGGAATACGACGCCATGGATGAAGCAGTTCGGGCCCGGGCCGGGTCGGGTGCACGGGCCCTCGGTGCGCAGAAGCAACACGAGAAGCTTGAGAAGCACGGGGAGCTTGAGAAGTCGGAGAAGTCTGGGAAGGCTGAGAGGCCTGAGAAGCACAGGCACCCTCATCGCCATTACCACCACGGGTGGTGGTGGAAGACCCTGGTCGCAGGGCTTGCCCTTTGGATTGCGACGGTGGCTGTAACAGCCCTCACCCGCAACAGCAGCCTCATTTCGACACTGATCCTGCTGGGAAGTTTCCTGATCCCGTTCTGCGTGATGCTCTTCGTCCTCGAACGGATCGGTGGCAACATCAGCAAACTTCACGTGATCATCGCCTTCTTCATCGGCGGTATCTGCGGGGTGCTCGGCGCCTCACTCCTGGAGGCCAAACTGACGTCGAGCCTGTACTCATACCTCGGCGTCGGGTTCATCGAAGAGTTCATCAAAGCTCTTCTTCTGGTCATCATCGGTTGGCGAGTGATGCCGAAGACTGCAGGCTTGGGCGCCCTGCTCGGGGCGACCATCGGCGCTGGGTTCGCGGCCTTCGAATCGGCCGGATACGCATTCAAAGCCGCAATCACCGCACACGGCGTCGACTTGTTGAGGCTCCTTCAGACCGAAGCCCTGCGAGCGATTCTCGCTCCGGTCGGCCACGTCCTGTGGACGGCGATCCTCGGTGCGGCGATCTTCGGAGCCGCGCGAGGACGCACCCATTTTCGCCCGACTCTGGGCATCCTCGGCGCTTTCGTGGGAGTGTCGTTGCTGCACGCTCTGTGGGACTCCTCGATCAGGCTCACCGCGTTGCTCGCGCTGATCCTCACCGGGGCCAGCGTGGAACACGTCGACGTCGGACTGATCGCATCGCCCGCAGTCCACGCCAAAACCCTCGCATTCGTGCTGTTCGTCAGCGCCTTGGCCGTCACCGCTGCGATCGGGCTCGCGACTCTCTGGCTCATCCTGCGGCACCATCGTCATTCAGCCAGGAATCAGCATGCGAGCGCACCGCCGGCGTAAGTCGGGGCATGCATTTCACTGAGTGTTCGCAAGAGTGCCTTTCCTCGTAAATGCGGATGACCCGAGAGATGCGGACGAGCTTCTTCAACGCATCCGTCATGTGCTGGCTGATCACTCGCCTCTGTTCAGCCACCACTGAGTGCGGCCACGACTGAGGGCGCAAACAAGTGCCTTCCCAATGCTCGGGAGGGCACTATTGCGCCCACTCATGGGGGAGTCAAGCTCTTGCGCTGAAGGGACGGGGGCATTGACGCGAGAGGCAATACGGACGAATCTGGAAGCGGGGGACATAAGGGGCGGTTACACGCGCGCCTATCGCGAAAGGGAACAGTCATGACCACAGAGCACATGGTGCGGCCCACTTCCATCACCCAGCGGCTGTCGGTGCAGGAGACAGATCCCCAGGCGTACCTGCCCATGTATGCGCTGGAGAAGTACATTCACGCGGGGAGTCTCGGTGAAGCCCTGCTCTCATTGGTCAAGACACGCGCGTCGCAGCTGAACGGCTGTGCCTGGTGCCTCGACATGCACGCGCAGGAGGCCCGCGCAGCCGACGTCGACCAACGCAAACTCGATGTGCTGGCCGGATGGCACGAAGCTGCCGGCCTGTTCAGCGAGCGCGAGCAGGCTGCGCTCCGGCTCACCGAGCAGGTGACCCAGATCAGTCAGGGTGGGGTGTCCGACGCCGTCTGGGACGGCGCATCCGACGTCTTCAGCCCGCGGGAGATGGTCGAGCTGCTGATGGCGATCTCAGCCATCAACGTCTGGAACCGGTTGGCGGTTGCAACCCGTCAGGATCTGCCCCAACGCCCGGCTTCTGCATCCTGAGCAGCACAGGCTTCCCTGAGCGAGCCCAATAGTGCCTTCCGATCGTCTCGGAGGGCACCTATTTGCACTCTCAACGATCTGGAAGGGGAGGCCGGTGGCGGCACGTAGGGTTGGGGCATGACCCTTCTCGACCGCGCGCCGACCGTTTTCGACTCGGATGCCGTCTACGGCGAGTTCCTTGACTGGTCGGCTTCGAACGGGTTCACCTTGTATCCGGCGCAGGACGAGGCCATGATCGAGATCGTCTCGGGTTCCAACGTCATCCTGAGCACGCCGACCGGCACGGGCAAGTCGCTGGTGGCCATCGGCGCCCACTTCGCAGCGCTCGCAGAGGGCAAACGCAGCTACTACACCGCTCCGATCAAGGCGCTGGTCTCTGAGAAGTTCTTCGCGCTGGTTGACGTGTTCGGCGCCGCAAATGTGGGGATGGTCACCGGCGACTCGTCGGTGAACCCGGATGCCCCGATCATCTGCTGCACGGCCGAGATTCTGGCGAACGTGGCGTTGCGCCACGGCGCGGATGCCGATGTCGACCAGGTCGTGATGGACGAGTTCCATTTCTACTGCGACCCCGAGCGTGGCTGGGCCTGGCAGGTACCGCTCCTGCTGTTGCCGCGGGTGCAGTTCATCCTGATGTCGGCGACCCTCGGCGACATGACTCGCATTGCCGACGACCTCGGTCGGCGCACCGGGCGCGAGACGGCGTTGGTGACCGGGGTCGAGCGCCCGGTACCACTGCACTACTCCTATGCGAAGACCCCCGTGCACGAAACCGTCGAAGACCTGCTCGTCACCTCCCAGGCGCCGATCTACATCGTGCACTTCTCCCAGTTGGCCGCGATCGAACGCGCGCAGGCCATGTCGAGCATCAAGATGATCACCAGGGAGGGCCGTGACGAGATCGCCGAGGCGATCGGCGAGTTTCGGTTCACCACTGTGTTCGGCAAGACACTCTCTCGCCTCATCCGCAGCGGAATCGGCGTGCACCACGCCGGAATGTTGCCCAAATACCGGCGGCTGGTGGAACAACTCGCCCAGCGAGGCCTGCTCAAGGTGATCTGCGGCACCGACACTCTCGGCGTGGGCATCAACGTGCCCATCCGCAGCGTGCTGTTCACCGCTCTCACCAAGTTCGACGGCACCCGGATGCGCCAGCTGAACGCCCGCGAATTTCACCAGATCGCGGGCCGGGCCGGTCGGGCCGGGTTCGACACCGCTGGAACCGTGGTCGTGCAGGCACCCGACCATGAGACCGAGAACCAGAAGATGCTGGCGAAGGCGGGCGACGATCCGAAGAAGCTGCGCAAACTGGTGCGCAAGAAGGCGCCCGAGGGCTTCGTCTCCTGGGGGGAGCCGAGCTTCACCCGGTTGGTCGCCGCCGAACCGGAACCGCTCACCTCGAGCATGCAGATCACCCACGCCATGATCGTGAACGTGATCGGCCGCGGTGGCGACGCGTTCGAGAACGTCAGGCAGCTCATCGAAGACAACCATGAGCCGCGTGTGCGCCAACTCGCGATGGCCAGGAAGGCGCTGGCCATCTACCGAACGCTGCGCACCGCAGGCGTGGTGGTGCAGGAACCGGATCCCCACGGCGGGCACCCGAAGATTCGGCTCACTGTCGACCTGCAACCGAATTTCGCGCTCAACCAGCCGCTGTCGCCGTTCGCCCTCGCCGTGTTCGATCTGATGGATCCGGCCGAAGACCAGGCCGCACCTGACCGTGGCGGCCCGGACATGCCCGTAGCCGGCCCTGGCAGCGGCAATTACGCGTTGGACATGTTCTCCATCCTCGAGGCCACCCTCGACGACCCGCGGCCGGTGCTGCGCGCGCAGGAGTCGATGGCGCGCGGTGAAGCGGTTGCGGCGATGAAGGCCGAGGGCATCGAATACGACCGCCGCATGGAGCTGCTGGATAGTGTCACCTATCCGAAGCCACTCGAAGAGCTCTTGATGGAGGCGTTCGAGACCTACCGGCGGTCGCAACCGTGGGTCGGCGATTTTCAGCTCGCACCCAAATCGGTGGTACGCGACCTGTATGAGCGGGCGATGACGTTCGCTGAATACGTGTCGTTCTACAAATTGGCGCGCTCGGAGGGGCAGGTGCTGCGCTACCTGTCAGACGCCTTCCGCGCAGCCCGGCAGACCATCCCCGACGAATCCAAGAACGAAGAACTGCACGACATCATCGAGTGGCTCGGGGAAATGGTGCGCCAGGTCGACTCGAGCCTGCTCGATGAGTGGGAAGAATTGTCCCACCCGCATGTGGGCGTCGAGCATCCCGACCCGCACGCGCCGCCGGCGCTGCCGCCGGGTGTGACCCGCAACACTCGCGCGTTCCGGGTGCTGGTGCGCAACGAGCTGTTCCGCCGGGTGCAGCTGGCGGCGCTGGAACACTACGACGAGTTGGGCGAACTCGACGGCCCCGCCGGGTTCACCGCCGAGAAGTGGGCAGAGGCACTGGACGACTACTTCGCCATTCACGACGAGATCGGCACCGGGCCCGATGCCCGGGGTCCGGCAATGATCATGATCGAGACGCACCCCGACCGTTGGGAGGTGCGGCAGATTCTGCACGACCCTGCCGGCGACAACGACTGGGGTATCAGCGCCACGATCGACCTGGCCGAATCAGACGAACTGGGTGTCGCTGCAGTGCGCGTCACGGCGGTGGGCACGCTCTGACGAGGTCGTGCCGGAATGCCCGCCGACGCTCATCGTGACCCGGACCGTGACCGGTTTTCAGCCGACGTTGACGGTGAGACGGTCCCAGCCGGTGGCTCCGTCGGGCACAGGCCCCACCTGCGTCTCGGTCTGGGTGACCCCGGTTGAATCGGTCGCCCGTACGGTGAGCGTGTGCGTGCCCGATGTGGCCTGCCATTCGTACAGCCACTGCACCCAGGTGTCGGCCGAGATCGCACGGGCAAGCGTGGCCTCACGCCACGGTTCGGTATCGATTCGCACTTCCACCTTGTCGATTCCGCGGGTCTGCGCCCACGCGACCCCGGCGATCGTCACCATGCCAGCCGCCACCTTCTCGCCGTTGCGGGGAACATCGATCCGTGATTCGGTTTTGATCGGCCCCAGCGGGGACCACCCGTTGCGCGTCCAATAGGCGGTGTCGCGGTCGAATCGTGTCACTGTCATTTCACTCACCCACTTGGTCGCAGAGACGTAACCGTACAGCCCAGGAACGACCATGCGAACCGGGAAACCATGCTCGAACGGCAGCGGTTCTCCGTTCATCCCCACCGCGAGCAGCGCACCGCGGTCGTCGGTCAGCGCTTCGAGTGGGGTGCTTGCTGTGAAGCCGTCGACACTGCGCGACAGCACCATGTCGGCACCGGCGGCCGGTTTCGCCCTGGCCAACAACTCATTGATCGGGTAACCCAGCCAGGTGGCGTTTCCGATGAGGTCGCCGCCAACCACGTTCGAGACACAGGCCAATGTGACCGCCCTCTCGGTCAACGGGAGCGCAAGAAGTTCGGCGAAGGTGATGGTGATCGGATGCTCCACCATTCCGTTCACCGTGAGACTCCAATCGTCCGGGTTCACGTCGGGCACGGCCAGGGCGGTGTCAATGCGATAGAAATCACCGTTGGCCGTGACCAGCGGGGTGATCCCGGCGACGTCGAGGGCGGCACCGGCGGGCACCGCGGGCACCGCGGGTGCCGGGATGGCGGCGGCGGGGAGCCTCAGGAGAGAACGGGCAGACTGGGCTGCCCGAGCCCCGGCGCCGGCGACGCGGCTCATGGCCCCGCCCGCGACACCGACGACCACCGCGGCTGCCGAGTAGAGCAGAAATCGGCGCCGGTCGATCGAGGACTCCGCCGCGGGTGCTGGGGTGGGCGCGTCTCCGCGCTCCGCAGCTCGCCGCCGCGTTGCTGTGGCTGGGGCGACCCCCGGCCGCAGGCGTCGAACGAGAAACACCAATACCAGGGCGGCCACGAGCCAGGCCACGGCGGCAGGCAATACGCTGCTGAGGCCTGCCCCCGCCCGGCTGAGCGCTGCGATCGCACAGACCACGGCGAGACCGCCGAGCACCGCGCGCCCCCCGGGCGGACGAGACAGCTCGAGCACCCCGGCGATGGCGCCGACGGCCGAGGCCACCACAATGATCAGCGCGACGAGCACGAATTTGTCGGCGGTACCGACAGCCGAGATCATGAACTCCTTGAACCATCCCGGAGTGAGGTCGATCACCACGGAGCCAACCGAGCCGGTGGGGCTCGTGGCGATCGAGGTGAGGGCCGCCGTCAATTCGCCGAGACCGAGCCCGGCGATGAGAGCTGCAACACCTCCGGCAGCCGCAAGCGACTTGCGGCGGGGCTTCTGAACGGTGGTCAGAGGTGATGCTTGGCGTGACGGTGCAGTCATGGGCGAAACCGGGCTCCGTTCGACTCGTGGCTGACGCGTGAGTCTGAGTACATTCGGCATGTGTCCTGAGACAGGAGGTGTTGCTTCTGGCCCAGACTAGACCGTGCAACTGCGGGTCGCTCCCAGTCAGCGATCGATCACCACGCGGAGCGCCCTGATCCCGTGGCGTCTCGGTGAAACTCGCCCTCCCCTGAAGTAGCGGCAGGGTTAACATGAAGTCATGGTGACGTCGTCATCGAACAGAGCCCCCATTGTGCGCCGCCCGGAGATGGCGGGGCGCCAATTGCAATTGCCCGCACGCGACAACTGCGGCTGGGGCGCGGCCGTGAACAGCGCACGGCCATGAGTAGGAAACAACGAACGCCCACAACCAGCCAACAGCGGCTCGTCCTGTGGACCGCGATCCTCGCCTCGTTCGTCGCTTTCCTCGACGGCTCCATCATCACCGTCGCCCTGCCCGCCATGGCACGTGACCTCGGCGGCGGACTGGTGCTGCAGCAGTGGGTCGTCGACGCGTACCTGCTCACACTCGGCGCCTTCATTCTCGTCGCCGGATCGCTGTCAGACACGTTCGGCCGCGGCCGAATCCTGCGTGTCGGACTGGTCTGGTTCGGGGTGGCCAGCCTCTTGTGTGCGCTGGCCCCGGCGGGCATCTTCTTGATTCTGGCCCGTGGGCTGCAAGGCATGGCGGGGGCGCTGCTCGTGCCGAGCTCACTGGCGCTGATCCTGTCGGAGTTCTCCGGAAAGGCCCAAGGCAGAGCGATCGGTTCGTGGACGGGCTGGACGGGGGTCGCGTTCATCGCGGGCCCGATCCTGGGCGGCCTTCTGACCGACTATCTCAGTTGGCGGTGGATCTTTTTGATCAATGTGATCCCGATCGGTGTCACGCTGTGGCTGCTGCACAGGATGAAGGAGCCGGAGCACATCAGGGGCACGGGGCACATCGACATCATCGGCGCGGTCTTGGCGGCAGTCGGTCTTGGCGGCCCCGTGTTCGCGCTGATCGAACAGGATCGACTCGGCTGGCAGGATCCGCTGGTGTTTCTCCCGCTCATTCTCGGGGTGGTCGCCTTCGCCGTCTTCCTCTGGTGGGAGTCACGTGCGCCGCATCCGATGATGCCGTTGAAACTCTTCAGGGTGCGCAACTTCTCGGTCGGCAACGTGGCCACCACATTCATCTACGGGGCACTCTCTTTCGGTTCGTTCGCTCTCACCCTGTTCTTGCAGCAGACTGTCGGATTCACGGCCCTGGCTGCGGGGCTGGCCCTGTTGCCGACGACCATAATGATGCTGTTGCTCTCGTCGCGGTTCGGCGAGTTGGGCGGCAAATACGGCCCCCGCCTTTTTATGGCGGTGGGGCCGGTCATCGGTGGAGTCGGCTACCTGATGATGCTGTCGGTCACTGATCCGATCAACTTCTGGCTGCAGGTATTGCCCGGAGTGCTCGTGTTCGGCCTGGGGCTGTCAATCACGGTGGCCCCTTTGACTTCCGGTATTCTCGGCGCCATCAGTACCAGTCAGGCCGGCATCGGATCGGCGGTGAATAACGCAGTATCGAGGGTGGCCGGGCTGATCGCCGTTGCGTTGACTGGAATCATCGTCGGGGGCACCCTCGACCTGACCGGTTTTCACCGCGCGATGCTCGCAACCGCGCTGATGTTGATCGCCGGGGGTGTCATCTCGGCCATCGGGATACAGAACTCGAAAGGGCAGAAGGCAGCCGAGGCACCCTCCACGTCCAGCCCGACTGTGCCGATTGAAACGCGGCCGATTGAACCGCGGCCGATTGAACCGCTGACCCCCTGATCCCCGGGCCCAGAGCGAGCCACGGGGTGCCTGCTTCACGCGCCCACGACCAACGCCATCCCGGTCGCCGCCAACGTGGCCACATTCACCAGCGCGCCCAGCATGATCAGCCGCATCAAAGAACGGGTCGGCCGACGCGTGCGCGCAAGCACGATCCCGGTCACCGCGATTGCCAGTCCCAGCACGACACCCACCGCTGTTCCTGGGCGGGGTGCTGTGCCGACCTGCCCGATCCCGACGAGCACCGACACCACGGCCAACATGATGAACGGAATCAGCCCGGATGCCCGGGCACCCAGCCGGTGTGGCAGCCCCGAAACGCCGGTGCGCCGGTCGCCTTCGAGGTCGGGCAGCACGTTGGTGAAGTGGGCCGCAACGCCGAGAAGAGCACCGGCGGCCACCACCCACCACATCGGCCAGGGCGACCCGGGCAGTGCGAAGGTGACCAGAACCGGCAGGATCCCGAAACTCACGGCGAACGGCAACCAGGACCACAGGGTTGATTTCAGCGGCCCGTTGTACGCCCAGGCGGATGCCACAGAGATCACATTCGCGACCCCGACTGCCGGGGCGAGAGCAAACCCGAGGCCGATGCTGACGACGACCGCGGCCAGGGCGGCAACGCCGACGGCGCGCCGGCTCACCATGCCCGTGACAATCGGTTTGTCCCGTCGCTCGACGGCCGTGTCGCGGGCAGCATCGATCCAGTCGTTGGACCAGCCCACCGACAGCTGCCCGGTGAGCACCATCGCGGCGACCAGCCACAGTTCGACGGAGCCGAGGCCGACGGCCAGCCCGAGAATCAGGGCAACCGCCGTGACCGCGATCGACGGCAGGGGATGGGTGGCATGGATCAGGCCTCGAACAGCAGTGACCGGTGATGGGTGGAAGCCTGCCGAACCCTGCTGCATGGTTGCCAGCGTATTGCGGCCAGCCCCGATTCTGCCAGTGCCGGGCACACCTCTCGTGAACGGGGGTACCATCGACGGATGGTGAGGACGCGGATGGCGGGCAGGCTCCTTGCCGCAGCGGCGGCGATCGCGGGGCTGCTGGTGACCGCCGGATGTGCGCACGCCGGGCCCGCAGGTGTGAAGCCGCCGACGTCGGCAGGCGGCGCTGTCTCGCCGTCGGCAGGGCCGGCGTCAACCGACCCGGGTACGCTCGAGGCGCAACCTGCGCCGCAACCCGAACCCGGCCCCACCGAACGGGCCCAGGCGTGGGCAGAGGTTCGGTTGGCCCAGATGTCGTTGGCCGAAAAGGTGCAGAGCCTGTTCGTGTTGCACATTCCCGGCACGGATGCCAGTGCGTTTCGCGCGTTTGCCGAGCAGAACCGACCCGGCGGCATGATCTTGATGAGTGACAATATCCCCTCGGGCACAGCCGCACTCGCCGGCCTCACCACGGCGGCCAGCCCCGATCCCGAACTGCCGTTGCTGTTTGCGGTCGACCAAGAGGGCGGGGTGGTCAGCCGCCTGGACGCAGACACAGCGCCGGGCGCGGATCAGCTCAAGCACGACTCCGTGAGTGATACCTACACCTCGTTTCGGTCACGGGCAGCGCTTTTGAGGGAAGCGGGCATCCAGATCAACTTCGGGGTGGTCGCCGACGTCTCCGCCGACCCCGGCTCCTTCATTTATGACCGTGTGCTCGGCATCGACCCGCAGGCCGCCGCGGAACGCGTCGCCCAGGCGGTGCGCGGCGAGAGCGGTCTGGTGCTCAGCACCCTGAAGCACTTTCCCGGTCATGGGGCCGGGGTCGGAGATTCGCACCAACTGATCCCGCAGACGGCGTTGAGCCGCGCGAACTGGCGTGAACGCTACGGTCGACCGTTCGCGGCCGGTATCGTGGCGGGCGCCGAACTGGTGATGCTCGGCCACTTGGAGTATTCAGACGTCGATGCGCAGCCGGCCAGCCTGTCACCGGTCTGGCATCGCATCCTCAGGGATGATCTCAACTTCCACGGGGTGATCATCAGCGACGACATGCTGATGCTGCAGCACAGCGGTATCGACGAGTACCGCAACCCCTCCGAGAACGCGATCCGCGCCCTCGCCGCGGGCACCACCGCCTTGCTCTATGTGCTGCCCGCCGACCCGTCCACGGTCGGGATCGATCTCGGCGCCATGGTTGCCGATATCGTGGCCGCGGCCCTGACCGGGCGCATCGACCCGGCTCAGGTCGACGATGCCGCCCGGGCCCTGCTCGTCATGCGGCGCACGCCGGTGGAGGAGAAGCTGCCCTGAATCCGGCGTCGATACCGGTGGCGCGAGCGAACTGGTCAGTGTTCGAGTTCCTCAAGAAGCGGTCTGTCCAAGCTGGCATCGTGTGCGACGAGTGCGCCGAGTTCCATCGCCGCCCGCCGGTATGCCGGGCTGTCCAGTACTGTGGCAATTGCCCCGGCGATTCGTCTGGCCGATGCCCGACGTGACACGACGATGCCGGCACCGCGCGTGGTGACCCGAACGGCGTTGTCGGCCTGATCGCGGCCGTGAGGAAGGATGACCAGCGGCAGTCCCGCAACCAGCGACTTCACCACCGTGCCGTGGCCACCATGGGTGACGACGACGCTGGCGTGGCGCATGGCCTCGCCGTGCGGCGCGGCGGCAAGCACGCTGACGTTGGCGGGTGCCCGAATGTCTGCGGGACTGATTCGCGGCCCGGTGGTCACCAGGCCCCGCACCGGGAGACGCCCGAGGGCATCCACCACCCGCTGCAGGCAGCCCAGCTGGTTCTGGAAGGTCGACGACATCGCGACCAGAACGAGCGGTTCGTCACCGGAGGGCGGCAGCCACCGGTCGTCGACCGCCCACGCTGGATCGTCCAGGATTGGTCCCACATACCGCGCACTCGGCGGCAGCTCGGCCGGGAAGTCGAAGTGTGAGGAGGTGAGAACCAACTGACGCCTGGCGCGATGCACTTGGTCCCAGGTGGTTGTGATCAGGTCAAGCCCATGAGCGGCCCGCAGCGCGTTGATCCGCTTGAGCGCGTACCGGTCGATCAGCCGGCCACTCCCGGAGCTCGCGACCAGGTCGCGCAGTCGCCCGAGCGACCCCCCGGCGGGAGGGAAACCGGTGCCGATCGGCGGCATTCCCCTGACCGGCAGCGCGTAGACGTTCGGGAGCAGAACGTCGAACGGGATCCCGCGCGCCTCGGCCGCGATCATGGCGCCGAACTCTGTGAAAGAGGCCAGTACGAGATCTGGTGGCGTCTCGTCGATCGCTGCTGCGGTGTGTTGTGCATGCCCGGGCGCCGGCCCCGCGATCATGTGGTCGACCATGTCGCGCGCGAGACTCAGCGGGCTGCGTAACTCCCAGTCACGGATTTCGCCCACCGTGTTGGCGGGCCAGGGACTGAACGCCGCACCGGTGGGGCGCACTTGGTCCGCCAACGAGTCATCCGCAAGCACCGTGACCCGATGACCCCGGTCCAGAAGACGACGGGCCACCCCGAGCTCGGGCGGAACGGTGCCGCCGCCGTCGGTGAGCGCGACGAGGTAACGACGGCTGCGGGGTGCCTTGCCCGCGCCATCGCGAGCTGGCTCGATGTCGTCCATGCTGGCCATGGTAACCGGAGGCGGTACATCCTGCCTGGCGTGAAGCTCTGCCGACGCGGCGAGAACGTCGTTTCCATCAGGTTCTTGCCAGGAGCGAGCGTTGCCCACGGCGGCAACCAGTGAGAGCAAGACGTTCCACTTGCGGTCTTCTGCGCTTGCCCGATCGAACCCGGAATCCAGTTGATCATCCCGCGGGACAGCCGCTGATCTGACCCGGAGCATTCATTCGCCGACGATCTCCTCGCGCACCCGTCTGAGGTCCTCCATCAGCGACCCGAGCAGAATCCAGTGCTCGGGGTTGGGTTTCAAGATGACCAGGGGCGCGGTGAGTGCGGGCATCTCGCTGGTCACCGTCGGCAGGTCGATGTCGACGCTGTCGATCGGGCGGATCAACAGTCGCAGGTCGTGGGCGGCCCTCGTGAGTTCAGTGGCGATGGCCTGGGCGGCCGGGTCGGAGCTCAACTGCTCGTCGTAGTGGTCGCGCAGGGCCCGGGACATCCCGATCACCCGGGTGACCAGCGGGGTGAGCCGGGTGAGCAGTTGGCTGGCGGCGACCAGCCGGTCCCGGTGCGCAGAACGGCGGGGGTTGAGCGTCAGCGACTCCTCGCCCTCGGTCACGCGTTGATCTGCGGTATCGCGCAGGTCCCTGAGAGACCGCGAGTCGTGCATGAGCGACATCAACTGGTCGTTTGTCATCGGAGTGCTCAGGGCAACCGCCAGTTGGTCAAGTACCGATGCCACCCCGGCGGCCAGCCGTGCCACAGCGTGGTGCGCCGGTAAGAGCAGCACCGGTGGAACGATCACCAGGTTCACGATCAGGGCGATCACCGCACCGATGATGGTCTCGATGATGCGGGTGAATGCGTAGTCGGGGGTTGCCGCACCAAGCGCGAGCACCAGCATTGCGCTGATCGGGATCTGGTTGGACGAGCCGGGGTTCAACCTGAGCAACCAGGCCATCATGATCGACACCACGATTGCCAGCAGCACCACCCAACTGTTCTGGCCGAACAGCAGGCTGATCCCCGTCGCGACGAGCACTCCGAGAACGACCCCGAATGTGCGTTCGATCGCCTTGCCGAACGATTGATTCACACTCGGTTGCACGACCAGAAGGGCGGCCACGGCCGCGAAGATCGGCAGCTGACCGGGGAGCAGGGTGCCGGCCACCACCCAGGCGAGCACGGTGGCGACCGAGGTCTTGACCGCTTGCAGCAATGGCACCCGACTGGAGGTTCGCAATTTGGTCGCCCACGTCATGCACTCCAGCGTATCGACGCCGGCTCGGGCCAAATACCCTCAGATGACGCCGAACGCGGTCAGTTGCTCCTCAAGGCCCGCCCCGTGCGGGGAATAGGCCCAGGGAATGTCTGCCGTCTCCGAGTGCTGATCGGGCGACGACCGGCCACCGGCCAGCACCGCCTCGCCGGGAGACAGTTGGCGAATGGCGACGGCCGCGACGTGCTCCGGATGCTGCGCGGCGAACTCACCGTAGATCTCTTCGTCCTTCTGCCCATCGTCACCGATCAGCAACCATTTGATATTCGGGAACTCCCGGGCGAGCCTGACGAGGTTCGTGCGCTTGTGTTCACGCCCGCTCCGGAACAATCGGTCGTGTGTGGGCCCCCAATCGGTCAGAAGCAGGGCCCCTTTCGGATAGAGGTTTCGGTCAAGAAAACGGGTGAGTGTCGGTGCGACGTTCCAGGCACCCGTAGACAGGTAGATGACCGGGGCACCGGGGTGACTGGCCGCCAGGCGTTCGAGGAACACGGCCATCCCCGGGGTGGGGATGCGGGCGTGCTCATCGAGGACGAAGGTGTTCCAGGCCGCCACCAGGGGTCGGGGGAGTGCCGTGACCATAACGGTGTCATCGACGTCAGAGAGCACCCCGAGTCGCGTCGCGGGGTCGACGACGAATACCTCGGACTCACTCACCTCCGAGTCGACGGTGTGCATCTTGACCGTGTGCCAACCCGGTTTCAGCACTACCGGAAGTTCTTCATCGATCACCCCGCCCCGGTCAGCCTTCACTTGGAAGCTGATGTCGTCGATGGTCACCGTGACGAGCACGTCACCGACGGGAACACTGGTGAAACTGCGCCAGCCGCGCACCCGGTCGATGCGCTTGAGCTGCTTGCGTTCTGCCCGGGAACCGGCCCGGGGGTTTCTGGTCAACAACACTCGGCCGAGCACGCGAACCCAGGTGGCACCGCCGTAGCCCGTGTAGGCGATCACCGTTGCCGCGTAGCCACGCTTGCGCGCTCGTCTCTCGCGAAAACTGTGCATGCGATCTTCCAGGCGTGCCGCACGGTGGCGAACAACACTTTCCCGTCGCTCGGGGGTCGATCCAGAAGGCTCTGCCACCCGGACAGTCTCGCACGTTCGACGCTCAAGCCACGAAAGCAGACCGAGAAGGCTCCCCACTGTTGATCGGACGAGACCCGCGAAGATGCGCCACTCAGAAGATAGAGCCACGCTGATGGCGAAATGCCACCCTTTCAGGGGACGAGTCACTAGAATCGAGCATGCCGATAATGAGAAGGAGTGCGATATGTCACTAGATAGATTGGTGGATAACGCACCCCAGGAAATTCAGGTGCGAACACAACTGGTGCAGGAGCGCAGCTCCGCCAGGCTGGCCGGACTTCTGGATGCGGCGGCCGAAGTGATCGACGAGGTCGGCTTCGAACGGGTGACGACGGCGATGGTGGCCCAGAGAGCAGGGGCGTCAATCGGAACCGTTTACCGGTACTTCCCCGACCGAATCGCCGTGTTACAGGCGTTGCGCGAACGCGCAATTCAGCGTTTCCACGCCGCCGTGGTCGACGAGATCAAGCGGATCCAACCGACGGACTGGTGGGGCGCAATGGGCTGTGCGATCGACGCCTTCATTGGGATGCACCGGGATGAGCGTGGATTTCGGATTATCAAGTTCGTCGACAGCGTCAACGCGCCCGATGCGGCAGGAGAACGGTTCGAACAGGGATTCTTTGCGCGCAGCCTTGCCGAGATCCTTTCTTCCGAGTACCAATTGCCCGAGGGCGATGAGTTGGCATTCCGAATGGAGGTCGCAGTCGAAATCGGAGACGCCATCATCAGTCGGGCGTTCTACTCCGACCCGCAGGGCGACCCGAGTTTCCTCGCCGAATGCCGAGCCGTGATCTACGGCTACCTCGAGAGCCACTACGGCCCGTCAGCCAAGACCGAAGCGAGCGGATAGGTTCATGACCGGGGGATTCGCCACCATACGTATTGCGCACGACTTTGCCTCTGCCGCAGAATCGTGCGTGCGTTGGACCCCAGGCACGACTTAATCTCACACAACCGAGGAGCCGAGCCCGAGACATGATCGAATTCCGATCGGTGACCAAGCAGTTTCCCGATGGAACGCGCGCCGTGGATTCCCTCTCACTCGTGATTCCGTCTCGCAAGACCACGGTTCTCGTCGGGTCTTCTGGCTCGGGCAAGACGACAATCCTCAGAATGATCAACCGTATGGTCGACCCGACCAGCGGCGTCGTCGAAATCGACGGTGACGACATCGCCGGCAAGGAGCCGGTGAAGCTGCGGCGCGGAATCGGCTACGTGATGCAGAACTCCGGGCTGCTGCCGCACCGCAAAGTGATCGACAACATTGCCACCGTGCTCTATCTGACCGGTGTGGCGCGTGGGCGAGCGCGAGGCCGGGCACTCGAGTTGATGGACACGGTCGGATTGGACCGCGCATTCGCCGACAGGTACCCCAGCCAGCTCTCGGGCGGCCAGCAACAGCGGGTGGGGGTGGCCCGCGGACTCGCGGTCGACCCCAACATCTTGTTGATGGACGAGCCGTTCGGGGCAGTCGACCCAATCGTGCGTTCGGAGCTGCAACAAGAGCTGCTTCGCCTGCAACGCGAACTGGGCAAAACGGTGGTCTTCGTCACCCACGACATCGACGAGGCTTTTCTTCTTGGAGACCAGATCGCCATCCTGAAAACGGGCGGCGAGATCGCGCAGTTGGGTACACCCACCGAGATTCTCAGCAATCCGGCCGATGATTTCGTTTCGAGCTTCGTGGGCACCGATCGGGGTGCGCGTGCCCTGCACCTGGCCCCGGGTCGCTTCGGAAACCTGGTGATTGATGGCACCGGCCGGCCCGCAGGAATCCTGGTGAACGAATCGCCGACCGAGGGCCCAAGCTGGCCCGGACAGACTCGAGGCCCGTCCACGGACGGGCGCTGAGTCGGGGCGCACGATGAGTTGGCTGCTGGCGAACCTCGACATGGTACTGTCGCTGACCCTCGATCACATCTGGTTGAGCGTGGTGCCCATCGTTCTTGGGTTCCTCCTCGCGGTACCGATCGGGGCCATTGCCAACCGCTATCATCTGGTTCGAGGAACGCTGGTCACAGCCAGCGGCATCCTTTACGCTGTGCCGTCCCTGGCCTTGTTCGTTCTGCTTCCGTCGATCATCGGCACCCAGATTCTTGACCCGCTGAACGTGATCATCGCGCTGACCCTTTATGCAGTCGCACTCATGGTGCGAACGACCGCCGACGCCCTGGCCGACGTGGAACCCGATGTGATCCAATCCGCAAAAGCAATGGGTTATTCGACGTGGGGGCGGCTCGTGCGGGTAGAACTTCCGCTGTCGGGCCCGGTACTGCTTGCCGGCATGCGCGTGGTTGCCGTGTCCACCGTCAGTCTCGTCAGCGTGGGCGCGTTGATCGGGGTCAACAGCCTGGGCTATCTGTTCATCGACGGTTTTCAACGCAACTTTCCCTTGGAGATCCTGGTCGGCATCATCGGTACGGTGGTGATCGCACTGGTATTTGACGGATTGTTGGTTCTGATGGGCCGATTCCTTCTGCCCTGGTCGAGGATCACCCGCACGAATGGGCGGCTCATCGTCGTCCAGGACGATCCGGTGGTGATCAACCCATGAACAACTGGTTGGATGCGTTGGCCTGGTTGGTCGACCCGGAGAATCTGACGGGGCCCGGAGGCGTTCCCGCCCGCACCGTTGAGCACCTCGGGTACACGCTGCTCACACTGGTGATCGCCGCTGCGATCGCACTGCCCATCGGTTACCTGATCGGACACACCGGTCGGGGCCGCGGGCTCGCGGTCGCCGTGTCGGGCGGATTTCGAGCGTTGCCCACCCTGGGTCTGGTGACGGTGCTGGCGCTGCTCATGGGCCTCGGGATTCTTGCCCCGCTGACCGCATTGGTGATCCTCGCGATTCCGCCACTGTTGGCCGGCGCCTACGCCGGGGTCGGAGCGGTCGAACGCAGCACGATCGACTCGGCCCGCGCAGTCGGAATGACGGAGTGGCAGGTCTTCGCCCAGGTGGAACTGCCGCTGTCACTGCCGCTGGCGATCAGCGGCCTGCGCTCGGCCACACTCCAGGTCATCGCCACCTGGACGGTCGCGGCGATCCTGCCGGTCGGCGGGCTGGGCCGGTTCATGCTGGACGGGCTGCCGGTGCGAAACTATGCCGAGGTGCTCGGTGGAGCAATCGTGGTGATCCTGTTGGCACTGGTAATCGATGCGGTGTTGGCTGGAACCCAGAGAATTGTGATTCCCCGCGGAGTGAAAGCGCTGCGGCTGGCTTCGAAGAGAATGCACGCCTGACATGATTCACAACAAGGAGATGAGGGACACATGTTGAGAAATACGAAGAGTCGAATACTCGGCGGAGCGGTTGCAGTGATCGCGGCTGTGGCGATGGTCGGGTGCTCCTCGAGCAATCCCACCGCACCGCCGAGCAGTGGCAGTGTGGCTCCGGCCTCGGGAACCGTCGTGGTGGGTTCGGCGCAATTCCCGGAGAACGAGATCATCGCCCAGATCTACGCCCAGGCGTTGACGGCCAACGGAATCACGGTCGAGACGAAGTTGAGCATCGGCCAACGAGACGTCTACCTCGCGGCGTTGCAAGACGGTTCGATCAACCTCATTCCGGAGTACAGCGGCAACCTGTTGCAGTTCTATGATCCCAAGACGACGGCCACCTCGAGCGACGAGGTGGTTGCGGCGCTCGGCGACGCCCTGCCGTCAGGCTTCGAAGTTCTCGACCCGGCCAAAGCCGAGGACAAGGACTCGTACAACGTGACCCAGAAGTTCTCGACCGAGAACAATGTGACCAGCCTGGCCGACCTCGCCGGGCTCGGCATCCCGTTGAAGGTAGGTGGAAACCCTGAGCTCGGAGAGCGCCCATATGGGATTCCCGGTCTGAAGGATATCTACGGGGTGAAGGATGTGACACTGGTGCCGATCAGCGACAGTGGCGGACCACTCACGGTCAACGCCCTGGTCGATGGCACGGTGGACCTGGCCGACATCTACAGCACCACACCTGCGATCACCCAGAACAAGTTCGTCACACTTGCCGACCCGAAGAACATGATCCTGGCACAGAACGTGGTGCCGCTGATCAGCAGTGCAGCAGCCACCGATGAGGTGAAGGCTGTATTGAACAAGATCTCGGCGAACCTGACGACAGCGGAACTTCTGGCAATGAACGAATTGAATCAGGGTGACAAGAAGGAGTCACCCGAGACCATCGCCAAAGACTGGTTGGAACAGAAGAAGCTCTTCTAATCGCGTTTCTCGGTGGGGTCGTCGGCGGCACCCTCGTGCCCGGTGTCGTCGACAGGCCCTCCGGTGGCACTGCCCGCGCCAGCGGCACTCGGTGTGGAGGCAGTGTCACCGGCGACCAGGTCGAGGGCGCGCATGTGGCGGGCCTCGATCCGGTTCAGCAATTTCTTGATACCGAAGGCGATCAGCAGGAAAACCACGATTGCCGCTACGAAAAGGAACCCGGCGTAGTGGAGTTGCCCCGCCAAGTCACGGTAACCCTGGGCTGCCGCTGACCCGGCCGAGACGTACGCGAAGGCCCAGATGATGCAGGCGGGAGTGCTCCAGATCATGAACCTGCGATAGCGCATCGGGCTGACCCCGACTGTCACAGGGATGAGCGAATGGAACACGGGAAGAAAGCGGGAGAGGAAGACAGCGATCCCACCACGGCGCACCACATATCTCTGTGCCTTCTTCCAGTTCTCGTCGCCGATTCGGCGGCCGAGCCAACTGGTCTGGATGCGCGGCCCGAGGTAGTGGCCGAGCGCGAAGCCGATGCTCTCTCCGGCCAGCGAACCGACCACGACGGCGAGCACGAGACCGAAGTACTGGAACGGACTCTGAACGCCGGTGCTGGCAATCAACACGATCGTGTCCCCGGGAACCACCAGGCCAATCAGGACCGACGTCTCCAGAAGCATCCCGACACCGGCCAGCAGGGTTCTCAGCAGCGGGTCCATACCGGCGACCAGGTCGATCAACCAGAGCAGGGAGTCGTTCACGCGCGCCCTGGAGCTTCCGTCATGCCACGATCGTAGTGTGAGCCGGGTGGGTGAAGGCTGTGTTTCCGCTCAACGTATCGGCCGCCGAAGGGCAGCCAGACTGCGCACCCAACGGTCGTCATCCGCATCGTCACTATCAAGATCGGGGCCGTCCATCCAGGCAGACACGCTCCGGATGCCGTGCAATGCGTTGACCGCCCACACGCGGCAGCCCGCCAGGTCTTTGACATGGGCCCGCTCCACCGTGCAGCGGATACCGGTTTGAGACGCCAGCAGCCGGATCGTCTTTGCGGTGATGCTGTCGACGCGTTTCAGGTCAGACGGCGGCGACACCAGGGTGTCACCGCGCCACCACAGGATGGCTGTGGTGGCACCATCGACGATGTGCCCGCGTGCGTCGAGGATGACGGTGTCATCGGCTTCGGGAGCGACCTTGGCCCTGGCGGCGTTCAGGGAGGGAATATCCGGACCCTTCACCGAGGGCCGTGTGCGCGGGTCAGGGCCGCGATGGCTGGCGAGTGCCA
The DNA here is from genome assembly GCF_003260275.1 of Homoserinimonas sp. OAct 916. GTDB lineage: Bacteria > Actinomycetota > Actinomycetes > Actinomycetales > Microbacteriaceae > OACT-916. The sequence goes on along the minus strand of NZ_QJHB01000002.1, from coordinate 103,397 downwards.
TCTGACGGTTAGTGGAGGGCGCCGTGCGCAACCGGAGCGCGAGTCGCGGGCGGTCAGGGCCGGTGCCGGCGGTTGTCCCCTCCTGCACCTCAACCCGGGGAAACCATCGGCCGGTGCCCGGCAACACGCCCAGTGCGGCGTCCCAGAAACTGTCCAGTACGGGTTGTGTGTACCAGGTGCGAGCGGTCCGAAAGAACCGGTCGCGATGCAGGCTGATCGCTCGCACCAGGCCATCCTCGACCAGCCACGAGTCGGCGACGAGCAGGTGGGGCGTGGCCTCACCGCGCAGCGTCTGGGCAAGAATTTCTTCGTGTGGATGCCAGACGTATGAGAGGTTCACCATGGTGTGGAACCTCCGGTCAGGTTGTGGTGCGAGCGAGGGGTGCGCGCTGCACGCCGTGGGGCAGACGTACGATTGCCCGGTTCGCACAGAGCAATCGGCCTGTGGAGATTGTAGCGGGGCACTTGCCTTGACCAGTGGCGGCAGGGGAGTGGTGCGTGCTTACTGAGGCTGCAGGCGGCCGGCCGAATAATGGCAGAGGACATGTCCGAATGGCGCGCGACGGGCCTTAGGCTGATGCAGTGACCCGACCCATCGTGCGCACCCCGTTGGAGACGTGGCTGAACCCTACGGCTGTGTTCAATTCCCTGTATGCGCACGCAGAACATGCCTTCTGGCTCGATCTTCCCGAATCCGGTGACCGGGGCGCGGTCAGCTATCTTGGCCAATGTGCGGATGGCCGCGTCGTCACGTCGACGCAGGGTACGCTCCGTGCGTCGGACGGGGCCGGCGCAGTCGCAACCGTTTTGCCGGAATCCGGGACCGTCTTCGATTTTCTACGCTCCCGACTCAACGACAATCTGCTGACGGAGCCGGATGTCAGCGCGGGTGACGGCATCGTCCCGGGCTGGGTGGGGTGGTTCGGCTATGAACTCGGGGAGGTGACCAGTGGTGTCCCCATGCTCCCCGGCGCGCATCCGGATGCCGCCTGGATGTATGTGGATCGGGCCTTCCGGTTTGAGCACTCGTCGCGACAGGTCACGCTCCTCTCGGCCGGCGACTCCGCGGAGGACGCCCGACTGTTGGCAGCCGCGCGCGCCAGCACCCTGCCCGGCTGGTATGGCGAGTCGGCCGCCGCCGGGTCGATTGGGGCCGCGCCGATTGGGAGGGCACCGATTGGGAGGGCGCCGATTGGGACGGTACGTTGGCACCATTCCGATGCGGACTATCTTCATCTGATCGACCGTTGCAAGGAACTGATCACCGCCGGCAGCGCATACGTGCTCTGCCTCACCAACCAGATTCGAGTCGCCGGAGATTTCGACCCGTTCCGGGTGTTCATGGCACTGCGGAAGGTCAGCCCGTCGACGCACTCCGGTCTGATCCGGTTCGGCGGCCTGTCACTGGTGAGCGCCTCACCGGAACAGTTTCTCGAGGTCACGACCGAGCGCCTCGTTCGCACCCGGCCGATCAAGGGAACGCGGCCCAGGTCAACAGACGCCGCCGAAGATGCACGCCTGGCTGCCGAACTCGCCGCAAGCGCCAAGGAGCGAGCCGAGAACCTGATGATCGTCGACCTGATGCGCAATGATCTGGAGAGGATTGCCGCACCGGGAACGGTTCGAGTGGAGTCACTTTTCCAGGTGGAGAGCTATGCGCAGGTGCACCAACTGGTCTCGACCATCACTGCGCAACTGGCCGATGACGCCAGTGTGATCGATGTCATTGAGGCCACCTTTCCGGCCGGATCGATGACCGGGGCTCCGAAGCACGCGGCAATGACGCGGTTGCAGGAGCTCGAACAGGTCGCCCGCGGCGTCTACTCCGGCGCGTTCGGTGTGATCGGCTGCTCCGGCCGGATCGAATTGGCCATGGTGATTCGCAGCATCCTGCTCGAAGCACATCGGGCGGTGATCGGCGCCGGCGGGGGGATCACGGCGCTGTCCGTGCCCCTCGAAGAACTGGAAGAGGTGAAACTGAAAGCGCAGGCGTTGCTCGGGGTTCTCGATGCCGAGTGACCCGCGCTCGGGTGGGTAGGCTTGAGGGGGCGCGAAACGGTCATCCGGGAGCGCCGATCACCCGATCCGCATCGATGAATGAGAGTCACGTGGCATCCGACATGTCCCCGTCAACACACGACGAGCCCACCGATACCGAGCGCTACGATTTCGCCGCGCTCGAGCGCAAATGGGCCCCGGTCTGGGACGAGTTGAAGCCGTTCAGCTCCGATCTCGACGATGATCGCCCGAACAAATACATTCTCGACATGTTCCCATACCCGTCGGGCGATCTGCACATGGGCCACGCAGAGGCTTACGCACTGGGTGATGTGATCGCCCGCTACTGGCGCCACCGCGGGTACAACGTACTGCATCCGATCGGCTGGGACTCGTTCGGATTGCCCGCCGAGAATGCCGCCATCAAGCGCGGCCTCGACCCACGCAAGTGGACCTATGACAACATTGAACAGCAGCGAGTGAGCATGCGCCGCTATGCCGCCTCGTTCGACTGGGAACGGGTCATCCACACCTCCGATCCGGAGTATTACAAGTGGAACCAGTGGCTGTTTTTGATCATGTACGAGGCGGGGCTCGCCTACCGCAAGGACTCCTGGGTGAACTGGGACCCGGTCGATCAGACGGTGCTCGCGAACGAGCAGGTCTTCGCAGACGGCACCTCCGAGCGCAGCGGCGCACTTGTGGTCAAGAAGAAGCTCACCCAGTGGTACTTCAAGATCACTGACTACGCCGACCGGCTGCTCGCTGATCTGGATGATCTCGCCCACACCTGGCCCGCGAAGGTGATCAGCATGCAGCGCAACTGGATCGGCCGCTCGACAGGGGCCGACGTCGAATTTCAGATCGAGGGGCTCGACCATCGCGTGCCCGTGTTCACCACCCGGGCCGACACCCTCTACGGCGCGACGTTCATGGTCGTCGCGCCCGACTCCGACCTGGCCGGAGAGTTGGTGGCGGATGCCCCCGCCGATGTGCGCGAGAGATTTGACGCGTACCTCGCGAAGGTGCAGAAGAGCACCGAGATCGAACGCCAGGCGACCGACCGGGAGAAGACCGGCGTGCCGCTCGGCCGGTACGCCATCAACCCGGTGAACGGTGAGCGACTGCCGATCTGGGCGGCCGACTATGTGCTGAGCGATTACGGGCACGGCGCGATCATGGCGGTGCCCGCCCACGACCAGCGTGACCTCGACTTCGCGCTCACGTTCGACCTGCCCGTGCGGGTGGTCGTCGACGTTCCCGCCGAGCTCGACGCCGACGGGGCGCCGATCGACAACGATCCGGTGCGCACCGGGATTGCGACAACGGGCGAGGGGCGGATGGTCAACTCCGGCCCGATCGACGGAATGGCGAAGACCGAGGCCATCGCCCACGTCGTGGCACAGCTGGAGGCCGACGGACTGGGCCGTGCCACCACGAACTACCGCCTCCGCGACTGGTTGATCTCCCGCCAGCGCTATTGGGGCACCCCCATCCCGATCATTCACGGCGACGACGGCGCGCTGATCCCGGTCCCATTCGACCAGCTGCCGGTCGAGCTGCCGCCGACCGAGGGGCTCGACCTGCAACCCAAGGGCAGCTCGCCCCTGGGCGCAGCCACCGACTGGGTCAACGTTGTCGACCCGCGCGACGGCTCCCCGGCACGCCGTGACCCCGACACCATGGACACCTTCGTCGACAGCTCCTGGTACTTTCTGCGGTTTCTGTCACCGAACGACGACACGCAGGCGTTCGACCCGGAATTGGCCAAGACGTGGGCGCCGGTCGACCAGTATGTGGGCGGGGTCACGCACGCGATCCTGCACCTGCTCTACGCCCGATTCATCACCAAGGTGCTCTACGATCTCGGCCACGTGAACTTCACCGAGCCGTTCAGCGCCCTGCTCAACCAGGGCATGGTGCTCATGGACGGCCACGCGATGAGCAAGTCCAAGGGCAACGTGGTCGCCCTGGCCGAACAGCTCGACGAGCACGGCGTCGACGCGGTGCGCCTGACCATGGCGTTCGCCGGCCCGCCCGAAGACGACGTCGACTGGGCGGATGTCTCACCCGCCGGCAGCGCGAAGTTCTTGGCCAGGGCGTGGCGCGTGGCCAACGACGTGACGTCGGAGCCCGGCGTGGACTTCGGCGCCGGTGACCCGGCGCTCCGCACGGTGACCCACCACTTCCTGGCTGAGGTGCCCGGTCTGGTCGAGTCGTTCAAGTTCAATGTGGTGGTTGCTCGGTTGATGGAACTGGTCAATGCCACCCGCAAGACCATCGACTCCGGTTCCGGTGCCGGCGACCCTGCGGTGCGTGAGGCGGCCGAGGCGGTCGCCATCGGCCTGGACATGTTCTCGCCCTACACCGCTGAGGACATGTGGGAACATCTGGGGCACGAGCCCTCGGTCGCGCTGGCACTGTGGCCAGAAGCCGATCCTGCGCTGCTCGTCGAAACGAGCGTGACCGCGATCATCCAGGTCGACGGAAAGGTGCGCGACCGGTTGCAGGTGAGTCCCGACATTGCGGCCGACGAGCTGGAGGCTCTTGCCCGGGCATCCGACCATGTCATTCGAACGTTGAAGGGGCGCACCGAGGTCAATGTGATCGTGCGGGCACCCAAGATCGTGAACATCGCGACCAAGCCCGAGTAACCCGGTTCGCCCACCGGCACGACTCCCGACACGGCAGGGGTGTGCGCGGTTGTCCACGAGTACCCGGTTCTGGGGTCAAGTGCGGGGTGCACCGGCCTAACCTGCCCCAATGAGCGCACTTTCCGGACCGGGGCAGACGGGCCCGGTCGGCGACGGCCGCCGCGGCCCTGTGCGACTGCGGCTCGGGGTGGGTGCCGCTGTCGGGCTGGTGCTGATCGCTGCCGTGGCGGCCATCCTCGTCACGGTCAGCTCGTCCACAGGGACCTCCGAATGGCTCGAGCCCGATCAGCGCACCGGTGCCACGATTGACGCGTCCGGATCCCCGATCGACGTCGAGGCCAAAGCCACCGGAGCAAACGGAGCCGAGATCGCCGCCGCTGCCGACGTGTTCGTGCACGTCCTGGGGGCGGTGGAACATCCGGGCCTCTACCAGTTGGTTGACGGGGCACGCGTGGTCGACGTGATCGCGGCAGCCGGAGGGCTGGCCGTTGACGCCGACCCGGGCGGGGTCAACCTGGCCCGTTTCGTGGGTGACGGGGAGCAACTGTACGTTCCAGCTGTGGGTGAGGAGGTGTCTCATTCTGAGCAGTCGGGCCCGACAACGGCGGGGAGCTCTGGTGGCCTGATCAACATCAACCGCGCAAGCCAGGCGGAGCTGGAGCTTTTGCCGCGTGTCGGGCCGGCACTCGCGAAACGCATCATTGATTGGCGCGAGTCGTTCGGCTCCTTCACGTCGATCGATGACCTGATGAGTGTGACCGGAATCGGGGAGAAGACCTTCGACGGGTTGAAGGATCTCGTGACCACGTGACGCGCCCTCCACTGGATATTCGGCTCGCGATCCCGGCGGTGTTCGCCTGGTTGGCGGCGGGTGTGCTGATCGGAATCCCACACGACCACGCGGGGATTGCCCTCGCGCTGTGGGGGCTCGCAGCGCTTGGGCTGGTGGCACCGCTGGTTCCCGTACTGTTCCACCGCGTTCGTTCGGTGCGGGCGCTCCCCGATCACGTGACGAGCCGCGCGGGCGCCGAGGGCACTGCCGATGAACTGACTGCCGATGAACTGACGGCCGATGAACTGACCTCCGATGAACTGACCGCCGCTCGACGAGGGGCGATCCCCGGGGTGTTGCAGGTCATCACCGTGGCGGTCATCACTGCCGCATCGATGGCGCTTGTGGCCACATCGATCGCGGTTATGCATGGCAACCGGTACCCGGCCGAGGCTTTCGAGAGTGCATCCGGCGGTCGTACCGTCACCGCCACCATGCGGGTCGTGGCCAGTCCGAGGTCGGCTGCGGGAGCCGGTTTCGGTGCGGGAGCCGGTTTCGGTGCGGGAGCCGGTTTCGGTGGGGGAGTCGAGAACCGGTACTCGTTTCGCGGCAGCATCACCCGGCTGGTTGTCGGTGAGCGGGTCTTTCCCATGGAGGCGCCGGTACGCGTGTTTGCAACCGTGAAATCAGCTGTCGCCAGCGCCCAGGGGGACTGGCGAACGCCGGCGATGTCTGAAATTCGGATCGGGGCGACGATTGAGGTCACCGGAACAGCGCGCCCTCTGGGCGCGGCGGAACAGGTGGGTGTGCTGATATTCGCGCGGGGGAGCCCCAGAGCCGTGGCGCCCCCGCCGGCGTGGCTTGACTGGGCCAACGAGTTGCGGTTTGGCTTCTCCCGTGCGGCGCGAACGCTGCCCGGTGACGGCGGAACCCTGCTGCCCGGGCTCGCGATCGGCGACACGAGCGCCGTGAGTGAGCAACTCGACCAGGCGATGAAGGATTCATCGCTCAGCCATTTGACCGCGGTCTCGGGGGCGAACTGTGCGGTGGTCGTCGCGGGCGTGATGCTGGTGGGCGCCGGGCTCGGTCTTGGCCGCGGCATCCGAATCGCAGTCGCACTCATCACACTTCTGGGCTTCGTCATCCTGGTGACCCCGGAGGGGAGCGTTCTGAGGGCATCGGTCATGGCAGTGGTGGTGCTGGTCTCGCTGGCCGCCGGACGCCTGTCGCAGGGCATCCCCGCGCTCTCATTGGCCTGTCTGGTCCTGCTGGCGATCGACCCTTGGCTGGCCCGGGACTTCGGTTTCGCCCTCTCCGTACTGGCCACGGCTGGGCTCCTGCTGCTGGCCGGGCCGATCGCGGCCACCTTTGCCCGGTGGATGCCGGCGTGGGTCGCGATGCTGATCGCCATCCCCTTGGCCGCGCAGTTGGCGTGCCAACCGGTTCTGGTTCTGCTGGATGCCTCACTGTCGCTGTTCGGCGTGCCAGCCAACCTGCTCGCGGCGCCGGCAGCGCCCATCGCGACGGTGCTCGGGCTGATCGGCTGCGTTCTCCTTCCTGTGGCCCCCGCGGCCGGCCAACTGATCATGCAGTTGGCGTGGTTTCCCTCGTGGTGGATCGCTGCGGTCGCCCAGGCGACCAGCCGGTGGCCGGCTGCCCGCATGCCCTGGTTGGAGGGGGCGGCCGGGCTTCTCCTCGTCAGTGGGTTGACCGTGTGTGTCCTGGTGGTGTTGCTGCAGCGGCGCGCCAGGTCCGTCTCGTGGGCACTGTCGTTGACGGTCGTGTTGTTGGCGGGCAGCGTGTACGCGGGGGTGCATGCGGGTACCCGGTTCGCCCAGCGGCTGTCGGTCCCGGGCGACTGGCAGATAGCAGCCTGTGACATTGGTCAAGGTGATGCCGTCGTGCTGCGTTTCGGCGAACTCCACGCGCTGGTCGATGCCGGACCCGACCCCGAAATGCTTGGCAGCTGCTTGGAAAAACTCGGGGTTGACCGGATTGATCTGCTCGTGCTGACCCACTTCGATCTCGACCATGTCGGTGGGGCATCCGCCGTCGTGGGGCGCACGCAGACCGCGTTGATCGGGCCACCAGAAACGGCAGCCGGCCGGCGCCTCATTCAATCGTTTGCGGCGGCCGGTACACGGGTGGTGACTGCGGCAAGCGGAATGAGCGGCACGCTCGCAGAGAGCACATGGAACGTGCTCTGGCCGCGTGCGGGGGATCCCCGGTTCGCGGTGGGCAATGCGGGCAGCGTGACGATCAGGTTCGAGTCGCCAGAGATGAGCTCGATCTTTCTGGGCGACCTGGGCGAAGAAGCCCAGCGCGCACTGCTCGCCAGTCGAAGGTTCTCCCACCAGGGGCTTTCCCCGGTCGGTGTGGTGAAAGTGGCACATCACGGTTCGGCCGACCAGAGCCCCGAACTGTATCGGCGCCTGCAGGCGAGAGTTGGGCTGATCTCGGTCGGCGAGGGCAATTCGTATGGGCATCCGACAGACAGGGCGCTGCAGATGCTGACTGCGAGCGGAACGCGGATGCACCGGACCGACCAGCAGGGCCTGGTCGTCGTGTCACCGCCGGGTGACGGGGATGACCGCATCCGGGTGTGGAGCGAACGGCCCGCTTCCGACGCCCGCAAAGGGTTGGGATGACCGTGGGGTGATCTAGGCTGGGGGCGGAACTCATGAGGGAGCAGCAGTGGCAGTGAGGAAAGCGGCACCGTCCAGAGCGAAGGCTCCGGCGATCGCGCAATTGTCGTGGAACCAGATCAGGCCCGCCCCGGTGGTTCTGGTCTCAGGCACCGAGGGCTTTCTCGCCGATCGTGCGATTCGCTACCTGCGTGACTTTCTGAAAGAAGAAGATCCGAGCCTCGAGGTCAGCGATGTGCAGGCCGACGACTACGCACCCGGAGAACTGCTCACTCTCGCCAGCCCGTCATTGTTCGACGAGGCGCGGATGATCCGAGTGGCCAACGTGGAGAAGTGCACCGACGAGTTCATCATCGAGGCTCTGCACTACCTCGAGCAACCCGCCGATCGCACCTGCCTGATTCTTCGCCACGGTGGGGGAGTGCGCGGCAAGAAACTTCTCGACGCCATTCGTGGCGGGTTGGGCGGGGGAGTCGAAGTGGTCTGCGCCGAGCTGAAGAAGGAGTCGGACAAGGTCGCCTTTGTCCAGGCCGAATTCGCCACCGCCGGCCGGCGGGTGGCGCCGGGCGCGGTGCGCGCACTGGTCGCCGCGTTCTCCGATGACATGGCAGAACTGGCCAGCAGTTGCCAGCAACTGATCTCGGACGGCGCAGGCGACGTGACCGAGCAACTGGTCAACAAGTACTACGGCGGCCGGGTGGAGACCAACGCCTTCACTGTGGCGGATGCTGCCATCGCCGGCCGGTATGCCGAGGCACTCATCTCGTTGCGGCAGGCGCTCGCCTCCGGCGCCGATCCCGTGCCGATGGTAGCCGCGTTCGCGATGAAGCTTCGCACCATGGCCAAGCTGCAGGGTGCGCGCGGGGGTTCCGCCCAATTGGCCGCAAAGTTCTCCCTGGCCCCGTGGCAGGTCGACCGGGCGAGGCGCGACCTGCAGGGCTGGAGTGATCAGGGCCTCGGCCGTTGCATCCAAATGTTGGCCGAGACCGACGCCGGGGTCAAGGGTGCCGGGCGTGACCCGGTCTACGCGCTGGAGCGCATGATCGGTCTGGTGAGCGCCCGCGGCGAACGCTGAGCGCCCGCGGCGAACGCTGAGCGCCTCTCACGGACGGTGTTCCCGCTTAACGACGAAAGCCCCGCACGCGGCGGGGCTTTCGAATGAAACAGGGGGTGGTTACAGCGCTGCAACCTTCTTGGCAATCGCCGACTTCTTGTTGGCGGCCTGGTTCTTGTGGATGACACCCTTCGAGGCGGCCTTGTCCAAACGCTTGGCGGCAACCAGCAACGCGGCCTGAGCCTTGTCCTTGTCGCCGGCGACGACGGCTTCGCGGGTGGCGCGGATCGCGGTCCTCAGTTGGCTCTTGATCGCCTTGTTGCGCTCGTTCGCCTTGTTGTTCGTGCCGATCCGCTTGATCTGCGACTTGATGTTTGCCACGTAGGTAACCTTCTTCTTGATGTTTGGTGTGTAATGCCACTCGACGGCCTGATTCAGGCCCAGTGCGGTGACGGACGATCCTCGCGCCGAAACTAGTCAGATGTCTCACGCGCGTAAGCCAACAAGCAACCCTAGCAAATCGTAGGCCGTCGAGCAACAACGGCACGAGGTTGTCCCAGGAAGATCAATTCCGTGAGACACGATTCCGATCACGGCGGCGGCTCTCCGAGGGGCCGGGGTTGCGGTCGCCCTGAGGTGCGGGGTTGCGGTCGCCCTGGGGTGCGGGGTTGCGGTCGCCCTGGGGTGCGGGGTGGCGGCTGTCCACTTGGTCGGTCTTCGGATCGCCCGGCAACGCCCGACACGGATTGCCCAGCTGGGCTGAGTTCTGGCCGACCGGATGGCCGGAGCGTCGGTAGCCCCGCGCTACGAGGTGCAGCCGGTGCGGCGGGAGGTGCGGCTTGTCTTGCGGAAAGTGCGTCCTGCCCCGCGGTTCCCGCTGTGCGTTTCTCAAGGATACGGGTGAGCTGGGTGGGGGATTTGCTGGCAGGCCGCCACTTTGCGTTCGTTTCCAGCCACGGCGGCGCCTTCACCTGCGGTGCCCCAGCGATCATACGGATCAGCCAGCCGGACGTCTCGATCGTGCGGTGGTGATACCAACAGAGCGAAACTCCGTTCGATGTGTGGGTAGGTCCGCCCGCGGCGTCGGGGATGACGTGATGGATCTCGGTCCAATACGCCGGGATCGTGCAGCCCGGAATGATGCAGCCGCCATCGCGCAGGTTGATCGCCCGCCTTTGTTGCCGGTTGAACAACCGTTGCTCGGTGCCGAGCGCATTGATCGCCCCGTTCGCACCGATCACGACCAGTTGGGTGCCGCCGGTACAGGCGTACTGCCTGACCGTGCGCATGGAGACCGGGATGTCGATGCCGTCAATATGGCCGACACCATGCCCGGCAGTTTTGCCGACGCTGGGGCCGACTCCGTGGCCGGCGCTGAGGTCTTCGGCCCGCGCACTGACCAGCACGGTCGGCGGGGCACCGCCGATGGTGGGCACCTCACTGCTGCGGCTGATCAGGTCGATGATCGCGGCGAACACGTCGTGGCGTTGCTGGGTCCAACTGCGCGGGTCTTTCTCCCGCTGGTGGGCGTCGAGCTCTTCATCGGAGTAGAAGGAGGGCGCGGTGCGGGTGAAGATGTAGGCGTCGAAGACGCGTTGCAGTTTTGCATACACATCGGGCATGAACGCATACCGGCCCACCATCAACCCGTCTTGGGCCGTACCAGCACTGAACCCGCGGCGGCGAAGGGACCGCTCCTCGAGCGGCCGGGCGCCGTCCTGGTCGAGAATGACCTGCCACACCTTCGCCTGCCGGCGAATCTCATCGGCACCATCAGGGCCCGGGCCGGCGGGGCCGGTCCCGGTTGCGGCGCCCACCAACTCCAGCTCGGCAGCCAACAATTCGGTGGTACCGGCGACGGGCAAAGCTGGCAACAAACCGGTGACGATCGCGGAAGCGGCATCCACCCCGAGATCACCGGCAGCCAGCGCGGCGGCGACCGTGGGGAACCGCGCCGGCAGTTCTTCCCCGGTCAGGGAGGTTCCTTGCCGGGTTTCGGTGCCGAGCCTGATCCGGTCGGCGGCGGTGCGGCCCGAGACCAGGGTGACTCGCTCGACCAGGTCGGCGCCGTTGCGGCAGCCCTTGGTCGCCGACAGCCCGGCGGAGCCCAGCTCGGTGCGGGACCGGTCGGCGATCTCCGCGGCCGCGGTCACCCGGAGTGCGTCGACTCTGCGGCCCAACCGTTCGATCGCCCCGGTCGCCTGCAGCAGCAGCTCATCCGGGAGCCCGGCCAGCAGGTCGCACGGCACCCCGGCGGCGAGCTCGCGGCTGAGCCGGTCTGCCGTTGCGGTCGGGTTGTTCATGCCTCAATACAAACACCGGCCACCGACATTTCGGCTGCATAACCCCAGCTCAGAGCTCAGATCTGTGGAAAACCCACACACCGCCCAGCCTGTGGAGGAGAAGCCGGAAAGGGCATGTGGGAAGTACACGACAGGAAGAACTGATGGTTGCTGGGGGCTCAGGTAGTCTGACCGAATGGAGCACACTCCGCCGGGCAACACCGCTTCGTCTTCAGGCATGGTCAATCCCACCGGGCACATGCCGGAGGATCGCTACCCTGACGGCGTGGTCTTCCGGGTGTGGCTGACGTTTGGTCGCGCGATCATTTATGGAGCCGGGTTGGGCGTGCTGGCGGTTGCAGTCCTGCTGGTGATCTCCATCGTTCAGGACGGTTGGACCCAGTGGCTGGCGGCTACTTTGACGTTTGTGTTCTTCGGCGCGCTGGCAGGTGCAGTCGTTGGCACCGTCGCCGCCACTGGCTCACTGATCGCCGTGCTGATCTTTGCCCCGGTCGGCGCCCGCCCCATATCTCGTGAAGGGCGTGAAGACGTGCTTCCCCGGCTCCGGGAGGAGCACACTGGCACCCCTCACGTGCATCATGATGGGGCCAGTGGGCTGGCCAGGCGCCGTGCCCGTGCCGCCGGGGTCGGGGCCGCGGTGCTGGTCTGTTTCGGGTGGATCTTCTTCCTGCGCGGGACCTGGGTCTCTCCGAGCGTGGCGATGGTGCTGGTGCCGGCCGTGGTCGGCGCCGCTGTCGCCGGTGTGCTGGCCTGGATTGCCGTGCGTCGCTCGGAGCGCATCCGCCCGCTCTGATCCGATAAGCAGCTGATCCGATAAGCAGCTGATCCGATAAGCAGCTGATTCGATAAGCAGCTGATTCGCTGACTCATCGAGCCGGTCGCTGCGGTCTGAGGAGGTTTGCTGCGATTGCCCAGTCGGTCGGAGAGTGGTGGATTTCTCGCCGTTCATCAGGCGGTGATTGCCCCGCCTGGAACATGGGACAATTGAGCCACAATGTCACCACGAGCTATTCAGGGGCTGCAGCCCGCGAAGACCCCGCCCGAGTTCATTCGCAACTTCTGCATCATCGCGCACATCGACCACGGCAAGTCCACTCTGGCCGATCGCATGCTGCAGATCACGGGCGTCGTTGACGAACGGCTGATGCGTGCCCAGTACCTCGACCGCATGGACATCGAGCGTGAGCGGGGCATCACCATCAAGAGCCAGGCGGTGCGCATGCCGTGGGACCTCACCGGCCAGACCTATGCACTCAACATGATCGACACACCCGGCCACGTCGACTTCACCTATGAGGTCAGCCGCAGCCTGGCCGCCTGCGAGGGAGCCATCCTCCTGGTGGACGCCGCCCAGGGTATCGAGGCCCAGACGCTCGCGAACCTCTACCTGGCGCTCGAGAACGACCTCACCATCATCCCGGTGTTGAACAAGATCGACCTACCGGCCGCCGACCCGGAGAAGTACGCGAAGGAACTTGCCAGCCTGATCGGCGGGCACCCCGACGACGTCATGCGCGTCTCCGGCAAGACCGGGGTCGGGGTCGAGGCCCTGCTCGATCGGATCACCGAGCTGGTGCCGCCCCCGGTCGGAGACCCCGAGGCTCCCGCACGGGCAATGATCTTCGACTCCGTCTACGATACCTACCGCGGAGTCGTCACCTACGTGCGCATGATCGACGGCACATTCTCCCCGCGTGAGCGCGTGCAGATGATGAGCACCAAGAGCACCCACGAGCTCCTCGAGATCGGCGTGAGCTCGCCCGAGCCGATCGCGTCGCAGGGTCTCAGCGTCGGCGAGGTCGGCTACCTGATCACCGGGGTGAAAGACGTGCGGCTGTCGAAGGTCGGTGACACGGTGACATCGGCTGCGAACCCGGCCGCCGAGCCGCTGACCGGCTACTCCGAACCGCTGCCGATGGTTTTCTCGGGACTGTATCCGATCGACGGCTCCGACTATCCGGTGTTGCGCGAAGCGCTCGACAAGCTGAAGCTGTCGGATGCCGCCCTCGTTTACGAACCCGAGACCTCGGTCGCGCTCGGGTTCGGGTTCCGCTGCGGTTTTCTCGGCCTGCTGCACCTGGAGATCATCACCGAACGGCTCGAGCGAGAGTTCAACCTCGACCTCATCGCGACCGCTCCCAGCGTGATCTACGAGGTCACGTCAGACGACAAGAAGACCGTTACCGTGACGAACCCGAGTGAGTTTCCCGGAGGAAAGATCACGTCGGTCCGCGAACCGATGGTGCGTGCGGCAGTGCTCGCGCCGAAGGATTACGTCGGCACGATCATGGAACTGTGCCAGAGCCGACGGGGAACCCTGCTCGGCATGGAGTACCTCGGCGAAGACCGGGTCGAACTGCGCTACAACATTCCGCTCGGCGAGATCGTGTTCGACTTCTTCGACCACCTGAAGAGCCGCACGCAGGGCTATGCGTCGCTCGACTACGAGCCAAGCGGCGAACAGGAGGCCGATCTGGTCAAGGTCGACATTCTGCTGCAGGGCGAGAAGGTCGACGCGTTCAGCGCGATCGTGCATCGGGACAAGGCCTACGCCTACGGTGTGCTGATGACCGAGAGGTTGAAAGAGCTGATCCCGCGCCAGCAGTTCGAGGTGCCGATCCAGGCAGCCATCGGCTCCCGCATCATTGCCCGTGAATCGATCCGGGCAATGCGCAAGGATGTTCTGGCCAAGTGTTACGGCGGTGACATCAGTCGAAAGCGCAAACTCCTGGAGAAGCAGAAGGAGGGCAAGAAACGCATGAAGATGGTGGGCCGGGTCGAGGTGCCTCAGGAGGCATTCATCGCTGCCCTGAGCGGCAATACCGAGACCAAGGAGAAGTAGCTCCTCTCATGCGACGTGCCACGTTCAGCGATGTGCCGGTCACCTACGCCGCAGTTGGTGCCACCCAGTCGGGTGAATTGATGAAGTATCCACCGGTCGGATTCAAACCGTTCGAAACCGCGGTGCGCCTCGGCAGCGGCAAGGAAAGATTCGAGACGGCGACCGCCCAGGTGATGACCTGGCAGGTGCAATCGGGTGCCGGCTTCGTGATCGGCGATATTCACGAGGGCACCGGCGTGCAATACACGGGAGTTGTCTTCGACGACGACGGAACTCCGACGAATACGGTCCTGTCGCCGAATGAGCACCACTTCTCGCCCAATGGAACGCCGTTCATCACCGCCGGCATGACCGCGACACTGACCTATCGGATCGGCCCGGTCCGGATCGCGTCCCCGGTGCGGGTGGTCTATGTGGTCGATGAGCCGAAGCGGCATGGTTTTGCGTGCGGCACGCTTCCCGGACATCCACAATCCGGCGAGATGAGCTTTGTCGTCGAACACCGCGACGACAACACGGTGTGGCTGGTGCTCAGGTCGTTCTCTCGCCCGGGCACCGGGTTCTACAAGCTGGTCGCACCGATCCTGAAGTTGCAACAGGGGCGAATCTTCAAACGGTTCCAGCGTTCACTGCTGCCCGGCCGGGTCTAGCGATGCCCGGAGTGCTTCCCATCGGTGACCCGGCACCCGCTGACGGCCTTCTGCCCGACCTCGTCGTCGAGGGTGCCGAGCACCGAGATTTCGGCGTGTACCTGCACGTGCCGTTCTGCCGGGTTCGCTGCGGTTACTGCGACTTCAACACCTACACGGCTCAAGAGATCCGTGGGGTCAGGCAGAACGACTACACCGGACACGCCCGGCACGAGATCGAACTGGCTGACGGCGTGCTCACCGGTTCGGGCCTACCAGCGCGACCGGCGACCACCGTGTTCTTCGGAGGCGGCACGCCGACGCTGTTACCGGTCACGGACCTCGTGAGCATGTTTGACGCAGTGCGCGACACCTGGGGGCTTGCACACGGGGCCGAGGTGACGACCGAGGCCAATCCAGACTCCGTCGACGCCGCCTACCTTCAGGCTCTGTCCGACGCTGGTTTCACCCGAGTGAGTTTTGGCATGCAGTCTGCGGTTCCCGAAGTGTTGGCCACCCTGGAGCGCACCCACGACCCGCAGCGTGTTCCGCTGGTCGTCGGCTGGGCCCGTGACGCCGGGCTCGAGGTGAGCCTTGACCTGATCTACGGCACGCCGGGGGAGACACTGGAGAACTGGCGCGCCTCACTCGAGGCGGCGCTGACCTGCGAGCCGGATCACCTCTCGACCTACGCACTGATCATCGAGCCCGGCACGAAGCTGGCCCGGCAGATCCGCCGTGGGGAGGTGGCAGAGCCCAGTGACGACCTGCAGGCCGACATGTATGAGCTCGCAGACCAGGTTCTGGATGATGCCGGCTTCGACTGGTACGAGGTGAGCAACTGGGCCCACCGCGATCCGGAGGCAGCTGGTTCGAGCGTCAGGCACCGCTCCCGGCACAATCTCGCCTATTGGCGGGGGCAGGACTGGTGGGGCGTCGGGCCCGGCGCGCACAGCCACATCGGCGGCGTGCGCTGGTGGAACGTGAAGCACCCGGCTGCCTACGCCGACCGGCTGACTGCTGGCCTCTCTCCGGCGGCCGGGCGCGAGACACTGGATCTGGCGACCCAGCGCCTGGAGCAGATCCTGCTGCTCAGCCGCATCAGGGAGGGCATCGCCATCGACATACTGGCCGAATCGGTGCGACCGCAGGTGCCCGCGCTGATCGCCGAGGGCCTGATCGACGGACGAGACGCTCTCACGGGCCACATCGTGCTGACCCTGACCGGCCGCCTGCTCGCCGACCTCGTGGTGCGTCGGCTCACCGAAGACTGAGATGACTCGTGAGGCGCATGAAAGTGCTCCTCCCCAGAACGTCGGAAGAGCATTCCGGCGCCCCTCGCCGGGAATTCCGGCACAGGTCTCGGAATGCGCGGAGGGATCCCGGGCGCCACGCGCGCCAGACACAGAAATGCGCGGCCGGGCGTGACGCTCGGCCGCGCATTCAGCGGCAGATGGTGCCGACTACTTGATCAGGCGCAACGAAACCGGGTAGCGGTATGCGCCGCCCTGGTTGACCTTGACGCCACCCATGATCGAGAAGACCACGTTCGCGATGTAGAGCAGCCACGGCAGCCAGCCGAGGATATTCACGATGACCCAGCCGCCGGAGAAGATCAGGATGGCGCTGAGGATCGCGACGATAATCCAGAGGATGATGTAGGAACCGATGAACGTGATCTGCCAGTTCAGTGCCTCTTTCGACTCCTGGCGGGTGAGCGCACCGCGGTCCTTGAATACCAGGTAGATGATCAACGACGGCAGGATCCAGAGGATTCCGCCGAAGTGGGCGAACATGGCCCACTGCTTGTCGTCTGCCGGGCTCAGCGGAACAGCGCCAGCGGCCGGCTGCCCCTGCTGCGGGTAACCTGGCTGGGGCGGATACGGCTGTCCGGGCTGAGCCGGCTGCTGCTGGTAGGGCTGCTGCTGGTAGGGCTGCTGAGGCGGAGCCTGCTGACCTTGCTGCGGAGGTACAGGCTGGCCCTGTACAGGCGGGACCTGCTGACCCTGCTGCGGCGGTACGGGCTGACCGGGCTGGGCCGGTTGGCCTGCTGGCGGCTCGTGGGGCGGCTGTGCAGTGTGGTCAGTCATAGAGTGGCCTTTCGCATCCAAAATGTTCAATTGGGCTTGCTGTTTCGTCTCAACGTACACGCGGAAGGCGAACTCAGTGCTGAGCCGCGCTGCGTGCACACCCCATAAGGTAACGGTCTTTGACAGCGGATGCAACGCCCCAAGCAGGGTGTCAGACTATAATTGGCACTCACAGAACACGAGTGCCAGATTGAAGCGCGGAGCGGGAAAGCGAGGAGCCGAATGGTCTCTGAACGCAGTCTCGAGGTGTTGCGAGTGATCGTGCACGATTATGTGGCTTCACGGGAGCCGGTCGGGTCGAAATCTATTGTCGACCGTTATTCCTTCGGGGTCTCGGCGGCCACGATTCGCAACGACATGGCACAGCTCGAGGACGAAGAACTGATCGTCGCCCCGCACACCTCGAGTGGTCGCATCCCGACAGACAAGGGCTATCGGGTGTTCGTTGATCACCTTGCCGAGGTGAAACCGTTGTCGTCTGCGCAGAGACACGCGATCGAGGTGTTCCTCGGGTCTTCGCCGGATCTTGATGAGGTATTGGCCCGAACGGTGCGGCTCCTGTCCCAATTGACGAACCAGGTCGCATTGGTGCAGTACCCGTCGGTCAACCGGGCGCGCATCCGGCACGTCGAATTGGTGAACCTGTCGCCGACCCGATTGCTCGCTGTGCTGATCACCGACACCGGCCGGGTCGAGCAGCGTGTCGTGGAGTTGCCGGAGGAGTTTCCCGACGGTGGCCTGGCCGAGGTCGGATCCACGCTCAACCAGGTGCTCGGAGGCTGCACACTGATCGAGGCCGAGCAAGAGCTGCGTGCCATCGCAGACAGATTCAGCCCGGAGGTGATCGCCCGGGTGCAACCCATCATCGACACACTGATCGAGCAACTCTCGGCAAATCGTCAGGAGAAGCTGGTCATGGCCGGTGCCGCCAACCTGGTGCGCACCGAGGAGGACTTCTCCGGCAGCATCTATCCCGTGCTTGACGCGATCGAACAGCAGGTCGTTCTGCTCAAACTCTTCGGGGAGATGGCCATGGATGAGCGCACTCGCGTGCAGGTGAGCATTGGGCGGGAGAACGCCTCGTTCGGGCTGCAGGAGACGTCGGTTCTGGCATCCGGCTACTCGTCGCAGGGCGGCGAAGTGGCACGGCTCGGCCTGCTCGGGCCGACCCGGATGGATTATTCGAATAATATGGCAGCGGTCAGGGCAGTGGCGCGCTACCTGACGCGACTACTCGGCGAGGACTGATCCCGACCACGACCTGCCCAGAGACGTGACCTGACCGGCGGCATTCCACGCGCCGGATGAACCATACGACTACGAGAATTGAAAGAGGCCCGAGTGGCTGACCACTATGAAGTTCTCGGTGTTGCCCGCGACGCGACAACCGATGAGATCAAAAAGGCGTACCGTCGCCTCGCCCGCGAGTTGCACCCCGACGTGAACCCGTCGGCCGAGGCATCCGAACGATTTAAGCTCGTCACGCACGCGTACGACGTGTTGAGCGACCAGGAGTCGCGACAGCAATACGATCTCGGACCTCAGGCCGGCATGGGTGGCTTCGGTGGTTTTGGCGACATCTTCGAGACTTTCTTCGGCGGCGGTGGTTCGCGTGGGCCGAAGTCACGGCGCGAGCGCGGCCAGGATGCACTCCTCCGGGTCGAGGTGTCCCTGGACGAGATCATCTTCGGCACTCATCGGGAACTCGAGGTCGACACCGCGATCCTGTGCGAGACGTGCAAGGGAAGCTGTTGCATGCCGGGCACGGCACCGGTGACGTGCGACATCTGCCACGGCACCGGCCAGATCCAACGGGCCGTGCGGTCGCTGCTGGGCAACGTGATGACCTCGAGCCCCTGCGGAACCTGCCGCGGCTACGGAACCGTCATCGCCACACCGTGCAACACCTGCCAGGGGCAGGGGCGGGTACGAGCCCGCCGCACCGTTCCGGTCGACATTCCGGCCGGCGTTGACACGGGCCTGCGGCTGCAGATGCCGGGCAGCGGTGAAGTGGGGCCGGCAGGCGGGCCCAACGGCGACCTCTACCTGGAGATCAAGGTGCGCCACCACGACGTGTTCAGCCGCAACGGCGACGATCTGCTCTGCACGCTGGAAGTGGAGATGTCTGACGCAATTCTCGGCACGACCACGACCGTTCACGCGCTCGACGGTGACATCGAGGTGGAGATCAAGCCCGGCACCCAGAGCGCCGAGGTCTTCACGGTCAAAGACCGCGGAGTCACCAAACTGCGTGGGGGCGGCCGCGGCGACCTGAAGATCGGTGTGCAGGTGCGGACCCCCACGAAACTGGATTCACGCGACCGCGAATTGATCCGCAAGTTCGCGGACGGGCGCAAGCAGGCGAAACCGACCCTCACTCATTTTCAGCAGGGCCTGTTCTCCAAGCTTCGCGACCGCTTTCTCAACGTCTAGGTCATGGCCCACTTCTACCTGAACGAGGAGTTGGGGTCGGAGTATCCACCGGGCTCGTTCATCACGCTGACCGGTGCTGAGGCGAAACACGCGCTGACCGTCAGCCGGGCCAGGGTGGGCGAACGACTCCTCGTCGGAAACGGTTCGGGTCTCACCATCGCCGGACGGGTTGTCGACGTGGCGAACGGCACTGTGCGGCTAGAAGTCGAGAGATCAGATCGTGTGCCTGCCCCGACGGTACGCGTCACCCTTGCCCAGGCCCTGGCGAAAGGCGGCCGCGACGAGGCGGCTGTTCAGGCGGCCACAGAAATGGGAGTCGATCGCGTCATTCCCTGGCAGGCCGAACGATCCGTCTCTCGTTGGCAGGGCAACAAAGTGACTGCCGGTGTCGAACGCTGGCGAGCGATCGTGCGCGAGGCCACCAAGCAGTCCATCCGGGCATGGACGCCTGAGGTCGCCGAGCTGACGGGCACCAAAGGGTTGGCCGCGCAGGCCGGTGAAGCGCGAATGCTCGTGCTGCAACCCGATGCCGAAACAGGGCTCTCCTCGCTGACCGGCGACGATCGTGACCTGTTGCTGGTTGTGGGGCCCGAGGGAGGAATCTCTCCGGCAGAGTTGGATCTCTTTCAAGCAGCCGGCGCCGAGATGGTCCGTTTGGGCGATTCGGTTCTGCGCACCTCGACGGCGGGGCCCGCGGCCATTGCCGTTGTCAATGTCCTGCTCGGCCGTTGGTGACGGCGGCCAATCCCCGCCCGGCTGCGGCTACGCCTAGGCTAGAGCCATGAGCCAGTCCGAACCCAGCATCTTCACCCGAATCATCGACCGGGAGATTCCGGCCGATATCGTCTTCGAGGACGACCTGTTCATCGCGTTCACCGACATCGCGCCCAAGGCGCCCATCCATATTGTGCTCGTGCCGAAGACGTCCGAATACGCCGACGTCGTGCAACTTGCTTCCGGAGACCCCGAACTTTTGGCGCAGATGATTGCCCGCGCATCCACGATCGCCCACCAGGTTTCAGACGGGCAGTTCCGCCTCGTGTTCAACACCGGCGCCGGGGCCGGCCAGACCATTTTTCACGTGCACGGCCACATCATGAGCGGCGAAATGACAGAAGGTTCACTTGGGCGTTAGCGACCGTATTAACGAGCAGCAGCCACCACGGCCGGGTGCCTCCTTCACCATGCGGGTCGACGGCGTCGCCATGGTGCAACTTCTGGGCACACAGGATCGCCTGCTGAAGGCCGTCGAAGACCAATTTCCCTTGGTCGACGTGGCAGTCAGAAGCAATGAGATCACCCTGACCACGGGCAATACGGCAGAAGACCGCAGTCAGCTCGAGTCGGCCAAGAAACTGGTTGAGGATCTCGTACACATGGTGCGCAAAGGAATGCCGATCGGGGAGCGCGAGGTGAAGCAGTCAGCGGGGATGATTCGCGCCGGCGACAACTCCGGGCTCGCCGACGTGCTCAGCCCCGCCATCATCTCGGCCCGCGGTAAGAGCGTCCGACCGAAGACCCTTGGGCAGAAGACGTATGTCGACGCCATCGACGAGAACACGATCGTGTTCGGAATCGGCCCTGCGGGCACGGGAAAGACCTACCTGGCGATGGCCAAGGCGGTTCAGGCACTGCAGCGCAAAGAGGTCAACCGCATCATCCTGACGCGCCCGGCGGTTGAGGCCGGCGAGCGACTCGGCTACCTGCCCGGCAGTCTCAGCGAGAAGATCGACCCCTACCTCCGACCACTCTTCGACGCGCTGAACGAGATGATGGACCCAGAACTGGTGCCCAAACTGTTGACAACAGGGGTCGTCGAGGTCGCGCCCCTGGCCTACATGCGGGGCCGCACCCTGAACGATGCGTTCATCGTGCTCGACGAGGCTCAGAACACGACGCCGGAACAGATGAAGATGTTCCTGACCCGACTCGGCTTCGGCTCGAAGATCGTCGTCACCGGAGACGTGACCCAGATCGACCTTCCCGCCGGCTCGAGCGGGCTGAACCTGGTCACCCGGGTGCTGCGCGACATCGACGACATCCACTTCGCCACACTCACCAGTGCAGATGTGGTGCGCCACACCCTGGTCGGCCGCATCGTCGACGCCTACACCGAATACGACGCCGTTCGGCAGGCGGCCAGGCGCCCTGCCGAGTAAGAACGCGCTCCGGAGGCCTTCGGGCGTGGTGGCCACCGCTAAAATGGCGTCAGGCCGGTGCCACGCCGGTCGACGAAACCAGGGACGATTCCACGCACCATGAGCATTGAGATCAATAACGAGTCGGCGATCAGCGTCGATGAGAACGTTCTGCAGCGATTGGCGACGTATGCGCTCGACGTGCTGCACGTGCACCCAGACGCCGACCTGGCGATCCTGATGGTCGACGAGGCGGCGATGGAACAACTGCATGTGCAATGGATGGACGAGCCCGGCCCGACCGACGTGCTCAGTTTTCCGATGGACGAGTTGCGCCCGGGAACCGAGGATTCGCCGACCGCCGCCGGTCTGCTGGGCGACATCGTGCTCTGCCCGCAGGTGGCAGAGGGCCAGGCCGAAACGGCCGGGCACCCACTCATCGACGAATTGCTCATGCTGACCACCCACGGCCTGCTGCACCTGCTCGGTTTCGACCACGCGAACAGTGCCGACGAGCGCGAGATGTTCGGGATCCAACGGGACATTCTGGTCGGATTCTCGATGAGCGAACGTGGCGGCCCCGGCACCCGATGAATTGGCTCTTTCTGGCTGCCGCGGTACTGCTCGTCGCCCTGGGCGGGGTGCTGGCCTCGGCCGACTCGGCGTTGTCGATGGTCTCCCGTGCCGATCTGCTGGAACTCGCGACCAAATCGCGGGCCTCGCGATCCCTCAGGGCGATTGCTGCCGACATCGGTGCTCACATCAACGTGGTCAACTTTGTACGTATCCTTGCAGAGACCTCAGCCGCGGTGCTCGTGACAATCGTGCTCGCCTTCAACATCGAGCAACTCTGGCTGGCACTCGTGCTGGCCGCCCTGATAATGGCGGCGGTGTCGTTCGTGCTGGTCGGCTCCAGTCCGCGCAGTGTGGGCAGGGTGCACACCACGAGGGTCATCCTGTCCACCGCGTGGTTGGTGCACGTGTTGCGAGTCGTGCTCGGCCCGATCGCCAGCGGGTTGGTTGCCATGGGCGACAAGGTCACCCCCGGCCGGCCCCGCAGCCGCGTCTTCTCCTCCGAGGAGCAACTGCTGAGCATGGTCGATGAGGCCACCGAACTTGATGTCATCGAAGAAGACGACCGTGAACTCATCCACTCCATCTTCGAATTCGGTGAAACGGTGGTGCGTGAGGTGATGATTCCGCGCACCGACATGCTCACCATCGATGACGATGCCACGGTGGGCACTGCGATGGGGCTCTTCCTCAGCAAGGGCATCTCCCGTATGCCGGTCGTAGCCGAGGATGTCGACGAGATCGCCGGAATCCTCTACCTGCGCGACGTGGCCCAGTTCGCGCACGAACGAGGGATCGGGTCTGATGATGCGCCAGTGCGGCGGCTGGCACGCCCTGCGGTGTTCGTACCGGAGTCGAAGAAGGCGGATGCCACGCTTCGGCAGATGCAACTCGACTCGATCCATCTCGCCATGGTCGTCGACGAATACGGCGGGATCGCCGGGTTGGTCACGTTGGAGGACTTGATCGAAGAACTGGTCGGCGACATCTCAGACGAGTACGACCGGGCGGTCGTTCAGGTCGAAGAGCTGGCCGAGGGCAGGTTTCGGATCAGCGCGCGGCTACCAGTGGACGAGTTGGGAGAGCTGTTCGGGCTCGAACTCGACGACGACGACGTCGACTCGGCGGGCGGGCTGTTGGCCAAACAACTCGGGCGGCTGCCGCAACCCGGCCAGACCGTGACCGTGCACGGGCTACGCCTCAAGGCAGAACGGGTCGAGGGCCGGCGAAAGAGAATCACCACCATTGTGGTCGAACGTGCTGAGCCGATTGCGGAGGGCACCGACGAACAGACGAAGGGAACACCATGACCGAGGACGACCAGCACACAGAACAGCGAACCGCCGGCGTGAAAGCATATCGGGCGGGTTTCGTTTCTTTCGTCGGTCGGCCGAACGTCGGCAAATCGACGCTGACGAACGCCCTGGTCGGTGAGAAGGTGGCCATCACCAGCTCGAAGCCGCAGACCACCCGGCGGGCCATCCGCGGCATGGTGCATCGTGACCACGGGCAGTTGATCCTGGTCGACACCCCGGGTATCCACCGACCACGCACCCTGCTGGGGGAAAGGCTGAATGCCTTGGTCGAATCGACCCTCGGCGATGTGGACGTGATCGGATTGTGCCTGCCGGCCACCGAGGCAATCGGGCCGGGCGACCGGTTCATCAACGAGCAACTGGATCACTATCCCCGGGCAAAGAAGGTCGCGATCGTCACAAAGATCGACCAGGCGCGCAAGCCGGCCGTGGCAGCCCAGTTGATGGCCGTGCAGGAGATGAGACAGTGGGATCTCATCATCCCGGTGTCGGCGGTCGAAGGCATCCAACTCGACACTCTCACTGACGAACTCATCAAACTGGTGCCATTGTCACCCGCGCCGCTGTACCCGGAAGATGCCCGAACCGATGAGACGATGGAAGAGCGCATCGCGGAACTCATCCGAGAGGCGACATTGGAGGGCGTGCACGAAGAACTGCCTCATTCGGTCGCCGTGTTGGTCGAGGACATGATCGAACGCGAAGGCGAAGACCTGCTCGAGATCTATGCGAGCGTGTTCGTCGAACGTGATAGCCAGAAAGGCATCATCATCGGCAAGGCGGGCAGCCGATTGAAAGAGGTCGGCATCGCTGCGAGGGCAGAGATCGAACCCCTTCTCGGTCGCCGCGTATTCCTTTCGCTGCGGGTGAAAGTGGCCAAGGAATGGCAGCGCGATGCCAAACAGTTGGGCCGACTGGGGTTCTGACCCACCGGAAATCTCGACCGCGCAGCCGGTCGGCAAAGAACGGTGCTACTCTAAAACTGTGTTGCACGGTCTGCTCCTCCTTAGCTGCCGCGACGAGTCCTAACCAAGGCCTCCCTCGTCGCGGAGTTCTTCGTTGGCCGACCAGACCGTATCTTTCGGCCCACAAGGCTATGTTGAGGAGCACCAAGGATCATGCGCAATAATCAAAAACCGTCGGCGATGCCCATCCACCGGTACCAGCCGTATCACCAGCAGTTCCAGGTCGATCTGCCCGACCGAAGCTGGCCAGACAAACACATCGAGGTTGCCCCGCGCTGGTGCGCCGTCGACCTGCGTGACGGCAATCAGGCCCTCATCGACCCGATGAGCCCGGAGCGCAAGCGCGTCATGTTCGACCTGCTCGTCAAGATGGGCTACAAAGAGATCGAGGTCGGCTTTCCGTCGGCCAGCCAGATCGACTTCGACTTCGTGCGCAGCCTCATCGAAGACGACGCGATCCCCGACGACGTCACCATCCAAGTGCTCACCCAGTCCAGGGAACACCTGATCAAGCGCACCTACGAGTCGTTGATCGGCGCGAAGAGCGCCATCGTGCACCTGTACAACTCCACCAGTGTGCTGCAGCGCGATGTGGTGTTTCGCAAAGACAGGCAGGGCATCATCGATATCGCCCTCGAAGGCGCCCGCCTGTGCCGGTCATTCGAACCCCTGGTCGCCGGCACCGAGATCTACTACGAATACTCGCCCGAGAGCTACACCGGCACCGAACTTGATTTCGCCGTCGACATCTGCAATCAGGTGATCGAGGTGTTCGAGGCCACGCCCGACCGCAAGGTGATCATCAACCTGCCGGCCACGGTCGAGATGGCCACCCCGAACGTTTACGCCGACTCCATCGAATGGATGTCACGTCACCTGGTTCCGCGGGAGAACGTGATCATCTCCCTGCACCCGCACAACGACCGCGGCACCGCGGTGGCAGCGGCCGAACTCGGTTACCAGGCCGGCGCCGACCGCATCGAAGGCTGCCTGTTCGGGCACGGGGAGCGCACGGGCAACGTCGACCTGGTGGCGTTGGGAATCAACCTGTTCACCCAGGGCATCGACCCACAGATCGATTTCTCGAACATCGACGAGGTGCGCCGTACCATCGAGTACTGCACCCAGATGGAGGTTCCGGCGCGCAGCCCGTGGGCCGGTGATCTGGTCTACACCGCCTTCAGCGGCTCGCACCAGGATGCCATCAAGAAGGGCTTCGAGGCGATGGATGCAGAAGCCGAGGCGCACGGCGTCACGGTGAACGACCTGGTCTGGGCAGTGCCGTACCTGCCGGTCGACCCGAAAGATCTCGGCCGCGACTACGAGGCGATCATCCGGGTCAATTCGCAATCGGGCAAGGGCGGGGTGGCCTACCTGCTGAAGGAGAACCACTCCCTGGACCTGCCGAGAAAGCTGCAGATCGAGTTCAGCCAGGTGGTGCAGGGGCGTACAGAAGCCGCTGGCGGCGAACTCACCAGTGACCAGATCTGGGACATCTTTCGAGACGAATACCTGCCAGCGGGTGAAGTGGACTCCAAGTGGGGCCGGTTCGAATTGACCCGCACCAGCTCGTCCAGTGACATGAGCGGCAGCGTCCACCTGCAGGTCGAACTGCGCGACGGCGAGCTCACCCTGCCGTGCGACGGCACCGGTAACGGGCCGGTTGCTGCGTTCCTCAGCATTCTCGAGGGCCGCGGTGTGAAGGCGGAACTCTACGAGTACAGCGAGCACGCGATGAGCGCGAGTGGCGACGCACTGGCCGCCGCATACGTGGAGATCAATTCAGACGGCACCACCCTGTGGGGGGTCGGGATCGACGCCGACATTTCAACAGCGTCGCTGAAGGCGGTCATCTCAGCGGTGAACCGAGCCGTACGCGCCCAGGATCGCACACCGGTGGCAGCGGCCTCAGCCGGTTGAACCGGGGGTACCGGCGCGGCGGGCGATGAACTGTTCGAACGTGCCGGTGCCGTAGGGGTTGTCCGGGCACAGGTGGTCTCCGACCCGGAACGCGGTGATCGCCCTGCCGCGAAGCGGGAGCCGAACGACCCGTCGGCGGCTGCCGGATGAGGCGAGGTACAGCTCGGCGAGCTCGCGAATCGTGCGAACCCGAGGACCGCCGATGTCAGGGACGCGGCCCGCCGGTGGGTCGAGAGCGATTTCGGCCAATCGCTCGGCAACTTCGGCCACCTCGATCGACTGCACACGGATGTCGGGGATGAACAACACCGGCCAGTAGTGTTGCGCGCTGAAGATCGAGTAGACCAGATTGTGGAACTGGGTGGCGCGCAGGATGGTGTGGGGGAGCCCGGATTCTTCGATCAGCCGCTCCACCTGGAACTTGGTGCGGTAGTAACCGAAAGGAATGCGGTCGACACCGACGATCGAGATGTAGACGAGGTGGGCCACTCCGGTGCGCGTGGCGGCCGCGATCAGGTTCTCGGCCGCCAGGGAGTCACCGGCACCGGTGGCGCAATGGATGATCGTATCGACCGATTCCACGGCCGCGTCGAGCCCCACGTTCTTCTTCAGATCTCCGACCAGCCAGTGGGAGGGCTCATCATCGACGTGCGCAGAACGGCTCAACAGACGAAAATCCTGCTTCTGCTCGACCAGGACGCGCCGCACCTCGCGCCCCAGGGTTCCGGTTGCGCCGGTGACCAGAATCGATTTCATCAGGCTCCTTCTCGCTTCGGCACGTCACCCGCCGCAGCACACCACTGATCCCAGCATCCACCGACGGGCACGCGAACGCCAGAGCGGCCCGTCGTCAGCTGGGCCGGGCCCGGGTGCGCGATACTGGAGGGGTGCCCGTGTACCGTGATGAAGGCGTTGTGCTCCGAACCCAGAAGCTGGGCGAAGCCGACCGTATCGTCACCGTTCTCACCAAGCAGCGCGGCAAGGTGCGGGCGGTCGCGAAGGGCGTGCGTCGCACCGCTTCGAAGTTCGGTTCACGGTTGGAACCCTTCATGGTCGCCGACTTGCAGCTGTATGAGGGTCGCAGCCTCGACACGATCGTTCAGGCCGAGTCGTTGGGGGCGTACGGGGCGCAGATCGTCTCGGATTACGCCAGTTACACTGCGGCCAGTGTGATGGCCGAAACCGCCGAAAGGCTGACCGAGTCGGAACCTTCAGAGCAGCAGTACCTGCTTCTGGTCGGTGCCCTCCGGTCTCTGGCCAGGAAGGAGCACGGTTCGGGCCTGACGCTCGACTCGTACCTGCTGCGGTCACTCTCGATCGCCGGTTGGGCCCCGAGCTTCAACGACTGTTCCCGCTGTGGGGCCGAGGGACCACACCGGTCGCTGGTGGTGCAATTGGGTGGTGTCGTGTGCGCCGACTGCGCGCCGACCGGGTCGCCGAAGCTGCCGGCAGACACGATCACTCTTCTGTCCGCATTGTTGACCGGGGATTGGGCGTACGCGGATGACACCGACGAGCGCCAACGGTCCAGGGCCAGCGGCGTCGTTGCGGCCTACACGCAATGGCACTTGGAACGTGGCCTGAGATCGCTGCACCTCGTGGCGCGCTCCGAGGGCACGTCATGAGCCCCAAGCCCTTCACCCACGACGACGCAGAAGCCTACCGCCCGCTGGACTGGACAGGTCTGTACCCGCCGAAGCTTCCAGCGGCCGCTGTTCCCGATCATGTGGCCATCGTCATGGACGGCAACGGCCGCTGGGCCAACCAGCGCGGCCTCACCCGCGTCGAGGGGCACCGCGCCGGGGAGGCCTCCCTGCTGGATGTGGTCGCCGGGGCCATTCAGATCGGGGTGAAACACCTGTCGGTCTACGCCTTCTCCACCGAGAACTGGCGCCGGTCACCCGATGAGGTGCGGTTTCTGATGGGCTTCAACCGGGATGTGCTGCACCGCCGCCGGGACCAGCTCAATGAGTGGGGCGTTCGGGTGCGGTGGGCCGGGCGCAAACCGAGGCTGTGGACATCCGTGATCAAGGAACTGCAGTTCGCCGAGTCCTTGACCCGCGACAACGACGTGCTCACCCTCACCATGTGCGTGAACTACGGGGGGCGCACCGAGATTGCCGACGGTGTGCGCCGGATCGCCGACGATGTCGCGCAGGGCCGGCTGAAGCCATCGCAGGTGACCGAGAAGTCGCTGCACAAGTACCTGTATCGGCCCGATATGCCCGACGTGGACCTGTTCGTGCGCAGTTCGGGGGAGCAGCGCACCAGCAATTTTCTGTTGTGGCAGAGCGCATATGCCGAGATGGTGTTTCTCGACACGCTCTGGCCCGACTTCACCCGGGTCGACCTGTGGCGGGCCGTCTCCACCTATGCGCAGCGCAACCGTCGGTTCGGCGGCGCGACCGACACGCCCAAATCCTGACCCAAGGAATATCGGCGGCGACCACCTGGTTGGCCGAGGTATGAACAGTGCTCTCAAAGACACAGGTGTCAAAGCCACGGCCATCAAAGTAGACATTTGGTCGGATATCGCCTGCCCGTGGTGTTACATCGGCAAGCGCAGGTTCGAGGCGGGGGTGGCCTCCTTCGACGGCGACGTCGACGTCGAGTACCACTCGTACGAACTCACCCCCGACGCGCCCGTCGACTTCGTCGGCACCGTGACCGACTACCTGGCCGAGAAGAAGGGAATGTCGACCGAGCAGGTCACCGCCATGTTCCAGGCCGTGATCGAGATCGCGGCCGGCGAAGGGCTTCACTACGACTACGAATCGGTCACGCACACGAACACGGTGAAGGCGCACCAGGTGTTGCACCTCGCGAAGGCGCACGGGGTGCAGACAGAACTGCAGGAGCGGTTGTTCCAGGCCTACTTCGAGCAGGGCGCCCATGTCGGCCACGACGATGTTCTCGCCGATCTTGCCGCCGATGTCGGCCTCGACCGTGCGGAGGTGTTGCGCTCACTCGCGGAGAACGAGTACCTGGCCGCTGTGCGCGCCGACCAGGCACGCGCCCGCGAGTACGGAATCCAGACGGTGCCGTTCTTCGTCCTCGACGGCAAGTACGGGATTTCCGGCGCGCAGGAGGCGGCGACGTTCACCCAGGCGTTGAACCAGGTGGTGGCCGACCGTGAGACGGCAACCGCATGAGCCCGACTCCTGCCGGCACTGAACCCATCGATCTCGCCGATTCCATCGAAGCGGCGGCAACCGCGCCGACGCCAGGCGTCAGTGGTGGGAGAGCGGCTCGGTGATGTCGGCCACCGTCGCTTCGAAGGACGAGAGCAGCGGCTCGGCATCGACGAATGCGCTGTATCCGTGCTCGCCCGCCCCGATCGAGATTCGTCCGAGAATGCGGGAATCGGCATACACCGGCCAGGGGGTGCTGCTTCCGAGCGGCGTGATCGTGCCGCGTTCGTATCCGGTGGCCGCCAATGCCTCGGCCGGGTCGGGAAACGCAAGTCTGTTCACCTGCACCAGTTTTCGGAGCCGCGGCCAGGAGACCTGCCGATCGCCAGGGACCAGGGCGAACAAATAGGCAGCTGAAACCGGCCCGTCGGCCAAGACGCGGGCCTTTCTCTGCCGAATGATGAGGGTCTTCACGATCTCGGCCGGCTGGATGCCCAGCAGCGTCGCAGCCTCGGCCAATGAGGCTGCGGGCGCACGAGAGACGATGTCAAGAGCGAGGCCTCGGCGTCGGGCATCGGCCAGCACCCGTTGCAGCCCGACTGCTCCCGTCGCGCCGTTCGTCTGCATCTTGCCTCCCAATAGCGGTCTACCGCGCTCAACCCGGCCCCAACATCTGGGAGAATTGAACTGATATGTCTTCCACAGCCACAATAAGCCCCCCCAAACTGGCCATCGGCCCGATCGCACTCGAGGTTCCGGTCGTGCTTGCCCCGATGGCGGGCATCACCAATACCGCCTTCCGGCTGCTCTGCCGCGAGTACGGTGCCGGCCTCTACGTCAGCGAGATGATCACCTCACGTGCCCTGGTCGAACGCACCCGGGAGTCGCTGCGGCTGATCACCCACCACCCGAGCGAGAAGACGCGCTCCATCCAGCTGTATGGGGTCGACCCCGAGACGGTCTCGGAGGCGGTCACCATGCTGGTCGCCGAAGACCGCGCCGACCACATCGACTTGAACTTCGGCTGCCCGGTGCCCAAAGTCACCCGCAAGGGTGGCGGTGCAGCGCTGCCCTGGAAGCGCGACCTGTTCCGGCAGATCGTCGAGGCGGCGGTGAGAGCGGCCGGACCGCTCCCCCTGACGGTGAAGATGCGCACGGGCATCGACTCGGATCACCTCACCTACCTCGAGGCGGCGAAAGCGGCCGAAGGAGCCGGTGTGGCCGCTATCGCGTTGCACGCGCGCACCGCATCGGAGTTCTACTCCGGTCAGGCAGACTGGTCGGCCATCGGGAAACTCAAACAAGCGATCACCTCGGTTCCGATTCTCGGTAACGGCGACATCTGGTCGGCCGACGATGCTCTGCGCATGATGGCGACAACCGGCTGCGACGGGGTGGTCGTCGGGCGCGGCTGTCTGGGGCGCCCGTGGCTGTTCGGCGATCTCGCAGCGGCGTTCCAGCCGGGTTCGGTTCGCGTCAAGGCCGAGCCGACGCTGGGCCAGGTTGCGGCTGCCTTCAGGCGCCATGCCGAACTGCTGGCCGAGTTCTTCGAAAGCGAGGATCACGGCTGCCGTGATATTCGCAAGCATGTCGCCTGGTACTTCAAGGGCTATTCGGTCGGCGGCAACCTACGGTCCAGGCTGGCGACGGTGGAGACCCTCAGCCAACTCGACGACCTCTTGGCGACACTCGACTGGGACCAGCCCTATCCGGGCATCGAGGCGGAGGGCCCGCGGGGGCGTGCAGGTTCACCGAAACGCACAGCGTTGCCAGACGGCTGGCTCGCCTCACGCGAGCTGGTTGCTGCCGAGCGAACGAATCTGACAGAGACGGAGCACGATACCAGTGGCGGTTGACGCGGCACTCGATCGGGCGGTGCCGGGCGCCACCTACAGTGCGTTCGATGAAGAGCGGGCGTTCCCGGAACAGCACAACTCCAGACGCAGCCACTTTGCACGCGACCGGGCGCGCCTGCTGCATTCCAGCGCCTTGCGCCGGCTGGCAGCGAAGACCCAGGTGCTGAGCCCCATGATCGGTGTTGATTTTGCCCGCAACCGGCTCACCCACTCCCTCGAAGTGGCACAGGTCGGCCGCGAGCTGGCCACCAGCCTCGGCCTCGACCCCGACATCGTCGACACCGCCTGCCTCGCCCACGACATCGGGCATCCGCCGTTCGGGCACAACGGGGAGCGTGCGCTGAACGCCTGGGCTGACCAGATCGGCGGATTCGAGGGAAACGCCCAGACCCTCCGGGTGCTCACCAGACTAGAACCGAAGGTGATCGGCCCCGATGGGCACCCCTACGGGTTGAACCTGACCCGGGCCACCCTCGACGCCAGCTGCAAATACCCGTGGCCGGCATCCCACGCCGTGGACGACCCCAGCGGCCGGGCCAAATTCGGCTTCTACGACGACGATGTGGCCGCATTCGAATGGATGCGGCGCGAGGCCCCTCCCCGCAAGTTGTGCGTCGAAGCCCAGGTGATGGACCTGTCCGACGACATCGCGTACTCGGTGCACGACTTCGAAGACGCCGTCTTCGGCGGCTACATCGACGTGGCAGCCCTCGGCAGCAGAGTCGACCATGACGAGCTCGTCTCCAGCATGTACGAGTGGATCGGCGGAGAGTTCGATCACGATGAACTGATTCAGGCATTCGACCGGCTCGACAGCCTTCCGGTGTGGCAGGACTCGTGGGATGGAAGTCGGCGCGACCAGTCGCGGTTGAAGAACCTCACCAGCCAGCTCATCGGCCGTTTCGCCGGCGCGGCGACCGCGGCAACCCGCGAAGCGTCCGAGGTGCAGCGGCTCAACCGGTTCGGCGCCGATGTCGTCGTACCGAGGGAGATCCTCGCCGAGATCAACGTGCTCAAAGGAATCGTCGCCGCGTTCGTGATGTCTCGTAACACGAGGCAGCCGATCTACCACCGGCAGCGTGAGGTTCTGACCGAACTGGCAGACGAGTTGCTCGCACACGACGGGGAACGGCTCGACGCCGGGTTCAGCGAGGATTGGCATGCGGCCACCGACGATGACACCAAACGGCGGGTGATCGTCGATCAGGTGGCCAGCCTGACGGATCAGTCGGCGCTTGCCTGGCACCGCAACCTGGTCGAGGACGGCCGCACCGACGGCGCAGACCTAGGATGAGACCATGGCCGGGTTGATTCGACAAGCAGACATCGAAGAGGTCAAGGCACGAACGAACATCGGTGACATCCTCGGCGAGTATGTGACGCTGAAATCGGCCGGAGTCGGCTCGCTCAAGGGCCTCTGCCCGTTTCATGATGAACGCAGCCCCAGTTTTCACGTGCGCCCCCAGGTCGGCTTCTACCACTGCTTCGGCTGCGGTGAATCCGGAGACGTGTACTCGTTCCTCCAGAAGATGGACCACGTCACGTTCGCTGAATCGGTGGAAAGACTCGCAGCCCGTCTCGGCTACGAACTGCACTATGAAGACGGGGCCTCCGGCGCCGGGCAGACGAGTAACCGTGCCCGTGTGCTGGCCGCCAACCAATTGGCCGCCGAGTTCTTCCAGAGTCAACTCGGAACGCCCGGCGCTGACGTCGGGCGCCGGTTCCTGGGCGAGCGTGGCTTCGACGCCCAGGCCGCCGGGCGGTTCGGGGTGGGGTTCGCCCCCCAGGGCTGGGACGGCCTCACGCTGCACATGCGCGGTCACGGCTACAGCGACGAGGAGTTGGTCGTCAGCGGGCTCGTCTCCGCAGGAAACCGGGGCGTCTACGACCGGTTTCGCGGGCGGCTGGTCTGGCCGATCCGCGACGTCACCGGCCAGACGATCGGCTTCGGGGCCCGCAAACTGCTCGAGGATGACAAGGGACCGAAATATCTGAACACCCCCGAGACGCCGGTCTATCACAAGTCACAGGTGCTCTACGGCCTCGACCTGGCCAAGCGTGAGATCTCGCGCAGCCGGCGGGTCGTGGTGGTCGAGGGCTATACCGACGTGATGGCCTGCCACCTGGCCGGGGTTACCACCGCGGTGGCGACCTGTGGCACGGCGTTCGGAGTCGACCACATCAAGATTCTGCGCCGCATCCTCGGCGACGACACCGGCCTCGGAGAGGTGATCTTCACCTTTGACCCGGATGCCGCCGGTGAGAAGGCCGCGATGCGAGCGTTCACCGAAGAACGTCGTTTCACCGCGCAGACCTACGTCGCTGTGGCGCCCGACGGGCTGGACCCCTGCGATCTTCGATTGAAACGCGGCGACGAGGCCGTGCAACGAATGATCGATGGCAAGAAACCGATGTTCGAGTTCGTCATGCGTCAGATCCTGGCGCGATTCAACCTCGACACGGTCGAAGGCAGGGTGGGCGCCCTTCGCCAGGCAGCCCCTGTGGTTTCGGAGATCCGTGATCCTGCCCTGCGCCCCGGGTACACCCGAGAGTTGGCCCGCATGCTCGGCATGGAACTTGGAGAGGTCAGCCGCGCAGTCAGCCAGGCCGGACGAACCGGCACCCTACCGGCATCCGGTGGCGCTCGCACGGGACGAGGCGAGACTGGCGACCCGGCAGAACAATGGAACGACGGCGAGCCCATCCCGGCGCCCGGGGTCGTCGGGCTGATGCAACTGCCCACCGACGCCGCGACCCGGCTCGAGCGCGACGGGTTGATGGCGATGCTGCAGTACGCCCCGCTGATCGGACGCGACCTGGTCGACCGGGCCGCCCGCACCGGCTTCTTCCACCCCGACCTGGCCACCGTCCGTGACGGGATCGCGGCGAGCATCGACGCCTTCGATTCGCCGGAGTGGATCACGCGGGTCATCGACGCGGTTCCCGAGACGCACCGTGACCTGGTGAAGCAATTGAGTGTGGCACCGGTTCCCGAGCGTGCAGAGCGGGAGATGACCCTGTACGTGCGGGATGTGACGGCCGGATTGGTCGACCGGCACCTTGTGCAGCAGAAGTCCGACTTGTTGGGCAGGCTGCAACGGGTTGGCAGTGACGACCGAGATGAGTTCAACCGAGTGCAGCGTGCCCTGGTCGACGTGGAGATCGAACGTCGGGCGTTACGCGTCTGACCCGCCGGTTCCCCAAGAGTTGAGGGAGACCTCATTTGTTTCGATTTCATTCCATTCGTCTCTGTGGCCCCTCTAGGTGTCTCAAACATGGCACGGTGAGGATCAATAAGTTTGCTCGTCCTGCGCCGTTCCTGTGCGCCCGAGAGCATTTCACACGTGATGAAGAATGGAGAAAGACGGACATGACGTCTTCTTTGAACAAGGGCACGCGTTGGTTGGCTGTCACAGCCACGTTCGCGGTCGCCGGAATGGTCCTGGCCGGTTGCGCTTCCGGCGGCTCAAGTACCGGATCGTCGCAGCAGCCCGGGGCCTCGAGCGGCACCAGCGACACCATCCTGATCGGCACCACCGACAAGGTGACCCTGCTCGACCCAGCAGGCTCCTACGACAACGGATCGTTTGCGGTGATGAACCAGATCTTCCCGTTCCTCATGAACTCCCCGTACGGTACCGCTGACGTCGAGCCCGACATCGCCGTCTCCGCCGAATTCACGAAACCGACCGAGTACACGGTGAAGCTGAAGGAGGGCCTGAAGTTTGCCAACGGCAACGACCTGACGTCATCTGACGTCAAGTTCTCGTTCGACCGTCAGGTCAAGATCGCCGACGTCAACGGCCCGTCCTCACTGCTCTACAACCTGGAGAGTGTCGCCGCCCCGGATGACACCACGGTGGTGTTCACCCTCAAGGAGGGCAACGACCAGATCTGGCCGCAGATTCTGTCCAGCCCGGCTGGCCCCATCGTCGACGAGCAGGTCTTCGCGGCCGATGCGGTCACACCTGACAGCGAGATCATCGACGGCAAACCGTACGCCGGCCAGTACGTGATCACCAGCTACGACTTCAACAACCTGATCTCGTACCAGGCGAACCCGGACTATCAGGGCATTCTGCCGGCTGCACGCACCCCGAACATCAACGTGAAGTACTACGCCGAGGCCTCCAACCTGAAGCTCGACGTGCAGGAGAACAACATCGACGTCGCGTGGCGCAGCCTCTCGGCGACCGACATCGACAGCCTGCGCTCGAATGACAAGGTCAAGGTCGTCGACGGCCCCGGTGGCGAGATCCGCTACATCGTGTTCAACTTCAACACGCAGCCCTACGGTGCCACCACAGCAGTGGCCGACCCGGCGAAGGCTCTGGCCGTGCGCCAGGCCCTGGCCGACCTGCTCGACCGCGCCGCGATCTCCGATCAGGTCTACAAGGGCACCTACACCCCGTTGTACTCCTACGTCGCCGCCGGCATCACCGGTGCCAACGAGGCCTTGAAGCCGCTCTACGGCGACGGAAACGGTGGGCCAGACGCGGCCAAGGCCGAGAAGACGTTGAAGGATGCCGGGGTCACCGTTCCAGTGAAGCTCAGCCTGCAGTACAACCCCGACCACTACGGGCCATCGTCAGGCGACGAGTACGGAATGATCAAGGACCAGCTGGAAACCAACGGGCTGTTCGCCATCAACCTGCAGTCCACGGAGTGGGTGCAGTACTCGAAGGATCGTTCCGCCGACGTGTACCCTGCCTACCAGCTCGGCTGGTTCCCGGACTACTCCGACGCTGACACGTACCTGACGCCGTTCTTCCTGAAGGACAACTTCCTCGCCAACCACTACGACAACCCGACGGTCAATGACATGATCCTGAAGCAGGCGGTCACGGTTGACAAGGCAGAGCGCATGAAGCTGATCGGGGAGATCCAGGACGCGGTCGCCAAAGACCTGTCCACGGTTCCCTACCTGCAGGGATCGCAGATCGCGGTCGTCGCTTCTGATATCTCCGGGACCCAAGACACCCTGGATGGCGCGTTCAAGTTCCGATACGGCGCCTTGACCAAGGGCTGAACCCGGTAGATTGAGTAAGATTTACTAACCATGGAGAAAGGGCGGCCCGTCCTGTCGGGTCGCCCTTTCTTCTTTGATTCCTCTCGTCGCGATAGGTGATTATGACAGCCGATACAGTCGTCGCCGGTAGGCCCTCACCCGGGGTCGGAACGGCGAAGAAGAAGGACAAGAAGGAATCGGGGCTGCTGCGCTACCTGGTGGTGCGTTTTCTCCTGATCATCCCGACCATCTTCATCCTGGTCACCATGGTCTTCATCCTGATGCGGACGACCGGCGACCCGATCACGGCCGCCCTCGGCGGCCGACTGTCGGCCGATCAGCTGGCGGAGCGGGTCGCAGCCGCCGGGTACGATCGACCGCTGTTCGTGCAGTACCTCGAATACCTCGGAAACATCATCAGGGGTGACTTCGGCACCACGATCAGTGACAACCGGGCGGTGTCCCAGGTGCTGCTCACGTACGGCGCCGCCACGCTCGAATTGGCCTTCTACGCCCTGATCGTCGCCTTCATCGTCGGCATCCCGCTCGGGATGATCGCCGCGTACTACCGCGACAAGGGCCAGGACGCCTCCTTGCGTGTCATGGCGATCCTGTTCTACGCCACACCGGTGTTCTTCGCCGGGTTGCTCATGAAACTGATCTTCTCGGTCTGGCTGGGTTGGCTTCCCACCAACGGCCGAGCCTCCACCCGATCAGATCTCCTGTTACAGGCGTTACCGGACAAGGTCGGCATCTACGTGATAGACGCGCTGAGACTCGGAAACCCGCAAGTGATCGGTGACGTGCTCGTACACGCGATCCTTCCGGCGATCACCCTCGGGCTGCTCACCGCCGGCATCTTCCTGCGTCTGGTTCGGGCGAACGTGATCGGCACCCTCTCACTCGACTACGTGGAGTCGGCCCGATCCCGGGGTGTGAGCGAGTTCCGTCTGGTGCGCAAACACGCCTACCGGCCGGCACTGATCCCGATCATCACCGTGATCGGCCTGCAGATCGCGCTGCTTCTGGGCGGCGCGGTGCTGACCGAGACCACATTCGAATGGAAGGGACTCGGCTTTCAACTGGTGCAGTACCTGCAGGCCAGGGACTTCGTCGCGGTGCAGGGAATCGTCATCCTGCTCGCCATCATCGTGGCGATTACCAACTTCGTGGTCGACATCATCGCGGCCCTGATCGACCCGAGGGTGAGGTACTGACATGGCGCGCACCATTGGCAACCGCAAGCTGAGCCTGTGGGACAGGCTCCCTCTGATCAGCCACTTCCGGCAGAGTGTCGGCTGGCAGCGGGGCATGCTCACCGGCGGTCTCGTCATCACCGGGATCTTTCTGGTGACCGCAGCGCTGGCGCCCTGGTTGGCGCCGTTCGGATTCGCCCAGCTGCGCGACGCGAACGGTCTGTTCGGCTCCCAGGTGCCGCCGAACAGCAAACACATCTGGGGCACCACAGTCGGTGGTTACGATGTGTTCTCGAGGGTGATCTGGGGTACCCAGACCGCGGTGTCGGTGATCGTGGTCGCGGTTCTGCTCTCCATCTTCGCGGGAGTCCTGCTGGGGCTGGTGTCAGGCTATTTCGGGGGCTGGCTCGACCGGATCATGGTGGTGGTCGCTGACGCGATCTACGCCTTCCCCTCCCTGTTGCTGGCGATCGTGATGTCGATCGTGATCTCGGGCGGACAGTCCAGCCTGTGGGGCGGCATCCTGGCTGCAGCCATCTCCATCACCGTTGTCTTCATTCCGCAATATTTCCGGGTGATCCGCGCCGAGACCGTTCGGATGAAATCAGAGGCCTTCGTCGAGTCTGCGAAAGTGATCGGGGCCAGCAACGCACGCATCATGTTCCGGCACGTGCTCCGCAACTCGATGCGTACCCTGCCGCTGATCTTCACGTTGAACGCGTCCGAGGCCATCCTGACGTTGGCGGGGCTGGGCTTCCTCGGTTTCGGAATCGAGCCGACTGCTGCGGCGGAATGGGGCTACGACCTCAACAAGGCGCTTTCTGATGTGACCAGCGGGATCTGGTGGACCTCCCTGTTTCCGGGTGCGGCGATCGTCTTCGTGGTGCTCGGCATCACCCTGGTCGGTGAGAGCTTGAACGAATTGGGCGATCCTCGTCTCCGAGGTCGGAAATCCGTCGAGGCGGCCTCGGGGGCGATGACCGAAACCTCTGTGATCCAGACGGTGACGGCTCCGGCCCACAGCGGGGATCCAGCGATCGAGATAGACGGCAACCAAGGTTGGAGCGACCGATGATCGACGTCATCAAGCCGGGCGACGACGACGCAGTGGTCAGGATCAAAGACCTGACCGTCTCGTTCGCAACCGACGCCGGCGCTGTCAAGGCGGTCGACGGGGTGAGCCTCGAGGTTCGGCGAGGCGAGGTGCTTGCGATCGTCGGCGAGTCTGGCAGCGGCAAGACCGTCACCGCGAAGACCATCCTCGGCCTGCTGCCCGACACTGCGACGGCCCAGGGCGCCATCATCCTGACCTCGAAGGACCGCGGAAGCTCCACCGACGTGATCACCCTGTCAAAGAGGCAGTTGCGCAAGGTGCGGGGCAGCGATGTGGCCATGGTGTTCCAAGAGCCGTCGAGTGCGCTCAACCCGGTCTACACCGTCGGCTGGCAGATTATCGAGGGCTTGAACGCGCACGGCCATTACTCACGTCGTGAGGCGAGGGCGAAGGCGATCGACATCTTGGGGCGGGTGGGAATCCCCGACCCGGAGGCGCGGATCGACTACTATCCGCACCAGTTCTCCGGAGGCCAGAAGCAGCGAATCATCATCGCCATGGCGCTGGTGCTGGACCCGGGGCTGATCGTCGCCGATGAGCCGACTACCGCCCTGGATGTCACGGTGCAGGCTGAGATTCTCGACCTGTTGCGCGCCTGCCGCGACGAGTTCGGCACCGCCATCGTGTTGATCACCCACAACATGGGTGTGGTCGCCGACCTGGCCGACCGTGTGGCGGTCATGTATCAGGGAAAGCTGATCGAGCAGGCCGACGCGGTCACTCTGTTCACCCATCCGACCCAGGATTACACGAAGCGACTCCTTGCCGCAGTGCCGCACGTCGGGCAGAGTGCGTTGAAAACGGTCGATCGTGCCCAGAACCGGCCTGCCGATTGGGACGACGTGGCACCGCTGGTGGTCGCTGACGAACTGCGCATTGAATATCCTGGCCGTCTGGGGCGACCCGGTTTCGTGGCCGTCGACGGCATCAGCTTCAGCATCCGCCCCGGGGAGGTTCTCGGACTGGTGGGGGAGTCGGGTAGCGGAAAAACGACCACCGGTCGCGCCATCGCGGGTCTGACCCGGGTGACCGGAGGGTCGCTCAACGTTCTGGGCATGGAGATGCGCGGCGTGCGGGAGCGCCAGTTCAAGAAGATCCGGTCCCAGATCGGTTTCGTCTTCCAAGACCCGGGCACCAGCTTCAACCCGCTCTTGACCATCGCGGAATGTGTCGCCGAGCCGCTGGTCGTGCACGGTCGCGCCCACGATCGCTCGGCGGCCAGGTCGCGGGTCGACGAGCTGCTGGAGGCCGTGCAACTGCCGAAGGCCTACGGCGACCGATTCCCGCACGAGCTCAGCGGCGGGCAACGACAACGGGCGTCATTGGCCAGGTCGCTGGCGCTGGACCCCAAACTGCTCATCGCCGACGAGCCCACGTCGGCGCTCGACGTGTCAGTGCAGGCGAAAGTTCTCGAGCTGTTCTCCGAGCTTCAGGCCCAATTCGGCTTCGCCGCCTTGTTCATCAGCCACGACCTGGCGGTGGTCGACATCCTGGCTGACAAGATCGCAGTGCTCTGGAAGGGCAAGCTGGTCGAGGAGGGCACGGGAGCCGAGGTATTGGGTGCCCCGCAGCATCCATACACCCAGCGTCTGTTGGCCTCGCTTCCGGTGCCGAACCCCGAGTTGCAGGCGACGCGTCGGGCCGCGCTGCATGTGCTGCAGGCCCAGGACGCCGCACTCGCCCTTGACGCCTAGGAGGACGGTCGATAGATGAAAGACCCTGCCCAGTCCGCTCTCGTTCGCACCAGCGATCTCAGTATCGGTTACGCTGCGCACGGGCCGAGCCCCGCCCATGTTGCCATCAGCGGCCTGACGCTGACGATCCGATCTGGTGAAGTTCTCGGCGTGATCGGCGACGCCGGCAGTGGCAAGAGCACTCTCGCCCGGGTGCTGGGTGGCCGCTCGGCAATCGCGGGCCGCAGCGGAGTTCGGCCGCGGATCGTCGGCGGGCAGGCCTGGGTTCTCGGCTCACCGTTACGCCATCTGGGTCGCCGGCGGCTGCGCGCGGTTCGTCAAAGGGTCGGCTACCTGGCACAAGATGACAATCAGTCGTTGCCTCCCGACTTCACAGCCGGCCAGATCATCGCGATGCCGATCTACATCCATGACCGCAAGGCCGCAGTGCGAGCCACTGAACTCGCGGTCGCCACGCTCCTGGACGCCGTTGAATTGCCACTGCGGGTGATCGACATGTACCCATACGAGCTCTCGAAGGGCCAGCGGCAGCGGGTGGCGATCGCGCGCTCCTTGGTTCTGGATCCACCTCTGCTGATCGCAGACGAACCCACAGCAGGCATCGACCCGTCGGCTCGGGACGCGGTGGCCCGGCTGATCTCGACGGCACGCAGCGATACGGGGCGGTCATCGATGATCATCAGTAATGATCTGGCCCTACTCGGGCGTTTGGCGACCAAGGTGGCCGTGCTGCATGAAGGGCTGCTCGTCGGCTACGGGAAGTTGGACGAGGTGTTGCGCGACCGGCGGCATCCGTACATCGAGAAGATGGCCGCCCACCACGCCGTCGACGACGCCCACACCCGCTCGCGCCTGTGAGCGGCTCGGGGCCCACTGCTCGACACACGGCGGTGCTCGCGACTGAAGCCTCGGAGATTCCCGCCGACCGCAGGCCGGAGCCCGGCGAGGTGGCCATCTTGCCATCGGCGCCTGACGACATGGTCTCGGCGGTGAGGGCCGGCGGAGGGATCGTGGGAGCACTCGGCGCGGCGACCCGCGGTATTGTCTGGCTGTCCTATGAGCGGGCGGGTGACCTGGCCCAGATTCTTCGAACGAACCCGCAGGTGGGTTGGGTACAACTGCCGTGGGCCGGGGTGGATGGTTTCGCGGCGACGCTGGCAAGTGATGAACTGCCCGACCGCCTGTTCACAAGCGCCAAGGGTGCCTACGCGCAACCGGTTGCCGAACACGCACTCACCCTCAGCCTCGCGTTGTTGCGGGAGATCCCGAACCGGGTACGAGCAACCAGGTGGACAGGGGAGAAGGCGGGCCGGTCCCTGTACCGGGCGAACGTGGTGATCATCGGCGCCGGGGGTATCGCCCGCGAGTTGATCTCGTTGCTTGCACCCTTCTCGGCCGAGATCACGGTCGTGCGCCGGAGTGTCGAAAACGTTCCCGGCGCAGCCCGAGTCGTTCGGTCAGAACAAATGTGCGAAGTGTTGCCGGAGGCCGATCTCGTTGTCCTGGCGGCCGCCCTGACCGCGGGCACCCGACACCTCGTGGGGGAAAAGGAGCTGGCTCTGATGAAGCCGACGGCCTACCTGGTGAACATTGCCCGCGGGGCGCTGGTCGACACGGCTGCCCTGACCGACGCGCTGGCCGACGGCCAATTGGCCGGGGCAGCTCTCGACGTGACAGACCCAGAGCCGCTACCAGATGGGCATCCCCTGTGGGCGGAGCCGCGTTGCCTGATCACGCCGCATTCGGCGGACACCCCGGAAATGACCGAGCCGCTCCTGGCCGAGAGGATCCGGCAGAACGTGCAGGCGTTCACCGGCCACGGCCGGTTCGTGGGAGTGGTCGATCGCAGCCTCGGGTACTGACGCCGGCTCGTGAAGCCTCGCGAGTCGGCACCTGGAACTCCGCGCCACGTGGCACTCATCGCGCCCGTTCAAACCGGCGCGAAGCGTTTCACGTGGAGCGGGGGTCGAATCAGCCCAGCCGGCGGCGCACCGCGGCGGCGTGGGCGGGAAAGCCCTCGTGGTCGGCCATCGCCGTGATCGTGTCGGCCAGACTGGCGAGACCTTCCGGGGTGAGGCGTGCCACTGCGGATCGCTTGCGGAACGTGTCGGCGGTGATGCCGCTGGTCGTGCGTGCGTACCCACTGGTGGGAAGGGACGCCGGGCATCCGATCGCATAGTTGCCCGCTGAGAACAATGTGCTCTGGCCCAACAGGATCTCGCCGGCGTTGACCAGCAGAGACAGAATCTCGTCCTCGTTACGCGCCACCAGTTGCAGGTGCTCGGGGGCGTAGGCATTCGCGACCTCGGCGCCCTGCACCAGGTCATCGACCAGCACCGCGCCACCGTTCACCCCGAGGGCGCTGTAGGCGTAGGCGGCGCGCTCCGGCGGCAGGTCTGCCGCCTGTCGGGCGATCTCCGCCCGCACCAGGGTGACCAGTTGCTCAGAATCGGTGACCAGAACGCTGGAGGAATCGTCGCCGTGCTCCGCCTCGTTGAGCAGGTCGGCGGCGAGTAGAGGCACATCGGCCGAATCGTCGGCCAGAATCAGGCTCTCCGTCGGCCCCAGCAGCATCACCGAGCTGGTGCCGTAACGCTGCACCTCGACCTGGGCGGCTGTCACCGGGGGGCTGCCCGGGCCGCAGATCTTCAGCACCTTGGGGATCGACTCGGTGCCGAAAGCCATCGCGGCGATTCCGGCGGGCCCGTTCGAGCGGAAGACCTCCCGGATTCCCAATTCTTCGGCGACCACCAGTACGGCCGGGTCAACAGCACCGTCGGTGCCGGGCACCGGAGGCACCACCACGACGATGTCGGTCACGCCCGCCACGACCGCGGGTGTGCCCAGTTGCACCAACACGGAGGGATAGGACCCCTTGCCGCTGGGAACGAACAACCCGACGCTCGCGATCGGGGTGGCCTTCTCTCCAACGGTGACACCCGGTGCGGATTCGAACTGCCAAGTACCTTGTTTCATCAACTGCTCGTTGAAGCGCCGCACCTGGGCAATACTGTGGCGAATCGCTTGCAGCAGGTCGGCAGACACCCAGTCGCGCGCGGCCCGGAACTCTTCGTCGGTGACCCGCAGGGCGGATGCCTCGACCTCGACGTGGTCGAATCTGGCCAATGCCCCCACCACCGCCGTGTCGCCGTTCGCGCGCACGTCTTCCAGAATCTCCACGATCGACTCCCGCAACGCCGGGTCGAAGATCGTGTGCGTGCCGCGGTCGAGCAGCGCTGCCCGGGCGTCGGCGCTCATAGTGCCCCAGTGCCCGCGGTCACGCAACGGTTCACGGTCGAGCTGGGGGGTGGGTGTGGACGCCATGAGAATCCTTTGCGAAGCCGACGGGGAAAACTTTTCCACTAAGCAGAGTACTGGTTTCGCGGGGGAGGGGCCTCATCAGGATGCGCGCGGATGAGCGCCATGGCTTCGAGTTCGCGGGTGGTTTTTGTGGGGTCGATTCCTTTGGTAAGGTAGCTACGCTGTTTCAGCATTCCCCGATAGCTCAATTGGCAGAGCAGCCGGCTGTTAACCGGCAGGTTGTTGGTTCGAGTCCAACTCGGGGAGCGAAGCCCCCGGTCCTCCACGACCGGGGGTTTCTTCGTTCGTGCACGGTGCGATGATGGGAGCCCCATGGCCATACCCTTTCGTTTTGATGCACTTCGACGTTTCCCCGACGT
This sequence comes from Homoserinimonas sp. OAct 916, assembly GCF_003260275.1. Lineage (GTDB taxonomy): Bacteria > Actinomycetota > Actinomycetes > Actinomycetales > Microbacteriaceae > OACT-916. Next base: position 59,386 of record NZ_QJHB01000002.1, on the reverse strand, counting down.
CGAAGCCGATAATCTCTTCGCCGTCGACGCCACCGATCGCCTCATCCTTGATCGGGCAGCGGGGCACCTGGCCGACGCGCCTGCCGCGAGCGTGACCGTGATCGGTGACCGCTACGGCGCGTTGACGCTCGGGGCCGCAGGGCTCTACGGTGCCACCGGCATCCGAACCCATCAGGACCCGCTTCTGGGGGAGCGCGCGCTGGCCCGGAATGCGCACGTCGTCGGCCTCGACGGAGCCTTCACCAACCATGGGCTTGACGAGGGCCTGCTTGCCGGGGCCCAGACGGTGTTGCTCCAACTGCCGCGTGAGTTGGCGGCGCTCGATGAGATGGCGCAGACAATCGCTGAATTCGCGTCGCCGGAGGTTCAGGTATTCGCCGGGGGCCGGGTGAAGCACATGACTTTGGCGCAGACGAGGCTCCTGCGGGAACGGTTCGGTCACGTCGACGTGGGGCTGGCCGAGCAGAAGTCGCGGGTATTGCACGCAGCGGAGCCAGTTCGTGGCGGTGAACACGCGGGCTACCCGCGCCGGGAGTACCATCGCGATATCGGTGTGTGGGTGTGCGCGCACGGCGGGGCCTTCGGTGGAACGGGGATAGACATCGGCACACGCTTTCTGCTGGGTTTCACCGATCAGATGCCCGTGGGGGCCATCACGGCGCTCGATCTCGGCTGCGGCACCGGAGTGCTCGCCGCCACGCTGGCGCAATCCAACCCCGCGATGCGGGTGATCGCCACCGACCAGTCGGCTGCAGCGGTGCTCTCTGCCACCCAGACCGCGCAAGCGAACGGGGTCGATGGTCGAGTTCGAGTCGTGCGTGACGATGTTGCCGAGTCGATTGCCACGGCCTCGGTCGACCTCGTCGTCTGCAACCCGCCGTTCCACGTCGGGGCCACGGTGCATACCGGCCTGGCGCAGCGCATGTTCGGTGCGGCGGCCAGAATACTGAGGCCAGGAGGTCAGTTGTGGACGGTGTACAACTCGCACCTGGGCTACCGGTCGGCACTCGGCAGAACGGTGGGCCCCACGCGAGAGGCGGGCCGGAACCGAAAATTCACCGTCACGGTTTCGACCGTCAAACGCTGACCGCCGCACCCCGGATCGCGGCCCACCGGTGCCACCGGCTACAGTTTTGAGAGGCCGCATCCACAACGCGCCCCCAAGGAGCCGCATGAACGCTTGGATCGACGAAAACCCGCAATCGGTGATCTTCACCCTCTCGGTGCTGTCCGCGGTGTTCGCTGTGCTGACCATTGTGGCTCTGACGCTCTGGTTGAGCGCACGCTCGAGGGGCCGGCAACTGGTCAGGGAGCGCAGTGAAGCCGTGGCAGAGGTGGTCGACCTCGAACTGGCGCTCGGGGAGCAGCGGGCACGAGTGGGAATCGCACGCGAACTGCTTGACCTCGGCATCCGTTCCCAGGGCGCACTGATTCGGCAGGCCGAGGGAGCCGCATACACCGCTGAGAGTGACCCGGAGGCTACCGGGAGGCTGCTGCGCCAACTGGTGCAGAACGGCCAGGGAACCCTGGGAGACCTGCGTCGAGTGACCACGGTGCTGCGCGACGACGAGAAGGTCGCGGCGATCCGACCGTCATCGCAGTCGATCGAAGAACTATTTCAGGCAATGAGCGACGAGGGTCTGAAGATCAACTTTGCCGAGACGGGCAATCCGTTCGTTCTGAGGCCGGGACCCGATGTCACGGTGGCGCGGATCGTGCAATTGGCGTTGCAGAATTCCCTCAGACATGGAGGGGTCGGGACCGAGGTGCAGGTGAACTACGCGTGGACCGAAGACGGCGTACGGGTCCAGATCGACGACGACGGTGTTCGCGCCAGCCTTCGGCGTGCCGGGATCGACCCCAACAAGGCGACGCGCGGCGGCGTCTATTCCATAGCGGATGACGCCTCGGCACTCACACACACCTCCACCGGAAAGGACGTGTCTGAGATGCGCGAACGGGCCGAATTGTACGGCGGTGTGCTCGATGTGCAAGCCGTTCCCGGCGTCGGCTACTCGGTGTCGGTCGCGTTCCCGCGCCTGCGGCTTCACAACGGCGTGCACGGCGTCGACCTCGGCAACAGGGGCTGATCGCACCCCGCGATGGTGTACATCGCATCCGAGCGTCAGGCCTCCTGACGGTCAGGCCTCCAGGTCGTCGACCCCGGGCATCCAGGACAGGTCCGGGCCGCCCCAGCCGTTCTTTCGTAACACTTTGGCGGCGGCCTTCTGGTGCGGAGGCTCCAGGCGATCCGTGTAGAGAATCCCATCCAGGTGGTCGGTCTCGTGTTGCAGGATCCGCGCGAACCACCCCTCGGCCTCCAGGGTGAACGCAACACCGGCCTCATCGACGGCATGAAGAATGGCCCGCTGGGCGCGCCGCAGCGGATAGCGCTCGCCCGGGAACGAGAGACACCCCTCCGACTCGTCATCTTCCTCTGCGGCGCCGGGGCGTGCGGGAGAGAGCCAGAGCGTGGGGTTGATCGCGACGCCTCGCCTGGGCTTTTCGTCGTCGATCGCGTAGTCATAGACGAACAGGCGAAGGCCGATGCCTACCTGTGGTGCCGCGAGGCCGACCCCGGGTGCGGCATCCATCGTTTCGAACATGTCGTCGATCAGTGTTCGCAGCGCGGCATCGAATTCGGTCACCGGCGCAGCGGCAGAGTGTAGAACCGGAGCTCCGGAAATTAGTATTGGTAGGACGGCCATTCACCAAGAATATCGACGAATCGGCAGGTAGGGTCTTACACGTGCCATTCGAGTTCGAGTCTCTCGCGTCTCAGGTTGAGCTGGACCCCATTCAATTCGTTGGCATCCCGATTGCTCTGGTCGGTGCGATCTTTCTCTCGCTCGGAGCCCAGTTCCAGTATCGCGGCGTGAACAAGGTCGAACAGCACGATGTGTCTGGCGGCGGTGCACTGAGCGCCAGCCAGTTCGGCCAACTGCTGGCACGACCATCCTGGGTCATCGGAACCCTCTTGATCGGTCTCGCGATCGCGTTCCAACTGGTCAGCCTGGTCTTCTCCCCATTGATCGTCGTGCAACCGCTGGGCGCGATCGCACTGGTGATCACAGCGATCCTCAATTCACGGATCAGCAAGGTCGGACTCAACCGACCCTCGATCATCGCGATCACGCTGTGCATCGTCGGGGTCGGGGCGTTCGTGACCCTTGCCGCCTTCACGGCGCGGGATCGGCCGGTGACCGAAGATGACCTGGTGATCATCCTGATCATTCTTGCGGTGGTCCTCACGGCGTTCTTGGCGACGTTCATCACCCTGCGGCGCAAGTTCAAGGCGTTGTACTACATCGTGGGGGCGGGTGTACTGTACGGCTTCGTGGCCACTCTCGCGAAGGTGATCATCGGCCGGTTGACCCAGCAGCAGTTCGGCTTGCTCACATTGTGGTGCGTGGCCGGTCTGCTGATCGCCGTCGTGGTCGGCGGCATCTTCGTGCAGAATGCCTACTCGTCCGGCCCGCCTGACCTGGTCATCGCGGGACTGACCGTGATCGACCCTGTGGTGGCTGTGACGATCGGGATCGTCGTCTTGGGTGAGGCGGCCCAGGCGGGCCTGTCCGCGGGAGTCGGCTATGTGATTTGCGGCGCCGTGGCGATCTGGGGGGTCTTGCTCCTGGCCCGCTACCATCCGCAGACCCAAGTTCCGGCGGGCAAACTCACGAAAGGCGCCTGAATGGTCGGGCTTCACTCCATGTTCGCGCCTAGAATAGTTTCTTTGGCCCGGGATCGCGCACACAGTATCGCGGAACCAGAGATCTGCTGCAGACCGCAGAGGTGGGGATTCGTTCATTTTGCCAACAACGCCTGAAATGGGCACGCCCGTGCCCGGCGACGCCAATAACTCCAGCCCTTCCAGCACTCCCGGGAACGCCGGTGCGTCGAGTGCCAACGGCAGGCCGCTACGCATCCTGATCGGGTGTGACACCTTCGCACCTGATGTGAATGGTGCTGCAAAGTTTGCCGAACGTCTCAGCGCAGGACTGGTCGCGCGGGGGCACGATGTGCACGTCATGGCTCCCAGTGCGACCGGGCGCCAGCACACCGGGATCGAAATGTTTGAGGGTCAACCGGTCATGGTGCACCGCCTGCACAGCTGGCGCTGGTATCCGCATGATTGGCTGCGATTCGCGATCCCCTGGCGGATCAAGCAGAACAGCGCCCGGATACTGGACGAAGTGAAACCAGACGTGGTGCATTTTCAATCACACATCATCGTTGGCCGGGGGCTGAGCCAAGAGGCCAGCAAGCGCGGCATCCGTATCATCGGGACGAATCACTTCATGCCCGAGAACATGCTGGAGTTCACGCTCCTGCCCAAGTGGCTTCAACACCGGGCTATTCAGATGGCCTGGCGGGCAGCCAGGCGCACGTTCGGCCGTGCCGCAGCGGTCACCACACCGACCAAGCGCGCCGCCCAGTTCTTGGAGAAGTACACCGGCCTCACCGGGGTGTACGCCATCTCCTGCGGCATCGATTCTTCCAAATACACGCCTAACTTCGAGCCACGCACCGAGAACCGGGTCTTGTTCGTCGGCCGGGTGACGGGGGAGAAGCACATCGATGTGCTGTTGAAAGCGGTGAAGCTGCTGCCGGTCTCTCTCGATGTGAAGCTCGAGATTGTTGGTGGCGGCGACCAGCTGAAGAATCTTCAGAATCTCGCGGTCACTCTCGGAATCGCAGACCGGGTGACATTCACCGGTTATGTCACTGACGAAGAGCTGAAGGCCGCCTATACGCGGGCCACTGTGTTCGGCATGCCGTCGATAGCGGAGTTGCAGTCGATCGCGACGATGGAAGCGATGTCGTCAGGGCTGCCGGTGGTCGCCGCGAACGCGATGGCGTTGCCGCACCTGGTGCACGACGGTAATGGCTACCTCTTTGAGCCGGGTAATGCGCAAGACATGGCCGATAAGCTCGCCGCCGTGTTCACCGCCTCGGCCGAGGAGTTGGGCATCATGAAGATGAAGTCGCTCAAACACATCAAGGCGCACGACATCAACCGTACTCTGGCCACCTTTGAGAGCCTGTATCGTGGAGAGGCGGTGTCCGCTCCGGTCACCGAAGCGATACCGATCATCCCGACCGACTAGCCTCGGTCGGCAACACGGGGCGGTAGCTCAGCTGGTTAGAGCAGCGGACTCATAATCCGTCGGTCACGGGTTCAAGTCCCGTCCGCCCTACTTTGAACATTGTTTGATCAGGGTTTCTTGTCTTAGCTGTGGCTATTGCAAACGGGTCGATTTGGTCAGGTTGGCACGAAAACCGCCACTGATCTGGATCAGCGCCGGCAGTTGCCTGCCCAGCAGTTCGTCGAGGGCCCGAAGTTTGTCTTCGATGATCGTGGCCGCGTCCTTGGGCGACACTCCGCGGCGGCACGTGACCGAGACCTTCAGCACCGGGGTGCGGCGCACCTGGTATGTGGAGACGTGGGACGTGACGAACTCGGGTCGGCGGCTGAGTGCATCTTGGATGGCGTGCTCTGGCACGGCCGAGTCGATGATCGTTGTGCCCGTCTCACTGGAGCGCTCGTAAACCGCGACGCCAGTGTGGCCGTGCCCCTGCCGGGTAATGAATGCGATCAGAACGATTACGGCGATAAGAAGGAGCAGAAGGATTGCCGGCATGATCCAACTCACTCCGGTGTTCCCAAGCGGCGTCTGACGCAGCCAGGTCGACACCTGCACGGTGGCGCCGGTGGTCGCGCCCTTCCACCAGTCCCGGAAGGCAGGGACGAGCACCCCGGCAGCCGCGCCGGCGCCGACGACCAAAAGAAGGAGCCCGCAGAAGAATATCAGCAGCCGGTTCAGCGCACGGTTGGTGTTGTTCATGCGCCCACTCTCCCCCTCTCGTCGATCTGCACGCGCGCGAGGACCGGTCGGCGTAGCCCGTACGATTCGAGCTGCTTGGCCGCCACGTCGGCGACTTCATAACGGTCCACCGGCACCCCGGATGTAGGGGTGAGGTGCACGACCGCGTGTCGCCGGGATACTGACACGGTGGTGCTGTCGGGGTCAACATTTGCCGCATAGGCGGCGTGCCTGGCCAGTGCGGACGCAATCACTTCGTTGTCGACGACTGTTGCTGCACGCTCGGTCACAAGCACATGACGGGCTCGGCGGCCAGGGGAGACAGCGGCGACGACCAGGATGAGACCGACCACCGCAACCACTATCCCGACTACTGCGACTGCGCCGGTCGGCTCAGCGACGACGTTGACCGCGGAGGTGAACATATCGACCGGGGCGACCAGAAGTGCGCGGAGGCCGAGCAGGGCGAGCACGATTTCGGTCCCGATCCACGAGAAGACGATGATGAGGATGACGGCGAGAATGATCGCAAGCAGGGATCGGGGTGAGTGGGTTTCGCGGCGGGTGATGCGAGCGTGGTATCGGTTTGAGATCATCGGACACGTTCCTCCGGTTGGATGCTCAGACCGCTGACTCGCACCGTCACTCGGCCGATCGTGTACCCGGTGAGGTAATTCACCCTGTCACGAATGCTCTCCTGTGCGTGGGTGGTGCGTTCCATAATCGACCCGCCGGAGCGGGCGACGACGGATGGTTCGCCGTGGACGCGATCAAGCGACACAACTCTGATCGACGTGGTCACCGACACTGCAAGAGCACCCTTCTGGTCAGAAAGATCGACGACGACCCGGCGCGCGTCCACCCCGAGAGTGTCCGCGGTCACCGCAGACACCACCGCCTTGAGCGATTTGTTCGTGATGCGGTTGCGGCCGCGTTGTCCTGCACCGTCCGCAGTGATCGCGGCATCACTCATGACGACGACCGCTTGCCGCGGAACGCGTCGACAAGACCGGCCATGCTGATTTTGCCTTCTGCGATCCGGCCCAGAACCGCACCGATTGCCATGGCCACGGCGACGAACACGAACGGCCAGAAACCGAGAACGATCCAAGTCAGTGCGAGGAGCGCCCCGACGAAGATTCCGGTGCGCGTGGCGGAGGAGATCACTGGACTCGCGCCTCTACAGTCTCATCCCTGGCATCCTCATCGGAGGGCAGGTGCACGTCATTCACAGTCACGTTGACCTCGGTGACCTCCATGCCCACGATCGTCTCGATGGCGTGGATCACAGCGGAGCGGACACCGTCGGCCACGCCCTGGAGCGGCATCGGGTATTCAGCTACGATCGTGACGTCGACCGCGACCTGGGTTTCGCCCACTTCGACGCTGATGCCCTGGCTCTGGTCGGTGGCGCTGAAGGCGTCACGGATGGCGCCGATCGCCCGTGCTGCTCCGCCGCCGAGCGCGTACACGCCGCGTGCGTCGCGAGCGGCGATGCCGGCGACCCGGGAGATGACACCGTCATTGATGATGGTTCGACCGAGAGTCGCGTGTCCGTTCTCGATACCGGCTGATGCGGCGGAGGGGGTGGGGGTGGGGGTGGGGGTGTTGGTTGCCATGAGGTAACTCCTTAGTCGGGTGCCCGATCGTGCAGCACAAGTGTTTTGTTACCTATAAGACGAAGCGGATGGCCTTTTCGTCACAACCTATTCGCGAAATGTTCATTGTCTGGTGTTGAATGACGGTATGGGCCCTCAGGACCAGCCGATCGATCTGACCGTCGCAAGCGACCGAATCCTCGTCGGTCGAGCTGTCGACGGTGACGTTCGCGCCTTCGAAGCCCTGGTGCGCCGATACGGTCTGCTGATACGCGTCTACGCAGGTCGGGTTCTCGGCTCGACCGCCGACGTGGATGATGTCGTGCAAGAATCTCTCGTGCAGGCCTGGCAGCACCTGCCAGAGCTTATGGATCCCGGCGCGGTGAAGAGTTGGTTGATGCGGATCGTCTCCAATAAGGCACTCGACGTACTCCGCCGCCGTCGCGAGCACGGCGATATCACCGACCATGAACTGAGAATCCCGGATGATCAGATCCCCACGGCGCTTGTTGAGAAGAGGTCGTTGGAACAAGCGCTGAACGCAGTCCTTTCCGATCTCCCTGACCAGCAACGCCGTTGCTGGGTGCTTCGCGAAATCGGTGGTTATAGTTACTTGGAGATCGGCCGGAACCTCGACCTGCCGTCGTCAACGGTCAGAGGGCTGATAGCGAGGGCCCGCAAGAACCTGATCCGCGAGATGGAGGGATGGCGATGAACGACAGCCAGAACGACTCCGAGCCGGCCACCGACGCTGACCGCACCCGGCGGGATCCGGCCGAGCTCGATGGGCACACCCTGGATGAACTCAGCGACTACCTCGACGCGGGGCGTGCTCCCGCCGATGCATCGATCGATTCGTCCCCGAGTTGCCAGATTGCCCTGACATCGCTCGAACGACTGTATCGGCTCTCGGATACGCTCCTCGAGGCACAGGCATCGACGGAACCAGATCTGGATGAGTCCTGGGTGGCAGGGATCCTACACAACATCAGCCGTGACTCCCGCGCCGGTAGAACCATCCCCGTCACCCACCCCGACCCTGCCGCCGAACTCGCCATCACCGAGGGCACAGTTCGCGGACTCGTCCGTGCCGCCGGCGACATGGTCGAGGGGCTACTGGTTGGTCGGTGCCGGCTCGACGGCGATGTCACCACCCCAGGTGCTCCGATCACGATCAGCGTGGATGCCAGTATCGGCTGGGGAACCAGCATTCCCGACGCCGCCGATCGGCTCCGTGAAGCGATCTACGGGATACTCATCCGGCACACCGACCTCACTATCGCCGGGGTCGACATTACCGTCGATGACGTGCATAATCCTGCGGCGAAAGGTAGTTCCCGATGACCACGACCACCGATCTTCAACAAGAAATTCTGAACGTGACCACGGCTATTCCCGGAGTGGCAACCGTCTATCCCGCCGCACCGGCCGCGCAGACCATACTCGAAAATGTTGTCTCGGTGATCACGCAGCAACCAGCACCACTGCCGATTTCGATCACCGAAACCGACGGCGGAATCGCCGTCGCACTCACGATTGGGGCTGCAACGAACACCCCGGCCGCCGACCTCTGCCGACTGGTCTATGACACCCTCGTCGACCACTTCAGACAAAATTCGCAACCAGTGGCCAGCATCCGAATCCTCATCGCGAACATTGAATAGAACACAGAACCGTTTGCGTTCACCCTCCCAGAAATTTTGAGGCACGGCAGCAGCTGGCGCGCAGATGTGGCCGGCAACGCTGAACTCTAGAACTCGCTGCGCGCACGTGTGGGATATCCATGAGGGGCCGCTGGCACGGTGCAGCTTCTCAAACGTGACCGTGCACTCGTGGCGGGCCCGTGGATCACTTCACCGGTTCGCAGTGAGAAAACGCTCTGATGCCAGGGACACTCAACACACGAGCCGCCCCCAGCCGGCGGACACGACACGATCTGAGCCGGCTTTCGACCAAGGCCGGCTGCCCGAGTAGGAACCTCATCCGGCGCAGCGAAACTACTTCTGCTTCTGAGTGCCTCTGGTGTTAAGTGCTTGAATGGACGGATGACGGATCGCAGCGTCTTGGTCTCCGGCGGCGGCGTTGCTGGCGCGACCGTCGCGTACTGGCTGGCGAGGGCCGGTTGGTCGGTCACGATCGTGGAACGCGCGGACGGCACGCGATCGAGCGGCAACCCAGTCGATGTACGCGGTGAAGCGGTCGCCATTGCACGGCAAATGGGTATTTGGCCGCGCCTGGAGGAGGCCGCCACCGGGGTCAATCGTCTGACTTTTGTCGACGCTGACGGGCGGCCACGGGCTTCGATCCGTACCCACAAACCCGGTGACCACCACGAGGAAGTTGAGCTCGCACGCAACGAACTCGTCGACTTGCTGCTCGATAAGGCACGGGAGAGCACCCTTATCATCCCGCATGACTCGATCACCGTCTTGCATGAGGACAGCGGCGGAATCGATGTCGAGTTTGAAAGGACCCCATCCCGTCGGTTCGACCTGATGATCGGAGCCGACGGAGTGCACTCCACCGTTCGGCGCTTGGCTTTCGGCCCCGAAGAACACTTTTCCCGCCCCTTCGGCATGTTCGTGGGCACCGTGCAGGCCCCTCTACAGATTGAGGATCCACTTACCGTGTTGATGTACAACGAACCGGGAACCTCCTTGAGCATCCATCCGGCCGGCGGTAAGCCCGGGTTCGCGTTCATCTTCCGTGGGCAGCACAATTTTGACTACCGAGATCCGGAACACGGCAGGCGCCTGGTCGAATCCACCTACGCCAGCGGCGGATGGCTCACCACACTCGCCCTCAAGGCATGGGGTGCGTCCGATGACAGGTACTTCGACGAAGTCACCCGTGTGGACGTTCCGCAGTGGAGTGCCGGCCGCGTGGTGCTGCTCGGTGACGCGGCGAGTTGCATCTCGCTGTTCGGTGACGGCTCCAGCAGCGCGATCGTCGGAGCCCAGACCCTCGCCGACGCAATTACCGCATACCCGGACAATCACACCGCCGCCTTCGCGCACTATCAACAAAAGCACCGCAAACACATCCGACCGCTACGACGCGGCGCCGGCATCTCATCGCGCCTCCTCGTACCCAAGACCCGAGCGGGCATCATCTTGCGCAACGGTGTGTTGAACACTCTCCCCTTCCGGAACAAGCAGCAAACCGTCCCACCCTCCAGCGGCACCTGAGGTGCACGCGGCACGACCGAAAATGATTTCTTGAGATGCCGGGGAACACCTGCTCTGGAGTTGCCATGGATGACGACCTGACGATGCTTGGTGGGCCCGCTCCCGACTGAGCGTTGCTGGAGATCGGAGTACTCGACATTGACGGAGGAGCCCCGGGCCAACAGCAACACCAGGCGCCAACAGCTACCCGGTTTGCTTGCGATGGCCGCAGCCGTAGCCGTTACCGTAACGAACGTCCGGTGTTGGATCCTGAGAAGGTTCCCCCACGCTCACGCCGACCGTTCGACTAGTCTCGTGACCACCCATCGGTTCTTGCCGATCTTACGATCTCGCGTGAACCCCAGGTCTTCGTAGGTTGAGAGCGCACCGTTGAACAGAAACCCGGCAGGCACCGACTCGACATCCTCCGGATAAGCCTCGACACTGCCCCCACCATCGCCGGCGATCAGGTCGAGCGCACCAGCCAGGGCCGCGGCCGCGACACCCTGACGACGATGCCCCTTACCGACGAAACAGCACGCGATCCGCCAATCCGAGGTTGTTGTTGCGTCTCTTTCGTATGCAGCGCGACTCTTGATTCGCGGCACCTCGTCCGGAGGGCCGAACTGGCACCAGCCGAGGCAAGACTCTCCATCAAACACGAGCGCAGCGTGCGCGTTCCCGCTATATACCCGACTCCGTTTGCGTTCGCAATTGAGTGCAGCAGTCGTGCCCTTGCCAACACCCTCTGGGTGAAATCCCATGCACCAGCAACCGCCGAAGACTCCGTTGTTGAACTCGACGAGCGCCGCAAAGGCGTCCCAGGTGGACTCGTCAAGAGGTCTGATCTGATACGTCATTGTTCGTCCCATCCGCGCTGATTCTGCCATTATGCACCCGCCACACTCAGGTAACCCATGACCGAGCGCGACGCCAACCCAGCGACCGCATGTACTTGAGCCCGCAGGCGGGCCTCCACAGACGCAGATCTCGAGTCAGAACGCTCTCGGCCCCAATGCTGCCGGTTTGTGTCACACGCGAAGGGGAGACCGCCGTTTGAAGGGTGTCTGCGGCGTGACGCCCAGGCGTAGAGTTGCGGAATGGACTACGCGGTAGTCGTGTTGTTCGGCGTGCTGGTCGTTGTCGCCGCGTCTGCACTCGCGCCCAGACTCGGTGTTGCGACACCCCTGATCCTGGTCGTCATCGGTATCGCCTGCAGCCTGCTGCCGGGGTTCCCGCCGATCGAGGTCGAGCCCGAATTGATCCTCGCTCTCGTACTGCCGCCGATCCTCTATGCGGCCGCGGTGAATGTGCCGTTGGTTGACTTTCGTCGCAACTTGAAACCGATTGCGGGACTGTCGATTCTCTTGGTGATCGTGAGCGCTATCGGCAGCGGACTTCTGTTCTACTGGCTGCTCCCGGGGCTCGGACTGGCCGCCGCCATTGCACTCGGCGCTGTGATCAGCCCAACTGATGCGGTCGCGGCCACCTCCCTGGGTAAGCGGCTGGGCCTGCCCCCACGGCTTGTTACGGTGATGGAGGGGGAGGGCCTCGTCAACGACGCCTCTGCCCTGGTGCTGTTGCGATCGGCGATCGCGGCGACTGCTGGTGTTGTTTCACTCTGGGAGATTGTGGGAAACTTCGCGTATGCGGTCGCGGTCGCCGTTGTCGTCGGCGTGGCGATCGGGTACGCCACAGTGTGGGTGCGATCAAAATTCGACAACTCGGTGCTCAACACGACCGTCTCGTTTGCTGTGCCATTCCTCGCCTACCTTCCGGCCGAGAAGTTGAACGCATCGGGTGTTCTCGCCGTGGTGGCCGCCGGCCTGGTCACAGGTCACCAGAGTGCGAAATACTTCACCGCGCAGGATCGCATCAGCGAGCGGATCAATTGGCGCACCATCCAGTTCGTGCTTGAGAACGGGGTGTTCCTTTTGATCGGTCTTGAGCTGAAGGCACTGGTCGAGGATGTCACAGAGAAACACCTCGGAGTATTGCCTGCCATCGGTATGGGGCTGGCAGCCGCCGGGCTGCTCTTGGTCATCAGGGTGGCGTTCGTCGTGCCTCTGATCGGAGTGCTGCGGCACGACCAACGGCGAGCGGCCACGATCGGCCAGCGCCTCGACGTCGCAATGGAGCGGCTGAAGCGTGCTGACTCCAGTGAGCGCGCGGGGGGCCGCACGATGTCGGACAACCAGAAGGCCCGGGTCCATCGCTTCTTCACCCGAAAACGTGCCGACTACAAATCGTTGGCAGCCGAGGGGCTCGGTTGGCGCGGTGGCGCCGTTCTGGCCTGGTCGGGAATGCGCGGAGTGGTGACCCTGGCCGCCGCGCAGTCACTGCCGCACAGTATCCCGTACAGGTCACAATTGGTACTGATTGCCTTCACCGTCGCAATCGTGACGGTGCTGGTGCAGGGCGCGACGCTCCCATTCCTCATCACGAGGCTGCACATTGTCGGTACCGATGCGGTGACCGATCGAGCCGAACTGGCCGACCTGCTCGACGAGATCAGCAGCGTTGGCCTGGCGACCCTCGACAACCCCGGGCTCATACAGGACAACGGGGAGCAATTCGACCCGGCGGTGATCGAGCGGGTGAGGGCGGAGGGGAAGTTCCTCACCGAGTCGATCATGGAACTGCCCGAGGCCGAAAGTGCGGGGCCCCACCGGCAGAGCAGGGCACTTCGGCTCGCGATGCTCAGGGCCGAGCGCGCAGCGCTGCTCGACGCGCGCTCCACCGGTTCGCACACCTCGCGGGCGTTGGGGCGTGCGCAGGCGATGCTCGATCTGGAGGAGTCGCGGCTCGCCCAGCTGGACGAGGAGCCCTGAGCCGAACAGGTCCCAACGCACTCGCAGTCCGTTCTGCAACACCAGCGGCTGGGTTCACGGGCGCCTCGCTCTCAACCCGATCACCATGCCGCATTCGTGGATCTTCACAGCGTGAACAAAACTGTCACGAAACTCGCTCGATCAGGGTTTGCTGCCCGTCACCCTGTCGCACGCTGAGCGCCAGGGCGGTCAGAGCCGCACGGATGTTCGCAGGAAGATTCAGCATCGACCCGATCGCGTGTTTGATCTGGTCAACACTGGCACCATTGGGATCTAGAGCAGCACCGAATCCGACGCGTTCCAAGGCTTCAGCTCCTGCAAATTGATCTGTGGAGAACGGCAGGACCACCAGCGGAACGCCAAACGTCATGGCCTCCGTCACGCTGTTATTGCCCCCGTGCGTCACCCCGGCAGCCGCTGAACCCAGCAACGTGACTTGTGGCAGGAATTCCCCGACCAGCCAATGGTCGGGGACTTCACCCAAGGCCGGTGCGCCTGCGGATCCGTAGGCGACCGCTGCCCTGATGTTCTCTTCCCTCAATGCCGTGGCGACCCTGCCCAGCACGTCGGCGCGTACCGAAAGAAAGCTGCCGAAGCTGACATAGACAAATGGCTCGTCGCTGGATGCCAACCACTGGTCGATGTGCGCTTCGCGCGGTTCGGTGCGCACCGATGCGCCGATGAACGTGTGAGGCGGTAAGAGCTCTAACCGATCTGATGGCATGAGTTCGGCCGGGTAATTGAAGACCAGAACGTCACCGTGCTCGGCGAAGGCGTCCTCGGACAGCGTTCGCGTGGGTGCCAGCTCCGTCAACGCACGGTTCCATTCTGCAGTGAATGCCTCACTCACTTCTTCGCAGACGACCCTCAAGTCTCCGAGCTGCTGATCGCTCGGAGAAAACGCGGCCGGCCACGCCGGAGGCAGCCCATACACCTCGCTTGCAGCCGTCAGCGGCAGCGCGCTGGGATGCCCCAAGACGACATCGATATGTTTTCTTTCGGCGGCGACCAGTGCCAGTCGGGCGCTGAAAGCCAGATGATCGACCACGATCGTATTCGGGTTCAGCTCGTCGACAATGGCTTGGACAGCCCGGGCGGTGGCAACCGGCTCCCACATGAGATCGTTCATTCGGGCTTCAGCCTGGAACGTGAGTGTCTGGATCATTCCCTGACGCGTCGCAGCGAAAAAACCACGCAGCGCGTCATCTTCGCCGTCTGGCTGCTCTTCAGCACGGATGACCCCGGGGTTGGAACCACGGCTGAGTTGCAGATTGACGTGCTCGAAGCCAAAGGATCGCACAATCGAAGCGGTGGCGGGGCCGGTTGCGACCACGACTCGCTCCCCAGCATCTGACCACCTGGTTCCCAGGGCAGCGAGGGGATACAGATGTGAGGCATAGTCGGGGCTGATTATGAGCACCGTCACGTGGAGAAAACCAGTTCTTTTCGATGTTGCACGTCGTCGAGGTGTACATCGGAATAGACCTTGTTCAGTGCGTGAGCCATCGACTGGACGGTGAAACGTTCCTCGACGATGCTGCGAGAATACGCTGCACGCTCAACTGTGGTCTCGGTCGCCGCGCAGGCCAAGGCGTCGTGAATGGCTGCGCCGAGTAATGCTGGGTCCCATGTTGTGGTCAAGAACCCGGTTCGACCCTGTTCCACGTAGGTGGCCGGGCCGCCGCCGTTGGGCGCCACCACAATCAAACCCGAAGCCATGGCCTCGAGCAGCGCAAGACCGAACTCTTCTTTGAGGCTTCCGCAGACATACACGCCGTTCGGGGCCACGAGTCCGGGCAATCCAATGCGTGCCGCCGCGATCCAACGAGACACGACGCCGTTGGGGCGATTACCCGAAAGTACGAGCCCTTCGAGCATCCGATTCCTGGAGTCGATGGTTCGGTTCATCCGGCCCAACTGCTCACATTCATCGGCTGAGGGATTCTGCAGGTTTCCGCCGACCAACAACAGATTCGTGCGGAGACGCAGATCCGACCCGGCCCAGACATCCACGACGGTCGCCATCCCTTTGACCCGGTGAAATCGGCCGACGCTAATCAGCAATGGCAGACCCCGACGCTCCCGTGGGAGCTCTTCCAGCAGTGTGCGAAGCTCGGCCAGCGGAGCGCTGGCGGGACCTCCGGCAGCATGGGACTGCGCTTCACGAACTGCGTGGTCAGTCACCTCGAGATCGATGCCTTCCGCAACCGTCGTGTATCGCGCGGGCTCGCTCAAAATATCGATTCCCATGAGGTTTTTCAGATCGTGACGGAGGGTTGGCCGGGGAAAGAACACCGCATGCTCTGAGTTGGTTGCCAGCCGTTGGATGAGGCGCGCTCTGAACCAGAAGTGTTCCACCTCATCGATGGTTCCAAAATTCTGACGATTCAGCTCACCCGAGAGATCCATGGAGTTGATCAACCCATGGGGGTCTGGTGCCGCAGTGAAGATGATCGGTATATCCAAGGTACGAGCGACGTCGAACGCAGCCAGACTCCCCACATCGGCCATGCGCAGATGGATTGCATCAACAGGGGCGGCGGCCCTGAGTATCCGCGCGATTCCCCGACGTGTGGCTACCCGCAGAGGCCAGGCAATGGCTGATCGCATCGATTCCTGCAGCAACGGGATCCGGCCATACAGGTGGCCGGAGCGATGCTCTCGCAGAGTGGCCAAGCTCCGCACTGCTTCGTCGAGTGTGCCCCTGGAAAGTGTGAGCACCCGGTCGATCGGCAAACGCCGATCCAGTCCCTCGCTGGTGTCGGCGGCATCCTGTTCCGAAACACTCACCAACGCGTTACCGAGTCGCACCAGCAGGGTGGCAATTCCTCCGTTGTCGCCGCTCCCGGCGTGACGCAGCTCTGAGTCGATTTCGGCGTGAAGAAAGAGTTGGGCCACGGTGAGACCGTTCGCTCTGGTTGAGTTCGAGCTCGCATCGTTCGTGGTTCCTTGATCGGCAAAATCGGCGAGGGAAAGCTGCGCAACCTCGGCGAGATGACCTCCGGCTGTCACTAGTTGCTCGAGGGCCTCGGGTACTTCTCCGCTTTCTCCCCGCTCGCCCATCGCGGCGACAGCGGCCACCCGAATCGAGAGGTCCTCACCCTCGTCTGCAGCGATGCGCAACAACGGGTGGGTGGCGATGGGTTGGTGCACCAGACCCATCGTCTCCACCAGCCGATAACGGCTGCCGGGTTCGGCGACACCGAGCAATGCGCTTTCCACACCGATCACGACGAGTTCGGGGGATGTCTTCGACCATTCTTCAAGGGTTCGCTGGGCCAACATGCCCGCAAACCCGCCGGTGACAACCAAACCGATGAGACGCCCCACAGACTCGGGCCGGGGGGCACGGGCACTGAGCGCCCACGCGGCGTGTTCCCTCACAAACCCGCGCTCGCTCGACAGCAGCTCCGACAGAGCATCAACTGACTCTTCATCAGGGATGTGCGAGAGAGCATGTATCGACGCGATTGCCGCGATCTGGTCCGTCGATGCTACGGCGCTCAGAAGAGTTCGAATATTTCTTGAACCACCGTCACGCCCCGCCTCCACAGCGAGCTCATCTGCTAGCCGGAGCACTTCTACCAACCGATCAGCAGTCTTCACCGCCTCAAGGCATTCCCGAACTCGCATCAACAAACCTCTTCAAGAATTTTAGCTTCTAATAATAGTATCTAGCTTGGCTACCGATTCTACTCACTTCGCAGTGGAAATCACCCAACAAATTTTTCGCCTGGGACGATCTCGCAGAGTCGACGATCGATCTGGAGAGGCGCGGCTCGCCCAGATGCACGGGGAGTGAGCCGAACCGGGTGCCGACGTCCCTGATGAGGCCCGGTATGGCGTACTGTCGAAACACTGGCCGGGATGTGACACCCTTCAGGGCGACTCCCGCGGCCCGGCAACCCGTTCGATGTGAAGGTGTAGGTACAAAGGTGTCGTTGACTATCGGAATATTCGGCCGTTCGTCGCTGGAGAACGAGTACCGGTTGCCGATCCATCCCGCACACTTTCAGCGCATCGAGCCCGATGTCTCGGCCGCGATCTTCATCGAGACGGGGTATGGCAACAAGTTCGACGTCACAGATGACGAGTTGGCCCCACACGTCGGCGGTATTCTCTCCAGGGCTGAACTGATCAAGCGCTGTGACGTGATCCTGCTGCCCAAGATGCAACCGGCCGACCTGGCGGAGTTGCGCGAGGGCCAGATCGTGTGGGGCTGGCCACACTGTGTGCAGGACGCCGAGATCGCACAGCTGGCGATCGACAAGAAGCTCACCCTGATCGCTTTCGAGGCGATGAACCACTGGGCCAGCGACGGCGGTTTCAGCCTGCATGTGTTCCACAAGAACAACGAGCTCGCCGGTTACGCCTCGGTCATCCACAGCCTGGAGCTGATGGGGGTCACCGGCGACTACGGTCGGCGACTGACCGCGGCGGTGATCGGGTTCGGGGCGACAGCCCGAGGGGCGGTCACCGCACTCAACGCACACGGGATCCACGATGTGAGAGTGCTGACCATGCGCAGCGTATCAGCGGTCGCTTCGCCCATCCACTCCGCCTGGATGGTGCAGATCGAGCATGATGATGAGAGCGGTGGCAGCTTCGTGAACACTGACGACGAGGGCCAGGTGGAACTCGCGCCCTATCTTGCTGAGAACGACATCGTGGTCAACTGCACCCTGCAGGATCCGGAGAACCCGATCATTTACCTGCACACCGAAGACCTGAACGCGTTCCGGCCCGGCTCGCTGATCGTCGACGTCTCCTGTGACGAGGGCATGGGGTTCAGTTGGGCCAAACCGACCACTTTCGACGACCCCATCTTCGAAGTCGGAAACCGGGTGCACTATTACGCTGTCGATCACACACCCTCGTTGCTGTGGAACTCGGCCACTTGGGAGGTCAGCGAGGCGTTGCTTCCGTACCTCGAGACCATGATCGCCGGGCCGGATGCGTGGCAGGAGGACGAGACCATTCGGCGGGCAATCGAGATCCACGACGGAATCGTGCTCAACAAGGCGGTTCTGGCATTCCAGAACCGTGAGGCGGAATACCCGTACCCACGTCGTTGATTCGTGGTTCGCGCCGAAACCAGACCGACAGGTCACCTGGCGGCGGCGACGTCGGTGGGGCGCGGGAGAATGGTCGGTATGTACCTCCTGTTGACTCGGCACGGGGCGAGTAGCGCATGCCTGCAACCGGTCTCAGGCGACGGCACCGTTGAGGGCAAGCCCAGCGTCGTCACGATGGATGCCCTCCCCGCGGCCGTTCGCGCGGCCGAATCGGCGCATCCCCGGTGGCTCTGGGGTGACACACAGTCGTGGTACCCGGCATTGCTGGCGGCCGGTGTGCGGGTGCAACGCTGCCACGACCTGCGCCTGTCGCGGGCCATCCTGAAGCGGTCGGCGCTGTGCCGGAAGTCCGCGCTGGCGGCCGGCCCGGGTGACGCGTGGGACGAACCGGCACCGGCGAACCAGACGGCGAGGGGCGGGTCTCCGGTTTCCGGCACGATGGTAGCGCTCTTCGAAGACGTGCCGACCGAACCTGCTCCGGTCGATTCGGGGGAGATCGCCGAGTTCCGCCAGCAACAGGAGGCGGTGACTGCGGCAGCGGAGCCCGGGCGGTTGCGCCTCTTGCTGGCCGCCGAATCGGCCGGTGCCCTGATCGCTGCCGAGATCCATCATGCCGGGTTGCCGTTTCGCTCGGAGTTGCACGATCGAATGCTGACCGAACAGGCCGGGCCCCGGCCCCAGCCGGGTTCACGACCGATCAAGCTCGAGGCCCTCGCCGACCAGGTGCGCCAGGCCCTCGGACAGGCCGATCTCAATCCCGACTCGCATACAGACCTGCTGCGCGCACTGCGACGGGTCGGGCTGGTCGTCTCATCCACCAGGTCATGGGAGTTGCGGGAACTGGTGCATCCCGCAATTGAGCCCCTGCTGGCCTACAAGAAGCTCTCCCGCCTGTTGTCGGCCAACGGCTGGGCCTGGTCCGACCAGTGGGTGAGTGACGGTCGGTTCAAGCCCGACTACGTGGTGGGCGGTGTGGTGACCGGACGGTGGGCGACCGACGGCGGCGGCGCATTGCAACTGCCCAAGCAGGTACGAGGGGCGGTGGTGGCCGACCCCGGCTGGAAGCTCGTGGTCGCTGATGCCGCCCAATTGGAGCCACGAGTGCTCGCGGCTCTCGCCGGAGACACCACGATGTCCTTGGCCGGGCGTGGCACCGACCTCTACGCGGGCATTGTCGCCAGCGGCGCGGTCGCCGAACGAAGCCAAGCCAAGATTGCCATGCTCGGCGCCATGTATGGGGGAACAACCGGTGACAGCGGCAGGTTGCTGCCCCGGCTTGCGCGCGCCTTCCCCCGTGCGATCGACTACGTCGACAATGCCGCCAGGGCGGGGGAGCGCGGTGAACAGGTCACCAGCCGGCTGGGCCGGAGCTCGCCGTTCCCTGCCGACCAATGGCAACAGGTGCAACGGCGAAGCCGTGAGCCGGATGCCACCCTCGTAGACGAGCGCCGTGCCCGGTCGGCCGCCCGCGACTGGGGCCGGTTCACCCGAAACTTCGTCGTGCAGGCGAGCGCGGCCGAGTGGGCCCTCTGCTGGATGGCCGAGGTGCGCCGCAGCCAGTACCAAGAGAATGGAAGCCGACCGTTCACCGAGGGCCCACACCTGGTCTTCTTCCTCCACGACGAGGTGATCGTGCACACGCCGGCCGATCGCGCAGCCGAAACGGTGGAGCAGCTCCGGGCGGCAGCTGAGGCCGCCGGGCGTCTCCTGTTCCACAACTTCCCCGTAGATTTCCCCGTGAATGTGTCGATAGTTGACGCATATTCTGAGGCCGAATGATTCAACTGACAGAATGGAAACATGACTGAAACAGCGACCACCGTCGATCCGGGCAGCCAATACAAGACCTTTCGTGAACGCCGCGACCGCGCCGTCACGCAGCCCCAGGGCAACCTCGCGCTCGTCGCCACCGAACTGATCACCGGCGATCCCCAGCAGACCCGAGAAATCTGGGGTGTGCCCGGGCTGTGGGCCCCGCTGCCGGAGGGGCAATCCGGCCTTCGGCTGGTGGCTGCCGCATCCGACGGCATCGTCGTCGACGGGTCACCCGTCGACGGCGAGGTGATTGTGCGTGGGAAGGACGACGAAAAACCGGGCAACATCGTGTTCAGCGACACCGTCACCGGGTTCGTGATCGCCCGCGAAGACGGATACGCGCTGCGCGTGTGGGACGCCCAGTCCGAGGCGATCCAGGCTTTCGGAACCATCGATGCGTTCGCCTATGATCCCGACTGGGTGGTTTCTGCAAAGTTCACTCCAATGCCCGGGGCCACGTTGCCGTTCGAGCACAGCAAAGACGACGGCCGCACCCGCGAGATCCCGCTGCCCGGTGAGATCTCATTCTCCAAGGACGGCGTGGATTACCACCTGGCCGCGATCAGCTCGGGCCGCGCATTGCAGGTCGTGTTCGCTGACTCCACCAGCGGAGTGTCCACCTACAGTGTCGGCCGGTTCCTGTTCGTGGCGCCGGATGCGGCTGGCGACGTGGTGCTCAACTTCAACCATGCTGTGCTGCCGCCGTGTGCGTTCTCCTACGCGTTCAACTGCCCGATGCCGCCCAAGCAGAACCGCTTTCCGTTCCCGATCGAAGCCGGTGAGAAGAACGTGATGTCGAAAGAAGGGGCACTGCTCCACGCCTAGGAGTGGGCAATGGTGACGGGACTCTTGTCCGGGGATTCTCGTCAAGCGGCGGGCGCATCCTGAACCTTCACGGCTTCTCCCAGGCGACGGGAGTGTGCCCGATCTTCACGGGTCGGCCTCGTTTGGGGGCGGCCGTGTTGAGCGGCAGAGGAGTGGCGTGGCCGGCAGCGGTGGCCAGCGATAGTTGTGTCTCGGTGTGGTCGAGCCAGCGCAGCTCGGCTTCGGCGGCGAAGATGAGTGAGTCCATGACGAGCATCTTGGCGAACGCGTCGGAAGTCTCCGGTGCCTCAGTCGCGTCTCTCGCTCGGGTGAGTTCCTTCAGCGTCTCTGTGCTCGCACTGCGTTGTACTTCGATCGCGCGCACGATATCGACCTGCGGAAGAGTCACGGCGACAGCGAGCTTGATGGCGAGCTCATCTCTGGTGGCCGCCGAGCGCACGACGGGGGAGCCGAGCCAGCGGGCGGCTTCGGCGGTGCCCTCCGCCGTGATCCGGTAATAGATCTGTCCGTCATCATCTGGTGTGCCTCGTTCAACAAGGCCGTCGCGCTCAAGCCGATCCAAGGTGTTGTAGATCTGCCCGGCGTTCAGGGGCCAGCTTGACCCGGTGCGCCGGTCGAACTCGGTGCGCAGCTGGTAGCCGTAACACGGGCCCTGGTCGAGAATGGCGAGAAGGGACTGGCGAACAGACATGAGGGCTCCAGAGATCGAGTCACGGTGTCAGCCGGCATCAGCTGCGCAGCGGGAATGCCGGCACCACCTATTTGCCTACCGAGTATAGGTATATCAGCGGCCGTGACCGCTACCGGTGGGCGGCGTGTCGATAATGACAAGGTTGTCATTTCGGGGTATATCCGCCATAATTCAAGGACTCGCGCAATTTGTGGCGCAGTGAAAACTTCACACACAGCACAGGATCCATACAACAGGTCGATGGGGAAGTCGCACCTGAACAGATGGAGGAATTGTGGCTGTTGCAAATGCACGAGGGGTGCTTTATGTGCACTCCTCCCCGCGCGCGCTCTGCCCCCACATTGAGTGGGCTGCAGGACGCGCCCTTGGTCGTGCCGTCAACTTCAAATGGACCGAACAGCCCATCCTCAAGGGCAGCCAGCGTGCGGAGTTCTACTGGGAGGGCCCGGTCGGCACGGGAGCGGCACTGGCATCTGCGTTGCGTGGGTGGGAGCACCTTCGCTACGAAGTGACCGAGGATCCGAGTGGAGCCAGCGATGGCGCCCGGTGGTCACACACTCCTGACCTCGGAATCTTCTACGCCCAGACCGACACCGGTGGCAACACCGTGATCCCGGAGGACCGGGTGCGCTATGCGATGGAGGTCGCCGGTCACAACACTCTGGAACTGCATCGCGAGCTCCGGCTGGCCCTCGGCCAGGCCTGGGACGACGAACTCGAACCGTTCCGGCACGCGAGTGACCACAACTCGGTGGTCTGGTTGCACAAGGTCGGCTGACCCGGCCAGGGGCCGATCAAATCCTCAGGCGCACAGGTCTGCGGAGACCGCTAAGGCACCGGTAGCCCCCACAACCTGAATTTGTGGGGTGCAACCGGCTCCTTTCAACGTCTGAGCGACGCGCCTCCGTCGACCGGCAACGCAACCCCGGTGATGTAGGAGGCCTGCGCGGAGCACAGCCAGACGGCCGCATTCGCTTGCTCCTCGGCAGTCGCCATACGCTTCATCGGAATCGCCTCGACCACGGCCTCATACTGGTCGGGCACCTCGGCTGCCCAGTACTCAATGGCAGCGGTGAGAGTTGCGCCGGGGCAGATGGCGTTGACACGAATGTCGTCAGCCGCGTTCTCGGTCGCAGCCGTCTGCGTCAGCCCGAGCACACCCCACTTGCTGGCGTTGTAGGCCGAGAGTCCCGCGTTCGCGCTGATGCCCGCCACCGACGCCGTGTTCACGATCGCACCAGGTGTCCCTTGCTCCTTGAAGCGCTTGATCTGGTGCTTCATGCAATACATCATGCCGAACAGGTTGATGCCGAAGGTGCGCTCCCAATCGGAGCCCTCCTGCTCACTGACCGGCTTGGTGGGGGCGCCGATGCCGGCGTTGTTGTGGGCGAAGTCCAATTGACCCCACAACTCGACAACTCGTGCGACCAGGGCCTCCGCGCTGGACTCTTCCGCGGCGTTGCCCGCCAGATACTCCGCGGTGCCGCCTGCGGCACGGATGAGCTCAACGGTCTCGTTGCCTGCGGCGTCATCGATGTCTGACACCAGCACTCGTGCGCCTTCGCGGGCAAACGCGAGAGCACTCGCGCGACCGATTCCCCCACCGGAAGCCGTGACCAACCCCTTCTTGCCGTCCATGAGTCCCATTGCTGTGATCCTTTCGTCCATCGACCGGAGATGATTTGAGGAGGGTTGATCCCCGCCTCCACGTCGGTTCGTGCCTCCACCCTATGGGCCCGTTGACCCCGCTGATCTGTTCGTTTCTCGGGTAGGCCTGCTACCCGTTCCTGGCCCACTGGCTGGAGGTGAGGCCGGGGGACACGACGATGTCGTTCACATACTCATGGTCGACGAAGTCGCCGCCACAGGTCAATAGGCATTGGAAATTCTTGAGCATTCGAGGTACTCCTCTTCGTGTTACGAACCTGTGTGGGGCGTCTGGGTGGGACTCGATGCGCATCCCCCGTTCGGATTGGAAAGCGCTGAAGAAGCATCGTCCGCGTTGGAGCGGAGGGCGATGGTTGTTAGGCGCTAGCCTGAGGGCATGAATGAGCACACCCCCGACAACGATGTCGACAAAGATCACGCGGCCACCACGTCGAAGCGGGTGCCGGTGATCGCCAACAGCGGGGCAATCGCGGCAGTGGGGCTCGACCTGCAGGAGGGGAGGGTGATCCCGCGCACGAGGGTCTTCTCGTGGGCGCTGTGGGATTGGGCGACGCAACCGTTCAACTCGGTCATTCTCACGTTCGTCTTCACAGCGCTCTATCTGACGACCGACACGTTCTTGGACCCGGCGGTTGCCGCCCTCGACGACGCCGACCCGGCCAAGCAACACGGGCTCGCAGATCTCGCGAGCGGACTGGGGCTGGCACTGACCATTGCCGGGCTGGCTATCGCCCTGCTCGCGCCCGTGCTCGCCCAACGGGCGGATGCGGCCGGTCGCCGCAAGTTCTGGCTGCTCATCTATACGGCGGGCCTCATCGTGAGCATGGCCCTGCTCTTCTTCGTCGAGGGGTCGCCGGCCTTTTTCGTGCTCGGGGTCTCCTTGATCGCCATCGGCAGCATTTTCAGCGAACTCGCCGGGGTCAACTACAACGCGATGCTCGTGCAGGTCTCCACACCGAGAACCGTGGGCAAGGTGAGTGGCCTCGGCTGGGGCATGGGCTATATCGGCGGGATCGTCGCCCTGGTCATCGTCGTCGTCGCCTATGTCTCCGACTGGTTCGGCCTTCCCGAAGACAACGGTCTTCCGTTCCGTATTGTCGCAGTGGGTTGCGCGATCTGGGGGATTGTGTTTCTCATCCCCTTCATCCTCAACGTGCCGGAACTCAGCGAACGGCAAGGGGTGCAGAAGGCGAACCTCTTTCAGAGCTACGTCATTCTGGGCAAAGACATCGCCTCACTGTTCCGCGACTCCCGCCAGACCTTCTGGTTTCTACTCGCCAGCGCTGTCTATCGTGACGGCCTGGCCGGTGTGTTCGCGTTCGGGGCGATCATCGCAAAGCAGGTGTTCGGCTTCACATTCCTCGAAGTGGTCATCTTTGGCATAGCGGCCAACCTCGTCGCCGGTATCAGCACAATCATTGCCGGGCGCTTCGACGACTCGTACGGCCCGCGCTCGGTCATTCTCCTCTCCCTGATCGGGCTGGTGATCGCAGGCCTTGCCGTCTTCGTGCTGCATGACTCGGGCACCGTCGTGTTCTGGGTGGGCGGATTGACGCTCACTGCGTTCGTCGGGCCCGCCCAGGCCGCCAGCCGGTCGCTGTTGGCGCGAGTCAGTCCGGTGGGCAAGGAGGGCGAGATTTTCGGCCTCTATGCCACGACCGGACGAGCAGCCAGCTTCTTGTCTCCGTTGCTGTGGACCGTGTTCATCGCCGCATTTGGAGCAATCTATTGGGGCATCCTCGGAATCGTGCTCGTGCTCCTCGTCGGATTGATCATGATGTTCTTCGTGAAGGCAGGCGGACGCCCCGTGTATGCCGGTCGAACCAAGCAGTGAGCCGTCACCACACCCTCGTCGGTGGCTGAGCGATCACACACCGATCACCTCGAAGCCTCCTGAACGGCGCTCAGGCAGAGAGGACTCCGGGAAAGTCACCGGCCCGAAGCAACGCACCGGGCAGAATCTTGCCCAATCGTCCCTCCAGCCAATCCGCAGCGGCGGTGAGCTGTGCGAGGTCCAACCCGGTCTCGATCCCGCTGCGATCGAAGAGGTAGACGAGGTCTTCCGTCGCCACGTTCCCGGTCGCGTTCGGGGCGAATGGACAGCCGCCGGCCCCACCGATTGACGCATCGAGCACCGCGACACCGGCAGCCACTGCCGCAACCGCGTTGGCGACCCCGGTGTGTCTGGTGTCGTGCAGGTGCAGGCGCAGTCGGGCTTCCGGGCCCGCCAGGCGACGGGCCAGTGCCATTCGCTCAGTGATCTCACGGGGCACCGCGACCCCGATGGTGTCAGCGAGTGCGAGTTCGTCTGCGCCGGCGTCGACGACACGCGTGATGACCTCGCGCAGGCGTTCAATCGGCACCTCGCCCTCGAACGGGCACCCGAACGCCGCACCGATCGTGATCGTCGACGAGATTCCGGCACCGCGCGCTCCCTCGGCAAGCGTGTGGGCGTTCTCCACCGATTGCTGCATCGACATCCCCTGGTTGCGTTGGCAGAAGGTGTCGGTCGCCACAACGACGATATTGATCTCGTCGACGTTGGCTGCCAGCGCCCGATCCAGTCCGCGCTGGTTGACCACCAGCCCGGCGTAACTGATCCCGTTGCCCCGCGGCACCGCAGCCATGACATCTTCGGCATCCGCCATCTGCGGAACGCGTTTTGGGTGAACGAAACTCGTGGCTTCGATTCGCTGTGCGCCAGCACGAATCGCTCGCTGCACGAGTTCGACCTTGTCTGCGGTCGAAAGCAATACGTCTTCGTTCTGCAGCCCGTCTCTGGGAGACACCTCGCAGATCTGCACGCTCTGCACGGTGGGTTGCTCCCGGTCGAGTGATTCGGTCTGAGCGTTCATCGGCTCTCCAAGTAGGTGATCGCCGCGGCTTCGTCGATCACTTCGGCGTATTTCGCCTGAATATCGTAAAGGTTCGCCTCGTGTGGCCCGGGTTCTCGATCGCCCACCGCGTCGCGCACGACCACGGCGGTGAAGCCGTACTGCAAGGCATCGACGGCGGTGGCGCGCACGCAACCGCTGGTGCTGACCCCGAGAATCATGATCGTGTCGATCCCATTTGCCTGCAGCGTCGAAACCAGTGACGTGCCGAAGAACGCGCTCGCATACTGTTTGGTGATCACGAGTTCGTCGGGTTGCGGCGCCACCTGCGGCATGATCTCGTTCAACGGATTCTTGCCGACCAGTCGCATCAGCGCCGGCACCTTCCTGATGAACAGTCCGCCATCGACACCGCCGGCGCCGAACTCGACCCGCGTGTGCACGACGGGCACCTGATTCTCCCGCGCCGCCTCGACGACCCGGCCTGCAGACTCCAGGCTCGCTGTCGACGGCAGGCACAGGGGACTGTCCGGGTCGAAGTACGACCGCATCATGTCGATCGAGAGCACGACGGGACGCCGCCCCAGCGACAGCGTTCCACCGAACCCCTCGGCAATCTCCACCATCGGTATCTCAGACACTTATCGGCGGCAGGGGAGCCGGCAAACCCGTCTCCTCCAGGCAGCGTTCCAGGATCGTTTCGAGCGGCGGCCCCATGTTGAAGGTTGGGAGCGGGCTCGGTCGGCCCTCGCCCATCTCCGTGCGCAACCGATCGGTCGCCTCGACGTCCACCGCACCGGCGCCATCGCAGACGACGCCGTAGCTACGCGCACCGTCAACGGTCACAAGGCCACGCCGAACCTCCAGGCCCACCAGCTCTGGGTCGCGGGCCAGTGGGTCGCCCCACCCGCCGCCGCCCCAGGTCACGAAGTGCAGAACATCGTCTCGATGAACGGGAACATCGATGACTTTGCTCGGGATGATCTCTGTTGTGCCATCCGCCCGATCGATCCATTTCGTACCGCGTGCTCCCGGCTCGCCGCCGTTCACACCCCACGGGTAGGTCAACCAACGATCATCGTGGATCGCGATCGTTCCGGGTTCCAGGAACCGGTACGAGACGTCCACCCCGTTGCCACCGCGATGCAGCCCGGCGCCGCCGGTGTCGCTGATGGTCTCCCAGCGCTCGATGCGCAGCGGGTAGTACGACTCGAGGTACTCGCACGGGATGTTGACGAACGAGGGCCACAGCGAGTGTCCGTCCGGGCCGTCGCCGACCGGGCGCCCCGGAATGCCGCCGAAGCCGATCGAGTAGAGCTGGAACCACTCACCCTTGCGGTCGCCCTCGCTGTAGTTTCCAGAGAACATGAAGTGCGGCGATGAGGAGAAGCCGGCCGCGTTCAGCAGGTCGGGGTTGGTCTGACCCAGGAGGCCACCGAACAGGTCGAAGACGCGACCGATTCCGTGATTTCTTGCGTTCAAGGCCGCCGGATACTTGGGCTTCCAGAACGAGTCCTCGGGAATGATCACATCCACAAGCGGGTAGAACCCGTCGTTCCAGAGAATCTGCGGATCCGCGACGGTGATCATGTAGATCCCGAAGAACATGCGCACCAGGTTCTCGTTGATGAAATAGTTGATCGGTCCCTGCGCCTGCGGGCTGCTCTCCCTGAAGTCGAGCGTCACCTTGTCGCCGGTGCGGGTGAGGCTCATCTTCAGCTTGTACGGGCCGTAACCGACACCGTCGTCGTCGATGTAGTCGGTGAACGAGATCGTCTCACCGTCTTTGAACACCATCGCCAGCAGGATCTTCATGGCCCGATAGTTGCGGTCCATGAGCTCTTCGAGGGCCGACGTGTAGGTGTCGGCGCCGAAGCGGGCGCACAATTCCTGCACACGTCTGGAGGCAGTACGACACGCTGCCACAAGTCCGTTCAGGTCGGCCCGGTTCCAGTCAGGCTTGCGCACCTGGTTCAGAATGATCCGTAGCGAGTCCTCAGCAAGCACGCTCTTGTTGTACAGCTTGAACGGGGGGATCACCACACCCTCTTCGAAGATCGTGCGGGCATCCGTGGGCATCGAGGCCGGAGTCTTGCCGCCGACGTCGGTCATGTGCCCGAACATCGATGACCAGCCGACGATCCGCCCCTCGAAGAAGATCGGCATCACGATCAGCCAGTCGTTGGCGTGGCTGATCGCCGCACCGCACGAGTACGGGTCGGAGGTGAGCAGAACGTCGCCCTCTTCGATGGTGCCGTCGAAGTTCTCCAGAAAGTCTGGGATCGAGAGGCCGAATTGGCCGACGACCATTTTTCCTTCAGGGTCGCCGATCAGAGGAAACTCGTCGTGCTGTTCGCGGATGCCGGGGGAGAGCGCCGTTCGGAAGAGTACTTCGTCCATCTCGTACCGTGCGTGACGCAGGGCGTTCTCGACGAGGTCGATGGTGACGAGATCGACTTCCACTCTGTTCAGGGGCGTGGTTGAGGTTTCGATGAGTTGTGCCATGGTCCTAGACCTCCTCGGTCTGCGTGGTTTCGGGGCGGATGAGCAGGCTGCCGCTGACGTGCACTGTAGCGGCGTGGCCGGGGAGCACCAGAGTGGTGGAGTCCATCTCGGTGATGATGGCAGGGCCGGAGATGATCTGCCCTGCTTTCAGCTTCGTGCGGTCATAGACGTTTGCGGCCGTTTTGGCACCCTCCACCCAGATCTCCGTTGTCGTTCTCAGCGCGTCGGCAGGGTCAGTGCCCCCCTCGTCCAAGAGCTGCGCGGTGACCTCGGGGCGTGGGCCGTTCACGGTCGCACGAACGGTGACGACTTCGTGCTCACCATCGAGGAGGAAGGAGAACAGACGCTCATGTTCGTTGTCGAAGACGGCGCGCAAGGCGTCCAGCCCGGCCCCCTGACCATCGAAGCTGTCGATGTCGATGGTCACCGGAATCTCGAAGCCCTGACCGAGGTAGCGCAGATCGGCGGTGTATGCCACGTGGTGGTTGGCCTCGTCGACACCCTCGTCGAGCAGTGATGCTCGTGCCTCCGTTGCGAGCTCTTTCAGGATCTCGACCAGACTGTCGTCGGTCAGATCGGCGAAGCTGCGCACCAGGGTGCGAACGGCTTCGTCACGCAGGCTGGTGGTCGCATCACCGTACGCACAGAGCACCCCGGGAGACGGCGGAATGATGACAGGCCAGGAACCCATCAGGCGGCCGATCGCGTTGGCGTGCAACGGGCCCGCCCCGCCGAAGGCGACCAGCGCGAAATCGCGGGGGTCGAACCCTTGCTGCACAGAGACCAGTCGCAATGCGCCGAACATGTTTTCGTTGACGATGTCGACGATGCCTGCTGCGGCTGCCTCAATGCTGTCGAGCTCGGTGGCGTCGAAGATCTGCTGTACAGCCGTGCGTGCGGCCTCATGGTCGAGCGTGATCTCCCCGCCCGCCAGCTGGGTCGGCAGGTAGCCGAGCACCACGTTCGCGTCGGTCACTGTCGGCTCCGTTCCGCCGGCGGCGTAGGCGGCCGGCCCGGGGTCTGCCCCGGCGCTCTGTGGCCCCACTCGAAGTGCCTGGGTGAGTGGCGGGACGTGGGCGATCGATCCGCCACCGGCGCCCACGGTGCGCACGTCGACGGAGGTGGCGCGTACCGTGAGGTCGCCGACGCTCGTCTCGCGACCGACTCGGGGCACAAGATCCTGCACCAGCGCAACATCGGTGGACGTGCCGCCCATGTCCAACGTGAGGAAGTTCGGAAAGCCCGCCTGCTCTGCGATCCACGTGGCGCCGATCACTCCTCCGGCCGGGCCAGACATCATCACCGACACAGGGTTGACAGCTGCCGTCTTCGCGGACACCAGACCGCCGTCGCTCTTGAGGATGTAGAGCTTGCCTTGAATGCCCGAGTCCTCCAACTGACTCTCCAGGTGGTCGACATAGCTGGTGACCTGTGGCTGGACGTATGCGTTCGCGACGGTGGTGATCGCCCGCTCGTACTCGCGAAGCTCGGGGAGGACTTCAGAGGAAAGAGAGACCTGGATTCCCGGCAGCTCCTCCGCGGCGATCTCCCTGATGCGCCGTTCGTGGTCGGAGTTCGCGTAGGAGTTGATCAGGCTCACGCTCAATGTCTCGATCTTGTTGTCACGCAGCTTGGTGAGTTGACGGCGCACATCGTCTTCGTCCAACTCGGTGACGACCTCCCCGGCACTACTCATACGCTCGCGAACCTCGACCGTGTCTTGGAGGTCGGCCAGCGTCTCGGGCTTGGGCCAGATGATCCAGCCGGCGAGCCCACCGGGAACGAATGACCGGGCAATCTGCAGCACCTGCCGAAACCCGTCTGTGGTGACGAGTCCGACGCGTGCCCCCTTTCCCTCCAGGATGGCGTTCGTTGCGACCGTGGTTCCGTGCAGGACGTCCCCAACCTGGGTGAGGTCGATTCCGGCCAACTCGCAGACCTGGCCCATTCCTCGGATCACGCCGATGGACTGGTCGGCGGGGGTGGATGAGGTCTTGGCGCGAAAAGTGTCGCCACTGTCCTCATTGACGAGCAGGATGTCGGTAAAGGTGCCGCCGACGTCTACACCGAGTCGGTATGTCATGAGTTCTCCTTAGATGACGCCGGAAGTGCGCAATGACGACAGGGTGTCGTCATCCAGTCCCAGCAGGCCTTGATAGATTTCATTGTTGTGTGCGCCGAGTTCCGGGCCGAGGCTGCGTACGGACCCGGGGGTTTCGGTCAGTCGGGGAAAGACGTTCTGCAGCTTGAAATCCCCGAGCTGCGGATGCGTCATCTTCACGATCGCCTCCCGTGCGGCGAAATGAGGGTCGGCCAGCATGTCCTTGGCACGGAAGATGCGTCCGGCCGGAACCCCGCCAGCGTGCAACCGCTCCAGGAGCTCGTCGGCCGGCAGGGTCACAGTCCATTCGGCAATGATCCCGTCGAGTTCTTCCATCCGCGATCCGCGCGCCACGTGGGTCGCGTACCGGTCGTCCGCGGCCAATTCGGGCTGGCCCATGGCCTCGGCCAGGCGTTTGAACACGGTGTCCTGGTTACCGGCGATCAGAACCATCTCACCGTCTTCGGTGGGATACACATTGCTCGGCGCGATATTCGGCAGTGTGGCACCGGTGCGCTGGCGCTCGTAACCGGCCACCTGCCATTCCGGGATCAACGATTCCATCATCGCGAGCACCGCTTCGTAGATGGCCGAGTCGACGATCTGGCCACGGCCCGACCGGGTGCGCTCGTGCACGGCGACGAGGGTTCCGAGGGTGGCGAACAGGGCAGCAAGCGCATCACCCAACGACACACCGACCCGCGCCGGCGGCCGGTCCGGTTCACCGGTGATGTAACGGATCCCGCCCATCGCCTCCCCGATCGCGCCGAAACCGGCACGCGCCGCGTAGGGCCCGGTCTGGCCATAGCCGGTCACCCGGGTGATGATCAGCTTGGGGTTCAGCTCCCACAACTTCTCGGGGGACAGCCCCCAACGCTCCAGCGTTCCGGGGCGGAAGTTCTCGACCAGCACGTCCGCTTCGACGATCAGCCTGCGCACCAGGTCTTGGCCGGCTTCCGAGCGCAGGTCTGCGGTCACCGACTTCTTGTTGCGGGCCACCACCGGCCACCACAACGACGTGCCGTACGGGCGTTCGCGGCCCCACTGCCGCATCGGGTCACCCCTGCCCGGGTCTTCGACCTTGATGATCTCGGCACCGAAGTCGCCCAACAGTTGCCCGCAGAACGGCCCAGCCAACAGTGAGCCGAGCTCGACGACTCGGAGATCATCCAACGGCAACGAGAGAGAGGAAGGCAACATTGCGATCTTTCGTATGCAATTCATGACGAATCGGGAAATTGCGGGCGTGTTCGTTCCCCAAGTTACGCGGTGTATTTGCCCTCGTCAATGGCCGAAGAAGCAAAGGTGAATACAATGACACGATGACCAACTTGAATACAATAGCGGGATGATCAACTTCATCTGCCATGTCCGCCCCCCCGTACCCGTCGGACATGGGCAACCGGGCGCCGAGCGGAATCTGTCATGACAATGTTTGCGAGCGACGTTGACGACGATCGCCCGGTCGAGCTCGCATACCGGTCGATCCGCGACCAGATCCTGTCAGGGGAGCAGGCCGGTGGGGAATGGTTGCGTGAGAGTGACCTCGCCGCTGAGATCGGGGTGAGTCGCACCCCTGTTCGTGAAGCCTTGCGCCGGTTGGAGGCCGACGGGTTGGTTCGGCATGAGCGCAACCGGGGTGCACAGGTTCAGAGTTGGGCGTTCAAAGACCTTGAGAACGTCTACGCGATTCGTTCCCGCCTTGAGCCATGGGGGAGTGCGCTGGCCGCTACCTCTGGCGAGGCCGACCTGGGCGCGTTGGAGGGGTTGGCCGCCGAGATGGATCGCGTCGCGGCAGCCGAGGAGCTCGATGTCGACCTGCTCACGAAGCTGAACGCACAGTTTCACGACGCGATCCTCATCGCCTCCGGCAACGTTCGCCTGCGGTCGTTGCTGACCACACTCGTGCAGGTTCCGTTCGTCTGGAGAACCTTCTCGCATTACACCCCCGACGAACTTCGGCGCAGCCTTGCGCACCATCACGAACTGATTGACGCGTTACGCGCCCAGGATGCCACCTGGGCCGAGTCGGTGATGCGAGCGCACATCCATTCGGCCTGGGTCTCCGTGACCCGCGAGGCCGCGGAGGACGAAACGACCTAGAGGAATCGCGAAACGAGAGTTTGTGGGCTGAGGGATCGCACAGGGATCGACTAGAAGCCCTGGCGAGCGCTCAGGCGGACAGGTCGCCGGGGAACGCACCGGCCCGAAGCAACGCCCCCGGAAGCGTTTTGCCGAGCCGCCCCTCCAACCATTCTGCCCCAGCCGTGAGCTCCGCCAGTTCGAGCCCGGTCTCGATCCCACTGCGGTCGAAGAGGTAGACGAGGTCTTCGGTTGCCACGTTCCCGGTTGCGTTGGGGGCGAACGGGCATCCGCCGGTGCCACCGATCGAAGCGTCAAGCACCGCCACCCCGGCCGCGACGGCCGCTACGGCATTCGCGACTCCGGTATGCCTGGTGTCGTGCAGATGTATCCGCAGTGCGGCGTCGGCGCCCGCCAGCCGACGGGCGAGAGCGATTCGCTCGGTGACCTCCCACGGCACTGCGACTCCAATGGTGTCGGCGAGTGCGACCTCGTCTGCACCCGCACCAACGACACGCTCGATGACTTCGTGCAGGCGTTCGATCGGCACCTCGCCCTCGAACGGGCATCCGAAAGCCGCACCGATCGTGATCGTCGACCAGATTCCGGCGCTGCGCGCCTGCGCCGCAAGTGCGGCCGCATTCTGCACCGACTGCTCGGTCGTCATCGCCTGGTTGCGCTGGCAGAAGGTGTCGGTGGCAACGACCACGATGTTGATCTCATCGACGTTGGCTGCCAGTGCCCGATCCAACCCACGCTGGTTGACCACCAACCCGCCGTAGCTGACCCCGTGGCCTCGGGGCACGGAGGCCATCACGCGTTCGGCATCTGCCATTTGGGGAACGCGTTGCGGATGCACGAAACTGGTGGCCTCGATACGTGTTGCACCGGCACGAATGGCTCGCTCCACCAGTTCGACCTTGTCATCGGTCGAGACCAGCACGTCTTCGTTCTGCAATCCGTCCCGGGGGGACACCTCACAGATCTGCACGCGTTGCACTGTCTGCTTCTCCCGGTCGAGTGGCGGGGTGTGGCTGGTCATCGGTTCTCCAAGTAGGTGATCGCGGCGGCTTCGTCGATCACTTCGGCATATTTTGCTTGAATATCGTAAAGATTCGCCTCGTGCGGCCCCGGTTCTCGATCTCCGACGGCATCGCGCACGACCACAGCCGTGAATCCGTATTGCAGCGCATCCACGGCGGTGGCCCTCACACAGCCGCTGGTGCTGACTCCGAGGACGACGATCGTGTCAAAACTGTTGGCCTGCAGGGTCGAGACCAGCGACGTGCCGAAGAATGCACTTGCGTACTGTTTCGTCAGCACCAGTTCTCCATCAACCGGCGCCACTTCCGGCATGAAGTCGTTCAGTGGGTTGCTTCCGATCAGAAGTTCAAGCGCGGGCAC
Organism: Homoserinimonas sp. OAct 916; assembly: GCF_003260275.1. Taxonomy (GTDB): domain Bacteria; phylum Actinomycetota; class Actinomycetes; order Actinomycetales; family Microbacteriaceae; genus OACT-916. The sequence goes on along the minus strand of NZ_QJHB01000002.1, from coordinate 24,965 downwards.
CTTTCTGACGAACAGCCCTCCGTCGATACCACCACCGCCGTACTCGACCCGTGTATGGATGACGGGCACCTGGTTCGCCCGTGCCTTCTGGATGATCCTACTGGCCGATTCAAGGCAGCGTGTCGAGGGGAGGCAGAGCGGACTGTCTGGGTCGAAGTACGACCGCATCAAGTCAATTGACAGGACTACGGGGCGACGGCCCAGCGACAGCGTTCCGCCGAATCCCTCAGCGATCTCGGTCATTCGGTCTCCTTAGATGACGCCGGATGTGTGCAGTGACGCCATGGTCTCGTCGTCGAGGCCCAGTATTCCTTGATAGATTTCTTTGTTGTGTGCGCCGAGGTCCGGGCCGAGGCTGCGTACGGACCCGGGGGTTTCGGTCAGTCGGGGAAAGACGTTCTGCAGCTTGAAATCCCCGAGCTGCGGATGCGTCATCTTCACGATCGCCTCCCGTGCGGCGAAATGAGGGTCGGCCAGCATGTCCTTGGCACGGAAGATGCGTCCGGCCGGAACCCCGCCAGCGTGCAACCGCTCCAGGAGCTCGTCGGCCGGCAGGGTCACAGTCCATTCGGCAATGATCCCGTCGAGTTCTTCCATCCGCGATCCGCGCGCCACGTGGGTCGCGTACCGGTCGTCCGCGGCCAATTCGGGCTGGCCCATGGCCTCGGCCAGGCGTTTGAACACGGTGTCCTGGTTGCCGGCGATCAGAACCATCTCACCGTCTTCGGTGGGATACACATTGCTCGGCGCGATATTCGGCAGTGTGGCACCGGTGCGCTGGCGCTCGTAACCGGCCACCTGCCATTCCGGGATCAACGATTCCATCATCGCGAGCACCGCTTCGTAGATGGCCGAGTCGACGATCTGGCCACGGCCCGACCGGGTGCGCTCGTGCACGGCGACGAGGGTTCCGAGGGTGGCGAACAGGGCAGCAAGCGCATCACCCAACGACACACCGACCCGCGCCGGCGGCCGGTCCGGTTCACCGGTGATGTAACGGATCCCGCCCATCGCCTCCCCGATCGCGCCGAAACCGGCACGCGCCGCGTAGGGCCCGGTCTGGCCATAGCCGGTCACCCGGGTGATGATCAGCTTGGGGTTCAGCTCCCACAACTTCTCGGGGGACAGCCCCCAACGCTCCAGCGTTCCGGGGCGGAAGTTCTCGACCAGCACGTCCGCTTCGGCGATCAGCCTGCGCACCAGGTCTTGCCCGGCTTCCGAGCGCAGGTCTGCGGTCACCGACTTCTTGTTGCGGGCCACCACCGGCCACCACAACGACGTGCCGTACGGGCGTTCGCGGCCCCACTGCCGCATCGGGTCACCCTTGCCCGGGTCTTCGACCTTGATGATCTCGGCACCGAAGTCGCCCAGCAGTTGCCCGCAGAACGGCCCAGCCAACAGTGAGCCGAGCTCGACGACTCGGAGATCATCCAACGGCAACGAGGGAGAGGAAGACATCAAGGCCTACTTTCGTATGCAATTTCCGAGGAGTGCAATCGTTCGCACAGGACACTTCCGTCATTATACCCAGACGAGGTCTCGGGGCGACAAGTTTCTGCACGGCTATTGCATACAATCTGCGTAACGCGATGGTTTCGCTATCCGCGCCCTCGTCGTGGGGAAGGGCCCGGTCTTCTTCCTGGCCGGCAGCAACGGTGCACGCAAAAATTCAGGAGTTGAGGGCCGCCGGGCCACTGGGGCCGCCAGCTGCCGTCAGCTCCTGATGTTGTACGCACAACAAGGCACGGCCGTGTGGATCAGGCGCTGCGGAACGCGATCACGGCGTTGTGGCCGCCGAAGCCGAACGAGTTGCTGATCGCCAGCAGGTCTCCCGTGCCGAGCGAACGCGGTGACGTGACGACGTCGAGTGGGATCTCCGGATCATGCTCGTTCAGGTTGATCGTGGGCGGTGCTGTACGCGTCGACAGCGCCATCACCGTGAACAACGCCTCGATCGCGCCGGCCCCACCGAGCAGGTGCCCGGTGGACGCCTTGGTGGCCGAAACCGGAATGCCTTCCACGAGATCTCCAAAGACCCGCTTCAGTGCGTGGAACTCGGCGATGTCACCGACCGGCGTGCTGGTGGCGTGAACGTTGATGTGGCTGACATCTGAAACGGAACCGCCTGCACCTTCGATTGCGGTGCGCATGGCGCGTGCTGCGGCAGTGCCCTCCGGGTCGGGGGCGGTGATGTGGTGCGCATCACTGGTCACGGAGCCGCCGAGCAGTTCGGCGTAGATCTTGGCGCCACGTGCTTTCGCGTGCTCCTCGGTCTCGAGCACGAGGGCGGCCGCACCCTCTCCGAGCACGAACCCATCTCGGGTCAAGTCGTACGGACGGGAAGCCGTGGCTGGGTCGTCGTTTCGTTTGGAAAGCGCCTGCATCGCTGCAAATGACGCGATCGGCAACGGGTGGATGGCGGCTTCGGAGCCACCGGCGATGATCACATCGGCCAGACCCTGCTGCAGGTGGTCGTAGGCGTCGGCGATGGATTCCGTGCTCGAGGCACACGCAGACACCACTGTGCGAATGCCCGCTCGGGCGTGCAGATCCATACCGACGGCCGCAGCCGGGCCGTTCGGCATCAGCATCGGCACTGTCATGGGCAGAACCCGGCGTGGCCCGCGTTCTCGCAGGGTGTCCCAGGCGTCGAGCAGGGTCCAGACCCCGCCGATTCCGGTTGCCCAGTCGACGCCGAGGCGTTCCGGATCCACCCCGGGGCTGCCGGCGTCAGCCCAGGCCTCCCGTGCGGCGATCAGCGCGAACTGGCTCGAAGGGTCGAGTCGCTTCGTCTCGAAACGCTCCAACACATCGGCGGTCTTCACCTTGGCCTGCGCTGCGAACTTCACCGGAAGTTCGAGCTCTTCGACCCAGGGTTGCTCCAACGGACTGGCGCCGGACGCGCCGGCCAATAGGGCCGCCCACGTTTCTGGGGCTGTTCCGCCAATGGGGCTGGTGGCACCGATTCCGGTGACGACGATCTTCTTGGGCATTTCAGGACTCTCTGGGTTGCTCACCATCCGACGAGCCCCCTGGGCTGTCGAGAGTGGCGCGCAGGTTGCGGTGACCAGCCAGTTTCAGCGGCTCGGAATGTTCGGAGTCCGAGTCGGTCAGCCTGCGTAATGAACTTCAGGTGTCGGCGCAACTGAAGACCGTGATGCAGTCTGCCGATGGCATCCTGCATCACGGTTCAAACGGGAATGGGGTGAGTTACGCACCCTGCGCGCTGGTGATGAAGGTGACGGCGTCGCCGACAGTCTTCAAGTTCTTGACCTCTTCGTCCGGGATCTTGACGTCGAACTTCTCTTCTGCGTTGACGACGATCGTCATCATCGAGATCGAATCGATGTCGAGGTCGTCGGTGAACGACTTGCCGAGCTCTACCGTGTCGGTTGCGATGCCGGTCTCATCATTGATCAATTCCGCCAGGCCGGCAAGAACTTCTTCGGTGGACAGTGCCATTGTGTGTATCTCCTCGATTGTTGTCAGATGACCAAAGAACAGTTTAGGGCAGGACGACGACTTGTGCGGCGTAGACAAGCCCAGCACCGAAGCCGATCTGCAGGGCGAGACCTCCGGACAGTTCCGGGTGCTCCGTGAGCAGCGCATGGGTCGCGAGCGGGATGGAAGCCGAACTGGTGTTTCCGGTGGTTTCGATGTCCCGCGCGATGACGACCTGCTCGGGCAGCTTCAGCTGTTTGGCGAACTCGTCGATGATGCGCATATTGGCTTGGTGGGGGATGAAAGCCGCCAACTGGTCGGCGCGCACGCCCGCAGCATCCAACGCCTGCTTGGCCACCTTGGCCATATCCCAGACGGCCCAGCGGAACACCGTTTGCCCGGACTGCCTGAGTGTTGGCCAATCGACCGAGCCCTCGCCGTTACGGTACTCGTCGAACGTGGCGTCCATGCCCACTGCATCCCACTTCGAGCCGTCGGAGCCCCACGTCGACCGGGAGATGCCCGGCGTTTCGCTCGGACCGACAAGTGCGGCGCCCGCGCCATCCGCGAGCAGGAACGAGATGGAGCGGTCGGTCGGCTTGGCGTAGTTGGAGAGTTTCTCGGCGCCCACGACCAGCACGAATTCGGCGAGCCCTGCACGAATGAACGCGTCGGCCTGGGCGATGCCGTAGGCGTACCCCGCGCACGCCGCAGAGATATCGAATGCGGCCGCGGGGTTGGCCCCCACCCGCTCGGCGAGCAGGGCAGCCATCGACGGTGTTTGCATCGTGTTGCTGACGGTCGCCACGATGACGACGCCAATTCGGTCGGCGGAGATGCCGGAGCGTTCGATCGCCTCCAAAGAAGCGGTGGTAGCCAGGTCGACAGCCTGCACGTCGGCACTGGCACGGCGGCGTTCGATCACACCGGTCCGTTGCCTGATCCACTCGTCAGAGGAATCGATCGGCCCGACCAGTTGGTCGTTGTCGACCACGAGGTCGCCTCGTGCAGCGCCGATCGCGTAGATGCGGGTGAACTGCGGGCCGGTCGCCTGTTGCAGGACGGGCTGTGTCATGGGTGTCTCTCGTTCTGGTTGGGTGCTGTGGTGCTGTGGTGCTGTGGTGCTGTGGTGCCGTGCTGTGGTGCGGTGAACGGTCAGGCGTGGTCATCAATCATCTGGAGGGCTTCGGGCAGGTCATCCGGGGTCTTGATCGCCAGAGTCGGCACGCCTTTGAGCGCCCTGCGGGCCAGGCCGGTGAGTGCACCGCTCGGAGTGACCTCGATGAGCCCGGTGATGCCGGCCTCGCTGAAGGAGTTCATGCATAGATCCCACCGTACCGGGGAGGAGACCTGCCCGACCATCAGGTCGATGAAACCGCGACCCGAGGTCTGTGCGCTGCCGTCCTTGTTGGTCCACAGTCTCAGGTTGGGGTCGTTGGCGTCCAGGGCGGCGGCGACAGCAGTCAGGCGCTCGACGGCGGGCTGCATATACCGGGTGTGGAATGCACCGGCCACCTGGAGCGGGATGACCCGCGCCTTGGCCGGTGGCGCCTCCTTCAAGGCCGCGAGTGCATCGAGGTCGCCGGCGACGACGATCTGCCCTCCGCCATTGAAGTTCGCCGGTTCCAGATCGAGTTCGTCCAACCGGGCCAGGAGTTCGTCCTCATCGGCTCCGAGCACTGCGCTCATCCCGGTGGCGGTGATCGCAGCGGCATCGGCCATCGCGTTTCCACGCTCCCGAACGAGACGCAGTGCGTCACCGGGGGTGAGGATGGCGGCCCCACTGGCGGCGGTGATCTCACCCACCGAGTGCCCCGCGATCCCGCCGACCCGTTTACGACGGCCATCTGCCAGCAGTGCTGACAATGCGAGGAGCCCGGAGGCGACGATCAACGGTTGGGCAACCGCGGTGTCCCGTATGGTGTCGGCATCGCTGACGGTGCCATGGGCGACCAGATCAAGCCCCGCCTCATTCGACATCCACTCGAGCATGTCCTGGAATCGTGGCTCGGCCAGCCAGGGCTCAAGGAACCCGGGCGTCTGTGAACCCTGGCCAGGGCAGACGATGACGATCATGTGAGGGCTCTTCCTTGCGTCTTGGGTTGCGGTTCGGGTTCGTTCATCGAACCAATTATCAGGGCGGACTGCAAGATGAGTGCTTCCCGTGCGCCGGTTGCGTCCCAGCCGATCACCTCGGTGACGCGCTTGAGGCGGTAGCGCACCGTGTTCGGATGCACGAAGAGTTCGCGCGCAGTGGCCTCGAGTGAGCGCCCGTTGTCGAGATAGGCCCACAGCGTGGTCATCAGTTCCGGTGCGTGCGCCTGAAGGGGTCGGTAGATGCGATTGACAAGGCTCGCCCGCGCGAGGGGATCGCCGCCCAGGGCCCGCTCCGGCAGCAGGTCGTCGGACTGCACCGGCCGTGGCGCGTTGCGCCAGCTGCGGGCAACGGCGAAGCCGGCCAGTGCTGCTTTGGCGCTCTTGGAAGCCTCGACAAGGCTCGGCACCTCGTGTCCGAGCACCAGGTGGCCGGAGCCGAACCCGGATTCCAGCTGGGTCGCGATCTCCAGGAACGACAGGGTGGGTGAGGCGCCGATCTCCGGATCGACTTCGCTCATCGACGGTTGGGCACGACCGATCACCAGCACCAGTCGCTTGCCCTGAACCCCGATCAACACGTCGGCGGTCATGTGCCTGGCTGCACGTCTCAGCTGGTCGACATCCAACATCTGGGGGGCCGTCCCGACGAGGACACTGACCTCGCCGTGGCCGTGCCAGCCGAGCGCGGCGATGCGGCTCGGCAGCTCGTCGTCGTACTCACCGCTCAGGATGGAGTCGACCACGAGGGCTTCCAGCCGGGCATCCCAGAGCCCACGGGCTTCGGCCGCGCGGGCGTAGACATCGGCAGCAGCGAAGGCGATCTCGCGAGAATAAAGCAGGATGGCTTCACGCAGGGTCTCACTGCCACTGGTGACGCGCTCTTCGACCACCTCCACGGTCACACGGATCAATTGCAGGGTCTGCTGCAGGCTGACCGAACGCAGAAGCTCACGCGGGGCGGCGCCGAAGACATCGGCGGCGATCCACGGGGTTGATTTGGGGTCATCGAACCAGGCGATGAAGCTTGTGATCCCGGCCTGGGCGACCATGCCGACCGCCGACCGCCGCCCGGGCGGCATCGTGCCATACCAGGGCAGCGTGTCTTCCAGACGCTTCAGTGTTGCCGTCGCCAATTCCCCTGAGATCGTGCGCAACCACGCCAATGTCTGGGCCTTGGTCTGCACCTTTTTCTGTGGCGTCATTGCGCTCGGACCGATCAGCTCGCCCCACCGGCTGACCCGGTGGTGCCGGCGTTGACGTCGAAGAGGCGGTACTTCTCGATCGCCTGTCCGGGTGTGGCCTTGTCGATCTGACCGCGCTCAACCAGCAGTTCCAGGGTGCGCACAACGAGCGAGGGTCCGTCGATCTTGAAGAACCGGCGTGCCGCCGGACGGGTGTCGGAGAAACCGAAGCCGTCGGCGCCGAGCGTTGCGAAGTCGCCAGGAACGAATTGGCGGATCTGGTCAGGCACCGAGTGGGTGAAGTCCGACACCGCGACGACCGGGCCTTGGGAGCCGGAGAGTTTCTGGGTGACATACGGCACCCGGGGCTCGTCGTTCGGGTGCAGGAAGTTGTGCTCCTCTGCATCGACTCCGTCGCGCCGCAATTGGTTCCAGCTGGTGACGCTCCAGACGTCGGCTGAGACACCCCAGTCCCGGGCCAGCAGTTCCTGGGCTTCCAACGCCCACGGAACCGCGACACCGGAGGCAAGCAACTGCGCCTTCGGCCCGTGCTGGGGCGAGACACTGACTCGGTGGATGCCACGGATGATGCCGTCAACGTCAACACCTTCCGGCTCCTTCGGCTGCACCATTGGCTCGTTGTACACCGTCAGGTAATACATGACGTTCGGGTCGGGGTGGTTGCCGCCGTACATCCGGTCGAGGCCCGATTGAACGATGTGCCCGATCTCATAGCCATAGGCGGGGTCATAGGAGACCACAGCCGGGTTGGTGGCGGCGAGCATCGGTGAGTGGCCGTCAGCATGCTGCAGGCCCTCGCCGGTGAGTGTGGTGCGTCCGGCGGTGGCGCCGATGATGAAACCGCGGGTCATCTGGTCACCGGCCGCCCAGAACGCGTCACCGGTGCGCTGGAACCCGAACATCGAGTAGAAGACGTAGATCGGGATCAGCGGTTCGCCGTGGGTGGCGTAGCTGGTTCCGACGGCGGTGAACGCGGCGGCGGCACCGGCTTCGTTGATGCCCACATGCAGGATCACGCCCTGGGGGCTCTCCCTGTATGCCAGAAGCAACTCGCGGTCGACCGAGGTGTAGGTCTGACCGTGCGGGTTGTAGATCTTCGAGGTGGGGAAGAAGGCGTCGATCCCGAAGGTGCGAGCCTCATCCGGGATGATCGGCACGATTCGGTGGCCGAAATCTTTGGCACGCAACAGGTCCTTCAGCAGTCGCACGAATGCCTGTGTGGTCGCGATCTCCTGTGTGCCCGAGCCGCGCTTGGAGACGGCGTAGGTCTCCTCTGCAGGCAGGGCGACCTGAGCGTGGGTATGCCGACGCTCGGGCAGGTAACCGCCGAGGCTCCGGCGGCGCTCCTGCATGTACTGGATCGCCTCGTCATCGGGGCCGGGGTGGTAGTAGGGCGGTCGGTACAGGTCGACCTCGAGCTGGGCATCCGTGATCGGGATCCGCATGGAGTCACGGAACGTCTTCAAATCTTCGAGGGTCATCTTCTTCATCTGGTGGGTCGCGTTGCGACCCTCGAAGGAAGATCCCAGGCCGTAACCCTTGACGGTCAGCGCCAAGATGACGGTGGGCTGGCCCTTGTGCTCCTCGGCGGCCTTGAACGCAGCATAGACCTTGCGGTAGTCGTGGCCGCCGCGTTTGAGGTTCCACACCTGCTCGTCGCTGAGGTCCTTCACCATCATGAGTGTGCGCTCGTCGCGGCCGAAGAAGTTCTCGCGCACATAGGCGCCGCTCTCGGCCTTGTAGGTCTGGTAGTCGCCATCCGGGGTCTGGTTCATCAGGTTGACCAGTGCACCGTCGGTGTCGGCCGCCAGCAGCGGGTCCCACTCGCGACCCCAGATCACTTTGATGACGTTCCAACCGGCGCCGCGGAAGAAACTCTCCAGCTCCTGAATGATCTTGCCGTTGCCGCGAACCGGTCCGTCGAGCCGTTGCAGGTTGCAGTTGATCACGAATTTGAGGTTGTCGAGCCCCTCGTTTGCGGCGACCTGGAGCTGTCCCCGGCTTTCCACCTCGTCCATCTCGCCGTCACCGAGGAATGCCCACACATTCTGTTGCGAGGCATCCTTGATGCCGCGGTTCGTAACGTACTTGTTCAGCTGGGCCTGCCAGATCGCGTTGATCGGGCCGAGGCCCATCGACACCGTCGGGAACTGCCAGTAGTCAGGCATGAGGCGCGGATGCGGGTAGGAGGAGAGCCCACCCGACGGGTGCGACTTCTCTTGCCGGAACCCGTCGAGCTGGTCGGTGGTGAGGCGTCCTTCCAGGAAGGAGCGGGCATAGATGCCGGGGGAGGCATGACCCTGGATGAAGATCTGGTCGGCCCCGCCGGGGGCGCCGGCGCCCTTGAAGAAATGGTTGAAGCCCACCTCATAGAGCGACGCAGACGACGCGTAGGTGGAGATGTGGCCACCGACGGCGATATCGGGCCGTTGAGCGCGGTGCACGGTGACGGCGGCGTTCCAGCGAATCCACGCACGGTAACGACGTTCGAGGTCTTCGTCACCGGGGAAGTCGGGCTCGTTCTCATTGGCGATGGTGTTGATGAAGTCTGTGGTCGGTACCATCGGCACGCCCAGCTGCAACTCCTTGGAGCGCTTGAGCAGGCTCAACATGATTTCGCGGGCCCTGCCGCGCCCGTGTGCGGCGACCAGTGAATCGAGCGATTCCGACCATTCGGCGGTTTCTTCCGGATCGGAATCCGCGGGAGTGACTGAGTACGGGTCCTGGTCGTTTACCGGCACGTCGACCTCATTTCTGTGGGTGGGCAGATTGTGTCTAGGGTTCAATTGTCGTAAATCGCGGTGACTGTGGGCGGATCTCGGCCACGTCCGGATCGAATCGGATTCTCGAACCAGCATGACGCCGCGTGCCGAATGAATCCATTCGAGCAACCTCTCCAGTCTAGGTGACGAGGACGGAAGCTCCGTCCCGGTGCCACTGGCCTCACAGTCGGCGACCAGTATCATGGTCTATTCGCGCCCTTGAGGCTTCGTGACGCAAAGAGAGTGTGACTATGACGATCATCCAGGTCGGTGCCCAGGCGCCGGATTTTGAGCTTGTGAACCAGTTCGGCGAGCAGGTGCAGCTGAGCTCCTTCCGTGGCAAGAAAGCCGTCGCGCTCGTGTTCTTCCCGTTGGCCTTCTCCGGCATCTGCACCGGGGAACTCTGCGAGATCCGCGACAACTTCGAACAGTTCGAGACGGCCGGCGTGGAACTGCTGGGCATCTCCGTCGACTCAAAATTCGCGCTGCGCGCCTGGGCAGAGCAGGAGGGGTACCAGTTCTCCCTGCTGGCCGACTTCTGGCCGCACGGCGAGGTGGCGCAGTCATACGGAGCGTTCCTGGATGAGCCGGGACTGGCCAACCGGGCGACGTTCCTCATCGACACCGACGGGGTGGTGCGGGCATCGTTCGTCACCTCGGCTGGCGAGGCGCGGCCGTTCGCGCAGTACCAGGAAGCGCTGGGGGAACTCCGAGAGGCCGCCTGACCGGCTAGAGATTCGGTAGAGTGTTGATTGCTCGTGGTGCATCGTGAAGGTGCACTCCGAGGGCCTTTAGCTCAGCTGGTAGAGCGCCACGTTTACACCGTGGATGTCATCGGTTCGATCCCGGTAGGGCCCACCATAAGGTCGTTGTTCAAACCGGCGACATCAGCGGTTTGAGACCTAACTATTAACTGGTCGCCGTTCGTGGCGGGCCGCTGTTGACTGTACGTCGGGGTTGAAGAACACGGTGAACGGTTCCCCTGGTTCGCCGTCAATGGTTCCTTCTTCGCTGAGGTAGATCTTGCTGAAGAAGGCTTGGTTGGCGATGCGGCGTAGGGAGTCATCGATGCTCATGTGCAGCTGATGACAATCCCCAGCCAGGGCTAGGCAGTCGTCCAGATGTGCTTTGGCTTGCTCGTACTCGATGTCACCGGATTCGACCTGGGCATTCAAGAACGCGAGCCTCCGCGCGATGCGGTCTTGTTCTGTCTTGAGTAGATCGAGAGGGACGGCTCCGGCGTAGTGTGCTTGCAGGAGTTTGGATCGCTCGGCAAGTAGATCGTCGCGTTCGAGCCCGTGCGCATGGCGTTCTTGCTTGGCGGTTACGTGGAGCTGATCAAACTGTGCCGTGATGAAGGTGCGGAGCGCGGAGACGACGTGTTCGGGTATCTGGATGCGTCGGTAGTAGTCCTCGACGGCAATTTCTACGTCGGGGATGAACATTGATTTCTGTTCGCAGTTGGTTCGTTTGGCGTGTCTTCCGGCGCAGATGAAGTACGGGTAGATAGTTCCGCTGCGGCTCTTGGCGTTGGTCACCATGAGCCGTGAGCCGCACTGTCTGCAGTACACAGTGCCTTTGAGGTAGTGATCATGCGCCTGGGTCTTCTCCCCAGAGGTCTGTTTCGCGGTGAGTACCGATCGAACCCGGTACCAAATTTCAGGGCTAATGAGCGGCTCATGCATGCCCTCGTAGGTTGCGCCACGGAAAGAAACGTTGCCTTTGTAGTAGGGGTTGGCGAGCATCTTCTGGATGGTGGACAGCGCTGGCGGCTTCGTCGGACGTTTGGGTGTCGGCACGGTCGTCAGCCCCCGGTCGACGAGCGCTTCGTGCAATGAGGAGGTGGAGTAGTTACCGGTCGCGTAGGCTTCGAAAGCCCATTTCACCATTGGTGCGCGATCGGGGTCAGGCTGGACGGTGCGCAGTTCCCGGCCGAGTTCATCACGGGTGGTGATATTGAGATAGCCGACTGGCGCTTTGCCGTTAGTCCCGCCGGTGACAGCCTTCTGGTTCATTCCTTTGGAAACTTCGTTGGCGAGGTTGCGGGAGTAGAACTCGGCGATAGTGGACATTATGCCGTGCAGCAGCATCCCCGAGGGCGTCTCATCGATGTTCTCGGTCGCGGAGACTAGCATCACGCCGGCTTCTTTCAGCGCCAAATGAATCGCGACATCATCAGCACGGTTGCGTGCGAGCCGATCGACCTTGTGGACGATGCAGTAGGCGATCTCGTTGGTCTTGACGTACTCGATCATCCGCACCAACTCTGGGCGGTCGGCCTTGCGCGCGGATTCTCCAGCATCAACGAACTCTTCGATGACTACCGCGTTCAGATCGCGAGCCTTGCGTAAGTTCGCCTCGCGCTGGGCGGGGATGGAGAAGCCTTCGTCTCGGCCGCCACGTTCAGCTTGCTCTTTGGTGGACACGCGGAGGTAGGAAACCGCGAAAGTGGTGGTCTCCCCGAAGCGATCGAGGCTAGCGATGGCAGGTGGTTGTGTGATGGGCACGGGTGCGTGTTTCCTATCTCCATAGATTGGGACCAACACAAGCGGCATCATCTACCGCTGTGGTGCGACTCGTAATAGGAAACACGACCCGACTGGCTCCGTGGAGCCTGTCGGGTAAGCCACGCTGGGCCAAACAGGACTGCGCACCACGGCTAAATCGGAGTTCAACCGTTGGCTTCTTACGAGGTTGATTGTATCTCACCGCTCTGAGCCTCTCCAGGCCCGGCGTGCGGAGGGTGTGGCTTGGTGCGGTCTTGCTCGGTTCGGGCCAGAGCCATACCGATGAAAACCTGTGCGAGACGATGCAAGTCAGGAGTCTCATGCAGTTCGCCGTGAACGTGAAACTCGCGCATCCGAGCTGGAGGGCGCTGATCATTCGCCGTCATGGGACTTCACCTGTCTCAGGATCGAGCGTGCGGTAGAAAGCGTCCTCTTTCTCACGGCGCTTTGCGACTTCTGCCAGGACGAAATCCACGCATTCTTCAACACGGTCTTGGATGACGACGTCCTCGACGGAACGCGCAAGGCCCTCACCGGGCCATGTGGGATTCCTCGTAGGTAAGTCGCGATCCGGACGGGTACCGGACGCCGCGACCGAGTCACGCAGGCGTTGACAGGTATCGGCGGAGTCGCAGTGCCAGGCACACGGTGCGGAACTGTTCTGTTCAGGGCCGTAGGCGCACAGCCAGTGCAGGTACAGTGCGGAAAGTTCCCAAAGTAGTTCGGGATGATGGTGCCAGAACGGTGGGACCACCGATGCCGGGAGACCGTAGGTGCGTCGTGGCCAATTCTCACCCACTGGTTGAGTTCCAGCCATTCTGCTTCCAGAACCTCGGATCCAAGGAGCTTCCAGTTGAGCGGGTGCGGAGGCCCCGCTGTGGAATCTTCGAACGTGCTGGTGTCGAGATCTTCAATGTTGATCTCATCTGAGTCATGACCGTGCTCGCTCATGGTTGTCGCCTCACATACCAATGGCAGGTGACGAAGTAGTGGGTTGAGAATGCGCCGGTGGTTCGAAAGCCGATGCCTCCCAGGCTGCGGCGCGGCCGACGCCTTGGCGTCGGGGTGCGCGATCAACCTCATAGCGAGTGCGCGCCATGTCATGGCCGAGCCGGCGGGCTGTGAACTCCTCACCCTCGATGGTCTGCCCATCACGTTCGCAGGAGTATTCGCGCACGTATCCTTCGGCTACGAACCTGTCACCCTTCGCAAACCGGGCATGACCTTGTTCAGCGGCAGCCTTGAACGCCACCAGATTGTGAAACGTCGTTTCCAGCTCGGTGAATGACCCGTCGTGTTCTTGCCGGTAATACTCTTTGCCGACTTTCATGAACAACCGGGCATCACCATTCTCGGTATAGGTCAACCGCGGCTCCGAAGCCACAAAGCCTGAGAATGACTGCTGCGTTTGTATTTCCATCGGATATGTCCTCCTGAGAAATCAGCGGCGGCCTACGGTTTGAAGACCGCCTCGTGTCAGACAGGTGCACCGACTGCTTCAGGAACGACGAAGCAGCGCTTCGATCTCACCGCAGTCGGTGCGGAGTTGTTTCACATCGCGTCGTTTGCCGCCGCCCTCAGCCATGAGTATCGGGACCTACGGTAACGGGGCGAGATTCCCGATCTCATCCAGAGCCAGCAGCACGGACGGATCGGGGCGGGCACCGGCCGAGCGTGCAGCGAGACGGCGTGCGGTTTCAACGAGATTTTCCACGAGGGCCGCAACCAGCGCACTGGATGCGCCGGCTCCAGTGGCCAGCAGATAGAATGGGTGCCGCGTTCGGCGAGGAAGGTTTCGGGGTCGAAGTCTTCACCGGCACGCGGTGACACCGTACCAAGCACGCGCGGGTCAGTCAGTCAGCGCGGCCAGCGCGAGGTAGACGACTTGCCAGATCGAGTCCCGCGTTCTGGGGTAAGCGTTGATCATCGCTTCCAGCGATTCGGGCCACCCTGAAGCTGCTTGAGTGGAGCCGGTGAGGATCGCGACGTGCTCGGAATGTTGCGCGGCGGTGGGGTCGAGCGTCCATCGGAACAGCTCGGCAGGTGTCCGGTGATCCAATGCGGCCGAGTGGACGAGCGCTCTGCGGCCCACCAGGTATTGCCGCCACCTGACCGACCTGGCAGACAAGCCCCGAACAAAAACAACCAGTGGAACATCCGAGCAGCGAGGCTCAAAGCTCAGTGTTGCCCACCACCCGGCAGGTCATTCAGATCAAGATCAAGCCAGCCTCGGGACCGGCTCGGTGGATCGAGGCTTAGCAGGTGCGCTTCCCATGGGAGCGGGCGAATACGTTTCCGTGCAGTCACAGCGTGAGCTCTTGGAAGCGTCTACTGCTGATCCCCAGATGCGGAACGCCCTACCCCATCTCGATATTGATGCTAACGAGCTGGCATTGCTCTACCGATCCCGAGGTATGAGCCCCGACGACGCGCAAGCTCACGCCGCGGAAGTTCTCAATGGAAACTCAGGACTCGAGTTCGAAGCGGGGGCATCCGAACCTGACCAGCACGAAGCTGTCGGAACCGGGCTCGGCGCGGCTATGTCAAGCTTCTGCTTCTTCGCATCCGGTGCCATCATTCCCGTGCTTCCCTACCTGTTCTGGATGGAAGGGATTGCGGCAGTCATCGTCTCGGCAGGCCTCGTGGGAGTCGCGCTGCTTGGCACCGGGGCGATAGTTGGGCTTCTCTCGGGCGCTTCGCCCGTCAAGCGCGGGCTGCGCCAACTCATGATCGGCTTCGGAGCAGCGGCAGCAACCTACCTGCTCGGCCTACTTCTCGGCACCGGTGCGGTGTAATCCGTCGAGCCAACTTTGTCTGGCAGCGCAAAGAACGGATTCAAAAGATGGAAGCGAATGGGGATCGGCTCGCGCGTCAGTCGGCGCCCTCGCGGAGCCCGGCGAGTGTGCGCAGCGCTTGCAGGCCCTGCTGGGTTCCCGGCCAATGTTTGTCGAGCGCGGCAGCACCCGCGTGGTGGGTGACGAAGCGGAGGACCACCCCCACCACGATGGCGTCGTCTGCGTATCCGATCACGGGAATGAAATCGGGGATCAGATCGATCGGGAGCAGCAAGTAGATCAACAGTGCGAATAGCCAGATCCGCACTCCGCGCGGAACACTTTTGTCGGCGGCAAGCCGACGCACCAGGCGAATCACATCAGGTACCAACCTGAGCGCGTCGCGAAGCGTCATCGCATCTGGTTGGCCACGCGCAGCTGCCCACAGCAACGCGAGAAGAACCAACCAGAGCAAGAACAGGCCGCCGAGGATGCTGATCAATATCTGCCACCACATCACGGACTGACTTTGCGGCCGTTCGGGCGCACGAAGAGTAGCGCGAACGTGACAACCGCAGCTGCTTGGATGACGAGCGTCACAATGATGAGTGCGGTAATCGAGACACCATACAGTGCGCCTGCCATGATGCCGCCGACGGCCGTCGCGACGCCGACGATGGCGGCGTAGATCCCGTACGCGGTGCCTCGGCGATCCGGCGGCACGAGGTCGGCGACAGTCGCGCGCAGCGTTGATTCCTGGATGCCGAGTGCTCCACCCCACAGCAATGACCCGGCGATGACTGATGCGAGAACGTCGGTGAATGCGAGCACTGGTATCGCTGCGGCGATCACGGGAAGCAGCAGCAGGGCCCGCGGGCCGAACCTGTCGTACGCGCATCCGGTGCCTCGATGGCAACGACCCGGGGCCGGTCGAGGCTATGGATGAACGAACCCCGCACCCCAGTGTGCAGGGTTCGTTCATCTGTGCGACGGGCGTTACTGCCGAACGAGGTCGCCACAAGCGACCGGAAGAGTTGCCCATGCCGGAAGTCCTGGCAGTGATTGCACGGAGGCCGGAAGTGGATATGCAGGGTCGATACCGTGAATCACAACGTGGCGGTTGCCCAGCTTCAGTGCCTCTTTCAGCTCCTTTTGCAGGTGCGATTTGGATGCTTTCTGGCTGTAGGTGTAGCTTCCCGAGGCGTCTGAGACCGGAAAGTCGAGTGACGGCGCGAAGCTGCCCAAGTTGCTGTCCAGCGGAATCAGAATGGGGCCGTACTTGGGGAGCCCCTCAATGACGTCGACGAAGCCGTCATGGTTGACGTCATCACTCGCGACTGGACACATCGTGCCAGCGTGAATGTGCTGGGGATGGAGGGTGAGCGGAGTGACGCCCTCCACGTTGATAGTGACGGTGAGGTCGTTGCCCTTGAGGTTGATGACCGCGCTACCGCTCGCCGTCGGGATCGTATACGTATCCGAGCCAACCGTGTGATCACCGGCGTTCAGCGGCTGAAGATCTGCCACGTAGTCGTGGCCCGATTGGTTGTGTGCTGGTGCCGGGACGGCGCCGGCTCCGGTAACGGTCAGAAATAATCCGGCTGCCGAAGCGACAGCAAGGAGTAGACGTTTGTGCATTATTTCACCTTAGAAAATTTGCTACGGGGTCGATATCACCCCCGAACGGGTATCAGGAGAGCGAACCTGTAGGCATAGTACGCCCGGCCCCAGCGAATCACAATGGCGACGAAACTCCTCTAGACGGCTAATTCCAACCCCATTGCCTCGATGGGCGCGGCAGCTTTAGAGTCTGACGGACGGTGTTAAACCCTCGATACGAACGATGAACTCAACACCTTCTTGACCACACTTTATGTCTTCCTTGACGACCGCGTCCTCCCGCGTCGGCCTGTCTCGAGGTCAGCTCCCGAGACGCCGCCCGGTCCTGAGCGACGCTGAATGACTCTGCGTGGTCGTAGCCCAGCACCTGCTGCAGCTCGACGCGGAAACCAGATGGGTTCGCTACACCCGCACCCACCTGTACGGCATGTTCCCGGGCATCCCCCAATAGCCCGGATTCAAGAAGCGCGTCCGCGCCGCAGGCACCCTGATCTCGGCCGTGATCACCGAGCTCGCCCGAGACACCTCGTCCTGGTATGAACTGCTGCGCCTGGTCGACTCGACCCCGGTGCCCGTGGGAATGTCACGAGGGACGGTGAATCGCTCGGATCTGGCCGGCGACGCCGACTAGGGGTATTGCGCCTCGCACTCACGGTTCTTCCGGGGTTTCCGGCTCTACCTGATCAGCACGCCCGAGGGCATTCCCATCATTTGGGCGCTCGCCAACCCGAAGGTTGGCGAACGCGATGTCACCTAAGCAATGCTCGGGCGTGACCACCACCTCGTCCTCGATGAGCAGTCATCCTCGGCGACAACGGCTTCGTAGGAAAAGACTTGAACGGTTCGTCAAAGATGAACTCGGTGCCACCTTGATCCGGCCCGACCGCACAGACGAGAATCCCAGATTCGGGGGCTTCGGGTGCATCCGCCAATGGATCGAGGCTCTCTCCGACGCCCCCAAGAGCACCTGGGACTCGAACGCCACGGCGCAGAACAGCGGCTGGTGTTGATGCCAGAGCCGGTGCGAAACTCCTTGCCCTCTCCGCTGGAATCTGGCGCTACTGGCTCATCGACGCACCCCGCAAATGCTCACTTATCGCCTACGACCATTAGGAATTACTCATCTAGGAAGGTAGACGAGAAAAGGGGGGACCAAAAGGGGACCGAAGACATGCAAACCATGCAATCTAAGACCTGAATTGAGTCCCGTTGCGCCTCGCTGCGCCCCGGCCAATCTACGATTTCGACAATTTCGACTACCTGGGGGTCAGGGGGTCGCAGGTTCAAATCCTGTCAGCCCGACCAAAAAATCGCGGAAACTCAAGGGTTTCCGCGATTTTTCGTTGGTGAGATTTGATCCGGCCATCTAATACCCATCTAAAACCCCTCCTGAAACGACTTCTGACCTGCGCTTTGCTCGGTTCGCGAGTGTCACCTACGGGTGGTTCCGGTTGCCCTGGAGCGCATCGTGCACCTGGTCTGTATGACCAATCCAACCCCGCTTCCGTTGCCTTCGCCCGACCTGCCACCGCTACTCGATATCCGAGAGCTGTCGGAATACCTCGGCGTGGCCGTCTCGACGATCTACGACTGGCGCTCGCGCGGCGTCGGACCCCGCGCATACCGCTTCGGCAAGCACTTGAAGTTCGCCGTCACGGATGTGACCGAGTGGATCGAGGCGCAGCGCGACCCGTCGCCTGCTGCACTGTCTCGCCCTCCTCGGCGGTGACACGATGAGCCGCCCGCGTCTGACGATCGGCACCTACGGTGAGATCACCACCCGCCGTCGCCCGAGCGGACGCATCGAAGCACGCGCCCGCTACCGCGACTGGGATGGCGCCACCCGACTCGTGCAGGCAAGCGGCGACAGCCCGGCCGCTGCAACCCACGCGCTCAAAGCCAAATGCGTCGATCGCAATCTGATTGCGCCGAGTGCAGGCTCGCTCACGGCTGACAGTCCATTCCCCGACCTGGTGGCGTACTGGCTCGAAGACATTGATCTGGAAGATCGGCTGGCGACAGCCACACGGCAACTGTATGAACGCGACATGCGCACCCTCGTGCTGCCCGCATTCAAAGATCTGACATTGCGCGAGATCGGAGTGGCCCGATGTGACCAGTTCCTGAAGCGGCTGGCGAAGGATTCGTACTCGAAGGCGAAGCATGCTCGTGTCGTGTTGCGACTCGCGATCGCACTGGCCGTGCGACACGAGGTGCTGCTACGCAACCCCGTCGATCACGTCGCACGGTTGCACCGTGACGCACCGATACCCGACGCGTTCGCGCCCGAGGAGATCACTGCGATCCGTGCGGCGATCGCGTATTGGGAGGCGGGGCGCGAAGTGTCGGGGCCAAAGCCCGATGGGCAACTCGGCGCAATCATCGAGGTCATGCTGGGCACCTCCGCTCGCATCGGTGAAGTTCTCGCAATCCGCCGCCGCGATATCGACCTGAGCATGCCGTCCGTGCGCATCACCGGAACGATCATCAGCCCAAAGGGCGAACTGACGACGCGGCAGGATCATCCGAAAACCGCGCGGTCACGGCGCACGATCCAGCTTCCTGGATTCGCCGCAAACGCCGTGCAGCGGCGAACGAAAGAGCTCAATACGATCGACCCCAATGCGCTGTTGTTCTGCTCCCGCGAGGGGACCCCGCTCACGACGAACAACGTGCGCCGCCAACTCCGCCACGTCATGGCTCTGGCCGGGATCGAGGGCGTCACTCCGCACAAGTTCCGCCGTACCGTCGCAACCACGATCAACGAGCAAGCTGGAGTTGAGCTGGCCTCGCAACTGCTCGGTCACACCGACCCGGCGATCACGATCAAGCACTACATCCGCCGCAACGAGACAGTCAATCCCACGACTGCAGGTCTGCTGGAGAAGGCATTCGGGTCATGATCAATATTTTGGGTGGAAGATTTACCTCGCGAAACGAAACGTACTCAGATAACATTAGCTGTGTACGAAACGTGTCAGGAGGTGATCTCGTGAAAGCTCTAAGACCAAAGGCTGCCGCCGAGAAGCGAAGCGCCTTGTACCGGGGGCATGCTGAGGGGCGGTGGGAACGCATCGGTCGAGGCATCTATTTGCCCGCGGATGCACCCGCAATGGACTGGGACAAGCTCGAAGCGGCCACCCGCCGACCGGAAGCAACCATTTGTCTGCTTTCAGCGCTCGCACACCACGATCTCACCGATGCGATTCCTGATGCATTGGATATCGCAATACCGCGCGGAACGCGTGCGCCGCTGACCGAGGGTGCGATTCGCTGGCACCGCTTCGACCCGGCGACGTTCGATCTCGGTCGAGAGGAGATCTTGATTCCAGGCAGCTCGCAGACCATCGGTTTGTATAGCGCCGAGCGCACGATTGTCGACTGCTTCCGCCTTCGAGCGTCAGTCGGGTATGAAGTAGCTCGCGACGCCACCAAAGAATGGCTCCGCCGTGGTGGCAAGCCCGCCGAGCTTATGGCATTCGCCACGGAACTCCCACGAGCCAAAGCCCCACTCCTGCAAACCTTGGAGGCACTCACGTGACCGGCAACGATGTGTACCGTCAACTTCAGTCTGCGGCTCGATCAGTTGCGGCCAAACAGGGTGTCCCGGCGCCAACGGAGGAGTACCTGATTCGGCATGCGCTCGAGTCATTTCTTGACCGGTTGAATCGCACACCTCATGCGCGTGATTTCGTACTGAAGGGTGGGATTCTGCTCGGTGCGTACGGCGTGCGCCGACCGACGAAAGATGCTGACTCAAATGCGATCGGCGCGGAAGTCTCGCCCGAACACCTCGCTCACGTTGTTCGAGACGCCGCTGAGGTCGAAGTCGATGACGGCGTCGAGTTTGACCTCGATACACTCACCGTTCACGAGATTCGCGACGGTGCCGAATACCCAGGTGTCCGTCTCCGCGTGAAAGTCGCGATCAGCAGCTGGCGGGGAACAGTGGCATGGGACGTGTCAACGGGCGATCCGATCGTGCCAGCACCGCGCGAGGTAACGCTTGACAGGATTCTCGGAGCGCCCATTACGCTCATTGGGTACGCGCCCGAATCGACGGTCGCCGAGAAGGGTGTGACGATTCTTGAACGCGGAATTACGAGCACTCGATGGAGAGATTACGTCGACATCGTCGCGCTCGGAGGCGCTGGTCTTGATGCCGAAGCGCTGCTGGAGTCCGTCCGAGCGGTGTCTGACTATCGGGGTATTGAACTGAAACCGATCACGCCGCTCCTTGACGGCTACGGAGCAGTGGGGCAGTCGAAGTGGGCCGCTTGGCGTCGCAAGGAAAAGCTCGAAGCTGTTTGTGAGGAGAACCTAGACGAACAGATCATCCGAGTCGCAGCGATCCTCGATCCGATATTCAGTCGTGGCGCAGGAAGCTTAGCCTGATGCCGACATCGTGGTTGACAGTTGCGGTACTCGGCGTACCGTAGAACCATAACTGGTTCATCTTCGGCACCACCTTGACGGTGCCGCAAATTTTGCGCCACCGTCACAACCACCGCAAAATCGGCAGAATGAACAGTGCCGCCGAATCGGCGGGACCGTTGGCCGCAGAAGAATCTTGTAGATCTCGCACGCTCGCCACCGCGTCCGTCCTTGCGCTTCGTACTCGAAAGCTTGGAACGTTCATCATCAGCCTCCTTCCAAAGCCGAGCGACCCTCCTGATGACTAGGTGCACACCGCTGACCAGAGCCGTTACGGCTCTGGCAGATCGAATCGCTCCTCCCCGAGACCGAGCTCTCCAACGTCCAACCGTTCACCAATACAGCTATCGGATCCACGATCTGCCAGGTGCCTGCTCCTGCTGAGTGACCGCGTCTCGGGTAGGTGTCCGTGACTTGCAAGAGGCGTGACGACTCAGGTGGCCACAGCCGTCGGAGAAGTCATGATCTTGTCAAGCATCTACCGGGAACTCGATATTGACGTTCTACCCGGGTCTACTTGACTAGCCCTGAAGTTCGCCGCACTTCAAGTCGAGCAGACTCGCTGCCTGTACCCGCACCGCGCAAATAGATACCACGCGTCTTGCAGATCAAGGCCGAGCACGGCTTCCAAGCGGTTTCATGGCGTAGAACCAGTGACACGCGAGAGAAAATGGGCATTGGATCCTGGCTCCACGTTTTGAGCCGCGCCTCCTTGGTGCGGCCCTGTCGGTAATACTGCACAACGATATGGACGCAAGAGCACACAGGATGTCGGAAAGTAAAGAAGCCGGGGGTGCCGAACTGCACAAGGCCATCCGGCGGATCGTGAATGACCTGCGGGACAGAGTCGGTTGTGGTGACTTCAAACTTTACGTGCTCGGGGCGCTTTCATACCGGTGTATCCGGGATAATCTAATTTCGTCCTTCAGCAAGAGCAAGAGCAAGAGCAAGAGCAAGAACGAAGTGGATACACCGAAGTCGACTATCGTAAGCTCGGCAATCATGAGGTTAAAGCGTCCGTGATGGCATCGTGCTGGACAATAGCCTCGTCATCCTTCCCCAAGGCTTTACTCTCAACGTGCGCAAGGATGCCACCCGCGACGGGAATCTCATCGAGACGCTCTCTGGGTTCTCACCCACATAGAGGCTCCAACGGGGGGTTCGGTCTCTGAAGGCGATATCAAGGGACTCGATAACGGGTAGGTACTCTCCGTCACTAAGAAGCAACTCGATCAGGCAGCGGCGTACGGCGCGCGAGGCCGCGAGTTTTGGGCTCACGTGGGGTTTATCCGGGAGGACTTTGTGAATCGCACGTAACCCGGCCGAAGCTACGTCGGCCGGGTCGAACTCAGTGAGAGGAACCTTAGACTGGACGAAATCTATCGGCTCGCGGATGTCACGGAACGCGCACCCAGCACATTGCTCCCGTGCGCTTTTGTAAACAACGCCAGACTGACACCGACTTGGATCCCGACAATCAAATTGTCGTGGGGGCTGCGGGCCGTTGACTCGTAGATTCTGGTAGCGCCGTTAGTGCCGGTAACGGTTGTCTTGCGAGTCTCAGGCCTTTCGGCCATGCTGAGCGTATGACAGATGCGAGGAACACCGCCGGGGAGTCTGCTAACGGATCGAGCGGCGGTCGCACACGGCGTGCGCGCACCTTCCCTGCGATGTCGTTCAAGGAGGCCCTGCTCCTTGCCGAGGCAATTCAGACACACGGCGCGGGCAAGCCCATTCGGCGTCTTACCCTGCTTGAATCGCTTGGTCGGTCGCCCGGTAGCGACGCCGTGCGCAAGCTGATCACGAGCAGCGGACAATACGGTATTACCGAGGGAGCCTATAACGCCGAATTTCTCTCATTGACTCCAACGGGTGCGATCGCAACCGATCCGGACTACGCGATCGCGGGACGCGTTACCGCGAGGTTCCAGCTCGCAATTGAGAGCATCGCACCGTTCGCAGCAATCTATCAGCAGTACAAAAATAGCCGACTTCCGAGCGTAGAAGTGTTGCGTGATGCCGCATCGGGGGCTGGGACACACGAGGACCACGTGGCCGAGTGTGTGGAGACCTTTCTTGCCAATGCTCGGGAGGTCGGGCTGATCCGCACTATCGCTGGTTCAGAGCACATCGTGCCTATCGAGGCGGTCCTGGAACAGACCCCTGATGACAGCGGTACGGCAGAAGAGCAGGAGCGCAACAGCGAGTACAGCGAACCTACGGAAGAGGCGCAAGCAGAGATTGTGGCCCGGTTCGCACCGCCGCCCCCGAAGACACGAAAATTGCCGAAGTCGGGTAACAAGGGCTCCCACGCTAGTGCGTTCAATAAGACGTGCTTCGTTGTTTCACCTATCGGATCCGCGGATTCGGTCGAGCGTAAACATGCCGATCTGGTGCTTTCATCGCTTATAGAACCCGCGCTTGAGGGCCTCGGCCTCGAAGTCGTCCGCGCAGACCGGATCAGCAA
Organism: Homoserinimonas sp. OAct 916; assembly: GCF_003260275.1. Lineage (GTDB taxonomy): Bacteria > Actinomycetota > Actinomycetes > Actinomycetales > Microbacteriaceae > OACT-916. The sequence goes on along the minus strand of NZ_QJHB01000002.1, from coordinate 1,661 downwards.
ACCTGGATTGATCACCGGCCAGGTCATCGAGCACATCGCACAGGCGGCGCTCGTAATCGCAGACCTCAGCTTCGCGAACCCGAATGTGTACTACGAACTCGCACTACGGCACGCGGTGCGTAGGCCGGTGGTCCAGTTGATTCGGACTGGCGACAAGCTTCCATTCGATGTCGGCCAGTACCGCACGGTAGAGATTGACATGACTGACATCTACGTCTTGGTCCCAAAGCTCGATCTCCACCGCCAGGAGATCACGCGGCAGGCGCGAGCTGCCATGGACGACGGTGGGAACACTGAGAGCCCGCTATCGCAATTCTTCCCGGCGTTCTGGGATCACATCGATCATCCGGAGGAGAATTAGGTATCGCTGCGGAGCACCCCTGACGTCAGCTGGGTGCCATCGCCACGCAAGGGATATCGCATTCGCTAAGCTGCGTGCCCATCGAAAGCTTTCTGATTACGGCGAAATATTTTTCGGGCTCGGTACCGCCGTCTAATACGATCTCAAACACCCGTGACGGACCGCAATCGATCGGGTATTCTTGCCCAAGGAGAGTCACTCGATTCTCGGTACGACCAGGTAAAACTCGAGATTTTCGCAAGTTTTCGGTAGGGCTCAAAATCCTCCAGGGGAAAGCACGTGCGCGTCGACGCGCGAAATCTGGCTCGTTCAGCAAAGCGTTTAGCCAGAACTAATCGAAGACTGACTCCTCTTTGACGTGCCTGAATCAAGAACGCCCCGTCCTGAGCCGACCCAGCAGATTGAACCTGCGTCTGATGCTTTGTCGCAGTGGGCTATTGCCGATCGATCGAGCTGTCCGACGAAGTCTGTTCAATTGCGCGGGACCTTCGCGCCTGGAGTCACCTCGCAGGACCGGCCCGCGCCTAGGTTACGGTAAGAGAATGCGCCTGAATCTCAAAGCAGTAGAGGAACGAGTGAAACCACTCGCCGGTCGTACTGTGTATGACAAAGAATTCATCTTCGAACTGCTCGGCGCATATGGGCGCGCTGCTGGAAACATCACACGATTGCGCAATGGCTCGCAGGTCGGCGTCGTTCGTCTGATACTGGTTCGTTGTGCTCGCTGGCAGCAGCGGGTGGCTGGTCAGGCGCTCGTCGCGCCGATAGACCTCCAGCATCGTCTCGGTGACGCGAAGGTCTACCAGGGCGCCGATGTGGCTGAAGGGGACGGAGTAGAAGTTCCTCGCCCAGACCACGTGAGCGTTCTTGTTCACCTTGCGCTTGTAGGACCACGAGCTGATCTCGAACGGCGCCGCCGGCAGTGGTTGCAGCAGCGGTTTCTCCTCCGTGGTGAACACGCTCAGCCGGGACCCGTCGCGTTTTTGGAACGGCTGCCGGTTGTAGGCATCGATCTGCTCGTAGATCCGGGTGCGCAACTGCGGCAGCGACGTAAACTGCTCATGCCGCAAGCCCGCGATGACCCAGGTCGCGACGTGGGAGACCGTGTTCTCGGCACTGCTCTTGTCTCGAGGGTGTCTCACTCTGCCCGGGAGTACGGCGGCCGAGTAGTGCGCCGCCATCTCCCGGTAAGCGTCATTCAGGACGACTTCGCCCTCTCGGGGGTGGGAGATGACCCCAGTCTTCAGGTTGTCGGGCACCAGGCGCGGGACGCTGCCGCCGAAGAAGGTGAACATCGATG
>NZ_QJHB01000029.1 GCF_003260275.1 Homoserinimonas sp. OAct 916 | reverse complement strand
GAAGTCGCAACCGAACTCAACGATCGTCCACGCAAAACACTCGGCGGGATTACACCCGCGCAAGCCCTGCAACGGCTAATGTCAGAGCCAGGAAAGCCCATCGTTGCAACGACCGGTTGAATCCGCCGATCCCATGCGGGCACCCTCCCTGCGCTGAAATTGGCTCTCAACTGCACTGTCTCGAAGCTTCGAAACCGCGTGCGGTAGTGGACCGGTATGCGGGGTGGCATCCAGCTAGGCTGATCGAATGTCGATGGTCAACGATGCAATCCCCCAGAAGGTCAAATCTTGGCCTGTCGCTTGGCGGCTGATCATCGCGGCGACGATATTCACCGGCGCAACGATCGCGTTGGTTTGGTTTATTGCGGTGCCTTTGGGCCCTTCGGTATGCGCTGCCATCTACCCTCCGGCACGGAATTGTTTCTGGTCCGATCGCGCGGAAAAGGGTCTGGTCGTGTCGGTCGCTGTGGTCGTGATCTATATCGCGACGGTCACACTCGCGCTGATGAAGAACCGTCGACTTCACAAACTTGTGGTCAGCGGGGTGGTGCTTCTCGCTGTTGCCCCGATCCTGTCCTATCTTGCTATAGCTTGGATTCCGGCGTTCGCGTCTTCTTTGCTGTAATTGGCGGATTCGAGCACTTCAACGATTGTCCTCCCAAGAGTCATGACGCCCCGCAGAACGATCCGCCTGCGGGCACGCGGTAGTGGTCAAAGCCCCCTTTCATCGCGCCGTTGGCGGGCAGTGAAATTCTGCCCCGCAGGCGGACCGGCTAACGGTGCCCTTAACCCGCCAAGTCACATCGTTATCTTTGTTCCGGGCCCAAGGTCAACGGTGACTTCTGTACCCTTGATGACTGGGGTAGGGATGCTGTGGACAGTAGGCTCAAAGTCGGCGCTACAGAATGGTCCGCCGGTCTTCTCAATGCGGATTTCGTAGGAGTTTGGAGATGGCTCGGTGAGCTCGCGAGGCTCCCACGGACAAGAAGAGCTCCCGAAGGAGAGTACTAACCAATGTTCGCCATCGTCTGACCAAACGACCGTAGGAGTCATCTCTCCGTTGCCGGGGTTGTCGATCAATTCTTGAGGGTACACGTCGAGCTTCTCGCCGATTGAAGCGGAGCATCCGGTCAGGGCAAGCACAGCCAAGGCGGCTGAAACTACGACTCCGAGATGTCTCATACGACTCAGCATGCCATGCCAGAGTCGGTTCTTGTCTGGTCTTTTCCTGTGGGGCGGAGTGAGGCCACTCCCCAGCGGCATTCTTGCAGGCCCTTTCAAAGTCCTGAATTAGTTGGCGGGCTTTGGATTGTTCGGCGTGGCCGCTTTTAATTGAGGAAAACTCCTGCTAATCCGATGTTGCTCACGCACGCCGATCACAGGAGCTTTCCGTTGCTATCTTCCATCACAACCACCATTGAACGCCACCTCGCCGCCGATACCGACCTCGAAAAGACATTGCTCAAGGATGCGTAGATGCGTAACTCATCACAGGGATGATGCGGCGCCGAAACGCCACGACACGCCGGGCGGGCCCAACAGTGGCTCAATTGGAGATGTCCCGGAACCCATGAGGAGAGAGCGAGAAATGACCCGTTGCCTATGTGTTATTTTCGTAATACAATAACGGTATGGGTACAGGTGAAACGATCAACGGCGTGGCGGTCACTGAAGAACAGATTGCTGACTGGGCCAGGGAGGCAGAGGCCGGTCCGGACATCAAGGCGCTGAAAAGGCGCGGTCGCGGGCGTCCGGGCCGAGGCGCGGAACCTTCGCAAGTCGTCGCGTTGCGTCTCACGATCGAGGAACTAGCGAGCATCGACGCGATCGCTGCGCGAGAACACAAGACGCGTTCAGAACTCATCCGTGAAGCGCTGGCGAAGTACGCCGCGTGAAGGTTCATGATGCCGCACGTAAGCACGGGATCTCGCCCGAAGACGCAACGCAGGCGGCATCGTGGCCAATCTGGATCGAGGATCTCGATGACGACTCCCCGGCACGACAACTTCGGCTGGGCTTTGACACGCAGGGTCGACTACTCGAGACGGTCGTGCTCATCTTTGACAGCGGAAACGAACTCGTCATCCATGCCATGAAAGCAAGGCCCCAAATGCTCGACCTGCTTCCGTAGCATCCGAGCTGGTGCGTCTGTCCGGAGTCTCATGGGAAGCGAGACGGATTCTCCCCTGACCGCAACGCTGAGCGGTCACAAGACGTCGCCCCTTATCGGACACGTCCACGATGTGCCCTCTTCCGGCATGCGGCGTGAACCCGCAAACCATCCTTTGACGGATCCGCTTCCGCACGCCACCGGCGTTTGCAGTGGGCAGGTATCCGCGTACGTCCTCGTTTGCGTAACGAGACTTCTGCGCCTACCGGTAGATCTCGCGGCGGTGGCCGGCATCAACGATGATGA
>NZ_QJHB01000028.1 GCF_003260275.1 Homoserinimonas sp. OAct 916 | reverse complement strand
TGGCGCCAACGTCGTCCAGTTCGTCGATCCACACCCACAGCATCACACGCCGCAGACGATGTCGAACCCCCAGCAACTAACACCCAGAATCGTTCCCGCTTCTGAACCAACTCATCCTTTGACCACACGGGAAACACCTCACAGATAAACGAGTGTTGCAACGACCGGTTGAACCCAAGATGCCTACGCGGGCTCCGCCCGCGATCCACACGGCCAGACTGGAACTTGGAGCGAGGACGCCCACGATGAGTCCAAGCCCGGCTCCGAACGTGGTCCCGAGTCCTGCACGTTGGGACAGGCGCCTGCCGTTGTCGTTCGCCATGACTACAAATCGTGGCTGATAGTTGTGCTCGTCCTGGTGGTCGCGCTTATCGCGGTCTCCCCCGGCGCGCCGATCACGTTGCAGGCTTGTATATGATCAGGCCGTCCTTCATGTCCTCCACGAGAGAACCTCTGGGCGCCCGCAGAGTACGGAACACGAGGAACCAGTCCCCGACGCAGCCTGCCAGGTGGACTGCGAACGGGAAGACGAACCACGTGGCGGCCGGCGAGAACAGGGCAGCGATCAGGGCGCCGTTGACGACGATGGTGGGCGCAAGGGCGACCACGAGGTACCGGGCGACCGAGAGCCGCTGACCGACTGAAGTGCAGTAGAAGTACGGCATGGCCTTACCCGCGATCCCGGCACCGAAGGTCGGCCGGCCCCCGTACGCGAGGAAGGCCAGCCCATGGATCCCCTCATGTACAACGAGGACGACGGCGATGAGGCCGACGGTGATCCCGAGACCGACGACGTCGAAGTTGATCGTCCCCGACTCACCCCTGAAGGCGAAGACGAAGGTGAGGTACCCGGCAACCACTGCGACAAGCGTGCTGAGGACGTTCATCCAGACGCCGGTCGAACGAGACGGCTTCCAGGGGACCGCGATGAGGGTGGGGGTGGTTTCCATACCTCATCGTAAACTCGGACACCAGTGATCATGTCCGAACACCATTGGATAGGGCGATCAGTGACTGCGTCGAACCGCTAATCGCCGGACCATCAACGTCATGCATGCTTGGCCTCAGGACTACTTGGAAATACCTTACTTTTGTTGGCTGATGACCGTTTGGAGGGAGACTTTTTGGTGTATTCGATCGATCCGTATCGAAAGAGTCGGACTGCGAGTCGCAGGACTAGGAAGCCGATGGCGGCGTGAGCGCGATCCTTCTGCTGGCCTCGACTGCGGTGGTCGTGTGGGTGCTCGGGGCGTTCGTGTTCGTCTACTTCTGGCCGCGGATCACGGTTGGCGGCTTCAAGCGAATATTCGTCCGGCGTGGGTTGGGCGGCCCGATCCCGGTTAACACGCTTTTTGCCGTGCCCGGTAGCCGGTCCTCTATCGGTGCACTCGTACCGTGTTGATGGGCCCTCAATCGTTACGAGTTCCCCTCGCCATGAGCGACGTTCGGTGGTCTACTGGGATCATGAAATGCACTCATCTCTCGGTGGCTGCACTATTAGGGCTGACTCTTGCTCTCACCGGATGCCAGGCCGTGGCACCGGGAAGCCAGCCGGCAGGCTCCGACGATATCGCCACGGCTGCTTCTGCGACGACCACGGCGTCGGCAGACATCGTGCTCGATCTTCCCCTCGCATCCAACGAGGTCGCGGTTGACCCCGGAAAGGGAACGATTTGGCTCGCCACCGTTCAACCTGTGGGTAAGGACACGCTGTGGGCGGTCGACATGCACACGGGCGATGTCCGAAACTTCGACCTTCCCGACGCCGACTACAACGGCTACACGACCCACATTCGTGCCGGTGAGGACGGCGCGGTGTGGGTGTCGCTGCCCTACGAGTTAGTGCGCTTGGACCCCGAGACGGGCAAGCTCACGAGCGTGCAATTCGCGGAAAAGGTCGATGGCGCGTTGCCTGGTGCGCTCGACGCCGGCTCTACGCTCCCCGGCACTTGGCTCTCCGCAGTCCTTCCCGACGAGGCCGGGGTGCTCGTGGCAAGGAACAATGTTCCCTATCTCACCCAGGTCAACGCCGATATGACCGTTTCCCGTGGTGCCGACGCCGGGGACGGTTACGCCGGCGCCGCTGATCTCGCGCGTGGAGAAGATGGCACGATCTATCTGCTCCCGCCGATGGATGATCCGTCTGGTGCCGTATCGATTCTCGGCGGATCAACGATCCCTGGCACTCAGGACCTTGCCCCGCAGCGGTTGTTCGTCGACGGCTCCACGGTCTCGATGCTGTCGGCAGACGGCACGACAACAGTCATCTCGGATACCGATCACCACGCCGGCGCCCACGAGCTGTGGACCCGGACCAATGCCGCAGGGACTCAGGTTCAATACGATGCCGCCGCGGGGACGTTGGTGCGCCGTGCCGCGGACGGCTCGCAGCAAGAGCTCCAGCTTGAGCATCGCACCGGCGTGACGAGCGGTGGCGGCATCGATCCCGAAACCGGGAAGCAACGGGTCGAGGACAGCACTGTCACCGTTCCAGATCGGGTCACGGACTTCGTCGTCGCCGAGGATGGCACTGTTTGGTTCTTGCGCCACGACGGCACTCAGCTCGCCCGCTGGAACCCGTGACTAACGGACGCGCCGACTAATCCGGTTGGGACGCCTCCGATTTGCCCACGACGTCAAGGGCATGTTGGAGCGCGCCTGTAGTCGGTCCCACTTTGGGCGCGCTTCCTGTCGCATTGCTGGATCGGCTTATGAGACATAATGCCGCGCAGTATGTACGTTTTGCTCTATACTGGCGGTATGACTGAAGTTGCAATCACGGATGCGCGAGGACGGCTCGCGTCAATCATCGACGCGGCCCGGCGCGAACCGGTGTATTTGACCCGCAGAAATCGCCCTGTCGCGGCAAT
>NZ_QJHB01000027.1 GCF_003260275.1 Homoserinimonas sp. OAct 916 | reverse complement strand
GCATTGGTCTTTAGCAATTTTGTTGACAAGTTTCTAAGAGCAAACGGTGGATGCCTTGGCATGTAGAGCCGAAGAAGGACGTATAAATCTGCGATAAGCCTCGGGGAGCTGATAATAGAGCTGTGAGCCGAGGATTTCCGAATGGGGAAACCCCGCCAGGCGTAGTAATGCGACCTGGTGACTCCCGCCTGAATATATAGGGCGGGTAGAGGGAACGTGGGGAAGTGAAACATCTCAGTACCCACAGGAAGAGAAAACAAAAGTGATTCCGTTAGTAGTGGCGAGCGAACCCGGAAGAGGCTAAACCGATCATGTGTGATAGCCGGCAGGTGTTGCATGGTCGGGGTTGTGGGACTTTTCTGCGTGTACTGCCGTACCGCGAGAGGATAGGTGATGGTGTAGGCGAACAGGATTGAAAGCCTGGTCGTAGAGGGTGTGAACCCCGTAGCCGAAACGCCATCACGACTCGAAAAGTATCCCAAGTAGCTCGGGGCCCGAGAAATCCCGTGTGAATCTGTCAGGACCACCTGATAAGCCTAAATACTCCTACATGACCGATAGTGAACAAGTACCGTGAGGGAAAGGTGAAAAGTACCCCGGGAGGGGAGTGAAATAGTACCTGAAACCGTTTGCTTACAATCCGTTGGAGCAGCCTTGTAGCTGTGACAGCGTGCCTTTTGAAGAATGAGCCTGCGAGTTAGTGATCAGTGGCGAGCTTAACCCGTGAGGGGTATGCGTAGCGAAAGCGAGTCTTAATAGGGCGTACATAGTCGCTGGTTCTAGACCCGAAGCGAAGTGATCTATCCATGGCCAGGTTGAAGCGCGTGTAAGAGCGCGTGGAGGACCGAACCCACTTCAGTTGAAAATGGAGGGGATGAGCTGTGGATAGGGGTGAAAGGCCAATCAAACTTCGTGATAGCTGGTTCTCTCCGAAATGCATTTAGGTGCAGCGTTGCGTGTTTCTTGCCGGAGGTAGAGCTACTGGATAGCTGATGGGCCCTAAAAGGTTACTGACGTTAGCCAAACTCCGAATGCCGGTAAGTGAGAGCGCAGCAGTGAGACGGTGGGGGATAAGCTTCATCGTCGAGAGGGAAACAACCCAGACCACCAACTAAGGTCCCAAAGCGCGTGCTAAGTGGAAAAGGATGTGGAGTTGCACAGACAACCAGGAGGTTGGCTTAGAAGCAGCCACCCTTGAAAGAGTGCGTAATAGCTCACTGGTCAAGTGATTCCGCGCCGACAATGTAACGGGGCTCAAGCACGCCACCGAAGTTGTGGCATTAATATATTTGGTAAGCCGCCCCCGTGTGGGGTTGGTTCAGCCGTGTTGATGGGTAGGAGAGCGTCGTGTGGCCAGCGAAGCGGCGGTGTAAACCAGCCGTGGAGGCCACACGAGTGAGAATGCAGGCATGAGTAGCGAAAGACGGGTGAGAAACCCGTCCTCCGAAAGAACAAGGTTTCCAGGGCCAGGTTAATCCGCCCTGGGTAAGTCGGGACCTAAGGCGAGGCCGACAGGCGTAGTCGATGGACAACGGGTTGATATTCCCGTACCGCAGAAAAACCGTCCCAACCAATCCAGTGATGCTAAGTGCCTGAATCCCAGCCACTGATCCCTTCGGGGTGACGGGTTGGGCCTAGCGCACGACCCTATGCTGGTGCGGTTAGCGTATTAACAGGTGTGACGCAGGAAGGTAGCTGGGCCGGGCGATGGTTGTCCCGGTGTAAGTGTGTAAGCCGGGGGATAGGCAAATCCGTCCCCCATGAAGGCCCAGGCACGACGCGTACCCCGTATGGGGGAAATCAGTGATCCTATGCTGCCAAGAAAAGCATCGACGCGAGGTTTTATGTGCCCGTACCCCAAACCGACTCAGGTGTTCAGGTAGAGAATACTAAGGAGATCGAGAGAATCGTGGTTAAGGAACTCGGCAAAATGCCCCCGTAACTTCGGGAGAAGGGGGGCCGGAGGCGTGAAGGGATTTACTCCTGGAGCGTTCGATGGCCGCAGAGACCAGTGGGAAGCGACTGTTTATCAAAAACACAGGTCCGTGCGAAGACGCAAGTCGATGTATACGGACTGACGCCTGCCCGGTGCTGGAAGGTTAAGAGGAAGGGTTAGCACTTCGGTGCGAAGCTCAGAATTTAAGCCCCAGTAAACGGCGGTGGTAACTATAACCATCCTAAGGTAGCGAAATTCCTTGTCGGGTAAGTTCCGACCTGCACGAATGGCGTAACGACTTCCCAGCTGTCTCAACCGCGAACTCGGCGAAATTGCATTACGAGTAAAGATGCTCGTTACGCGCAGCAGGACGGAAAGACCCCGTGACCTTTACTATAGTTTGGTATTGGTGTTCGGTGTGACTTGTGTAGGATAGGTGGGAGACTGTGAAGCTTGGACGCTAGTTCAGGTGGAGTCATTGTTGAAATACCACTCTGGTCATACTTAATATCTAACTGCGAACCCTGATCGGGTTCCGGGACAGTGCCTGATGGGTAGTTTAACTGGGGCGGTTGCCTCCTAAAGAGTAACGGAGGCGCCCAAAGGTTCCCTCAACCTGGTTGGTAATCAGGTGGCGAGTGTAAGTGCACAAGGGAGCTTGACTGTAAGACTGACAAGTCGAGCAGGGACGAAAGTCGGGACTAGTGATCCGGCAGTGGCTTGTGGAAGCGCTGTCGCTCAACGGATAAAAGGTACCTCGGGGATAACAGGCTGATCTTGCCCAAGAGTCCATATCGACGGCATGGTTTGGCACCTCGATGTCGGCTCGTCGCATCCTGGGGCTGGAGTAGGTCCCAAGGGTTGGGCTGTTCGCCCATTAAAGCGGTACGCGAGCTGGGTTCAGAACGTCGTGAGACAGTTCGGTCCCTATCCGCTGCGCGCGTTGGAAATTTGAGAGGATCTATCCCTAGTACGAGAGGACCGGGATGGACGAACCTCTGGTGTGTCAGTTGTTCCGCCAGGAGCACCGCTGATTAGCTACGTTCGGCACGGATAACCGCTGAAAGCATCTAAGCGGGAAGCCAGCCTCAAGATGAGATTTCCATGCCCCTTTGAGGGTGAGAGACTCCCGGCTAGACCACCGGGTTGATAGGCAGGATGTGGAAGTGAGGACTAAAGACTCATGGAGCTGACCTGTACTAATAAGTCGAAGACTTGATAACAC
>NZ_QJHB01000026.1 GCF_003260275.1 Homoserinimonas sp. OAct 916 | reverse complement strand
CAACGCCGGGCGATCAACCTCCGGGACGGCACCTGCATCATTCCCGGGTGCACGATACCGGCGTACTGGAGTGAGATCCACCACGTCATCCCCGACAGCCAGGGTGGGCCCACTCATACGAACAACGCTACAAGTTGCTAATACGACCCTTCTGTTTGGACATGGGCGTACCGGCTCCGCGGTATGGTCAAGCCATGGAAATAGTGGCAAAAGCCTTCTTGAGTTATGCACATGCCGATAACGAGCGAGAGGGAGGTCGAGTCCTCAAAATCGCCGAGCAAATTAGGTCTGAATTTGAGACTTTGACGGGCACAAGTATCGAGATTTTCACTGATAAGGCTGAAATCTTGTGGGGCCAGGATTTCAGGGCGCGATTAAACGAAGCCCTTCAGGAAACTACGTTCTTCATCCCTATCCTTACTCCGACCTATTTTCTGCGAGACGAATGCAGGAAGGAGATGCGACAGTTCATCACTTCAGCATCTGCTCTCGGCTTGGATCAGCTTCTGCTTTCAATTCGATACACACCTGTTCCGGACCTTCGGGAAGGCAGCACTGATGAGCTTAAAGACCTCGCCGCACGCATGCAGTTCGAATCGTGGGATGGACTCCGTCTCCTCGACGAATCTTCCACTCAATACAGGATGGCGATCAATAGGCTGGCCACGCGCTTGGTCGAGCTAACCCAACGGCTCGAGTCGAGTGGCAGAGACGGCAGTGAGGTCGTTTCCGGAGCCCGACTAATCTCAGTTAGCTTGACGGCCGAGGCGGGGAAAGCCCAAACACCAGCTCAAGACGTTGCCGAAGAAGTCCAGCAGTATCCTGAGGAAGCGGACGAAAGCGTGGACGAAGAGGACGAAGACGCCCCGGGATTAATCGATGTCATCGCAGATGTTGAGCCTGCAATGGAAGAGTGGCGCAAGACCATGGAGATGATTGGGCCAGCGACCGAGCGCTTTAACACCGTGATTGGCGCAGCGACCGAAAAAATGGACGCGGCAAATAGTCGTCCGAATTCCTTCGCTGCGAAGATTGCGATTGCCCGATCAATGGCACGCGATGCTGAAGCGCCTCTGGTTGAAATTGAAACTCTGTCGAAGGACTATTCCACTGCACTTTTGAGGGTTGATGTCGGCGTCCAGGCTTTACTCAAGCTAGCTTCATCTCAATCAAGTACTCACGATGTCGACTCTTTCATCAGTAGCCTTCAAGGGTTGATTCAAGCGGGCCGCGACTCGACCACTAGTGTCCGGTCTGCAGCCGATATTGCAAAAGCCAACGCGGGATTGAGCAGAGACATTAGGCCCGTGCTGAGGAGATTCGAAACTGCATTGAGAAACATCGCAGATGGGATGAGCATTATGGACGGCTGGCAAGACTCGATCGACTTTGCGGCGTAGCCGCGCCTTTACTTGAATAAGCAACATAACTCGGGGAGTCCGGCAGGGACATTCGAGGGCAAGGTTTTGGTGGCCGTAGGCCGCCACAAACCGCGGCAGCGTAGAGAACCCTGTGAACGAATGACAATCATGTAATTCTCCGGTATAAAGGAGCCATACACGAAGGGTGCGGCGCCTTGGGCGTTGCATAACTACTATTGCGGAAGATGTGTGGGACCTCAGTGAGGTTGAGCGGCGCTATAAGGCCAGTGCCCCCGCTCGAATAGAAGCGTTTAGAGGCCAGACCCGGTTGAAATCCGGGAGCTGAAGAGCCTGTCGCTTCTGCGGATGTCGTCGGCACTTCGGTGGTCCCTGTCGGCATCGAACACTGGTCCCTTTATGTATCCTCACACTTCATCGTCCCCTCTGCGATTTCTCGTGCGCCCTGATGCCGGATGGCATTTCAGCCTCTACCCGGACGCGGGTGAAGGCGGCGGGTCATTCCAGTACTCGGTACGTCGAGTACCGGATTACGTTGCACGCGGATCGGCGCGTGACCCGGAACGCGCCGCTGCCGAGGCCGGACGACGTGCGCGTGCACGCCTCCGCCGCTATTGCGCAGCGAACAGGCTGAATCGGCTCGGCACTCTGACCTATGCCGGTTCCGGCAATCACGACCCGGGTGTGTTGCGCGAGCATCTGGCGGACTTCTTCCGCTCTCTGCGGGAGAGCCTGGGCGGGTGCGCTGCCTTACGCGTGGGTGCCGGAATGGCACAAGTCTGGTCATGGGCTGCACGCGCACTTCGCTGTTGGGCGGTTCATCAAGCGTTCACTGATCGTTGACGCATGGCGGCATGGATTCGTGCATATCAAGCTCCTAGGCGACCTCCGGGTTGGTTCTGGGGCTCTTTCACAATCTCGCCTCGCCGCCGGGTATCTATCGAAATACGTAGCGAAGACGTTCGCGGATCCCACGGTTCGGGCTCTCGGGTTGCACCGGTATGACGTGGCACAGGGTTTCCAGCCGGAGGTGATGCGCTTATCGGCCTCCTCCTCGGATGCAGTGGTCGAGGAAGCCTCTGAGCTGATGAGTAGCGCACCGGTCACGCAATGGTCGTCCTCGGAGAACACTGAATGGAAGGGCCCTCCCGCTATCTGGGCGCAGTGGGGGCGATGATGGGCCTCGACGTGGACGCTGTACGGGCGTGGGTGGAGCGCACCTGTGCTGAACAAGGGGTGCCGGTGTTCGTGGCGGATGCCGCTCTCGTTGGCCGGGTTGGGAGCCTGTTGGGGGCCGGGGGCTCGGCGGGGGCCCCGAAGGGGCGAGCCGGAGCACCGGGCCTTACAGGTTCCAGGCGGGAACGATCCGGTTCGGATCGAACTTCCCACCCTTCTTCACCGCCGGAGCGATGACTGCATGATCGAGGACTGCCGATACGATCGCCGCTTGCCGTTGCAGGTTCATCTCTTCCCAGCGGGTGCGCAGTTCGGCACCGTGGCCGACGATTCCTTCCAACGCTGTGGTGCCGGTGATCTGGGACAGCTGCCGGTCGATGGACTTGATTCGGTGCTCTAGCGGCTCTCGGGCGGCCTTCCATTCCGGGCGTGAGATTTCATCGTCAGCCCACATGCTGGCTAGCTCGTCCATCTTTGCTTGATCGCGGTTGAGCTGTTCGAGGAGTTCGCTATGTCGGGCATCGTCGGCTCTGCGGCCGGTGAGGGTGTCTTGCATCTGCGGGGTATCGAGTCGGTAGAGGACGGCGGCTGCGATCAACTGCTCGACTGGCGGCGCGGTGACGGTGATTCCCCCGCACCCGCGATGGTCGGGCCCTGACAGGCAAACGTAGCGACGCTCGAGCTGCCGGGCTGAGGAATACAGGTTGGAGCCGCATTTGCCGCACCGGAGTAGCCCAGTGAGCAGGTAGCTTCGGGGAGCGCGGCGGCCGGATGCTGTCCTCGCCGCGAACATGTTTGGCCTTGACCCCGTTGGGTGGACGCCATTCAAGAGAGAATGTTCATTATGGGAAAGACACGTCGGGAGTTCACTCCTGAGTACAAGGACGAAGCCGTGAAGCTGGTGGTCAACACCGGGAGGCCGG
>NZ_QJHB01000025.1 GCF_003260275.1 Homoserinimonas sp. OAct 916 | reverse complement strand
TGGCGCCAACGTCGTCCAGTTCGTCGATCCACACCCACAGCATCACACGCCGCAGACGATGTCGAACCCCCAGCAACTAACACCCAGAATCGTTCCCGCTTCTGAACCAACTCATCCTTTGACCACATGGGCAACACCTCACAGATAAACGAGTGTTGCAACGACCGGTTGAACCCAAGATCCTCTTACGGTGTCCCCCTACCAAATGCTAACCGATTGGCATAAAATGCCAATGGAGGTGGTTGTCGTGGCGACAAGGAATGTTGTGCTGAGTCAACGCCAGCACGAATTGGTTGATTCGTTGGTGAAGTCTGGGCGATACCAGAACGCCAGTGAGGTACTGCGTGAGGGCCTACGGGTTCTGGAGCGGCAAGAGGAGGAGAACGCAGCGAAGATTGCTGCCTTGCGTAATGCTGCCGACCAGGGCTGGTCAGATCTCGACTCGGGACGTTTCGATGACGTTGCTGATGCAAACCTCGATGACTTCATCGGACAGCTCGGGGCCCGCGCTGCGCGAACCCAACCAGCGGGCTGATGGCGAACTATCGTCTCAGCCATGCCGCTCAGGCCGACATCATTTCGATCCTTGGGTGGTCGGATGAGCAGTTCGGCGAAGAGGCACGCAAACGATACGAGTCGCTGATCGCCGCGGCCATTCGAGGCGCGGCATCGACGACCGATGATGCAGGGCACACACCTCGCCCCGAGCTCGGAGACGGTGTGTTTACCTGGCACTTGTCACAGAGCCGCACTCAGCCACCAGGAAGAAGTGTCCACCGTCCGCGGCATTTTCTCGTCTGCCGTCAAGACGGTGACGTGCTTGTCATCGGCCGGATCCTCCACGATGCCATGGATCTGAAGCGACACGTCGAGCCGGAGTCGCCTTGGGAGTAAGAGTCCAATTGCTAAGGATCTTGGCCATTACCGCAAGCCGATTCGCTACTGGGCGATCGAAAAGCCGGCTGCGGGATGTTCTGTCAGGCTTACCTAGCAGGTTCTCGTGACCGGAATACCAGCCAACCGAAGAATATTGTCGCTACAACCGGCATGACACTGCTGATCAGAACGACCCCCAAACGCCAATCAGGCGAGATTGAAACACCAACGATTAGTGCTATTCCGATAATTAGGATTGCAAGACTAAGAATTCCTGTCCAGCCCCCAGTCACAAGTCGTCGGTACTTCCGTACATTGAATTTCATGGCAAGAACGATTCCTCCGATCATCGTCGTTGATGCAACGTTTTGGTGCTGATGGATTGCCCGTGACGGTACCAACAAAGTAAGCACGGGGCAAGGGGACGAATCTCAGCAATGGCGTTCACTGCAATGCGGTTGAAACCGTGCTGTCGCGCAGACCGTGTGCCCGCAACCGGGTCGGCGAACGCAACAGAAAGTTCGCCGGTAGCCGATCCGCTATCAGCGCGCTTCGACCGCATTGACCGATTCGCTAACGCGACAGGATGGGTGTCGGCGGCGGAACATCACTCGGCAATACCGAGAAACACGACAAGTGCGCGGTCAAGTCGAATAAGGTCGGAGTCTTCAAGTCGTCCGAGTCGATCACTCACGTTTGCTCGCGGCATGGTCGTTATCTTGTCGACCATGATGTAGCTCTGGTGCTCAACCCCTGTGATCGCCGTCGGTTGAACAGGAATTCGACTCAGCGGCGCTTGAATCTCATTACTCGTCAGAGGACAAACAGTGACCGACGCGGTGCCATCGAACCGATCATCCTGGACGACGACCACCGGTCGTGGCTTACCGGTATAGGCACCTCGTGCCGCAGCGATGCAGATATCGCCTCGCCTCATTCGGCGGGCCCCGCATCGTCATCCCAATCCACGGATATGGCGTCAACGAACGCCTGATCATCCGCTTCGTGCTCACTGGCAGCGATCAGGGTCGATTGGCGGTGAGCTTCCGCGACGAACTCGGGAGCGCGGACGTCGGGCACCCAGATCTGGATCGGGCGAAGCCCTTGCTCCCGCAACCGCTGTCGATGTTCGCGGACCCGCTCTCGTGTGCTTGCCATACAAAAATGTTACATGTAACGATCTTGAAGCGCAACTGCCCACCTGCCCCGATAGCGGACCAGTTGCCGCTCCTCGAGGAGGCTTCTTATTGCCTGTGCACTCTGCGATGCTGAAGCGATGAGGCGCGCACTTGCCGTATTGATCGGTTTGGGATTGATGGCATCGATGTCGGGCTGCGAGGACGGGGGAACACCGTCCGAGCAACGTGCGCACGGGACGATCCTGCTCGCCGCATCCACCCAATCTGATTCTGGGGTGGACGCCCCGATTGCCGGGACACTCATTCGCACAGACTCTGGGTGCCTTGCCTTGGCAGCCGACAACGATATTCACGTGCTGCAGTTTCCGTTTGGAACGCGACTGGCCGATGACGGTGAAAGTGCGAACGTACCCGGCCTAGGAGTTGTTCGAACCGGGGAACGGATCGACGGCGCAGGCGGCTACATCGATGTGAGGTCCGCGCCAAAGGATTGCCACGACATCGCTGAGTTTGCCGTGTGGGAGCGAGTCGCGGACTGACCCGGTAGCCGATCCGTCAACGCGACGGTAGCGCAACCAATAGAGGATCCGCTAGCACGCAGACGGGCACGCTTTAAGTTGCACTATCTGCCTAGTACAAGCTTGTGCTAGGGTTTCAGCACAAGTCGTAATGTGTGTCATGGGTAGCCCGTTCTCCTGGAGGTCGAATGTTCCTGTCCATCTTGTTTACTATCAAGCAACTTCTGCCGCCGCTCGAGGTCGCACTCACTTTTGGCATTCTGTTGTTTGCTCTCTCGTGGATTCGGCCTCGACGCATCGTTTCGCTGCCGAAGACCGGGCAGCGCCGGATGGTGCTCGCGTGGACGGGAATTGTGGGCTCACTTCTGGTGGTGCTTGTCGCAACGATTGTCAGCATGATCGCTGTCGCCTCCCACACGTACCCCACGTCCGGATTCGACGGGTGGTGGCGACGGCCGGCACCGCTGTTCATTGCGACTGTGGTTGTTGTTGTCGCGGCCCTCGTCCTTCGTAGAACACCGCTTCCCGCGCCCGGCGAGCGGGCAATCGTTCCGCGTCGCCCATGGCATGCCTTCGTTTCAAAAGCATTGCTCTGGATCTCTGGTCTCACTGCGGGACTGCTGGCCGTTACGGCACTGTGGCAGGTCGTGATTGCGACATCCGCGCCCGAGGATGGGCGGTTCCTCGGAATCGTCCCGATCTACACCGACCTGCCGATCTATATGACCTTCAATAGCGGTTATGGCTATATAGCCGGCGCCGGGTGGCCGAATCATCTCGCAACACTGGTCGCACTCGCATTTGCCTGCGTCATTTTCGTTGTCGTACTGCGCGCCGACGCCAACCAGCCCCTGTTCGCCCGCTCGTCAGCAGCCAGCGTGCGCACTGAACGGGAACTGACCGCGCGCCTATTCACATTCATCCTGCTTGGTGGGCTCATCACAACACTCGGCGCTGTCTGGATGCACACCGGCTCGATCGGGCAGGCGCTTGTGGGCTTGGACCAACAGTGGGACCTGAACGACCCATCCGCCCCGCGCATCTACGTTGGAAGCGGCTATGACGCGATCGCCCGACCGATGAACCTGATGGGGTACCTGCTCCAGGCAACTGGTGTTGCATTCCTGCTCCGGCTCGCCGTCGATACTGCCCGGGCCGCTTTCGGGGTACGCCGCTCACCCGCAACTGCCCCGGACCACGAACCTTCTACGTCTGGTGCACGCCGATGACCAAGACAACGCCGAGTTCTGCCGACGAGATCGCCGAACTTTTCCGTGGAGCAATCCACTCGGGCCAACTTGGCGACGGCGAGCGTCTTCCCACCGTGCGACAGTCTGCACGGGACTTCGCTGTCGCACAGGCCACGGCCGCGAAGGCATACAAAACCCTCGAACAGGAGGGTCTCGTCGTCACGCGCACCGCTGCAGGTACCCGTGTCGCACCTGGCGCATCTCGAGCACCACAATCGGTTATCGAGCATGCGCGTTCTCTGGCCGAAGCAGGGGAAGACGCACAGGTGCCCCTCGACGACGTCATTGCGATCCTGCGAGCCGTCTGGAGAGCAGAAGAATCGATACCGCCGAATTCACTCCACGAGGGCGCTCAGCCTCCAATGTCGATGGCTGACGACTGACGCAGTCGTTCTCGCGTTTTGACACACAGAAAAGTCGCATCGGTCGAGGTCATGCGCCCGTAGAGCGGTGCGCCAGCGGGCACGGTTTCGAAGCCTCGCAACAGTGCGGTCAAGAGCCAATTTCAACTCGGACGGGGTGCCCGCATGGGATGGGCGGATTCAACCGGTCGTTGCAACGATGGGCTTTCCTGGCTCTGACATTAGCCGTTGCAGGGCTTGCGCGGGTGTAATCCCGCCGAGTGTTTTGCGTGGACGATCGTTGAGTTCGGTTGCGACTTC
>NZ_QJHB01000024.1 GCF_003260275.1 Homoserinimonas sp. OAct 916 | reverse complement strand
ATTGCCGCGACAGGGCGATTTCTGCGGGTCAAATACACCGGTTCGCGCCGGGCCGCGTCGATGATTGACGCGAGCCGTCCTCGCGCATCCGTGATTGCAACTTCAGTCATACCGCCAGTATAGAGCAGAACGTACATACTGCGCGGCATTATGTCTCATAAGCCGATCCCTTTCCGGCGATGGTCACGATCCTTCGCGACGGGGCGGCTACTCCCAAGGCCACTCCGGCTCGACGTGTCTCTGCAGATCCATGGCGTCGTGGAGGACCCGGCCGATAACCAGCACTTCACCGTCTCGACGACAGATGAGAAAGTGTCGCGGACGGTGGACGACTCTCCCGGGCACGTGAGTGCGGCTTTGAGACAAGTGCCAGGAGAACACACCGTCCCCGAGGTCGGGGCGAGGCGTGTGCCCTGCATCGCCGCTGCTCGATGCCGCGCCACGAATGGCAGAGGCAATCAGCGACTCGTACCGTTTGCGCGCCTCGTCGCCGAACTGCTCATCCGACCACGCAAGGATGGAAATAATGTCAGCTTGGGCAGCACGAGTGAGGCGATAGCTCGCCATCAGCCCGCTTCCTGGGTCCTCGCTGCGCGGGCTCCGAGTTGTCCGATGAAATCGTCGAGATCTGCATCTGCAACGTCATCGAAGCGTCCCGAGTCAAGATCGGACCAGCCTTGATCGGCCGCTTTACGCAGCGCAACAATTTTCGCTGCGTTCTCCGCTTCTTGCCGCTCCAGAACCCGGAGGCCTTCGCGTAGTACCTCACTGGCGTTCTGATAGCGTCCGGATTTCACCAATGAATCAACCAGTTCGTACTGGTGTTGACTCAGTACAACATTTCTCGTCGTCACGATTACCGCCTCCATTGGCATTTTATGCCAATGTGCAAGAATCCGATAGAGGATCCGTCAGCGGGCTACTTTAAAGCTCTCAAGAACGATCAGGGTCGTATCGTCGATCACGAAGTTCTCTCCAAGTTCAGCACGCATCTCGGGGGAACCCCAGAAACGCAGATGACCCGCGCGCCACTCGACGACGGAGTCGTATCCCTCGCCCTCTGCGATTGCATGGGTCAGCGGCACATCTCGGAGGGGCACAATCTGAACGCCAACGGTCTCGATTTCGGATAGAGGCGCGTCGCTCGGATCGATTACGGTGCCACGATCACCGACGGCAGGAAGCGCTTCATCGCACACTTCGCACTCGTAGACGAGTGAACTCGTAGCGGTCTTCATCCCGGACTGGATTGCTTCGACGATCTGGTCACGGAGGGGACCAGGAAACGCGAACTCGACTACTGGAAGAGCATGGGGCACGACAACGGAATCTATCACCTTGTGAGTTCGTGCCCGATGGCCGATCCGCTAATGAGCTGGCAGCGCGAATAGGAGATTGCCGGCGGGCGGAATTCCTGTTGCCAAAACATTAGTTGCAGCCGATATGTGCTTCAGCTAATATTGGGATATGAACATCGATTGGTCTCGAGAGTTCGACCGGCAGTTGGATCGGCTGGAGGAGGACGCGACCGATCGCGGCACACAGATTTTCGATCTGTTTGCTTTTATGTTGAGCCGGCTACGGGCGCTGGATCAGATACCGGATGAAGATACGGCGATGATCAAACGAGTGCGGCAGTCCCGCAAAAATCAAAGGGATTGCGTTTCGTCTGATCTGTTGGTTTCCGCCGAACGGTGACCAGATCGTTGTTGCACTTTTTGCCGGTGATAAGGCGGGAATGGGCGACGTGTTTTATGACACGGTCGGCACGAGGGCTGATCAGGCGATCGAACGATGGCTAGAGGAGACAGGGCAATGAGCGAGAAAGAATTCATCCGCGGCAATGATCGGATTGATCGAATGCTGCAGCGGCCCGGGACTGCGGAGGCAGTCGCGAAGCTCGAACAGCAGGCGGACGTGCTTGACCGCGTCCATGCGATGAGCTTGGCGATGGTCAGGGAGGCCGGAAAGCACACGCAAGCTGAGATTGCCCGCGTACTAAATATGACGCAGGGGTCCGTGTCACAGATGGAGAGGCGAGACGACATGCTGCTATCCACTTTGCGGAACTATCTCACTGCCACCGGGGCGGAGAACCCAAGGATCCTGGTGACCATCAACGGTCAAGACGTAGCGCTAGACATCTGACGGTTTGGACTCAACCGGGTACAGTCGTTGTCTATGAGTCCTCAACTCGGAACTGCTTCGGGGCGGCGACCTCGAATGCGTCCGCAGGCCGATCCCCAGCTGGACGTCCGAAAAGGTACCCGTTGCGGTGCTTATAGCGACAATTACGTGTCTCGCCAGCGCCCGGTACACGATCGGCTTTCGGGCAGTCGGTGGGGTATTGCGTTAGGGTCGGAGGCGTCTGGCATCGCCGGTTTCGGGAGGACTTCGACATGCATCAGGGCGACCCACAATCACCAATTTCCGCTCCGCCCACGACGGCGCAAAGGGTCGAGGCATTTCCGGTTCCGGTCGCCGGTTTTATAGCGCAACCGCATCTTGAGTTGATGCCGCTCGCCAGCGAGTGGTCCAGTGGAAATGGCGAGGGCGTGCTCACGGAGAGGTCCGTAACGCTGTCGTATACGTTCTGGCGGAATCCATCGAACCGGGACGATCCAAGCAATCTCCGCGATCTGGATGAGGCGACAAAGGCGGCGCTTGCGGCCCCGCCGGTCAGACAGCTAGCGCCGCAGCTGGAGGAGGCGCGGCAGAGGGGCCGGTTCCCGATGGTGTGGGACGCGATCAGGACGACAATCGTCGGCGGTGGCGAGGATTTGCCCGACCTAGGGACGGCACTGATCGATCACGCCACCTATATCCTGATGAACACATTCCGGGACACGCGCACAGCAGCGATAAATGCCGACCCCTCCTCGCACCCATGCACAGTCGACGGGGCGCCACGAACCGAGCACCTACAGCCAGCGCCGTTCGAACTCGACGCCGTGACGTATTCAGGTCTGCTGCTGGACACCGACCCGGATGTGTGGGCTGGGGGAATCGCGCTTGCCGACCGCCTCATCACTGTTGTTGTTGAACGAGCCCTCCTGGATTCCCTCGACCTGCGATACACAACTGTCCGACCGAGCTGACAAGTGTCGAATCGGAGAGACCAAATCAGGAATGCCCTCTCGTTGACGGTTCCCACCCGGGCAGTCGGTACCGATCAGAAGCTGGCGTCGCTCGTGCTGTCGGCAGGTGGAGAAACGCCGTCCGGTCACGGACCGGCTTGCGAGACGGCGACTACTGAACTTTAGACGAGTGAGTCGGTGTGGGCCGCAGCCGCCAATCATGGGACGCTATGTACGAGCGGTTGGTGGACAATCTCCGACCGTCGCGGTTACCTGAAGAGATGCCGTTACTGGCCGATCGGCGGATTCACATGTCGCTACTCGTCCAGCCTGACCTTGTGCAGGAGGCGGGCAGAGTACCCGCCCAGCCGGTAGTGACCCGGATCCGGCGGCTTGTTGTGGTCGCTGCGCTGGCTGCGTTTGTGTACGGCGTCGCGAATGTGGCGGGAAAAGGCTACTGCCCCGGTGGCGTGAATACTGATGGGACCATGACCGATGCAGCCGGCAACGCCACGGACGTGGCCCCGAGTTGCGTTGCCCTCACGCTGCAACCGAGTGCCTTCATCTACATTGGGATCTTCGCGATCGTGATCGGCGCCCTCACCCTCGTGACCCGCCGAGCAGCCAATGTTCCTGCCGCCTTGCGGTATCTCGATCGAGGGGCAGCTGCTGTCGTGATCCTCGCTGTCGCATCGGTAATTATTAGCCAAATCTGGTTTGGGCTGATCCCCATTTCTGATTGGGATGGCGGCGGCACATTCTTGTACCCATTCCCATTTGGTTCAGTAGATCTCGAAATTACCCCGATGAACACTCCATGACTTTGATCCTGTAATGAAGCGGGAGCACGGCCCATTTGGGGATACGTTTGGTGTTCTCAACCCCTTGGTCCCAGGCTGCAATTATTCTGGCTAACTCCCCAGAAGGGGGGCGGGCCGGACGTGTTGATTTCAAAAGAGGCTCCTTCCTGTTGGGTATTCGAGTGCTTTGTGGGCACGCAAAAGAGGGGTCTGATCGAAATCAGACCCCTCAGGGGCGGTGCAATTGCGTGAGGGTTAGATCACGCTGTAACCGAGCCTGTCGGCGGCTAGGTCCACGATTGCTTCGGCCGCCGAATGGTTCAGAAGCGCGTTGAAGGAAGGCAGTGACGGAAACGACATCTGCGTCTTGGCGCGACTGAAGAGTGTGATCATCGGCTGGTTGTCGATCGAGGACTGGTGATAGAGACCGTCGATCTGTGTTCCCAGCTGAGAGTAGATCTCCCGAGCCCAGGCTTGCGTCGACACTTTGTCATCCATCATCATCGCGGCGGCTGCCGTGTTGAGGACGGGCCAGTTGGTCGTCAGATCAAGCAGCTCGAGCTTCCGCGTTGGTTTCCAACCGACAAGGATTGGAGCCTCTGAGATGCGGTCGATGACTCGCGACCCTTGGTACACCTCAGCAAACGCCGTGATGGCATCGGCCGAGGTGTACATCACACCGTAACCGGCGTGATCGCCGGGAGGGAGAGGATGCGGGTCAAAACGCACTCCTAGGACGGGCCCGTGTTCTCGGAGTTGATCCCAAGAATAAAGACGCCTGCTTTGGCTACGAAAGATGCGCCACAGCTGACCGTCATATTCACGGAAGTGTTCCGGATGTGTGACGAACTTGCTGGGCGGTGTAGGGGCAACTTTTGGTCTCGGCGAGGCGCTCACGAAGTGTGGTAACCCTCGATCACGTCGAGGACCGCTTGTCGATCCCCACCGCCAACCAGCCAGTCCACGGGTGTAACGGGGTGCTCACTCACGACAAGGTCTTCTTGTGGAGTTGTCATGAGCCCACGGATGGTGGCGGGGTGGGTATCGTTCGGGAACGCCTTGATGACCTGCTTGAGTCCTGGGAGTACGTCCTCGTTGTTGAATTGCCACGAGGGGTAGCGCCTGTTGCGGCCAACCAGGTAACTGTAGAGCCCACCGGAGCCTTGGCGATGACGCACGCGTGAGCTATCAATCTCGAGCATCTTGGCGACCTCGGTGGTACTGAGGGAGTCAGCAAGCTCGGACAGCTTGGCCGTTTGGATCTTCGACCGGAGTGAGCCTCCCGCGACTCGTCCAACGGCCGCGTCGTAGTCCGAAGCAGAGACCGACCCTGATTCAGTGAGGAAATCCACCTGGTCCTGAGTGAGCGCGACCCCGTGGACCTTCGGTTCTTCGATTATCTCGGCTGTTTCGTTGAAGATAGCGTCAGCGAGATCGAGATCGACTTTGACGATCACGGATTCCACAAGTCGAGTCAGACTCTTTTGCAACCCGAGGAGCTGCGCCGTGGTCACGGCGCTGTCCAGTCTGATGACGAGCGTGAACTCTTGGTGCGCAGGGGTTTTAGCCTCTTTTCGTGCAGCTTTGTGCTTATGTGGTTGGTTCGCGGTTACTGCGGCATTCATTGCGACCTCCTGATCCTGATTCGCTCCTAGTGCGCACTATTCATACTAGCTAGGTGTTATCGTGCGCGCAACGAGTCGGTAGATCCTAGATCGCGACGGCTCCTTTGATGCCAGGGTGGTGCTCGTAGCCGACAACCTCGAAATCTTCGAGTTCGTAATCAAAGATTGAGCCGCGCTCACGAATCTTGAGGCGCGGGTATGGGAAAGGCTCGCGCGTGAGCTTCCGTTCCACTTGCTCGATGTGGTTGTCGTAGAGGTGGCAGTCGCCACCGGTCCACACGAACTCACACCAGGCTCAATCCCAATCTGCTGCGCGACCATGAGCGTCAGCGTCGCGTACGAAGCAACGTTGAACGGTACGCCGAGGAACATGTCGGCGGAGCGCTGTCCGGTCAGGGATCGGCGGATTCAACCGGTCGTTGCAACGATGGGCTTTCCTGGCTCTGACATTAGCCGTTGCAGGGCTTGCGCGGGTGTAATCCCGCCGAGTGTTTTGCGTGGACGATCGTTGAGTTCGGTTGCGACTTC
>NZ_QJHB01000023.1 GCF_003260275.1 Homoserinimonas sp. OAct 916 | reverse complement strand
CCGGGTTGCGGCGATACTGAACCGCCGACCCCGGCCGACCCTGAACCTTGAAACCCCAGCCAACCGGCTGAACATGCTGCTCAAAGCAGCATGAACCCCAACGTTGCCCCGACCACTTGACATTGCCAAGCGAATAACCCCAACTACTGCACACTCGACGAGCAAAAGTGCTCTGGAGCACCGAGCGAATTCCTGAAGATTCGTTGCGTTTGTGGTGAAATATTGCGTTTGGCATGATCACGGCACGGATGTTCGTCGCCGTCGCCTGATGGTACGGGCGTTCTTCGACATGCGTCTGGGCACCGTTCATCGGGCCCGTATGGATCCGCTAGGGTCGTTGTGTGACCATCATTCGCGACGCAGGTATGAACCAGGCAGGCCCAGCGCTGCCAGTGTTCCCGCGACGC
Organism: Homoserinimonas sp. OAct 916; assembly: GCF_003260275.1. Taxonomy (GTDB): domain Bacteria; phylum Actinomycetota; class Actinomycetes; order Actinomycetales; family Microbacteriaceae; genus OACT-916. The sequence continues at coordinate 9,582 of NZ_QJHB01000023.1, read as the reverse complement.
CGTGTCACCAACGAGCGACCGTAGGCGTCGACTCGCGTGACTTCGGTGAGTAGTCTCACCGGTAGACATCCGCGAACCGCCGCCGCCCACGACCTCCGTTCATCTTCTCAAGACAGTTCACCTTCTCAAGACAAGGGAGACCAATGTCTCTATCCGTTGCCGTAGCCGGCGCCAGTGGTTATGCCGGTGGCGAATTGCTCAGGCTGCTCGCCGCCCACCCCGACCTCGAGGTGATGACGGCCACCGCGCACAGCAATGTGGGCCAGCGGGTGGTCGATGTGCACCCGAACCTGCGCACCGCCGGTGACCTGGTGTTCACCCCGACCACGGCTGAGAACCTGGCCGGGCACGACGTGATCTTTCTCGCCCTCCCGCACGGGGCATCCGGCGCATTGACCGACGAATTGGGCGACGCGGCGCTGGTCGTCGACTGTGGTGCCGACCACCGGCTCACCGATGAGGCGGCATGGGCGCAGTTCTACGGCGGTGAGTACAAGGGCGCCTGGACCTACGGGATGCCCGAACTGCCCCTCGCCGACGGCCGGATGCAGCGCGAACTGCTGCGTGGTGCGCGACGCATCGCCGTGCCCGGGTGCAACGCCACCGCGGTCACCCTGGGGCTCGCCCCCGGCATCCACGCGGGTGTCATCGAACCGGGCGACCTCAGCGCGGTGCTCGCCGTGGGAACTTCCGGGGCCGGCAAGGCGCTGAACCCGCTCCTGTTGGCCAGCGAGATCCACGGCTCCGCGCACGCCTACGCTGTGGGCGGCAGCCACCGGCACACGCCGGAGATATTGCAGAACCTGGCCGCGGCCGGCGGGGCGACGGGGAGCATCTCGTTCACACCCATGCTGGTGCCGATGTCCCGTGGCATCCTTGCCACCTCCACGGCGAGGCTCGCCGCCGGTGTCTCGGCCGCAGATGTGCGTTCGGCCTGGCAGGATGCATACGCCGGTGAGAAATTCGTCGAACTGCTGCCTGAGGGCACGTTCCCGCGCACGGCCGACACGCTTGGTGCGAACATCGCGCTGGTCGGTGTGGCTGTCGACGAAGCCGTCGGTCGCGTCGTCACCGTGACGGCCCTCGACAATCTGGTCAAGGGGACTGCCGGCGCTGCCATCCAATCCACCAATCTCGCTCTGGGCCTCCCAGAGAGTTCCGGGCTGCAAACGAACGGAGTCGCACCATGACCGTCACCACACCTCAAGGTTTCGAAGCCGCGGGCGTCAGCGCGGGGCTGAAGGCATCGGGCGGCCTGGACCTCGCCCTGGTCGTGAACCGGGGCCCACAACCCGCGGTCGCCGCCGTCTTCACCAGCAACCGTGCTCAGGCGAACCCGATCCTGTGGTCGAAGAAGGTGATCCAGGACGGGGCCGCGACGGCGATCGTGTTGAACTCTGGCGGAGCCAATTGCTTCACCGGCAGCCAGGGCTACGAGACGACCCGGGCCACCGCAGCCGCTGTAGCCCACGCAGTGGGCATCGATACGGGCAACGTACTGGTCTGTTCCACCGGCCTCATCGGAGAGCAGCTGGACCGGGCGAAGCTGACAGCGGGTGTTGCCGAGGCGGCGGTCTCCTTGAGCGCGAGCGGCGGCGATGACGCCGCCCGCGCGATCATGACCACTGACTCGGTGCCGAAATCCTCGGTGCACATCGGAGACGGCTGGAGCATCGGCGGCATCGCCAAGGGAGCCGGCATGCTCGCACCGGGCCTGGCCACGATGCTGGTGGTCGTGACCACGGATGCCGTGCTCGGCGCCGCGCACCTCGACACGGCCCTGCGTGAGGCGTGCCGGCTCAGCTTCGACCGGCTCGACTCCGACGGTTGCATGTCGACCAACGACCAGGTCACGCTGATGGCCTCAGGTGCCTCTGGGGTCGAACCCGACGCAGCCGCGTTCCAGACCGCGCTGACCGAACTGTGCCACGACCTGTCTGAAAAGCTGCAGATGGACGCCGAGGGCTCGAGCCACTGCATCGACATCGAAGTGGTGAACGCCGCCACTGAGGACGACGCGGTCGAGGTGGGCCGTTCGGTCGCACGCAATAACCTGTTCAAGGCGGCCGTGTTCGGCAACGACCCCAACTGGGGCCGGGTACTCGCCGCCATCGGCACCACGCAGGCCGAGTTCGACCCCTATCGGGTCGACGTCACAATCAACGACGTGCGGGTGTGTGCAAACGGTGGCCCCGACCAGCCGCGGGAACTCGTCGACCTCACTCCGCGTCGCGCTCACGTGTTGATCGACCTGAAGGCAGGCGAGAAGACGGCGATGATCTTCTCCAACGACCTCACGCACGAGTACGTGCATGAGAACAGTGCGTACTCCAGCTGATGCGCGTTATGACTGAATCAGTGGAGTCCAGCGCGGCGAAAGCGGCTGTCCTGATCGAGACGCTGCCGTGGCTGAAACGGTTCCAGGGCAAGATCATCGTCGTGAAGTTTGGCGGAAACGCCATGGTCGACGTCGACCTGCAACGCGCATTCGCCCAGGACATGGTTTTTCTCCAGCATGTCGGCGTGTACCCGGTCGTGGTGCACGGCGGTGGCCCGCAGATCTCCGCCCGGCTCGCCGAGCGGTCGATCACGAGTGAGTTCCGTGGTGGGCTGCGAGTGACCACCCCCGAGGTGATGGAAGTGGTGCGTGAGGTGCTCTCGGTCGAAGTGAACGGTGAGATCACCTCGTTGATCAACGAGTATGGCGACCTGGCCACCGGCCTGTCCGGGCTGAGCGGGGGACTGTTCACCGCTGAGAAGAGGGGCACCGTTGTCGACGGGATGATGGTCGACCTCGGCCTGGTCGGCGATGTGGTGCAGGTGAACCCGAAGCCGGTGCTCGATGAGATCGCCGCCGGCCGCATCCCTGTGATCTCTTCGATTGCCCCGAATGCCTCGGGCGACGGACTGCTGAACGTGAACGCCGACTCGGCGGCCGCGGCGCTGGCCAGCGCCCTCGAAGCCGAAAAGCTCGTGATTCTCACCGACGTCGCCGGGCTCTATCGTGACTGGCCCAACCGGGAATCGCTGGTCTCCACGATCACCGCCGACGAACTCGACCACCTGTTGCCGAGCCTTGAGTCGGGCATGATTCCGAAGATGATCGCCTGTCTGGATGCCGTGCGCGCCGGGGTCGCGAAGGCGGCCATCATCGACGGGCGCCAGAAGCACTCGACCCTGCTCGAGATCTTCACCGAGACCGGCAGTGGAACGGAAGTGGTGTTGTGAACGGAGACAGCTCAGTGAGTGACTGGAAACAACGATTCAGCATCGCGATGATGGGTTCGTCGCCGACTCCGCTGGCGCATCTGGTGCGTGGTGACCGGTGCCACGTCTGGGATATCGACGGCACCCGTTACCTCGACTTCCTGTCCGGCATCGCGGTCAACGCATTGGGACACGGGCACCCGGCACTCGTCGATGCGGTGTCGAAGCAGGCCGCTGAACTCGTCCACGTGTCGAACTACTTCTCCACTCCGCAGCAGGTCGAACTGGCTGAACGGCTCGTGCGCCTGACCGGCGGGCACGAGGCGACCCGGGTGTTCTTTGCGAACTCGGGAACCGAGGCCAACGAGGGCGCCCTGAAGCTGGCGAAGCTGAACTCTGGTGACGGCACGCGCACCCGCATCCTCAGTCTGCAGGGCTCGTTCCATGGCCGCAGCACAGGCGCACTCGCGCTGACCGGACAAAGCGCACTGCGCGGTCCGTTCGCGCCGCTGATCCCCGGTATCGATCACATCGAACCCACCATCCAGGCGCTCGCCGAGGCGATGGGGCCGGATGTGGCCGCTCTGTTCGTCGAGCCGATCATGGGGGAGGCCGGTGTGGTCGAACTGCCGCCCGGTTACCTGGCCGAGGCCCGCCGGATCACCCGCGAGGCCGGGGCACTGCTGATCCTCGACGAGATCCAGACCGGAGTCGGCCGCACCGGCCACTGGTTCGCGTTCCAGGGCACAGGGATCGTGCCCGACGCGATGACGCTGGCCAAGGGGTTGGCCGGCGGTGTGCCGATCGGTGCCCTGGTCACGTTCGGCCAGGCATCCACTTTGTTCGGTCCCGGCAGCCATGGCACCACCTTCGGCGGCAACCCGCTGGCGGCGGCGGCGGCAAACGCCGTACTGGGCGAGATCGAACGAGCCGACCTGCTCGGAAACGCACGCCGCCGCGGTGTCCAACTGCGTGAGGCGATAGAGTCGATCCACTCGCCACTGGTGGCTGATGTGCGCGGTGAGGGGCTGCTGATCGGGATCGGCCTTTCAGCGCCGGTCGCGAAACAGGTCGCCGCCCACGCGCTCGCCCACGGGCTGATCGTGAACGCCGCCAACGACACGACCATCCGCATCGCACCCCCGTTGATCATCGGCGACGAAGAGATCGCCGAGTTCCAGTCCATCTTCTGCCAAGCCCTGGAGGCCCAAGCATGACCCGACACTTCTTGCGTGATGATGACCTCAGCCCGGCCGAACAGAGTGAGATACTCGCCCTGGCCGACACGCTCAAGAAGGATCGCTTCGGGCACAAACCGCTGGCCGGCCCGAAGACGGTCGCGGTGATCTTCGACAAGTCGTCGACCAGAACCAGGGTGTCGTTCGCGGTGGGGATCGCCGATCTGGGCGGGGTGCCGTTGATCATCTCCACCGCGAGCAGTCAGCTCGGCGGCAAGGAGACCGCGAGCGACACCGCCCGCGTGCTGGAGAGGCAGGTGGCCGCCATCGTCTGGCGCACCTACGGTCAGGCCGGGCTCGAGGAGATGGCGCATGGCACCAGGGTGCCGGTGATCAACGCGTTGAGTGACGATTTCCATCCCTGCCAACTGCTCGCCGACCTGCTGACCATCCGAGAACACCGCGGGCGTCTGGCCGGCCTCACCGTCACCTTCCTGGGTGATGGTGGCAACAACATGGCGCAGTCGTATCTACTCGCCGGCGCGACGGCCGGCATGCACGTGCGCATCGCATCGCCGAACGAGTATGGTCCGAGTCCCCGAGTGGTGGCGGATGCAACTGCCATCGCCGCGCAGACCGGTGGTTCGATCACCCTGTTCACCGACCCGGGCGAAGCGGTCAAAGGCGTTGACGTTGTCGTCACCGACACCTGGGTATCGATGGGAATGGAGGCAGAGAAGGCGGAGCGGGTGGCCCGGTTCGGTGCGTATCGGGTCGACCAGTCCTTGATGTCTCTCGCCGCACCCGATGCCATTTTCCTGCACTGCTTGCCCGCAGACCGTGGATTCGAGGTGCAAGCAGACGTGATCGACGGAGCACAGAGCGTGATCTGGGATCAGGCCGAGAATCGGCTGCACGCGCAGAAGGCCCTCATGCTGTGGCTGCTGGAGCGAGCCGAGGACTGACCGGCGCGCGAATAGACTTGACGAGTGACAATCGAGGAGAGACGATGACGGCCAGTACCAACGAGGGCGCACTCTGGGGCGGCCGGTTCGCATCCGGGCCTTCGCCCGAACTGGTGGAGCTCGGCCGCTCCACCGGGTTCGACTGGCAACTGGCACCGTTCGATATCGCCGGCTCCCAGGCGCACGCCAAGGCTCTGGCGCAGGCTGGCTATCTCACCCCTGACGAGAAGACCGGCATGCTTGATGCCTTGGAAACTCTCCTGAACGGCGTGAACGACGGCACCATCACCCCGCTCGCCTCCGACGAAGACGTACACGGTGCACTCGAACGCCACCTGATCCAGATCGCCGGACCAGAACTCGGCGGCAAGCTGCGCGCCGGCCGCAGCCGCAACGACCAGATCGCCACCCTGATCCGCATGTATCTGCGCCAGAAGGCGCGCATCATCGCCCGGCAGGTAATCTCGCTGATCGATGCGCTCGCCGCCCAGGCCGACGCGCACCCCGACGCGATCCTGCCCGGCCGCACCCATTTGCAACACGCCCAACCGGTGCTGCTCAGTCACCACCTGCTGGCGCACTGCTGGCCACTGGTGCGCGACCTGGAGCGAATCATCGACTGGGATGCGCGCGCCGACGTCTCGCCGTACGGTTCTGGTGCCCTGGCCGGCAGCACCCTCGGGCTGGATGCCACAGCGGTTGCGCATGAGCTGGGTTTCTCCACCAGCAGCGAGAACTCGATCGACGGCACGGCGGCACGAGACGTGGTGGCCGAGTTCGCCTTCATCACCTCGCTGATCGGTATCAACCTCTCTCGAATGGCCGAGGAGATCATAATCTGGAACACCCGCGAGTTCGGGTTCGTCACCCTGCACGACGGCTATTCGACTGGGTCGTCGATCATGCCGCAGAAGAAGAACCCCGACATCGCCGAACTCGCCCGGGGCAAATCTGGCAGGCTGATTGGAAATCTCACCGGCTTGCTGGCCACCTTGAAGGCGCTGCCGCTGGCGTACAACCGTGACCTGCAGGAGGACAAAGAACCGGTCTTCGACGCGGTCACCACGTTGACCACCCTGCTGCCCGCTTTCACCGGCATGGTGGCCACGCTCACCTTTCACACTGACCGGATGGCCGAACTCGCCCCGCAGGGGTTCTCGCTTGCCACGGACGTTGCGGAGTGGCTGGTGAAGCAGATGGTTCCGTTCCGCGAGGCCCACGAGATCAGCGGTGCCATGGTGCAATTCGCCGAAGAGCGCGGGCTCGACCTCGACGAGGTGAATGATGTGCAGTTGGCCGCGATCTCTCCGCACCTCACGCCGGAGGTGCGCAGTGTGCTCGACATCGCCGGATCGGTGCGCAGCCGGGATGGTGTCGGCGGTACAGCTCCGAATCGGGTCGCCGAGCAATTGGCTGCGCTGACGGCGCGTGTTCGTGACATCGGAACGCACCTCGGCGACCTGTGACTGCAACCGGCTCGAACGGGGAGGAGATGAACGCCACTTTCAACGTGGAACTGTTCAACAGGTCTCCGCTTCTGGTCGCGCCCTACCTGCTCGGCTCGGTCATCTCCAGAGACAGCGACGAGGGCCGTGTTTCTGTGCGCATCACCGAGGTGGAGGCCTACCTCGGGGTGGGTGAGGACCCGGGCGCGCACGCCCACCGCGGCAAGACCCGGCGAAACTCGACCCTGTTCGGCCCGCCGGCACACCTGTATGTGTACTTCACCTACGGAATGCACCACTGCGCCAACGTGGTATGCCAGCCAGACGGCACAGCCAGCGGTTTGCTCCTGCGCGGGGGCGAAGTTGTCGAGGGCATTGAGCTTGCTCGCTCGCGCCGGGGGCCGCGCGTCTCCGACAGAAACCTGGCTCGGGGGCCGGGCTGCCTGACCGTCGCGATGGGCATCGACCTGGCCGACAACGGCTCCGACCTGAGCAAGCTGCCGTTCGCCTTGAACGTCACCGGTGACACATCCGACTACCTGTCTGGGCCGCGCACCGGTATCAATGGGCCGGGAGGCACCGAGGAATATCTGTTTCGGTTCTGGATCCCCAACGAGCCCACGGTCTCGGCGTACAAGCGGCACCCCAAACTCGCGCGGCCGATTGCGTGAGGCCGATGGGGGCCCGTTTGGCATCGGTGTCGCGTCGAGGTGGAGGGGTGTGAACTGTTCGTCTGATCTGTCCTGATCTCCGACGCACCCGGTTCGGTTGCTACGGTAGACCAGTGAGCAACGAACCATCTGACGCCCTCGGCGCCCAGCACAATGACCCCTCGTTCGACGATGTGTGGGAGGAGATCCGTTGGCGCGGACTCGTGCACGTCTCTACCAATGAGCAGGCGCTGAAAGAGCTGCTGGCCGGCGAACCGATCACCTACTACTGCGGTTTCGACCCGACCGCACCGAGCCTGCACCTTGGCAACCTGGTGCAACTGTTGCTGATGCGCCGCCTGCAACTGGCCGGCCACAAGCCCCTTGGCCTGGTCGGCGGCTCGACCGGCCTCATCGGCGACCCGCGGCCAACAGCCGAACGCACCCTGAACACGCGCGACACTGTCGCCGACTGGGTGGAGCTGCTTGAGAAGCAGGTGTCGAAGTTCTTGAGCTTCGAGGGTGAGAACGCCGCCCGCCTGGTGAACAACCTGGACTGGACCGGACCACTGTCGGCGATCGACTTCCTGAGGGAGATCGGTAAGCACTTCCGGGTGGGAACCATGCTCAAGAAAGACGCCGTCAGCGCCCGGTTGAACTCGGAAGCCGGCATCAGTTACAGCGAGTTCAGCTACCAGGTGCTGCAGGGAATGGACTTTCTCGAACTGTACCGCAGCTACGGCTGCGTGCTTCAGACCGGCGGCAGCGACCAATGGGGCAACTTGACCAGTGGAATTGAGCTGATCCACAAGTCCGAAGGCGTCAGCGTCCATGCGATCGGCACCCCGTTGATCACAAACTCCGACGGCTCCAAGTTCGGCAAGAGTGAGGGCAACGCGATCTGGTTGGATCCGGCCATGGTGAGCCCATACGCGTTCTACCAGTTCTGGTTGAACACCGACGACGCCGACGTGATCTCCCGGCTCAAGGTCTTCACCTTTCTCACCCGCGACGAGATCACCCGGTTCGAGACGCTGGTCGCCACCGAACCGTTCCGCCGTGAGGCCCAGCGCGAGTTGGCGTGGCAGGCCACCAGTCTGGTGCACGGTGTCGATGCTGCCGAGGCGGCAATAGCGGCGTCTCAGGCGCTGTTCGGCCAGGGTGACCTGGCGACGCTGGATGCGGCGACGCTGGAGGCTGCGCTTCGCGGCCTGAAGCACACCACAACCCTCGGGTCCACCCCGATTGTGCAGGCATTGGTGGATACCGAGTTGGTGGACAGCCTGAGTGCCGCCCGTCGTGCCGTCGAGGCCGGCGGTGTCTACGCGAACAACCAGAAGATCCACGATCCGCTGGCGACCGTCGCCGAGCACACGCTGCCGGGCGGGATGACGGTGCTGCGCCGGGGCAAGAAGTCTTTGGCGGGCGTCTTCGTCGAGTAGCTCCCGAAGAGTGGCGCCGCGAAGCGCGACACGCCCGGGATGTAGCGCAGTTTGGCACCCGCGCCGAAGCCCCCGTAGAGTACTAACTCGTCACCCCAAAGGTGCGGAGAGCCTCAGAGCTTCCGGCCTCACGCGGGACGAGATCCTCGCAGATATCGCTCACGGCTTGTACGTGGGAGAGCAAATGCGTAAGATTATAAAGCTTGGTTCATGGCGGCCCCGCAACAACGCGAGTAAATATCCATCACAAGGATTCCCTCCCACAGTTTGCAGTCGCGAGATAAATGAACTAGGATAGAGAAGTTGCCCTGGCGGGCGAGGCTGAGAGGCTTCGAACCAGGTGCGTCTGATCCTTGAGAACTCAACAGCGTGCACAATGTCAAATGCCAAAAACCCCAGGCCACTTTGGTGGTCAGGGATTCCTTTGGAAAATGATTAAACAACAAAGCAAGTCAGTAATGATTTGTTCTGTCAGTTTCAAACTTGCAGATGGTCCGCCTATTCCGGTGGTTGTCTGCACTAGATGTGACGCCGGGTTGCGCTGCTTGCAGTTGCGCTTGGTTAGTCAATCAAACATTTACGGAGAGTTTGATCCTGGCTCAGGACGAACGCTGGCGGCGTGCTTAACACATGCAAGTCGAACGATGAGGCTGGAGCTTGCTCCGGCGGATTAGTGGCGAACGGGTGAGTAACAC
>NZ_QJHB01000022.1 GCF_003260275.1 Homoserinimonas sp. OAct 916 | reverse complement strand
ACGTCCGGGCTCAACGGTCTGGCACAGAACGGTGTGACCTACGACGCCGCAGGTGCCATCGCCGGTGACAGCAGCGCCACCGGGGTCTTCAACGGGTCCACCTCTTATATCTGGAACGACCAGTTGAGGCCGGCCCCGGACACCTACACGATCGAGACGTGGATCAAGACCGACACCACGCAGGGCGGCAAGATCGTCGGCTACGGCAGCGGTCGACCGAACACCGGCACCCAGGCGACAAACCTGAGCGGCAATTACGACCGGCACCTCTACATGGACAATTCCGGGCGTCTCAACTTCGGCGTCTGGACCGGAAGCGCCCAACTTTTGCGCTCCTCGGCTCAATACAACGACAACCAGTGGCACCACATCGTCGCGACGCAGGGGTCGGCAGGGCTTGCGTTGTATGTTGACGGGGTCAAAGTCGGCCAGAACTCCGCTGCCGCGGGGCAACCGTACTGGGGCGTCTGGCACGTGGGCGGAGACCAACTCAATGGCTGGCCGAACAAGCCCTCAAGCAACTTCTTCAAGGGTCAGATTGATGAGACCGCGATCTATCCGACACCGTTGACAGCTCGTCAGGTGATCGAACACTACCAACTGGGCGGAGGATCGGTAGCAGTCAACCCTGTTCCGTCCGATGCCTACGGCGCAGCCGTGTTCAATGCCAATCCAGACCTCTATTGGCGGTTGGACGAGACGAGCGGCGCGATCGCCCGTGACTCCTCCTTTTTCGGGCAGAACAACGGCGCGTTCGGCAACCAGGTGTTGCTGAATCAGCCGGCACTGGTGGCCAACGGCAAATCCGTCACCCTGCCGGGTTCGTCGGATGGCACCGTCGGACAGGCGCAATCGGTTGCCTCTCCGGCCGTCTTCAGTGCTGAGGCATGGTTCAAAACAGACGCCGCAACTGGCGGGAAGATCGTTGGATTCGAGAACTCCCAGACCGGCAACGGTAACAGTTACGACAAACAGATCTATATGACCGATGCGGGATCGCTGAAGTTCGGGGTCTACACCGGTTCGGCGGTGACGCTCACGGCACCGGGTGATTACAGTGATGGCACCTGGCATCACGTTCTCGGCTCACAGGACGCATCCGGGATGAAGCTGTACGTCGATGGAGTGCTCGTCGACAGCAATGCGGTTACAGTGAATCAGTCGTACGCCGGATACTGGCGAGCGGGCGGCGGAAACCTGAACAGCTGGCCGGAGGCGCCGTCAAACTTCTACTTCACCGGACAGGTGGACGAGGTGGCGATTTACCCGAACGCACTGAGCGGCAGCGCCGTGGCCGAACACTACGCCTTGGGCGTCAACGACCAGGTTGCGCCCAGCACGCCCCAGAACGTCACTGCCACTGTTAGTGGCAACGATGTGCTGGTCGCATGGGACGCCTCGACCGACAATGTCGCTGTGGCGAACTATGTGGTCTATCGCGGCAGCAACGCCGGCTTCGTCGTGGGCGAAACCAATAAGATCGCTGAAGTTCCCGGTATTGCCTTTACGGACACCACCGCCCCAGTCGGCACCACGTACTACAAGGTGGTCGCGGTGGACACGTCTGGCAATCGGTCGGCAGCCTCAGCCGGGGCATCCGTGACAGTTGTCGACGGGCAGGCGCCGTCGGTACCGTCTGCGGTGACGGCAACGGTTTCTGGCAGCGCCGCGACCGTGGGTTGGACGGCCTCGACGGATAACGTCGCGGTGACCGGGTACACGGTGTACCGGGGTGCGACGGCGGCGTTCGTGCCCGGTGCGGGCACAAAGGTCGCGGATGTGACCGGGACCTCGTATGTGGACTCGGGCCTGGCGGCGGGAACCTATTACTACAAGGTGACCGCGGTTGATGCCGCTGGAAACGTCAGTGCCGGATCTGCCGCGGCGGAAGCGGTGATCGAAGCAGCGCCACCTGTTGACACGGAAGCGCCGTCGGTACCGTCTGCGGTGACGGCGACGGTTTCTGGCAGCGCCGCGACCGTGGGTTGGACGGCGTCGACGGATAACGTCGCGGTGACCGGGTACACGGTGTACCGGGGTGCGACGGCGGCGTTCGTGCCCGGTGCGGGCACGAAGGTCGCGGATGTGACCGGGACCTCGTATGTGGACTCGGGCCTGGCGGCGGGAACCTATTACTACAAGGTGACCGCGGTTGATGCCGCTGGAAACGTCAGTGCCGGATCTGCCGCGGCGGAAGCGGTTGTGGCGGGACCCCCGGGAGAACCGGTGGTGCTGACCGTGGGAGCGACCGCTGACGCGATGGTCTACCAGGTGAACCCGAACTCGAACTACGGCTCGAACAACCAACTCTCATCGCGAGGCGGAAGTTCCCAGATCTCCTCCTACCTGTCGTTCAATCTGCCGGACGCACCCGCGGGAATGGTCCTCACCCAGGCGAGACTGCAACTGCGCACATCAACCGATTCAACAGCCGCGTCCGCTGACACGCACACGATCAACCTGGTGTCTGGGGCATGGTCGGAGAACACGGTCACATGGAACAACCGGCCGACGCCGATCGGCGACCAGCTGGGTGCGTTGGCAGGCGCACCCGCACTGAATACGAACTATTCCATCACCCTGGACGCAGCCAGGTTGCGAGCGCTGACCGGACAACAGTCGCTGGCCCTGGTCAGTGGCGGTAACGACAACTTGCGTACCTGGTCGCGAGAGGCCGCGAACTCGACCTATCGACCGGTGCTCACCCTCACCTATGAGGGGGGCAGCGTGCCCGTCGATACGCAGGCTCCCTCGATACCGGCTGGCGTCTCGACGTCAGTGTCCGGGAGCACGGCCACGGTCACGTGGACTGCCTCAACGGACAACGTCGGGGTGACCGGTTACACGGTATACCGGGGAACTGATTCGGCTTTCGTCGCCAACGCGGCGTCGAAGAGGGCGGATGTGGCGGGAACCTCGTATGCAGATACTGGGTTGGCTGCGGGAACCTACTATTACCGGGTGATCGCGAAGGATGCCGCCGGGAACCTCAGCGGGGCCTCCGCGGCAGTGGCTGCCACAGTCGACTCGCCGCCGCCGCCGGACAGTGAATCGCCCACCGTTCCAACCGGTGTCGCAACCGCGGTATCGGGCGCGAACGTCACGGTCACGTGGACTGCCTCAACGGACAACGTCGGGGTGACCGGCTACACGGTCTACCGGGGAACTGATTCGGCTTTCGTCGCCAACGCGGCCTCGAAGAGGGCGGATGTGGCGGGAACCTCGTATGCAGATACCGGGTTGGCAGCGGGAACCTACTATTACCGGGTGATCGCGAAGGATGCCGCCGGGAACCTCAGCGGGGCCTCCGCGGCAGCGGCTGCGACGATTACTGCTCCGCCGCCTGCGCCGGTCGTGCTGACGCTGAACCCCACCGGCGATGCCATGGTGTACCAGGCCAATCCGACCACCAATTACGGAACCAACAATCAGTTGTCGTCGCGCGGAGGAAGCGGACAGATCTCGTCCTATCTTGCCTTCGACCTGCCGGCAGCACCTGCTGGGCTCGTTCTGACGGGCGCGACGCTGATGCTTCGGACCTCGACTGATTCGACTGCGGGCTCCACAGACATGCACGCGATCAACCTCGTTTCTGGTGGCTGGAACGAGGGGGCCATCACCTGGAATAACCGTCCCACCGCGTTGGGGAGCAAACTGGGTGAGATCACCGGGGCAACAACGCTGAACGCTCCGCAGACGATTAATCTGACAACGGCGCAACTCAAGGATCTGCTCGGTTCTGGAATCTCAATGGCCTTGACGAGCACGGGCAACGATAATCTGAGACTGTGGTCGAACGACGCAGGAAACCCGACGTACCGGCCGTTACTCACTCTCACCTTTACCCAGCAGTAGCCCGCTATAGGGGAGCCAGTGAAAGCATTCTCTGACGGCCCAATACCATCCGACAATCGGTTGCTATTGGGCCGTCGGCATTTTCTTGGGCTGGGCATTTCCGCTCTCGTCCTGTCGGCGTGCCAATCGACGTCGAAACCGCCGGTCGTGCAGTCGACTCAGCCAGCGACGCCACAAATCGGGCCGTCTCCATCGAGCCCGGTTCAGTCGCGCCGTCAGGTGGCGAGTACGATCGCCGGACTGCTGGCCCTTTCTCCTTTCTATATCGCCCACCGCGGCTCCGGCGACAACTGGGCCGAACACACGATGGATGCATACACGCATTCGGTGGACCTGGGTGCTCGAGCAATCGAAATCTCGGTCAACGCCACCAAGGACGGAATGCTCGTATGCCATCACGACACCACCATGGAGCGCACGAGCGGAAAGTCGATTGACATCGCCGACATGACCTGGGCGGAATTGTCGGCGCTGCGCATCGACGCACGGGAGTGGCTGGGACCGTCGGCCGCACTCCAGCCGATCCCGTTGCTATCAGATGTTCTCCAGGCGTTCGCGGCCACGCAGGTGGTTTTTGTCGAGGACAAACAGGGGACGAATACTGCCGCGTTACTCGATGCGATGGACGCCACCCCGGCCGCTGGCGCACAACTCGTCTGGAAACAGTGGGCAGGGGCCGGGCAGTACAAGGCCGCGGCCGAACGGGGGTTCCAGACCTGGGGCTACCTCACGCCCGACATCGTCGACCGGGCAGCAGACTACGCAGATCGATTCGACCTTCTCGGCGTGCATCATTCGGCCACGGATGAACAGGTCCGAGCGGTCGTTTCGCTTGGTAAGCCAGTAATCGCCTGGGAAATCCATTTTCGCTGGCAGCGCGACAGGATGCGATCCCTCGGAGTGGCCGGAATGATGTGCTCGAATATCCCCTATGTGGAAGGGTTGCTCCCGGCGGCTACGTCCGACCAATTTCCGTCAGGGCTACGAGCCGCCGGAGACCTGCCGTGGACGATCGACGCAGGCTGGGCGGCGCAGCCTGCCCTAAACGCGCGTCGCGCCACGATCAGGTTGGCGCGACCCGAGGTGCAGAGCTACCTGATGGGGTCGATGTGCCCGGTGACGAAGGGGACATACGAGCTGCATGCTGAATTCGGTTGGCCCGATGCGCTTCCCGCGTCGGAACAGCACGTGGGGTTGGCCTTCGCCGTCGCAGACGATCGCACCTATCGGGTCACGATTCCGGGGGAATCTGCCGGCTACCATGCCATTCTGCGCGCTGACGGCCAGCTCGAACTGTATCGCAGAGAATCCCATGTCGCATCTGGAACGTTGCTGGGGCGTGTGTCGACCGCCGAACCGCACATCGGAGAGTGGATCAGCCTCACGATCACGGTTTCTTCAGCCCAGATCGCGGTTAAACGTACTGGCGAGTCCACATGGTCCGTTCAATCAAGCGACACGAGCTACCGCGGGGGGTACATCTGGTTGTGCAAGAACTATGCTGACGGGCCGCCTGTAGAGTTTCGACGTATTCGCATCACTTGACTGGTGAGCCGGAGGTCGGGCTCCCGAACGCCTCTGTCGACGTTCAGTACGCTCCGGCGGGCTTGAGAACCACCTTCACGGTGCGCCACAACAACATGAGGTCTCCTGTGAGGGACCAGTTCTCCACGTAGTACAGGTCGAGCTTCACGCTCTGCTCCCAATCGAGATCGGAACGACCGCTCACCTGCCACAGACCGGTGAGCCCTGGCTTGATATAGAGTCTCCGCTTCACGTGGCTCTCATATCCCTCCACCTCGTTGGGAAGCGGCGGCCTGGGTCCGACAAGACTCATGTCTCCAACCAAGATGTTCCACAGCTGCGGCAACTCATCCAGGGAGTATTTGCGCAAAGTTTTTCCGAGCCTGGTGACTCTCGGGTCGTCCTTCATTTTGAAGAGGACGCCTGCGCCCTCATTCTGCGCCTTCAAAGCGACCAAAGCAGATTCGGCATCAGGGATCATCGAACGAAACTTGAGCATTTTGAATTCGGCCCCGTTCTGGCCCACCCGCTTTTGTTTGAAGAGCACGGGCCCAGGGCTGTCCAACTTGATGAGCGCTGCGATAACGAGCACGACCGGCGCGAGTATCATCAGGGCGAGACCCGACAACAATGCGTCGAAACCGCGTTTCAGGATGTGCTTCGTGCCTTCGAACTGCGGAAGGTCGACATGAATGAGAGGGAGGCCCTCGACAGGGCGGAAGTGAATCCTGGGCCCCGCCACGTCGGTGAGGCAGGTCGCGAGGACCAGCTCGACTGCGGAGCCTTCGAGGCGCCAGCCGAGGGTGCGGATATAGTCACTTCCGCCTTGCGGGGTTCCAGCCACGATCACCGTGTCAGCGCCCAAGCGGGTGACAGCATCCGCCACTTTTTCCATCGTGGCAACGATCGGTACGCCGGAGACGGTTGCTGAGGCGGAAACCGCGCGCCCATCCGGTACGGCCACCCCCACCACGTTGAATGCGGCCCATGGCTTTGAAGCCAGTTGTCCTAGAACGTGGGCGATGTCGCGCGCATCTCCCACAACGACGGCTCGGGACAGGTAATGGCCGACGAGTCTTTTCTTGTTGAGCCAACGCCTCCACAGCCATCGTCCAGCCAGGAGGCCCAGCATTCCACACGGAAGGGCGAGAACGAAAAAACCTCGAGCAATGTCCACATTGAAGATCACGAAGAACACCGCAAGAACTCCGAATGTGATGACGCTGGAAGTGAAGACGCGTTTGTATTCGGTGGGGCCTATTCCGAATACCTTCACATCGCGGGTTCGGGATAGCCCGAGCGCGCAGATCCATGTGACGAGAATGAGTCCAGAGATGAGTGCATACTCGCGAAGCAGCTGATCGCTGTGGGCGGTCAACGAGTCGAATCCGAACCGGGCGATGAAAGCAAGAGCCACAGACGCGCTGATGATCAGGGTGTCGGTGACTCGGAGTATCGCCTGGTAGCGCCTCGTCCAGGCCCGGCCGGAGGAAACCCGTTCCTGTTCGATCGCTCTGGTGCGCGGTCGCGCAGGAGTACTTGGCGCATGTGTCGGCGAGCCCCAGCCGACAAGCGGCAGTCGCAGATCATGTCGAAGCTGGCTCACAAGAGATCACCCGCCATGTTCTGGCGCGGGCGCTCAAGCGGGCTCAGGCTGAGGCGGAGCTGGCCATCGGGTGTTCTATCTGTGGTGAAGCGTGCGCAATAGGGAAATCGGCACGCAATTTGCGTATCCATCGGGTTGATCCTGCAATTCGGGTTGGCAGGTGTTCGGGTTTGTTGTCATCCATGTGGCGAATTGATCTCACGTCTCGGGAAAGACTCGCTGCTTGGTAGTCAGGTTGACCAAAAGCCACATATGCGACAACCACTAGGCTACCGTAGTTAGGCCCCCGAACGCGTTACCCCTAAATGGGGGGGTGACTTTACGCGCTTTGCGCTGTGGGCGGCGCGACATCGCTCGTGATGTACCTAATCTTTCCTCCTTCGTGAGGGATTGTGGTGACGACCTCCAGCTGGATCGGAACAGCCCCCTTCACGATTTCACGCATTTGCTGGATGACCGTGTCGATTGAGTCGCGTGCATCCGGTGCGGGCCCGGGAATGCAACGCACAATGATTGAGTAGTCGGCACTTTGATGCACCTGAAACTGTTTGACAGAACCGACTGCCTTGCTGAATATTTGGGCGAGGGCTTCTCCCGCAATCACCTGCCCATCAGGAAGATGCGCAGCTTCCGTTACACGACCCAACACGCTCTGGATGCGGGGGAGGGAAATCCCGCAGGCACAAGGTCCGTCGATTGTGGATGTGCGATCTCCGAGACGATACCTGATGAGTGGAAACACGCGATTGGTGAGGTCGGTGACGACGACCTCTCCGAGAATCCCAGAAGCGGATGGTGCTCCAGATGGGTCGACTACTTCAATCTTTCGCACATCGGCGAATGTGTGCAAGCCGTTGCGCTCCGCGCATTCGCCCGCAAGCCAGGGAACTTCTGCGCAACGGTAGTGATCATAGACCGGCGCGTGGAAGCACTCTTCGATTTCTGATCGTAGGTTCCAAGTCATCGGCGCGGCGGTAACGGCAATAGCGAGCGGCGGTGAAATTGAAATTCCGTTAGAAGAAAGGTAACGAGCAAGTTCGACGATCCCACCCACATAACCAATCAGAACGGAAGGTTTGGTCCTATTCCATTCAGCAAGAAAAGCATCGATGTGCGCTGTGTCCATGCGTGAAGCGTCGAGTTGAAACCTCTTTGACGGCCACCATTTGCGATCGTAGCGGCTTGCCTCTCGTGTGGTGCGGAGTAGGCGGTATACAAGGGCGATGTCTTGGGACGGGTCCAGTCCCCACCATCTGAAGAGCCTCCATTCCAGAACGCGCGCGGGAAACCTGAGGTCATGCAGGAGTTTCAGCGGTTCTCCGGTGCTCCCCCCGGTACTGGCCGGCTTGGAATTGTGCGGGGTTGCTTCTGCGGTGTGGAATAGTTCAGGGTTCTCTCGAATATCGTTCTTTTCCACGATAGGAAGTTCAGCGAAGGCCGCGGGATCCTGGAGGTCTTTGAGGGTGAAACCAGCGGCAGTATACTTTTCGCGGTAAAAGTGGGTGTTCTCCATCGCGAAACTCGCCTGCTCGGTTGCCCGTCGACTCTGTCGCAGAAGCAGTTCTTCTGCGCTGAGGGTTTCGGCTCTCTGGAGCGCCCGCGAGATCGTCATGCTGGGTCGTAATACAGTCGCGGTCTTAAGGTTGAAGGCGGCTTGTTTCAAGGTCATCGGAGTGCCTGCGACAATTCAACGCAGGTTAGCCACGAGCGAGTGTGCGCAGACCGAGCCTGATGAGGAATAACTTACTCCGGGAGGGGTTAAGTTGTCTACGAATTTTTTCTGACGTCGGGCGTTTGAGCGCTCCGCGCCCACCGTGGACGCGGGCCCCGCTGTCCTCATTAGGCGGACCAGTCGGTGCGGCTCGGGCGTAGCCGAATGTCACGTGCAGGCGGTCAGCGACTCAACCTTCGCGTCTACCACTGCGGAGCCTCCGAATAGGATGATCTTGGTTGCCCCGATTCGTTCGATGCCGGTGAGGGCGCTGGCTGGCACACAGTTGGGGTGTGCCAGGTACAGCGGTGCCCCCGTCTTGCCTGCCAGCGCGGCACCGACCAAGGCGTCGGCGTAGCCGGAACCGCTGGCCAGGTACGCGGTCGAATTCTTGGTGAAAGCGTCCAGGTTGATCTTTGCCGCCGTCGCGTACCTGTCGGTACCGAACAACCGTTGCACATTACCAGCCCCCAGTTGGCTCTTCAGCGCTGACTGGATGCCGGACGAGACAATCGCCGTACCACCGGCGATCTTCGCGGTCTTGACGCCAAGGTCTTTTACCAGCTTGGTTGTCGCGGCGTCGAGTGACGTGTTCTTTCCGGGAACCAGAATCACCGGCCCGTTGAAGTGGGCTGCCGCCGGGGCTGCCGCCAACGCATCGGGGAAGTCCATCCCGGTCGTGATGTAGGCAGTGTTCGCGCCGGTGCCGAACGCGTCGCGGGCCACAGCCTGGGACGTCGCATAGCGGTCGGTGCCGGCGAGACGCTGCACCGGGGCGATGTCCTTCAACGTACTGACCTGCGCGTCGGTGATAGCTCCGGCCCCGCCGATGACGATGATCTTCTTCGGCTTGAGTCGTTGGAGCTCGGTCTTGACATCGCCGGGAAGTGACTTCAGGGTGGTCAGGAGCACGGGGGCGCCGAAGTTCGCGGCGGCCGGAGCTGCGCTGAGCGCATCCGCGTAGCTCAGCCCGTTCGCCAGGTAGACGCGGTCGACTCCCGGAGTATAGGCGTGGGCGACCTGTATCGCTGTCTCGAACCGGTCAACGCCGACCAGCCGAGCCACCGAGACCTTCGCTTTCGCGACGGCCTTGGTGGCTGCGGAGGTCGCCAGGGTGGTCACGTAGCCGGTTTGCTTTCCGGTGTACGTGATGGTGAGAGTCTTGCCCGCATCAGCGGCGGTAGGAGTGTAGCTGGTGCCGGTGGCGCCGCTGATTGCGGTGCCGTTCGCCGCCCACTGGTAAGTGAAAGCCGGTGATGCGGGCACCCAGGTGCCGGGAGCACTGGTGAGTTTGATGCCGACCTGCGCGGTGCCGCGGATCGTGGGCGAGCCGGCAACCATTTTGAGAAGTGGCCCGGGGGGTATGACGGTGCGTCCACCCAGTCGATAGTGCTCCGCGACCTGCCGCGCCGTCAACGGTAGCTGGTAGATTGCAGTCTCGTCGATCTGCCCCTGGAAGAATTTGCTCGCCGGCACATTGGGCCACACACTGCTGAGTTGGTCTCCCCCAATGTGCCAGACGCCCCAATAGGGCTGGCCCGCCGTTGTCGGGTTCTGGCCCACAGCGGCGCCGTCAATGTAGAGCACCATTCCGCTCGGGCTCTGGGTGGCAACAATGTGGTGCCATTGGTTGTCGTTGTACTGGCCAGAGGAACGGATTGCTTGCGCTGACTCCGCCCAGACCCCGAATGTGATCCGGCCGGTGTTGTCCATATACACCTGCCGGTCGTAGGTGCCGCTCAGGTTTGTCGCCTGGGTGCCGGTGTTCGGTCGACCGTTGCCGTAGCCGACGATCTTGCCGCCCTGGGTGGTGTCGGTCTTGATCCACGTCTCGATCGTGTAGGTGTCCGGGGCCGGCTTCAACTGGTCGTTCCAGATATAAGAGGTGGACCCGTTGAAGACCCCGGTGGCGCTGCTGTCACCGGCGATGGCACCTGCGGCGTCGTAGGTCACACCGTTCTGTGCCAGACCGTTGAGCCCGGACGT
>NZ_QJHB01000021.1 GCF_003260275.1 Homoserinimonas sp. OAct 916 | reverse complement strand
GCTGCAAGACAAGTTTCGCCTTGATCTTCCGTACCATTACCCGTACTCCTTCCACCACGTGGCCATCACATGGTGGAAGGAGCTTTTCAGGTGGCTCTCAACCACGCCAATCGTGGCTCTGAACGACACGATCCATGGTTTGGGGAGGCGGCGCTGACCCGCACCACACGTGGCTCCCTTGGAAGCCAATATTCAGCCTGGCCGTCGGCCACCAATTCGACTGAATACGACTCCTCGAGCACACCGGTGATCAGCGGCCCGAGTTCGGGGTCGTCTTCGATGAGAAGAAGGCGGGGTTTCGTCGTTATCATCCGTGGCCCGTCCTTTCGCGTCGCCTGACCACAAATCTAACTGCACTGGGTTTCTAACTCCACTGCGCTCAGAATAGGCGTGACGGCCGGTCACGGAGGGAGACCGAAAAACGGGGCAACACGTATTGCAGCCAAACCACGAGGGCGATGGCAGCGGCCGCGCCCGAATACACGATAGACGCGGTGACATCCGTGGGGTAGTGAACCCCGAGATACACGCGCGACACGGCGACGAGCACTGTCGCGAAGATCGCCATTGTGATGACAGCGGCTCGCCACGGGTGGTCCCCGGCGACGAAGATCAGCGCAATTGCGACGGCTGCAACGAAACAGGTGTGCCCGCTGGGGTAGCTGAATGAGTGCTCGGTGAGCAACGGATGCGCCAGCAGGGTCGCATCGGGTCGTGGTCGTTGCACAATCCACTTGACAACTTCGCTGCCGCCCCAGGCGACGGCGACCATGCCGAGAAACGTGAGAACGCGGGCAGGATTACGGGTGACGAAGCCGATCACAGCCGCCGTAAGGGCGATGATCACCGCCATCACCGGATCGAACAACCAGGCGATCGTGAGCGCCACGCCGTCGAAAAACACCGTGTGGTGCAGGCTCAACCATTGATCGATGCCGAGCTCGGATGTCGTCCAGCCAGGCGACCGGGCGACGAAAACGCCGAAGCTGAGCAGCGCGCAGAGCGCGAGAACGCTCACGGTGCCGAGCGCACGCGGATGTTCGAACGGTCGCAAGCGGCCCTGCCGTCGCCGTTTTGCCGTGTCGGGCATCACATTCGTCACCGTCATCACACTCGTCCCTGCCGGCCTGCCTGCGGATGTCACACAGCCGGCAGTTCGAGTCTGCAGCGGGCAATCTCAGATGCTTCTAAGAAAATGCGGCCAACCGGCCAACCGGCCAACCTTCCAACCGGCGAGCGGCCACGTGCCAGCCGGTCAGCCGGCAGCCTCCCATGCGGTGACGACCTGTGTCGGCGGGAGATCTTGAGGTCCGGCATTTTCGACTTTGCCCCCCCGCTGCCTGAGCGGCTGGCCTCACAGCACGCTCGCTTGCGCAGCAGATTCCGTTGTGGCCACCTAATTGTGTTTGAAAACGGGCCATTGTTGTATCCAGGAAATGGACTCAGCCAGGGTTTCTCGGAGGCTTCGATTTTGTCGCCATTCGCGCCAGGTGAGAGCAATGATCGCTACGTCCAAGACAGTGAGGAAGGCAATGCCTAGCGACGGATGAATCACGAAGTCGACGATCTGCACGACGGCCAAGATAGTGAGCGCCCCGATCGCCCATGGATACACCTTCGTTTTGCCGGCTATCAGTGCGACGACGATAGCAAGTTTGACCACCCCGTGGATGAGCAGATAGAGCCCGATCAGGAACAGGCCTTGCCGATCAAGGTTGCTCGTGCCCTGCCGGAGCAGGTTAGCAATCAAATCGTGGGGGTCCTCGAGGAGCTCGGCGGCGGTCAACGATTGGACTGCAGAGGTCAGCGTTTCTGGTGCAACGAATACTAAAGCAACGCCGGCGGCGAACTCGAATAGCCCGTCGAGGCCTTTCAGCACCACGCCGACGAGAAAAACGAGATCCAAAATGTGGCCGCGGCGCGAGCGGGAAGTGGACGCCACTTCACCCATCTCCTGTGAGCAACTTGTCGCGGGTTTTTCCGGCGGAGAGCTTTCTGCCGGCGAAGTGACTCGACCGGGCAGATGCCAGAAGCCGTGTGGGCGGCGGGGGTGCCACTGGTGCCACCACGGGGATCAGTAGCTGAGTGGTGCACAGAATGGTGGGGTTGGCGAGCATCCGCTTCACGAGGGGATCTTACCGCCCTCACCATCGTGCGGGAAGTGGACAGTTTGCCAGCCTGAGCGCGTCGCGAAGCGTCATCGTATCTGGTTGACTGCCTGCAGCTGCGCAAAGCAGCGCGAGAAGCACCAACCACAGGAGGAGCAGGCCGCCGAGGATGCTGATCAGAATCTGCCACCACATCACAGACCTACTTTGCGTCGCTTGGGGCGCACGAACAGAAGCGCAAACATGGTAGCAGCTTGGATAACGAACGTCACAATGATGAGTGCGGGTATTGATACACCGTAAAGTGCGCCTGCCATGATGCCTCCGACGGCCGTCGCGACGCCGACGATGGCGGCGTAGATCCCATACGTGGTGCCCCGGCGATCCGGCGGCACGAGGTCGGCGACAGTCGCGCGCAACGTCGATTCCTGGATGCCGAGTGCTGCACCCCACAGCAATGACCCTGTGCACCTCTGAGCCCACAGTGGGTTACTGTTCAGCGGCTACGAGATGGTGGTCATTCCAGCGAGCCCAGACGGTAGCCGCGCCCGCGAACTGTCTGGATCAGGTCTCTATCGGTCTTCCTTCTGAGGTAGTGGACATATGTCTCCACGGTGGCCACGCTCTCCCCCCGCGTGAATGCGCGCGCGAGGAGTTGCTCGCGGGAGAAGGTGCGCGCGGGCTCCGAGGCCAACACGTTAAGTAGCTCGGTCTCAGTCACGGTGAGCAGAATCCTGCCGGAGTACGGCGATTCGATGATGCGATCCTCGGCGTAAAACGTCCAGCCACCGATCTGGTAGCTGGTGCTGATTCCGTCGTAGCGACGGGTCAGTGCCCGGAGTCGGGCGTTGAGCTCTTCGAACTCGAACGGTTTCACGAGGTAGTCGTTGGCACCCGAGTCTAGACCTTCGACCCGGTCGTGCAGTTGCCCGAGTGCGGTGAGGATCAGGCGGCTCGAATGTTCCGGCCGTCAAACGCACCATCAGTACCATCGCCGCCGACGCGTCCGGTACCTGCGCCGCGAGGTGCTCGCCTGGTTCGAGGGACCGGACGCTCATGTCTAAGCCGCGCCTGTGCCCGGGCGCCCGGATCAGGCGACAACGCGGCGTCGGCCCGGAGGGCGGATTGTTCCACCGCAAGCCACCACAGCTGCTCGGACTCCCTCATCACTGATCCCGAGCTGTTCGGCGACTTGTGCGGGGGTAAGGGCGCCTTTGTAGAGGTGGGCGGCGTCGGCACGCGTTCGATCCGATAACTCAGGGTGCCGACTCGCATGACCTGCTCGACGTGCGGTCTCGCGCACTGTGGCACGGTGAATGTTGAACCTCGCCGCCAGCTCATGCACAGGCACACCTTCGACGTAATCAGCGATCAAGTCAGCCCGACTCGAGGCACTCAAACGTGTTTGAGACTGGCTCGAATTTTCGCGCACCGGACCCCGTTGATCCACTATTCGGTCACTGTGATTGCGCGACCTACTGGCGCTGGATCCCTTGAGAACACGGGAGATCTACGATTTGAGCGGCCTCCCTGGGTTTGAGAAGCACATACGTAGGTCCACTCAAATATCCTTACGTATCCTTACGGGAACACGCGGCATCGTTTGATGGTGTGTGTCCCGTTTTGCATCGCAGGTTCGTGTGGTTGCGGCGATGGCGGCCAATGGTTCGGCGAGGACGGTGCGAAGTTGTTCGTCTTCGGTCGAGGTCAGCGAGTTCGGAGTCGCGGACAGCGGAAACATCCGTGACCCGCACGCCCCGAAGAGCAGCAGGCCCATTAAATGATGCGTATGACATGCCGAGGTGCTCTGGCATTATGCGTCTTCGGCATGGATTGCACCTGGTCAAACAGCTCCGGGCTGACGAGTGGCTCAGGTGCGCCGGGGTACAGCACACCCTTGTAGCGGATGACTCCGGCGGCCGATCAGTAGTTGTCACCGAGCCAGGCCAGCGCCGCGACGACGGCGGCTGCGGTACCGGTCTGGAGTGTGGGTTCGAGTGCGGGAGCGAAGTTCGGCGAATGATTGGACGGGATGTCCGTGGAGACGGAGCCTGCGGCTTCGGCCTTCGCGTACAGGTCGGCGTCGATGCACCCCACTCCCCAGTAGGTGTACGGCACACCGAGCGTGTTGGGGATCTCGCTGAAGTCCTCACTGGCCGATTGGCGGTCGATGGTGAACGCTCGGTCGTCGAAGTAACGCGCGAATGCATCGGCGACCCTCGCCGTGGCGTCCGGATCGTTCTCGGTCACGGGGTAATGGTCGTAGAGTTCGAAGCGGGGCCGCATCGGGGATCCGGACGTCGCGCATTCTCCTTCGACGATGCGATGGATCGCTTTCACGATCGTCGTGCGAGTCGTCTCGCTGAAAGTGCGGATGTTCAGTTCGAGCACCGCGTGGTCGGAGATGATGTTGCTCTTGGACCCGCCCGCGATCCGCCCCACGGTGAGCACGGCGAACTCGCCGGGCGTGATCTCCCGCGCGACGATGCCCTGCAGCCGGACGACGATCGTTGACGCCAGAACGACGGGATCGACGGAGAGCTGCGGCATCGATCCGTGGCTGCCGCGACCTGACACGGTCACTCGCATGCTGTCGCCGCTGGAGAGGAACGTCCCCGCTCTCGTGCCGACTCTGCCGGCAGGGATGGGCAGCATGTGCTGGGCCAGAGCGACATCTGGCCGCGGAATCATCGTGGCGAGCCCGCCCTTCAGCATGACCTCCGCGCCATCGGCGAGTTCCTCCGCGGGTTGGAACAACGCGATGTACGTGCCATGCCAGGCGGCTGGCTTTTCGGAGAGTAGTCGCGCGGCGCCCAGCAGGCAGGCGACATGCGCGTCGTGCCCGCAGGCGTGCATCACCGGCACGTCGTTGCCGTCGCCATCTGTCGCGCGATCGGCACTCGCGTATGGCAGTCCGGTCGCTTCCTCGACGGGCAAAGCATCCATATCGGCGCGCATGAGCACGACCGGCCCGTCACCGTTTTGCAGGATGCCGATGACACCGGTCGAGCCGATCTTCTCCTGAACCTCGAAGCCGAATCTCCGCAACGCGGCGGCGACTGCTGCAGCAGTCTTGACCTCTTGGTGACCGAGCTCCGGATGCCGGTGCACGGTCCGGTAGAAATCCTCCTGCCACTCCGCGATCGTCGACTGGCCGGCCAGCACGATCGACGCGCTGCCATCATTGTCACTCATCGTTCGACTCCTGCTCTCGGCGGAGTGTACCTCTCCGACCCGCGCACGGCGGCGACCGCTATCCGACCGACATCCGATGCAGCTTGTTTCTTATAGTACGACCGACGTACATACCGGAGAAGAGTCGGCGCGCACTGCGAGGAGACCAGGAAAACCCTCACCAGCCGGAAACCGAAACAGGCCGCTCACACCGGGCGGTCAGTCTTAGAAATTCGCGCTGTCAACGCCGGTCGCGGCAAACACAGTACCGGAGACCATGCGGGCGGCATCCGAGGCGAGAAACACCAGGAGCGGCGCCACATCCTCCGGTTCGACTAACGGCAACCCTAGATATCGCGCTTCCCGCATGACCGGCGGCGAACCCGACCGCAATCCATTCCAGGAAGTTTTCAAGAAGCCTTCCAAGATCGACCTTCCAAGATCGACCAGAGCCAAGCGGCATTGGATCGAGTGACGAGACGGCGCAGATTGGGGAGCAGTCTTAGGCTTGCCCTCAAGCAAGACGAGAGGTGGCGGAAAATGAACTGGGCCTTGGTGCTCGACCTTCTCGGTACTTTCTTCTTCGCGATCTCTGGCTGCCTGCTCGCGACGCGTCGTGGCTTCGACATCGTCGGCTCGCTGCTGCTGGGTGGCCTCACCGGACTGGGTGGGGGAGTCGTGAGGGACCTCATCCTCGGAGTGACACCGACGGCGTTCGCCCAACCGGTGTACCTGATCCCGCCGATCGCGGCGACGTTGCTGGTCTACTTCCTGGTTCACAGTGTCCAGCGATTCTCGCGCACGCTCCTTGTGTTCGACGCGGCCGGCCTCGCGCTGTTCTGCACAACCGGTACCGTCACGGCGCTGAATGTGGGGATGAACCCCGTTGCCGCCGCGTTGCTCGGGCTCATCACGGGGGTCGGCGGGGGGGGTGCTGCGCGATGTCGTCGCCAACCGTGACCCGCAGTTGTTCAATCCGAACGACATCTACGCCGTTCCTGCCATGCTGGGAGCGGCCCTGCTCACCGTGTTGTGGTCCATCGGATTTTACAATGCCCTGGCACAGCTGCTCGTCGCCGTGCTGGTCTTTGGCCTCCGGATGCTATCGCTGCACTACAACTGGCATGTCCCGCACGCCGCTGCCACCGGCTCAGGCGATGCACAGAAGAACGGCTGACGTCAAACTGTTTCCCCGGAAGCGTTCTGGCGACCATCCGCACGCGCGCACGACCAACCTTCTACGGGACGGCTCAGCGATCGGCATTCTCACGATGATCCCCGCCTGTGCTGCACGGTCGTGGCGGGGATTGACCACTTCTTTACGAGGTGGCCGAGTTTCCAGATGGCCAGGGCGTTGACCCAGGTGACGAGGAACACGCCGACGATAGGGTAGCCGGCCTTGTTGATATCGAAACCGTTGATGGAGTCCCACACGTGGCCATTCCTCGAATCGATCACAGGCCTTGACTGGACCGATAGGCCGCTGCCTCCGCCGGACTCGATGGCGCCGGGGCGCTTGGGGACAGGCGTCGTGGTGGGTTCACGCCGGCGAGTCGTCGGGTCGTGTTGGTGGCTTGTCGGGTGCGGGTGCGCCGTCATCGATGAGGGTGAGCATGGCCTGGTTGGCGCGGGCGAGGTAGGTCAGTGCTGTCTCGGCGGCGTGTGGGGATCCGTCTGGCTCGGCGGTTGGGTGGGGGATCTCGAATTCGTCAAGGTCGTGTGTGGCCCTGGGCTGCCGGCCGTCTATGACCTGGATGAGGGCGGTGACGTTGTCGTCAGTCAAGACCGCGAGGTCCGTGTAGCGCTGTGTGTTGTCTGGGGTGCCGGTGGCCGGTTCGGTCGTGAGGGCGGAGTTGGCGGCTTGTCTGGTGTAGTAGGTCAGTGCATTGAGTGCTGTGAGGAGCCGTTCGATGCCGTCCCGGCCGAAGGTTCCGGAGACCTGGCGTAGTGGGGCTGCGGTGGTGGCTACCTGCCGCACCTGATGGCTCAGGGTGTCTGCGCGGCGTGCCAGCCCATGTCGGTCGCCATCGATACCGCCGAGACGGGTGAGGGTCAGATCGAGGACGTCGCCGACGGTGTGCAGCAGGGCGGTGGTCTCCTGGTTGATCTTCTGCCGGGTCCGCAGGGGCAGCAGGATGCTGGCGGCGGCAAGCGCGATGGCGGCTCCGACCACGGTTTCGAGGACACGCACCTCGAGTATCACGTCGGTGAGCTTGCCGAGGTACTCGTAGAGCATGGAGATCATCATGGTTATCCAGAACGACATGACCGCATAGGAGATTGCGCTGTAGTACATCGCTGCGAACACGCAGACGAGCACCAATGGCAGGATGAGCCATGGGTTGGCGCCGGTGGTAATTGCGATCAGGAAACCGATGATGGCACCGCCGATGGTTCCGATGACCCGTTGGGCACCCTTGATGCCGGTGCCTGCGGTGGTCGTGGTGCCGCTGAAGATGAGGAAGGCGGCCAGCGCCGCCCAGTACTGCTCGGAGGAGGAGATCGCGGCGCCGGCCAGCAGCGCCCCGAGCGTGGCCGCGCCGGCCTGGATCGCGCGGCGTGTGGGGACCTCCTCGAACCAGCGGGTGACGGTGGCGGCCGCCTGCGGACTCGCGTCAGGATGGGGTGTCGGGCTGTCCTGGCCGGCGATCACGGCGGTTGCTTGCCGGGAGTCGGCGAGGTCAAGCGTCTGGGCGTGGAAGAGGGCGCCAGTGGCGTCGAGTAGCTCGATCGCCGAATGACGCAGGTGACGGGCGACCCGCGGCCAGCCCGTCGTGGAACGCGGTTCGGCACCTGGTACCAGGTCGAGGCCCGGTGGGGGTGCCGCCGGCTGCTCGGAGGCGCGGACGCGACGCAGTTGCTCTTGCACCCACTCCAGCTGACCTGCCAGTGTCGCCCGCACGGCGGCCGGCACTGTCGGGCCAGCAGCCGCGAGGCGCTGTGCCGCCTCGGCGGTGGCCGAGGCCGCGAGTTCGGTATCGAACAGGTGGTGGCGCAAGGCACCGGACCGGTCGCCGTCGCCGGGGTCGGCGGTTGCCAGCTGGCCCTCGACCAGCGCGGCGCACCGGTGCACTTGGCGCATGCGCGCGCGTGACCGGTTGCTGATGTCGGGGTCCCACCGGCCCGCGGAGACGGCGTCGATGAGCGGGTCGAGAGCGAGCACCAGGCACCCGCCCAACGCGGCAACGCCACGACGCACGATACGGCCCGGTCGGTCGGGCAGTAACACGAAGTTCAACAGGTATGCCCAGGACGCACCGAGGACCGCGGCCACAGCGAAGTCGGGCAGCTGGGCGATCGGGATGTGCAGAATCAGCCCGAAGTAGGTCATCATGAACACCAACTGCCCCAGCGCCGCCGCACGTGGACCGAACCGCCCCACCCACACACCGGCCAGCGCGACCAGGGCGAGCGCGATCAGCGTCCAGGTCCAGTTGCCGGAGATTACGGAGCCTAGGCCGGCCCCGCCGATCGCGGGCAGTATCGCCAGCCCGGTGGTGACCTTGCGGCCGATCACCGTCCGGTCGCGGGCCATCACCGTGATTTGCATCGCCACGGTGGCTGCGAACATCCCCGGTGGCACGGCCGGGATGCCGGTGGCCGTGAACACCAGGACGGTGGTGGCCAGGGCCAGGACGACGGCCAGCAGCACCCGTACAGCCGTGGTGAGCCGGATCAGGCCGGGGTCTGGCAGCGCGACCCACCGGTTCAACAGGTTCTGCAACCAATGTATCGGCGCCGGCGAGCCGGAGTCTGCCGCCGGATCCCATCCCGGTGCGGCTCCGCGGCCGGTGCGGATGACCGGTTGGTAGTCCAGGTCGCGGCTGACGGCGGCCGTGAGCCGGTCGGCCCGGTAGGTGAAGGGGAGCCACTGCCGGTACCGGCCGTAGGCCTCGCTCGGGTCGTGGTCGGCGGAATCGCCTTCGACCAGCCGGAGCATGCGCTGATTCAGTCGGGTGAAGCGTCTGACCCACGGGTCGGACGGCGTGCCGCCCGCGGATTCTGTCGCGGCTTGGAAGTCTTCGAAGGAGAGCAGTTCGGGCACGTCGGTGCTGGTCCACCGCAGTTGGGCGTGCAGGTCGTCGGCGAAACGTTCGAAGTGTGCGGTGAGTGCTATCAGCGAGGGTTCGACAGTGGCGGGGTGGCCGGCGGGCAGGCCCCAGCGCAGTGTGGCGATGGTGCCGGCGAGCATCCGCAGTGCGTAGGGCAGGGCGAATTCGTCGCGGCCGCTTTGGAAGTAGTACGCCGCGTGATGCAGCCGGAGACCGTCGGTGTAGGCGTCGAAGCTGTCGTAGATGGCCTGCAGGTGGCTGTCGAGTCCGGTGGTCTGTCCTGCTGGAAAGTACGGCTCCAAACTGGCCGTCGGATCACCTTCGCCCAGTTTGAGGGTGACGAATCTGGCGCACAGAGTCCGCAGGTCGCGAACGACCCGGTACACGCCCAATACGAAGGTGAGGATCATCGTCACCAGGACCAGCCCGATCAGGGTCTCGATAATCGTGACCGCACGCAACACATCGGTTTCAGGACTGAGCTGCCCGGTACCGACGGTCGCCAACTGGGCCGCGCTCAGGTACATCGCGGAGAACATCCCGGCTCCCAGGTCACGCCCGCCGTAGGAGAAGTCCGACTGTCGCATGGCGCCGAAATAGACGAGCCCGAAACCGGTGATGATGAAGGCCAGCCACACGAAGACGGTAGTCAGGACTTGCAGCCCGGTGACCTGCCGCAGCGCGAACGGGCGCCACCGACGTGAGATCCGGCGGGTGACCTGGCGGAGCAGCCGCCACTGCATGGACGTTATCGGGCCCGCGAGGAAACCGGTCTCGTCGTAGTTGAGCGCAGTCAAGAACACGTCGAGCAGACCGAGGAGAAGTATCACAATCCCGAGGCCCACCCAGACGGCGTCCATGAATTTCCCATCTCGCGTATGGGCCGCAGCCATCTTTTGTGTCGGTGACAGGTTCGTTAGCGGATCTTGGTGGCCCAACTCATCCATCGTGACGCAATCTAGGATCCGTGTCCAGAGGACGGGTTGACTCGTAGAAAATGCGCGCATGGCGGGTATCGAAGAATCGTCAGGAATCGTGAGACCTGCGTGAACGCAGCGTTTGGCAATCACACCGTACGCCCAGGGGCCCGTATCCGGGATGATGCCTCGCATTGCGTTGAATCGGCTCATTGCCAGTTTCATCAAAACGACGCACGATGGGGTCACGACAATGGTCAATGGGCTGGGAGTGCTGGGCTGGGGCGTCGGCGGCATCGAGGCCGAAGCCGCGATGCTCGGTCAGCCGATGAGCATGCTGGTTCCGCCAGTACTCGGTTTCAAGCTCACCGGCGAGCTTCGTGAGGGGACGTGACCGCGACCGATCTGGTACTCACCGTCGCCCAACTGCTCCGCCAGCGGCGTGTCGTCGGAAAGTTCGTCGATTACGGCCCCGGTGTCGCAAACGTTCCACTGGCTAACCGGGTAGTGCTCGGCAACATGCCCGAATACGGTTCGACCTGCGCCATCTTCCCGCTGATCAAGCATTCGATGCCGCCGGCTGCATTGGCTGCGGTGCCTGCGTCGAACCCTGCCCCAACGGTTCGGCGATGCTCTTCACAGGCGCAAAAGCAACCCACCTCGGTTCGCTACCCCAAGGCCAACCCGAACGAGCCTCTCGCGCCCTGACCATGATCGATCAGCATGACGCCGAAGGTTTCGGCGGATGCACATAGATCGGTGAGTGCACTGCTGTGTGCCCGGTGGGAATCCCGCTCCACGTGATCTCCCAACCGAAAAATGACGTTCTCACCGCCCTTGGTCACGGAGAAACCGGTACCCCGCGAACCGTCTAGGTGTACTGCCCAGGGACGTTGGTTGAATCGGTGTGACGACTCGCTGTAGTTGTTGACGACGGGGTGAGGGTCTCCGGCTGAAAGTGGAGTTACTACGACAACCACTTCGATTAGGAGACCCTCATGTC
>NZ_QJHB01000020.1 GCF_003260275.1 Homoserinimonas sp. OAct 916 | reverse complement strand
ACAACATGAGGGAGCAAACCGCCCTCACCAGCGCCTAACGATCGGGCCGAGAGCCAGTGGCTCCCAACAACACCACCGCTGGCTCTCTTCCGCACGATCACTGGCTCTGAACCGCACGATCGAGTGGCTCCCAAGGCATCAAATACTCATTTCAGCCTGCTCCTTCTGTGAAGCAGCACCCGTCGCTACTGTGACGGGTGACGTCCATGCCGCCGCTTGTGTTGAATGCGACGTCATCAGCGTCGGGGTGACCAATGCGGTGGGTACAGAGCTGTTCGGCGGTGCGGGTGTCCGCGCACCAACGGATTGGCCAGGCCACCATGTGATGCTCGGACGGATTGTGCACTTAGCGGTCGGTCTCAACACATTGCCTCTCCTGGTGGACCTCGGTGAGGATGCCCCCATCCACAGCGTCGATGTCGCCCGTAGCGGCGTCAAGGGCGGCAGCCACCAGGCTGGCTTGCGCGGGAGTCAGGGGGCTTGCCTCGTCGGTAGGCGTCATATGTCGTGGGTTAGTTGGAGCCACCCTCGCCGACCGCGCCCACCGCTCACGGATTGCCGCTGACGGCGCTCAGCGAATTTCCCCAGTCTTGCTCGTTGGAGTTCCCCAGGTCGCAGGGTTAGGTTAGCGCAGGTTTGTGCCGGTTGTGACGCGGCGTAGTTCGTCTGCTGCGGCGGCGTGGTTGCGGAGCCGGCAGGAGCCCCCGTCGAGGGTGACCACGACTCAGCGGTGAAGGAGCCGGTCGAGCTTGGCCGCGGCGACGGTGGTGTCGCCGAGGATTTCGCCCCAGGCTCCGACGGGCCGGTTCGTGGTGATCACGATCGACGTTTTCAGGTAGCGCTGGTTGATGACCTGGAACAGCGCCGACGCGGCCTCGGCGGGCAGCGGCAGATACTGCAATCAAGCGCCGGAGTGAGGCGTTTCATCCTGCTCGTTTTGGGAGGCAACATTCGTCGCAACTGTGTCGAGTGACGTCCACACCTCTGTGTGAGTTGAACGCGACATCATCAGGGTCAGGATGACCGATGCGGTGAGAACAGAGCCGCTCGGCCGTGCGGGTGTCCGAACGCCAACGGATCGGCCAGGCCAGCATGCGATGCTCAGAGGGATTGTGCACCCAGCAATGGGTTCCAGCACATTGCCTCTCGTGGTGGACCTTGGTGAGGACACCCCCATCCACAGCGACGATGTCGCCGGCAGCGATATCAAGTGCGGCTGCCGCCAGGCTGGCTTGCGAGGGAGTTAGGGGGCTGGGCTCGCCGGTAGGGGTCATGTATCGCAGGTTAGCTGGAGCCACCGACGCCAACCGCGCCCGCAGGTCACGGATTGCCGCTGGACGAGAGCAGCGAGACCGAGATCTTCCGCACTAATGGGTATCATCCCCGGGCATCCCCGTCGCGATTTATGGTGCGTCCGGCGATCGAGCCGCGCAGGTCGCGGTGGCCCCAATGTGTGGGTGGATCCCCAAGGACCTGTAGTGGTGTGGATACAGTCGGATCATGGTCACGACAAGCGCGGAAGAGAGTCTCACACAGCGGGGCGAGCCGCGCACGGCGAAACAACGCAGGCACCACCAAGCCGTTGAGCTGGGTGAGACTGTCGGCAGAGACCTCCCTTGGATTTGGGATGCCCCGGCCGAAACCGTGCAAGATGTCTTTGTGCGCGTTACTCCGTCCATACAAACTATCGGAGGTAACATCCCAACTAGGGCAACCTACTTGGTGGCGGCGTGGACATCCTTTCTGCTGCTGGTGGCCTCCATCATATGGATCTGGGCGACCTTGACCTATCTTCCGATTGAAGATCGTCGCGACCGTATCGATTGGTTGCCCCTCCCCGGCGTATTGGTCATTGTCTTGGGGTTCGTCTATTTCGGGGGTCGTGCGATTCTTGCCGCTGCCATTAGGCGGCGGGTGAACCGGTTGAGCGGTTTGACCGATGTTGCCTGCTTGGCGGCCCTCCAGGTCGTCGAAGCGCGCCGGGTGGCGGCGCGGGAGCACACACCGAGCAGATCCTCTCGCGATGCCCGCCGAATGGGCGCTGCACCGTCGCCTCAGCCCTACGGTGTCTCGGCGACGGGTGCTGTGGAGCTGGTGGTTGGCTGGATGCGTTTTCTCAGCGCGGGAGATGCCCGCGTCGCAGAGAGTGCTACGGGCGTGGACGCGGAATCGTCTGCGTACGTTGTACGCGTTTCAGCAGGAGAGTTGCCTGTCGGGGTGGAAGCGATGCGTGAACTTGCTGGCACCGTGTCGGTCACTGGGCGCCGCGCTCTGTACTTCTCAACTGCCGGATACACGGACGAGGCCAACGAGTTCGCCGGTCGGGCGAAGATCGCGCTGTTTCAATTCGCACCGTGTGAGGGCACATTGTCGGGCGCGGACGGTGACGGTGAGGCTCTGCTGAGTACGGGCCATTGAAGCATCGCTGGCGCTGGCTTTATACGGGGCGGCGATGGCGTCCAACGGGTTCGGCGCACGGACCGCGCCGGAACTCAGCGCCTAACCCTTCAACTCGAAAGACACTGCGCTATACCACCACCAGGGAATTGACCTGACCGTGTCGCGGCGGACTCGAATGGATGCCAATATGAGCTCACACGTAGCGCCGAGTTTCAAGGTGATCGGAGGAGAACGGGTGTATTGGCTGCACCGTGGCGAGGGGCAGTCACGGATGCAGACGGTGTTAAGGAACGGGCTCTACTGACAAGCAGCAAACAGGGGAGCAACATTAGAATGCCCTGTCGCCAATGCAACATAGAAAATTGCGGGAGGAGGACATGGGTCACCGGGCAGAATAGCCGCCGTCGATCGGGAGCGTCACACCTGAAATCATTGCTGAATCGTCGGACAGCAAGAATGCAATGGGCCCGGCCACGTCTTCTTCAGTTGCCCACCGTCGGAGAGGAGTCGCGTTGAGGAAGGGCTCCGCTATTTCTGAACGGCCCCAATGCGATTGGGCCATTCGATTCATCACAACAGTCGGATTTACGCTATTCACGCGGATATCAAATTTTCCCAACTCGGACGCCCACGCGCGTGTCAGCCCATCGAGAGCTGCTTTCGATGCTGAGTATGTGGAAAGGCCTTGGAGGGCGGAAATAGCAGCCAAGCTAGAGACGTTCACGATTGAGCCACCGCGATTATGGCTAATCATCGTTCGCGTTGCGTACTTTGTGACCAAAACTGGGCCGCGTAGATTGACTCGAACTAACTCGTCTAAAACGTCTAAATTTGCCTCTTGCGGAATAGAGAATTCCCCGCCGACGCCAGCGCAATTTACAAGTCCCCAAATTTCCTGACTGCTGACGGCTTGACGAACGCTGACTTCGTCCGTGACGTCAAAAACCAGAGGGATCGCCCCAGTCGTGGCCGAAATTTCCTGAACGGAGCGAGCTGAACGTCCACCTGCGATGACTCGAAATCCGTCATGGCAAAGTCGGCGCACTATCGACGAGCCGATGTCTCCGGTAGCACCCGTGACGA
The DNA here is from genome assembly GCF_003260275.1 of Homoserinimonas sp. OAct 916. GTDB lineage: Bacteria > Actinomycetota > Actinomycetes > Actinomycetales > Microbacteriaceae > OACT-916. Next base: position 9,807 of record NZ_QJHB01000020.1, on the reverse strand, counting down.
GGATGGTTCTCTCAGTTGGGCTTACCACGTGGTGGTGTCCTTGGGGTTTTGGTGTTCTGGTCGGGCGAATAGAGTGTTGTGTGTTTCTCTTGCGCATTTCTGCCCATGGAGCCCAGCATATCCAAGGCGAAATTCAAGTCCATGCGGCTCACGACTTGTCACTCTAATCAATGCTGCGAGTCGCTATCCGGGTTGCTCCCTTCGAATACGTGCAATTCGCACGCCGAACTGCAATCGAAGTGTCTCCACCGATGTCAGAACGGTGGCCCTCATCCGGCATAGGGACAACAAGCACTACTGCATGAAGCCGATTGTCGTTATTGCGAGGAATCACGAGTGAACGCAGTCGGGCATTGATAGTGGCGTAGGTATATGACCTCATGCCCAAATTCTTACCGGATCGTCGCCCGACCAATCCGCGTTGGGCCGAAAGAGTCTTCCCCCTGCTCTTTCTGATCATTCGACCTGCACACGGTTGGACTCAAATCTCGTTCACGACACGATTCTGCGGCAGCCGTTGCAAGCTTGGGAAACCATGGATTCGCCAGATCGGGCACTAGTAAACCTACTGGAGCCGAACGTTCGTGGCTCAGAGCCTGAGGTTCGCCATTAGCGCGATGGCCGAATGTTTCACACGGCATCCATCGCGGGCTTCCCATGTAACCTAGACGCAAATCGTGCGAAGAACTCCAGAAGTGGTGGACAAAGATGCGTCGGCCAGAGAAGCATCATCCTGGAGTCCGGCACGACCGCAGCGCTGTCTCCGAGACAACGATATCTCGACCCAATGTTTTCATGGAGGGTCCTTGGGTCATTCGATCCACTGCGTGCGCAAGCCTGCGCTCAAAGACATCACGTGTCAAGGGGCCGACGACTTGACGGCTTTCGTTCAGCGGCTCTAGTATTGTCAGATAACGTTCTCTCAATGGAGGAGATTCAATGCCTGAAGCGTTCGGCGTTCGAAACGTATTCAAGTCGTTCGGGCATGTTGAGGCATTGAGGGGCGTCTCACTCGCCGTAAGCCGAGGGGAAATTGTCGCACTGTTGGGGGACAACGGTGCGGGAAAGTCAACTCTCGTAAAAACGATGTGCGGGGTCTATCAACCGGACTCCGGCAGCGTCGAGCTCGACGGCAGCTCTGTCCGGCTGACCTCTAGCTACGATGCTTCGGATCACGGAATAGAAGTGGTTTACCAGGATCTAGCGCTTGTTCCAGACTTGTCAATTCAGGAGAACATATTCCTCGCGCGGGAGATCCCTCAAACGGGCTGGCGTGGGCTGATTGGCTTACTCGATAAGGCGGCAATGAGCAGCCAGTCGGAGAAAGCTCTAGAGACGCTCGCGATTCGCGGGGTTCCAACGAGCGTGTCTGTGAATGAGCTTTCGGGGGGACAGCGCCAGGCGGTTGCAATTGCGCGCTCAGTCCTTCGCGCGACTACCGCGCTCTTGCTCGACGAGCCTACGGCCGCTCTTGGGGTTCGGCAGAGTGACCTCGTATGTGATTCCATCGTCCGTGTCGCAGAGAGTGGGCTCGCGGTCCTCGTAATTTCACACGATCTCGAGCGAATGCTCCGAATTGCCACGCGGATAGTGGTCTTGAGGAGAGGACAAATTGCACTTGATGAGCCTTCAGCGGGGTTAACGGTGAAGCGCATTGTAGAAGCCATGATGGGCGAAACTGCCCCAACCCCCGCGCCTGAGCTTGGAAAGTAGTCGTATGTCTGACAACAAGATAGCCAATTCAACAATCGCAGTAGCAAAACAAATGGGAAAACGAGTCCGAATAGATGCTGCTGCCTGGATTGTGTTGGGAGTTGACTTCGCGGTAATAGTCGCTTTCGGTGCTGCTTCAGACTGGAGATTCCTGCGGACCGAAAACCTCCAGGCCCTTGCAGTTAACTCTTCGCAGATCGTGCTTCTCGCTACTGCAGTCGCCCTAATACTTGCGCTGGGCGAAATTGATATCTCGCTCGGGGCTGTCTTAGTCGCGTCTTCAGTTGCGAGTGGGCAAGTCCTGTCCGTTCTTCAAGTTGACTCGACGTTCTTGATTCTTTCGATTGGATTGATATCGGCGGTAATCGTTGGGAGCATCTGCCTGGCGGTAAATGCCGGGGTTTTGCTCATACTCAAGGTCAATTCATTCATCGGGAGTCTTGCGACACTTGGCATTTTTACCGGGACGGTGTACGTAATAACAAACGGCAGCAACATCACTGGCGTTCCGATTACAGTTCAGGACGCTTTTGGCAGCTACCGTCTATTCGGTTTCCTCCCCGCGCCCGCATTAGTTGCGGTCATCGTGGCTTTGGGGGCTTGGTACGTGATCCGTAGGACTCGCCTGGGCGTTCATATGATTGCTGCGGGTAGTAATCGCGACGCGTCAATCCGGGCTGGAGTGAAGACGCAGAGAATTGTCTTGATCACTTTCCTCATCGCTGGGGTAATTGTCGGATTGGCGGGGTTTATTGACCTGAGTCGCTTCGGCACAACCGACATTGCAGGCCACCAGACCGACGCCCTTTCGGCGATCGCGGGTGCAGTCATCGGTGGGACGCGCCTCAATGGAGGCAAAGTGTCTATTCTCGGTGCTATAAGTGGTGCGCTTTTGGCCTCCATTCTGCAGACCGGTCTGATCGTCGTTGGTCTGCCTTCCTTTTATCAGCTGATCGCGATCGGCATAGTACTTATAGCCGCCGTCGCGATTGGTCAGCGACGAAAGGACGTACGAAATTAAATCTGATTAGCGCCACGCCGACAATTACAACTCATAACCGGAAGGAAAGTCATGAAAACCAGACGATCTGCGTTAGCCGCATTGACCGCGGCCACCTTTCTCCTAACTCTCTCCGCATGCGGCTCAAGCGGGGGAGCCTCCGAGCAGGCTTCCGACCAGGCTTCTGACCAAGCCTCGGGCCAAGCCGTCAAGATTGCAGGTATATCGATTCTCACTGGAGATCCATATTTCGTCAGCATGAAGTGCGGCGCGCAAGATGCTGCTGTGGACCTTGACGTAAGCCTCCTATGGGATGGAGCTACCAGCGGGGACACCGCACCGCAGGCTGCGATCTTGTCTGCGATGGAGCTCCAAGATCCAGACGCCTACGTGTTCACGCCATTTTCACAAGACGCGTTTATCGCTGATGTTAAGAGATTAATGGGTGAGGGCTCACCGGTTATTCTTGCTGACGCGACTATGGCAGAAGATGTGTTCTACAAGGGATTCCAAAGCGACAATGATAGCGCAGGTCAGCAGGTCGCGGACTTCCTCGTGAGCGCTACCGAGGGGGAGGGGTCAGTGGCGATTGTGGCTTTTGGTCCCGGAAACCCGATCGACGAAGCACGTTACGAGGGGCTTATCGAGAAAGTTGCAACCGGCGCGCCAGATGTGAAGGTCTTAGATCCGCAATACGCGAAAGGCTCAAGCAGCGATGCTGCGAAGGTTGTGTCGGGTCTGATCCAAGCGAATCCTGATCTCAAAGTAGTTTACGCAACGAACGGGCCGCAGGCGACTGGCGCAGTATCCGCGATTAGAGCTGCTGGATTGACCGGAAGCATCAAAGTTGTAGCCTATGCGGGCGAAGCAGAACAGATTCAAGCTTTGAGAGCAGGGGATGTCGACGCTCTGCTCGCCCAGTCACCATACTTGATCGGATACGAGTCCGTACAAGCAGCTGTCGAGTATGTCCGCGAACACCCAGGTAAAGAGGCTGTTCTGCCGACAGACCCTCCCTATGGGTTCACCCCTACGCTTCTGATCACCCTCGACAACGTTGATTCAGATGAGGCCAAGCCATTCCTTAACAAGGGTTGCTGAGGAGCCTAGAGGGCCAGATGTTCGACTGTCCTGAGGGTTCACGCAGGGATTCGTCAATCATGTCCGATCGATGTTGTGGTCGACACGCGAATCGACGGTGGCTTGGCTAGCCCCAAAGGCGTTGAAGGATGGTGACCTCATCTTCGGCGGTGATGCCGGAGGCGAGGAAACGCCCCGCGGATTTTCTCCAGCGGGGCGTTCATCGTTGTGGTTGCGCGGTGGCGGATGGCCGGTGAGGTAGTCAGTGACCATATTGTGGCGTGTGTTTTTCGGTTATGAACCGTCGCCGCGGGAGAAGGAGGGGGTGCGCTGTTCTAGCCTTGCCTTGGGCCGGATGTCGAGCGTATGTTGTCGTGGCAGGGCGAAGAGCGTTCTGATCACTGTGGATACTTTCGAGAGCAGTAACGATGCCCATTGAGCCGAACTAGGCGTGGCGGCCCTGTGGTAATTTCCGAATTCAGAGCAAGTAAGGCGCTAGGGCTGGTCGGAAGCACCCGGGTGTGTGGAGCCCCTGACCTTCAGAGTGCATGGGACTGTAACCGTGCGAGGTGGCAGACCTGCGTCGTCGAGGCGGGATAATAAGAGGTCCAGAGCGGCGGTCGCTAGGAGCTCGGGATCTTGGCGGACAGTCGTTAGCGAAGGGCTCGTCCACGACGAAATGGACATGTCATCGAAGCCGGCGATGGCAACATCACCTGGCACCTCGAGTCCCGACTCGACGCAATGTCTCAACGCTCCAATAGCCATCAAATCGTTGGCTGCAACGATGGCGTCGATTGCCGGTGCCCCACGACCGATGAAATGCTCTGCGCCGGCCAGTCCGGATGCGTAAGAAAAGTCGCCCACGTAAAGATCAGCGGTGCGTAGTCCATGCCGCCTAAGCGCATCGTCGACGCCGACGCGTCTGTCTATGCCCGCCGCCAACCCGGTCCCTGACACGATCTGTGCAATGTTCCTGCGGCCGATGGAGACTAGGTGGTTGACCAGCGCTTGCGCACCACCGACATTGTCTGCCATGACCACATCGATACCTGGCCCAGCGTAGGAACGGTCGAATGCAACGACAGGCCAGTCAGCGCGTGCGCGTTCCGATAGAGACGCAGGCGCTTGACCCCGCACGGAGACAAGGAAAACGCCGTCCACTCTGTGTTTCCAGAGCAAATCCAAGCACATTTCTTCTTGATCGGGCCGGTTGCCTGAGTTGCAGAGGATCAATCCGATCCCGCTCAGCCGGCATGCCTCTTCTAGGGCCGAAGCGAGCTCAGCCAGCCACGGATTCGAAATGTCGGGGATGAGAAGTCCGAGCGTTCCGGACTTTCCTGCTCGGAGTGCTTGTGCCAGCCCGTTGGGCTGATAACCAAGCTTGTGAGCCGCATCTCGAACCTGGACGGCCATCCCGTCTTTGACAGGAATTCCGCGGAGGACTCTTGAAACTGTTGACACCGAGACCCCGGCAAGGGCGGCGACATCCTTGAGTCCTATTCGTGCCATGAATTTCCCTTACTGCGGTAATCGCTCTCAACTCTTGATCGTATATCGCCAAACACGGGATACTCTGCGGCGGTGGTCCATGCCGGGGCGGGGCCTCGCGTTGTGGCAGCGCGCGATGACGCGCGCTGCCACAACAGCTACGAGCCCATTGAAGGGACCCAAAGGCTCTTGCCGGCGTTCTGGGCAATACTGTCGCGCTTCGCGAGCAGGGCAAGTCCATCGAGTCCGGTGAGGATTGCTTCGCGTACCCCTGCGCCGGCGTCAACTTCTCCGCTCACAGCGCTATTAACGACGGTGCACACGTTGCCGGACCTGTACCCGAGGAGATTGGCCAGAGTCAGAATGATAGAGGCTTCGCGCTCGTAATTCAGCACCTTGGCGTTGGCCCACGTCGTTGCGATGTCCTCAATTCCGGGCGGGTTGTAGCCGGCGAACGGGCGCCCTTGTCCAGCGAAGATGGAATCAGTTGAGCGGGTAATGCCGAGGTGGAACGGGTGATCGAGCGCGGTGGCGGCGTCAGCCATCGCTGCGACCACTTCAAAGCTCGAAACCGCTGGGTAGGAGGGGGAGACGTATGCGGCGCTAGTAGCTTCATCCCGCACGCAGGCGGTCGCTATGACCAAATCTCCCACCGAGACGTTCGGCGCGGCCGATCCCGATGTGCCGATGCGGATGAACGTCGGCACCACGTCGGACTCGCCCAGGCCGTTGACCAGTTCGCCAAAGGCGAGCTCTGTCTCCGGTGCACCGCCCCCAGTTCCGCAGACCGTTATCGGCGTGCCCTTGTAAGTTCCGGTGTAAGTGCGGAACATTGTGGTGCCGCCAATGAGGGTTCGCTCATCGAAATACTCGCTGATGACGTCGGCGGCATCAGCTTCAAACCCCAGCGGATCGTGAACCGCAATGATGACATTGGGAGCGACGGATCCCGGGGTGATACCCGTGAGCAACCCCACCCCGTCGTCAACAAACTGTGGTGGAGCTACACGCTTTTCCGACATAATTTCCCCTTTCATCAGCGCTATCCGTGAGGCCACGCGACAGCAGACTGGAATGAACCAGATTTAGATAACGATATCTCACTTCGGACAACAATTGTCCACGGAGGCGACCTTCGGCTTTTCTTCATAAGAAAGCTGCGCCGAATTAGAGTTGAGATAACGTTGCCAACGTCTGCAGGTCGATAGGAGGGTTCTGGGGTGGATAATCCATTGAAGTGGGGTATCTTGTCGACAGCGTTCATATCAGAAACGATGTTGAGCGCGATGTTTGCGAGCCCCACGGCCAGCCCAGTTGCTATTGCTAGTCGAAGCAGTGATCGAGCGGAGGCGACAGCTGAGAAGTGGGGCCTTTCTTGCGCGTTCGGCACCTACGACGAGCTTCTGGCTTGTCCAAGAGTAGAAGCGGTCTATATCCCTCTTCCCAATAAGATGCACCACATATGGACTATGCGGGCACTGCGGGCGGGTAAACATGTCCTTTGCGAGAAGCCGTACAGCTCCAAGCCACATGAGGTGGTTGAAGCCTTCACAGCCGCTCGTTCGCACGGTCTCGTGCTGAGCGAAGGCTTCATGTTCAGGTACGACCCTGTTACTTGCGCCGTTGTGAGGGCGGTGGCCGAAGGAAGCATAGGCCGCTTACGCATCATTAATGCAAGCTATAGCTGGCCAACGCCATTGGCCAACGATCTCCGGCTCGATGCCTCGATGGGAGGTGGGGCATTGCTTGACACCGGCGTGTACTGCATCAGCAGTGGGCGGCTGTTCGCGGGCGAACCCGTCAGGGTCTCGGCGAATCAGGTCATGGGTCCGACCGGGGTGGATATTATGACAGCCGGCTACCTGGCGTTCGAGAGTGACGTCATTCTGAACTTCGACTGCGCACTGCACCTGCCGCAGCGTGGCCGGCTCGAATTGGTCGGCGACCAGGGTTCGCTCATTGTCGATGACCCCTGGCTGTGTAGGAACTCGCGCATCACACTTCATGATCGCTCTGGCGCTCGAGAGATCGAAGTGGAATTAGTGAATGCATTTCAACTTGAGCTTGAGGAATTCGCCGCCGCGGTTCGCGGCGAAGATAATTGCCTGCTTGGAGAGTGTGATGCGCTGGGGCAAGCGGCAACGGTAGCCGCTTTGGGTGTTTCTGCACGTGAAGGCAAGGTTGTCAAGTTGTGACGCGAACCATGAACGGCGGGGCCATCACGGCAGCGGGGTGCTGATGCAGTAACCCTATTCGCATGGACTCGCCCGAACCGCCCATAGTGCAGAGCGGAGGTGTGACTATTGCTGTAGATAACTCCGTATCTAATGTTCCGATGTGGCCTGCCCTGGTGATTCCCGTTCTTACGGTACTTTCTGCTGGCGAGACCATGCATCGGAAGGACATTTTCGATGCTGTGGCAAAAGTCGCAGGACTAGGTTCTGAGGCTCGAGCGGAGATGCTCAACTCAGGCGGTTATCGGTACGAGCAGCGCATGGGGTGGGTGCTGAGCCATCTCTCGAAAGCGGGATGGGTCGATCGACCTGCCCGCGGTTATTACGCGATCAATGATGAGGGACGACTGGGGTTGAGCGAGCACCCAGAGGGCTTCGATTACTCGCAGGCCCGCGAATTCTTCGCCCGCTTCTGGCCGAGCTCAGTCCGGGGAGCTATTGATGAAACATCCAACGACGGCGCTGTCGCTGCCACGGTTGACATTCTCGATCCCGTCGAACAGATCGAAGACGGCATCAGCAGGATTGAGCAAGAATTCGGAGAAGAACTCCTGGAGCGGTTGCGGGGGAGTCACCCAGATTTCTTCGAGCAAGCCGTCGTGGACTTGCTGCTAGCGATGGGTTACGGCGGAGCTGAGCAACGTGGCAAACGAATTGGTGGCCCGAATGACGAAGGCATAGACGGCATCATTGACCAGGATGCTCTCGGGCTGGACCGCATCTACGTCCAAGCGAAACGATACAAGGACGGCAACAACATCGGGCGCGAGACGATTCAGGCATTCGTCGGCGCACTCCACGGTTTCGGAGCTACCCGCGGCGTGTTCCTGACCACGAGCGCATTTACGCCAGCAGCGGTGGACTACTCAAGAAGCGTGCAGTCTCGCGTCATCCTGATCGACGGACAACGTCTCGTCGCCCTCATGATCAAGTACCGCGTCGGAGTTCAGATCAAGCAAAAGTACACAACGGTCGAGATCGACGCTGACTTCTTCGACTGAATCTCTTTACAGCGGCGGATGTGTACAGAAATAGCCGAGACCACTGCTGCTCCCCGACACTGCGCTTACCGCGGCCCCCTCTCCTTGTCTCATGAGATCGGAGACATTGAAACCGCACCAAGGCACTCGCGGACTCAACCAGCCCTGCCCTTGTGCCCGTTGGGTGGAAACGTATGGGCGTGTCGCCGGTTCGAGATCCCGATTCGAGCCACATTGGCGCAGCGTAGGTGAGCGTTGGCTAAGAGAAGTAGCCGCCTACACCCACAACGAACGACGGGCACTCCTGCCCATAGAGATCCGCGGTGAACGTGACGGAGCCACCGTCCTTTATCGGACCATCCTGCTCTGTGTAAGTGCGAAACTGCGACAGAAGGTTGTCTCCGTCGAAGCAGTAGACACTGACGCTGTAGGGAGCCGCGCTCTCAGCGCCGGTCTCGTTGAGCGCAGAGCCCACTATGGCGTCACCGGAGATGTTCGCCTCGGTGACTTTGAATGGCGCGGTGTTGTACGACTGGGTATTCACAGGACTGGTATTCACGGTGAATTCGTACTCAGCGCCGCCGGGAATGATTTCGCCGTTGCTGAAGTATATGTATGCGAGCCCAACCTCACCTGACTGCACCTGGTCAGGGACTGTTCCTTGGCTGCTACCGGTAGAGACAATCGCACCGTCGCTGCGGACTGTCGCGCTCCAGTCGACGTGCGAGATGCCTTCGCTGGTGTTGTTCCGAAAGGCGAAGAGCAAAGTTGCGCCGAGTCCAGGTTTGGCAAGCGGGCCGACCTGGACTACCGAGACTTCGCCCTGCTCTCCGTCAGGGAAGGTGGGCTGCGCGGTACCTCCGAGCAGGCCGCTCGCGTTGAATGGCAATGACCCAGCTAGTGCAGCATCTTCGTTGGGCGTTGACGGGGCAGTGTCTTCGGTGGGTGTTGAAGCCGGGCTCGACTCGCCTTGTGTCGGATTGGCGGTCGAGCCGCAGGAGGTGAACAGGAGAGCCGCAGCCAAGGCGGCGGCAAAGCGCACGGGAGTCTACATCCGAGTCACCATAGCAGCGCCTCAGCTGGTGCTGGGGGACGAGCCGTCTGGCGCGCGGCCCCTTTGCGGGCAGGCACATTGTCTCTTCGACGATGCCATGTGAGTGCCTCCGGGATGGATTGCCTAGCTGTACTGCCCAGGGACGTTGGTTGAATCGGTGTGACGACTCGCTGTAGTTGTTGACGACGGGGTGAGGGTCTCCGGCTGAAAGTGGAGTTACTACGACAACCACTTCGATTAGGAGACCCTCATGTC